>CAYOCT010000005.1:133179-168712 GCA_964402555.1 uncultured Nitrospiraceae bacterium | reverse complement strand
GCCTCGGCAATCTCCCGGAGCCTAAACTTGTGCACAAATTCTTGTGAGGAGCCACTTTTGTTTCTACTTGCTCCAAACTCCTCTTTATCAAGGGTATGTTTATGCTGCCCTGGTGTCAGGCTCTACGAACCAAATTGAGTTGTCCAGAGAAAAACTCCGGGCAACTCCGTTCATCGTTCCACCGATTCAAGATCAAGAAATCATTGTCGCGTTACTCGACCGAGAGACGGCAAAAGTCAACAGCTTGATAGCAAAGAACCAAACAGTAATCACAAAGCTTCAGGAATACCGCATCGCCCTGATTTCCGCCGCTGTAACGGGACAGATTGATGTCCGGAATGTTTCGACGGAGACTATGGCATGATGCAGACGATTCCAGCGCCAGTCCTTGCATTAGTCGCGGAGATGGTTTCGACCAGGGAAACGCACGCAACGATGGACAGCCTCTTCATGTATGCAGGAGCTCCCGGCGATCCCCCCGGCGGAAGCAAACAAGCTAAGGCACTGGAATGGTTGCGGCGTGTCAATAAAGACACAAGTGTTGAGCCTCTGGAGGTTCTTGGACGCCTAATCGAAGGCTATATGGACGAGAATCTCGAAGGGAAGACGGAAACGTGGGCGGTTGCTCGTTCAGAAGAAAGACAGCACCTGCTGCGTGAGCTTCAAAGGGCGAAACTCCAATACAGCACGGGTGGAATCATCAGCGGTTCAGTCGCCACCCCCTCACACAGCCTGGAAGAGTGCATTCGGAAACGCAACATCCCGAGTTTGAATGAAGAATTCGAACGTGCGCTAAGGACCGTTGAGTCCTCTCCCAAGGATAGTCTGTCAGCCGCGTGTAATATTCTTGAATCAATCTGCAAGGTCTATATTGAGGAAGAAGGCCTTGATATGCCCAAGAAACAGGACTTGCAGCCGGTCTGGACAGTTGTCCGCAAGGATTTGGCACTCGACCCTTCGCTGATTGAAGACCAGGATCTTCAGAAGATATTGACAGGCCTTATCAGCGTTGTGGATGGGGTTGGTGCGCTTAGGACTCACGCCAGTACGGCGCATGGCGCCGGAAAGAAAAGCTATCGAGTGGAGCCGAGGCACGCTCGCTTGGCAATTCATGCGGCTCATACGGTTGTATTGTTCGTTCTTGAAACATGGGACAAACGCAAGGCTAAAATGCAGGCATCATCAGTTGTAAGCAACGAGCCGCATATTCAAAAAGATGATAAGCAGGAGTGGACTTTTTGATGCATCAGATACCACTTGACAAAACAAAGGAATTCGTCGCGAAATGAGTCGTCTGCTCAGCGATATGCAGGTTCATGACAGAAAGGAACAGCGATGAACACGGTATCCGTTTCGCCAGACCTATTGCGCTGGGCTTGCGAACGGTCTGGAAAAGACGAGGCCAGTCTCTCCGCCCGTTTTCCGAAACTGAGTCTTTGGGAAACCGGGGAGGCAAGCCCTACGCTCAAACAACTTGAGGACTTTGCCAGGGCCACACACACGCCGGTCGGCTATCTGTTCTTGTCCGAGCCACCCGTGGAGAGGATTCCGATTCCCGACTTCCGCACTGTTCGCGATGAGCGTATCGGACGCCCCAGTCCTGACCTTCTCGACACCCTCTATGCCTGCCAGCAACGGCAGGAGTGGTATAGGGACTTTGCCCGTTCCATGGGTGCGCCTTCTTTGTCTTTCGTGGGTTCCGTCCAGACAACCAACGATATCGTGAGAACGGCGGCAAACATGCGTCACGCCTTTGGGTTCGATATCGAAGAACGCCGGACTACCCCGACGTGGACGGAAGCACTGCGGCGATTCATCGAACAGGTTGACGAGTTCGGTGTGCTGGTGATGGTGACTAGCGTTGTCGGAAGCAACAATCGCCGCAAGCTGGACCCACGGGAGTTCCGGGGATTTGCCTTGTCGGATGAACTGGCCCCGCTCGTGTTCATCAATGGCGCCGATACGAAGGCGGCCCAGATGTTCACGCTTGCCCATGAACTGGCCCATATCTGGCTTGGACAGTCCGCCCTTTCCGATGCGGGACCTTATGCCGTTCCAGACCATCAAGTCGAGAGTTGGTGCAACCGTGTCGCGGCGGAGTTGCTTGCCCCCCTCCAGCGGGTGAAAGACGAGTTCAAGCAGAGAGTCCCTCTCAGCGATGAAATGGCCCGGTTAGCCCGGCTGTTCAAGGTGAGCACACTGGTTGTTCTTCGCCGGATTCACGATGCCGGTTTCCTGTCCCGCGACCGATTTTGGCAGGCATACAACGATGAGTTGCAGCGGCTTCAGGCTACTCCTCGAGGAAGTGGCGGCGATTTCTATCTGACGCAGAGTGTTCGATTGGGAAAACGGTTCGCTCGTGCCATCATCATGAGCACGCTTGAAGGACGAAATTCCTTCACGGAAGCATTCCGGCTGCTCGGTGTCAAGAAGATGTCAACCTTCAACGATTTCGGACACAGCCTCGGAGTGATTATGTGATGGCCTATCTTCTTGATGCTGACGTATTCATCCGGGCGAAGAACCTGCACTACGGCTTTGATTTCTGCCCGGCATTCTGGGATTGGCTCATCGAAAAGAACGCCACCGAACATGTTTACAGCATTGAGAAAGTGGGGGACGATATCATGGCGGTTGAAGACGAACTGTCGGAATGGGCTGAGGCCAGAGGCCAGGACTTCTTCATTCGGCCCGGAGCTTCCGTCTTCCCGTCATTGGCCCAAGTAAGCACGTGGGCGAACGGACAACAGTACGAACCGTCTGCCGTGGGGACCTTCTTACAAGTTTCCGACTACTATCTTGTGGCGCACGCTCTTGCGGACGGACACACCGTTGTAACGCATGAGGTGCCGTCGGCTTCAAAACGAAAAATCAAGATTCCTGACGCTTGCATCGGCCTGATGATAAAGTGCATGACGCCATACGAGATGCTACGGCGGGAACGAGCACGTTTCGTACTTGGCAAGCTTCCAGGAACGACATAATGCAGGGACAAGCGGACAGGACCTGAACTGGACGAGAACATCAGGTTCGGGGGAATGATGGATACATCGGAACAGGACTTTGAGAGCGTTATCGAGCGATTCCTGACAGGCCAGTCGGTTTCGCCAAAGCCCGTGCGTCCAGATTCTGCCGCTGAGGGAAGGTCGGAATACGGTTCTGGGGATTTCACGCAATACCGTTCCCGAAAGCAAGAGGATTACGACCGAACATCATGCCTCGATGCCGAAATCCTTTTCGATTTCATCCGGGCGTCGCAAGCGGAAACCTGGGAGAAGCTCAAGCAGCAGCACGGCGTTCACGTCAAAGAACGATTCCTCAAGCGACTCGTAAGCGAGATTGAACGCCGTGGGACTCTGGATGTCTTGCGGAAAGGCGTAACGGACCTCGGTTGTTATTTTCATCTGGCCTACTTCAAGCCTGAAACCGCCTTGAACGAGGAACATCGGCGGCTCTACCGGTCCAACGTCCTGAGCATCATCCGGCAGGTCCATTACAGCCTCAAGAACGAAAACAGCATTGACGTTGTCTTGTTCCTGAACGGTCTTCCTGTGTTCACGGCTGAGTTGAAGAATCCCGTCAAGGGCCAGAACGTTGAGAACGCCGTGTGGCAATACAAGAAGGACCGAGACCCCAAGGAGCCGTTGCTGAAATTCGGGCGGTGTCTCGCCCATTTCGCTGTGGATACGGACCTCGTATTCATGACGACACATCTGCAAGGGACGAGCACGGAGTTTCTTCCGTTCAATCGCGGACACGAGAACGGAGCCGGGAATCCGCCGAATCCCAATGGGTTTCGTACGGCGTATCTGTGGGAAAGCATTTGGCAGCCGGACAGCGTTCTGGACATCATCAATCATTTTCTCCGCCGGGTTGACGTTCTGGATGAGAACGGACGGCCTACGGGCAAGAAGAAACTCATCTTTCCCCGGTATCACCAGTTGGACTTGGTGCGGAACCTTGTGGCTGACGCCCGTGAACTTGGGCCGGGACAGAGCTACTTGGTTGAACACAGCGCCGGTAGCGGCAAGAGCAACACGATTGCGTGGCTCGCTCATCAGTTGGCCGGGTTGCATGACGAGAAAGACAAACGAGTCTTCGATACCATCATCGTCATTACCGACCGCCGGGTGTTGGACCAGCAATTGCGGCAGACGGTCAAGAGCTTCGAGCAGACACGAGGACTGGTCAGCGCAATCGACAAACAGAAATCGTCACGCCTTGCGGAAGCACTAGAGGCCGGCAAAGACATCATCGTCACCACACTCCAGACCTTCCCGTTTGTTGCGGAGAAACTCACGGCGGTCAAGAGCAAAACTTTCGCCGTTCTGATTGACGAGGCCCATTCCTCACAAACGGGTGAGACAACCCGGAGCCTGAAGCGAACTCTGGCGGCACCTTCTCTGGAAGAGGCCAGTAAGGAAGACGAAGGACCGGCGTCAGATGACGAGGACGAAATCAATGCCCGGATTGAGGCGTTGATGAAGAACACCGGGCGGTTGCCGAACGTCAGCTTCTTTGCGTTCACGGCCACTCCCAAGGGCAAGACCCTGGAACTCTTCGGAACGCCTCAGTCCGATGGTTCCTTCCGGTCGTTCAGCCTGTATCCCATGCGGCAGGCTATAGAGGAAAGATTCATCCTGGACGTGCTAAAGAACTACACCACGTTCAAAGTCTATTTTGGCCTAAACAAGCGGATTGAGGATGACCCGGATTATCCCCGAAAGAAGGCCATTGCCCTGCTGCGCTCCTATGCCGACCTCCATGAACATGCTATTCGTACCAAGACGGAAATCATAGTGGAACATTTCGAGACACAGGTGAAGAACCGCATCGGGAAACAGGCTAAGGCCATGGTGGTTACGAGGTCGCGACTTCATGCCGTAAGGTACAAGCAGATGTTTGACCGTGTGTCCAAGACTCTGAGGCTGCCGTGGAAGGCTTTGGTGGCGTTCTCGGGAACGGTGAAAGACCCGGAGACGGGTTTGGAGTACACGGAAGCCGGGATGAACGGTTTCTCGGATAGCCAGACTGCGGAAGCCTTCAAGCAATCGGGAAACCGTTTTCTCATCGTCGCGGAGAAGTTCCAGACCGGCTTTGACCAACCGTTGCTTCACACGATGTACGTGGACAAGATTCTGAGCGGCGTCAATGCCGTTCAAACCCTCAGCCGCCTCAATCGAATCCATCCTCCTGACAAAGAGGACACCATGGTTCTGGACTTCGCCAATGAGGCGGAAGACATTCAGGAGGCGTTTCAGCCCTACTACGAAGCCACTCTGTTGACGGAGCCTACGGACCCGAACAAGCTCTATGACATCAAGCGGACGGCTGAAGAGTTCCTGATTTACCAACGCCAGGACGTGGAGGCGTTTGCAAAGGTCTACTTCTCCAAGAAAGGCTCTCAGGAGAAGCTTCGCCCGATACTTGACCCGGTTGTCGAACGATTCAAAGAACGAGAGAAGGATGAGCGGGAAGAGTTCCGTAAGGCAGTCACGACCTTCGTACGACTCTATTCGTTCCTGTCGCATGTCATTCGATTCAAAGACCCCGAACTGGAGAAGACGTACCAGTTCTTGCGAATTCTCCGGGCACTCCTTCCTACCGTCGTTGAGCGACTTCCGGTTGACGTTACCGACAAGATAAACATGGAGAGCTACCGGATTCAGGAGACGTCCACGGGCGAAATCCGGCTCCTGAATGAGGACGGCGAGCTTGAGCCGATAAAGGACCTTGGCACTGGCGGTACTGAGGAAGACGAGAAGATTCCCCTGTCCGAGATTGTGGAGTACATCAACGAGAACTACGGAACCGACTTCACCGATGAAGATAAGGTCCAGCACTTCGCCAGGGACATGGAACGCCGGTTGACGGACTCAGAGGGGCTCCGCCATGCCCTCGACTCTAGTATCAACCCGTCTCGTGAAACCCGGTTGCTGGCATTTAGCGACTACTTCAGCGAAATCCTGGAAGACATGATTGACTCGAACACCGCCATATACAACAGAATCCAGGCCGACCCTCGCTTCGGCGAACTTTTCCGCGAAGTGATGTTCAGACGGGTAGACCAGTTCATGGTGATGACCGGAGCGGCGAACCCTTGAAACTGCTTAGAAGCTATCCCAAAACCTGTTTTATCAGCAAGAGAGCACATGTGAAGTGAAGCAATCCTTGAAAGAGCACCGTAGATTTTTCCCAGCGGATACAGAGCCGTCGGAAGTTCTGAAACCATCCAATGGTCCGTTCGACCGTCCAACGCCGGCCGTAGCGTCGCAAGGGGCGTCCGTCTTGGGTGACGTTTTTGACCTTGCGCCCGGCGCGGTGCGGGGAGATCATTTCGATGCCTCTTTCCGCCATGGCTTGGTCCAGGCCATCGCTGTCGTAGGCCTTGTCGCCGATGATTCGCTCGGGAGCTTCTCGGGTAAGCATGAAATCAAAGAGGCCTTGAACCAAGGTGCATTCATGCGGCGCAGCAGACATGGTGTCGACCGCTACAGGCAGGCCCTTCGCATCGACCAAAACCATTATTTTTACACCTTTTCCGACGCGCGTACAGCCAATTCCATCGCCCCCTCCTCGGGCTTTGCTGAAGGTCCCATCGATGAAGCACTCGTAAAGTTTGTAGGCTCCGCGCTCCTCGACCAGACGCCCGGCGTCGCGCATGATGGCCTCAAAGACCCCATCGCGAACCCAGCGTTGAAACCAACGATGGACCGAACTCTTCGAGCCGAATTCGGCCGGAAGATCTTTCCATTTGGCTCCGTTGTCGAGAATCCAAAAGATGCCCTGGATGGCCTTGTGCTTGTCGACCGGAGGCCGTCCGCCAAAGGGGCTGCGCGGCGGATCCGGAATTCGCGCCGCCAGCCAATGGAGTTGAATATCGGTCAGGGTTAACATAACTATATTATATCACAATATTACACCTATGTCAAGTAATAGGTTTTGGGATAGCTTCTAGTATGGATATCGAAGTCTCGGACCCGGAAGACAATGAGGATAAAGAATCTTGAACTACTGGTTGGCCGGCCTCTCATGCCCGAAGAAGTTGAGCACAGTAGAGATGCGGCGTCAGTCTCTTCAGGGGGATAAAGTGAACCATGCCCAGTGTTGAATCAATTGTTGAAGACTGGAAAGCTAAACTTATAGACCTTACTTCCCGCAATCGCCTGCTTTTCTTCCGGCCGGGGAGACTAAGTGCCCTTGAGGTCCTACAGCCATCCGTGGATGCAGTCTTCACAAGGCTCGTAGTGAGTGAAAAGGATTGGCAGTTCCTCCTGCTCGACACGGACTCAGACGAGAGTGACCAATTGGATATTCCTTCTGATGCGCCGCCAAGGGAATTTACAAAGAGGCATCCCAGAAAGGCACACGAACTTGTGTGTCGCCTCCAAGGGTCAGCCGCCGAAGAAAGCTCTCAACGTCGCCCTAAGAGTACTACACTTAATACCGTGTTGCGTAGCCTCTACAGAAAATCGCGAACCGACTATGAGGAGCGGGGCATTACCACTCTTCACCTAACCTTTGGGATGCTAGAATGGCAAGACAGAGACGACGCCAACACCATTCTGTCTCCTCTGGTCCTAGTCCCTGTCAGACTGGAGCGACTAGATTCTCTTCTCTCGCCCTTTCGACTCTCGCTAGCTGATGACGACATCACCGTTAACCCTGCAATACGAGTCAAGCTTTGGAACGATTTTCATCTTGCAATTCCACCAGATCCTGAAGATTGGGACGAAACGACATTACAGACTTATCTTATGGACTTCCACAACAAAGTAAAGGGCAAAAAATGGAAGGTCAAGGACGCATGCTGGCTATGCACACTATCGTACCACAAGCTTGTCATCTATCAAGACTTGAACAAGCATTCCACCCTTGTTGGTGGTCATTCTATAACGCAAGCGCTTGCTGAAGAAGGAACCTATGACTCCCCCACAGCAACCACACTACCGGAATCTGGGGAACTTGACAGGACAGTCCTTCCACAAAACTCGCACCTGATTCTAGATGCTGACAGCAGTCAACTGTGCTGTATTGAGGCAGCAAAGAAAGGCATTGACCTTGTTATTCAGGGACCACCAGGCACGGGAAAGAGCCAAACAATAGCAAACGTAATTGCTGAGTCAATAGCTGCCGGTCGCAAAGTTCTTTTCGTAAGTGAGAAGATGGCCGCACTCGAAGTCGTCCTCAAGCGTCTGACGATTGCGAAACTAGACCATTACTGTCTGGTGTTACACAGTCACAAAGCCAACAAACGTGATGTAGTGACGGAACTAGAACGTTGCTTCAAAGAGTCACAGCTGTGTAGTGCAGTTCCTGCAGAGCGTGATTTTAGACTCTTGCAGGAACAGAGAGGAACATTGAATGAATATGTCCTAGCTCTTCATCTCGTTCGAAAACCGATGGGCAAGAGCGTTTATCAAGTGCTCGGGGTCCTGTCCGGTCTTCACGATATTCCGTTTCTGCCTCTGAAATTGCGGGAGCCAGGTGGTCTAACGCTTGATTCTGTTGAAACCGCCGCGTCGCTAGCGGGTCATCTTGGCGAGCTATGGCACATTATTACGGAATGGGAGCAGTTTCCCTGGGTCGGTTGTAGTATCTCATCTTATAACCCACACATCCGTTCCCAGATGGCAAATATGCTCGCGAGTTGTATTGAGTGCACCCGTTCGGTGCAGACTTCGGCAGATAAGCTGGCGGGCATTGTCGGGACAGCTAGACCTACAACTTTGACCGATGTTTTTTGGCTTCAGGAACTAACCGGGCTTCTCGCAACATCTCCGGGTATAGAAGAGGAGTGGTTGTCATCGATAGACTTAGAATCATTGAGGCGCGACGCAAAATGCTGTTCTGAGATAGCTGCATCATACGATGAAGTCCTTACGGGCATTTTGGAGAGCTATCATGAATCGTTTCTGTCTCTGACCCCGGGCGTGAGAGAGAGAATTCAGAGGGCAGAATCTGAGCTTTCGTTACTGACTGGGAAGGATATCGCGGCAAGGGCCTCCGTTGTTCAAAATCGAGCTAGTCTCTTAGAATGCATACAGTACTTGGCGAGCCAGGTTGAGTTGTGGAAAAGGGATAGCCTTGAACTTGCAGAGTATCTGGGCGTTGCGTGGGAAGACAATGTCACCAGAGTACGTAGGCTTCATGATATTGTAGACCTCTGCAACTCAGAGGAGAAGGCGCATCCTGCGTGGTTTGAGGGTGAGAATCTTGCAAAAGCCCGTGCTCTTGCGAAGAACCTGAAAGCCATCCAGTCGCAAGTCTCCGAACTCAAGTCGGCCCTTTGTGCGAAGATAGTTGGGGATATTCTTAAGGATTACCACGAATCCTTCCTCTCTTTGAATCCAGACCTAAGAGAAGAAATTCGCGCGGCAGTCGCCGACACCTCAGCCCTCATAGGGAACGATGTCACAACTAACCGTTACCTGGTGCCGCATAGAAAGGCCCTCATCAAATGGGCGCAAGACCTGACAAGATGGGTCGAGTTGTGGGAAAGGGACGGAGCGGAACTGGCGGAGCATCTAGGCGTTCCGTTGGAAGGAAACCTGACTCACGTCCGACGGCTTGTCAATGTAGTCAATCTCTGCAACTCAGAGGAGAAGGCGCATCCTGCGTGGTTTGAGGGTGAGAATCTCGCAAAAGCCCGTGCTCTTGCGAAGAATCTGAAAGCCATCCAGTTGCAAGTCTCCGAACTCAAGTCGGCCCTTTTTGAGAATTGTGATGAGGGTATCTTGTCGCTGGATTGTGGATTACTTTTGCATAGCTTTGAAAGCCTGCATGGGAAGAGATTCTCATGGCTGCATCGGAAATATCGCATAGTCAACAAGACTGTGAAACAACTCCGTAGACCTAAGTGCAAGAACTTCGGCCCCATTGACTCCCTTCGAGCGGGTAGTGACATCCAGGCATTAGAACGTAAGCTCTCGTCGATGAAAGAGGAATGTTCGGAGCTTCTGGGAACGTGGTTTCAGGGAGACACGACAGACTTTGAGTCGATGTCCAAAGCGATGACTTTCGCCCAGCAGTTGCTGAGCTTAGTCGGGCCAGAAGTGAGTCCGAGTGTGGCCTCCGTTGCCACCTACGGTTCGGTCCTCCCCATCAGAGTACAGGAGCTTGCCGACCGCATTGTCGCCACCCTTAAAATCTGGGAATCGTCATACGCCAGTGCGACACGAATTCTCAACTGTGACACCTTGCCATCTTCGCATCGCTTGCTAGAAGATACCAGTTTACTTGAGGTCCTTCAATGGGGAAAGCAGCTTGCGCTAAGTCTACAGCGGTTGGATATGGTTTTGACAGAAGTTGAGAAGACGAGCAGGTCCAGTTCAGTTCCAGCAATGAGTGCTCTGTACATTGCCCTGGACGATCTCAGTTTGCTGCATAGTCTTGAACAAAGACAGGATGATACCGATATCTTTCCCCCGAAAGAGATAGGGGAGGAAGAGTATACAGCTCACGCCTCATGGTCCGAGTCTAAAGGCGGAGCTGCCCCTTCGACAATCGCTTCCATTGACTCCCTTCGAGCGCGTAGGGACATCCAGGCATTAGAACGTAAGCTCTCGTCGATGAAAGAGGAATGTTCGGAGCTTCTGGGAACGTGGTTTCAGGGAGACACGACAGACTTTGAGTCGATGTCCAAAGCGATGACTTTCGCCCAGCAGTTGCTGAGCTTAGTCGGGCCAGAAGTGAGTCCGAGTGTGGCCTCCGTTGCCACCTACGGTTCGGTCCTCCCCATCAGAGTACAGGAGCTTGCCGACCGCATTGGGAGCACCCTGGACGCCTGGAGGACCTTATACGCCAATGTGAAGCACATCCTGGACTTGGAGGACTTGCCTGGTTCGCGTCGTTCGCTGGAAGACACTCCCTTTAATGAACTCAGTGAGTGGGCCACACGGCTCGTTGCGAACTTGCATGTGCTGCACGTTGCGCTAGCAGAGGTGGAACAACGTCGCAAGAGTGAATCCATCTATGCAATTGGTACCCTATACGCTGACTTCGGGACACTGGACCTGCTTTCAGAATTGGAAAAACAGGTGCATGAAAAGGGAGCATCCCTGAAGCAGGCAATATCTCAACGGTGGAGAGGAGTCCGGACCGTATGGACCGAACTCGATGCGGCGTTAAGCTGGACGGGAAGGCTCCGGAAGACAGCACAGGATGTGTGCTTACTTCCCGCCGTCAAACACATTGCAGTGTCCGGGGGACAATTTGCACCTGACGGAGATGAGTTGCGGGCAAGAACGGCTCAGCTGCTTCAGGTTCTGGACACTCTTGCAACGAACTTTGATTCTGAAAACGGTCTGCCCGTTTTTGGTCGCCGAAAGAGTGACGAAGACGATGAGAGTGACCTTGCCATAAGAGATACTCCTGTTCTCAAGTGCGACCTTCAAGACATTGAGCACCTCCTTTATCAGATGGAAGCCCGTTTGGATGACCTTCGTGATTGGATTGACTACCGACGCCTCTCTCAAGAGTTCGCTTTGCAGGGCTTAGAGTCTTTGTTCGCCCAGGCACAGGAGCAGCCTGAGCTTTGTGCTGAACTACTCCCTGATATCGCTCGGCGGTCTCTTTATGTTCTCTGGTTGGATTGGGTCTATTCGCAGGACCCTATTTTGGAGATGTTTAGAGGAGATAGACACGAAGGTACTATCAGGAGATTTCGAGAGACGGATTCCTCACTGCGCGACTTTGGACACGCAAGAGTCATCGCGGAGGCAGAAGCTCGAAAGCCGTCAGGGTTTGTATCGGGTGAGACTGCCCTATTGATGAGAGAAGCAAATAAGAAGCGACGACACTTACCGATTCGTTCTCTCCTGGCCGGGATTCCTAACCTCCTTTTCAAGATTAAGCCATGCTTGCTAATGAGCCCCCTTTCGGTAAGTCAGTATCTTGACCCAGAAGCCATTCAGTTTGATGTCGTCGTTTTCGACGAGGCCTCGCAAGTCCGACCTCACGAAGGAATCGCAGCAATATACAGGGGAAAACAGCTTGTGGTGTGTGGAGATAGCAAGCAGTTGCCACCAACGGCATTCTTTGATTTCGAGATGTCGGAAGACTACTACGACGATGATACTGAGAATGGCACTCCCGACGAATACGAAAGCTTGCTAGACCTATGTGCGTCAACAGGACTGAACGAGCTTTACCTCCGGTGGCATTATCGGAGTCAACATGAGGATTTGATTGCTTTCTCCAACTCGCAGTTCTATACAAACAAGCTTGTCACGTTTCCTTCGCCCCATATACAGGACCAGGGATTTGGCGTCGAATTTGTCCATGTGCCAGAGGGAGTATATGACAGAGGGGGCAGGCGAGATAATCCAAAAGAGGCGGAGAAGGTTATCGAAGTGTTTCTTTCAATGTTGAAAGAGGCACCTGAGCGGTCAATTGGGATTGTTGCCTTCAGTAAAGCCCAATCGGAGGCAATTGAAAACCAACTAGAACTGATGCTCAAGAGGCATCCAGAGTTACAGTCGCTTATTAAGACGGACCTGCTTGACGGTTTCTTTGTTAAGAACCTTGAAACTGTTCAAGGTGATGAACGAGATGTAATCATTCTAAGCGTGGGCTATGGAAGGGACCTGCAAGGCAAGATGTCAATGAATTTTGGTCCGCTGAACAAGCCAGGCGGTCAGAAACGTTTGAATGTCGCGATTACGCGAGCAAGGCACAAAGTAGTTGTTGTGAGTTCCATAGAGGCCTCCGATATCGATTTGTCAGCCACTCAGGCTGAAGGTGTTCGACAACTCTACAAGTATCTTGACTATGCGGTTCGCGGTCATTCAGCGTTAGTCCTCGACTATCCTGACTCATTGGACGGCTTCGAGTCGCCTTTTGAGGAGAGTGTTGCTTACGCAATCCGTGAAATGGGATACGATGCAGTTCCTCAGGTTGGGTGTAGTGAATACAGAATTGACATAGGCGTTTGCCTCCCAGATAAGCCAGGTCGTTTCATTCTGGGTATCGAATGTGACGGAGCGATGTATCACTCGGCTCACACTGCGCGAGACAGGGACCGTCTCCGGCAAGAGGTGCTTGAGAATTTAGGTTGGACGATACATCGAATCTGGTCGCCTGAATGGGTATCAAGGAGAGATACTGAGCTGAAGCGCCTACGAACAGCAATTGAGGCAGCAAGCAGAGCAAGTCTTTCGGAAGCAAATGACACGAGGAAGCCCTCAGTATCAAGCCCCTTGCCTGAATGCTGCGTCGAAATTGAACGGGTGTCCCGGTCACAGTCGAAAGAGACGCTTGATATTGGTTCGTTAGCCACAACGTATCGTCCATGTGTGCCTAGAAGTGGAGGATATTGCGCTTATGAAATACACGACCCGATGTCATATCACAGCTTGCGCTCCGTACTCCTTGAGGTCGTCCTTAGCGAGACCCCGGTACATATTGAGATAGCGGCGCGCAGAGTTGCAGACGTGTGGGGTGTTTCTAGAGTTGGTAGCCGTATAATGACCGCTATCGAATACGCCGTCACCAGTCTTGTGAAAGAAAAAGCGATAAGTAGGCGCAAGAACTTTCTGTGGGCAAGCGACGAGAAAGCATCTCTAAAAGTGCGTTGTCCAGACCCTTCAGACCCAGACACTCAGCGAAAGCTTGACCACATATCTGCGGAAGAAATAGGGCTTGGAGTGTCAACAATTCTTGAAGCAGCACTTAGCCTTAGTGAGGAGGAGCTAATTGTTCAGACTGCCAGGCTGTTCGGTTTTCAACGCACGGGGAATGACATACGAGCAAGATTGAAGAAGGTCATTAAGGAGATGCTGAAGGGATCGAAACTCAACATAGAGGCGGGAAGGCTGGTTCCGGGTTCTCCCGCATCGTAGGAGAGGTATAGCCGCGAATGCGCCAGGATTGTCCGTTGTGAAATGTAGGGAAGACATGCCCGAGGGATTGGGCCTTGCTGAGCGGACATCTCATTAACATGCGCATTGCGGGGCACGGACCATTTGGCAAAGGCGGGAGTGCAGACAATTTGCAGTATGCCTTGAGTGAAAATCGGTGAGTAAAGAGAACAGCACGCAGTGTGAAATGTGCGGCGTGGATGTCAAGGAAGACGAAGCCGGGAAATGCGCCAGTTGCGGAGCCGTCCTTTGTCCCGGATGCGGTATCGGCGGATTCTGTGCGAATTGTGCTGGCGGCGGAATGCTGGACTAACGCATACCTGGAGAGACAATGGCAAACCTATGCTTCGATTGTGCGGTGCGAATTTGGGACAAGACATGCCCATTTGTGGCCGAGGATGGTTCCAGATATCCCGGAACTCGTATACGGGATATGCCCGGTCTGTGAAGGTCGTCTAGTCTGATTCCTTTGGAGTTGTCTTTGGATGAGGAGATGCCGTAATGCTCATCTACACTTGCCCACATTGTAACAAGACTTTGAGGATTCCGGAGAAATACATAGGAGTGAAAGGAAGATACAACTTCTGTCAAGGCTCCATTATGCCAAAGCTGAGCGGAGCATGGCTTGACAACGGACCACGGCTTGACGATCCTGGGTCGGACAGGGCGGAACCATCGCATGGAAATACCAGACATGTAGGTACATATGAAGAGTCATTGCCCTGCGGGGGAAAGTTGAAGGTCTACAAGACATCCTGGGAAATCTCTTACTACTTTCCGGGTCCAGACTTAAGATACAACGGAACCTTTGTGCAGGTGCCGGGCCGCCGGGTAGAGGAATACATTGATGCCTTCAATGAGAACTGGTTAGAGTACGAGCGGCTCAAGTCGTCCGTTCCCAAGGGCGGTGCGTTCTCCAAGGTTGGAAAGCTGGGCATGACGATCGGCGTTGGCGGCTTCCCGCAAGGTGTCTGCATTAGCTCCTATCACATGCCGATTAGTTCTGTTGAGCAATTAGAAAGAGTAACCGCAAGCTATCGTTATGCCGAAGAACGAGCGCCGAAGATTCAGGCCTTTCTGGCTTCTCTCTAGCTCCTACGAGATTCTGAATATCGTGTTTATACTTTCGACAGGCCGAGAACAATGGAAGAAACAGCCATGAGTGAGCTATGCTTCGAGTATACCATGACAATCGCATGTTGTACTTGGCCGATTCATAGCGAGGACGGCTCGCCTGGTATTCCTGAAATCCGCGAACTGGCTAACGGGATATGCCCGGTCTTTGAAGGCTCCAAGCCGCTCGACCCCGAAGACATTGAGGGGTAGGATTCAGAACAGACGGGGGACGTGTCATGCCTTTATCGGATATATCTAAAGAATCAGTCCTCGCGGCCATACGTGAATTCGACGAACTTGGTCGAGAAGTCTTTCTTGACAAGTACGGATATGGTCCAGCGAAATCATACGTCCTTCAGCTTGGTGATAGACGTTATGATTCGAAGGCAATCATGGGTGTTGCCCATGGGTATGACCGTCCTGAGATTGGACCTTTGGTACCGAGCGACTTTAGCGGCGGCAACAGCAGGATGATCTTACACTTGAAGCTGCTCAGCGTGGATATCGAAATCTCGGATGTCTTCGAGCTTGCCAAGCACGAGGACATGGAGAAGTATGCCCCGTTCCACATTTCGGTGGCCGCGACAGCCATCCATTCAGGCCTGGAAACCGTTTGGTACTCGCCGAAAACAACCGCAAATTCGGAACCGGCCCTCAATATGACTCGCGAGAAGGCCAAGGAGTTGCTTCAATACTTGGCCGACATGCAGAACGACGGATTCATGATTTGCGCCTGGAACGGACTGGGATTTGACTTCAAATGGATTGGCCACGTGGCCGAAGACATGAAACTCGCCGCTCGCGTCGCCCTGAAGAGTTATGACCCTATGTTCCAGTTCTTCAATCAGACGGGCTATCCTGTGGGATTGGCTGCCGTGGCGAAGGCAATGGGTATCGAACAAGAAAAGTCGATGGCCGGAGCCGACGCTCCGAAGCAATGGCGGGCCGGGAATTATCAAGCCGTGATGGACTACGTTTTGGGCGATTGTCAGCTTACGAATCTGGTCGCTCTGGCTATCGAGGAATACGGGCAAGTCCGCTGGGTCGCCACGAAGGGCCATATCCGTACGATACCGATGCCACGACTGAAGACGGTTGAAGAAGTCTTGCAGGAGCCTGAGCCGGACCAGTCCTGGATGACGAATCCGCTGAGAAGGAGCAAGTTTTGTGGTTGGGCGATTGCGTTGACGTAGACACGCCGATTGACGTGACGGGGTTGGCGGCGGTGCATCTGATGTCAAGACGGGCCGCGATAGAGGATTTCAAGCTGCCAACCGTGGCCGAGGCATTGGGCCTTGATGTTGATGGCGGGAAGATGCACGACGCCCAGTACGATGTTGAGTTGATGCGGCAGGTATTTGGGCTCTTGAGGGTACGGGCATGAGAATGCAGTGTGAGATGTGCGACACGGAAGTTGACGAAGACGAGGCCGTCGAGCGCGGCGGTTCTTTGACCGCCCCCCTATACCTCTTCGTGCGTCAAACCGAAGATTCTCAATTCTAGGACGGACGAAGGGGCCAAAATGGACCACGACGATGATGATGACCATGGACTATTCTGGGAAGAACACGCTCGAGAAGCGGTTGAAACTCTTCTCGGTGAAGTGCTGTTTGATGAGATTCGCGGTACCGTCATTCTATCGACTCCTGAAGAGGACGAACAGCGTATTAGCGGTGAGTTCTCAAGCATGGAGGAAGTGGAAACCTATCTAAGAGAAGTCTATGAACGTGAATGGTACGCATATGTTCCCTTTGACGGAGGCGAAGCGGTCTTCGAGGATGATTCTTGGGGCGTAGTGGGAGACCTCCTGTCGGACCATCATGAGATTGTCGAGTTCTTTGAGCAGCAGGAGCGACCAGAGCACTCGGATGTACTTGTTGCAGCGAAAGAGCTTCTGAAGGATGCACATGCGTCACGAGCTATTAGGGTAAGCGCGGAGGATATCAATGATGAACTTGTCCACTACCTTGCAGATAATCCAAAACTGATGCGCGAAATGTCGCCTCGGAAATTTGAAGAACTCGTCGCCGCAATGTTCGAGAGTAAAGGATACGAAGTGACTTTGACTCCTCCCTCAAAGGATGGTGGGCGGGACGTCATTGCCATCCATCGCAGTGGCCTTGGAACGGCGATGGTTATCACTGAGTGTAAACGCTATGCCGAGGACAAGAAGGTAGGTGTTGCGATTGTGCGGGGGCTTTACGGTGTTGTCGAGGAACAACGTGCCACACGAGGAATCGTGGCTACTACGTCCTTCTTCACGAAAGGCGCCAAGGCATTTCGCGAAAGGGTGCCTTACCGACTGGAGCTTGCGGATTTCGACACATTGAGAAAAGAAATAGTCAGTTGGAAACTAAGAAATCGACAGTGATTCATTTCTGGCAGGGTGTTGTTGTCATTCATTGCCCCGGCTGTGATGTCGGCGGATTTTGCGCCAACTGTGCTGGCGGCGGCATGGATTGATGGTCGATTTGCCCATCGTCGACCTCGCAAGGAGAAGTGGTCATGAGTCCAACCCAAGGCTGGTTTGAAAGTGACGAGGATTATCGAGACAGGGTCGCCAGAGAAGCGGACGAACGCACGATAGAGGAAACGACCGGGTCAGCGCCTTCACAGGGATGGTTCGAAAGCGACGAGGACTATCAATGCAGGGTCGCCAGTCAAGCCAACGAATGTAGGATAAAGGAGACGACAGGAACAGCGCCTTCACAGGGATTTTTTGAAAGCGACGATGACTATCGACGTAGAGTCGCCAGAGAGGCCAAGGGGACCTCAATGTTTGGTATAGATATGCTTAGGGAAATGCGGAATCTCCACCAGGAGCTGTTTGCAGGAACGCCGGGGTCTGTTGAACAGCCCTGTCTGCATCGCCACACGGAGTTCCTGCCTATTGGGACCGAAAGGGAGCTCAATTTCGATAGGGCTGGGCGAGTTGTTGTCGGCCTTGATAATCTGGAGCAAGTCGAGACGATTCCCTTGAGAAGCGAGGGGGAAGTCCCATCAAATATAGTTCTCTATTCCCCTTCAGTGCGGTTACTTAAGGACCTCCATCTACGTCGTACCGCATTGCACGATTTGAGCCCGCGAGAACTTGAGAGATTAGTCGCCAGTTTGCTGGAAGAAGATGGTTATCGTGTAAGGCTCGGGCCAGGAACAAAGGACGGAGGTGTCGATGTCTACGCTGAGAAGATGCTCCCCAATATCGGTCTAATCTCCACCGTATGGCAGGCGAAGCAAATACGTCCCTTCAACAAAGTCGGAGTGGCAATTATACGTGAGTTAGCCGATACGACTCGCGTCATGAATGCCAGTAAAGGAATACTCGTGACTTCGTCTTTTCTTACTAGGGGCGCTCTTCAGAGAATTGAACGAGACCAGTTCTTCCTTGGCAAGGTTGACCATGATGACTTAGTAGAGTGGATAGACCGTATTGCAGAAGGTCCCAGTAACAACTCATAGTCTATTCTTTCCTCCGTTCGTACGTAAGCAACTTGTACCCTTTCCCGTGACCAGACTTTCAGTCCATCCGTCAACGCCTCTTCTTCAGTTCGCACGGACATTCATCAGTCCACGTCGCTATAGGAACGAAAAGAAGGTTTGCCCGGGGTGGTCCCGATTCTGTCTGCCGTATAAACCATCGAGGGCTTGGGGGAAGAGTTCGTCGAGAATCTTGGGCCACGTTGGCATGGGAAGGAGAGGCTGGAGCATGCGATTCAATTTGCCTCGGTCAACCAAACCGATAACATATCCTCTTTTGCTTTGTCTGTTGGCAAACTGTTCTGCTTGGTAGGAGAAATGGTCCGCGGTTGACACCACAATCCCGTGAAGAGCATCATAGTCTACCATCACGCCAAGAAGATTCCTCACGGTGTCGACTTCTTCACCACGATTTGGGGACTCTCTTCGCTTGGCCTGAATGAGCCACTGTTGCTTCTCGGAGTCGACGAAAATAACATCGCGGCCCCCGTCGTGTGACCCGCCAACATGGATTGCTTCACATGGGGCAAAGTTTTGTCTGAACACTTCGGCAACTAACTCCTCAAAGCGAGTGGGGGACATAGTATGCCAAATGGAAGGATTACGCCGGAGCAATTGTGCAAATTCCGAATTCACACCTTCAGGCAAGCTAGAGGAATACTCACGCAACTTGGACAAGAAGTACAACTCGAAATCGTCGACTTGACCACTCGTTGGGTCTTCAAGTGAATCGTAAAACATGTAGAGCCGCCAGTAGGCGCAATATCGGCAATTCCAAATCCTGGCGCATTGAAACTCATCGAGCTCTTCACCGTCAGGCCACCTCTCTTCAAATGCATCCTCTATCATATGAGAACCACAGTAGGGGCATAGGGCATTCGCACGCTCTGCATAAGCCGCCTCAATCCACTTCCCGATTGTGGACCGCCAGCCGATAGACCTGAAATCCTCAAGATAAGAAGCGTGTTCCTCTCTTGGAGCGTAAAGGCTTAATCCACTGAAGTCGCTAGCGACCATGTCACATAGCGGTAGTTCTGGAGGAAACGACGTTTCGTTAAAGGGCCACATAATGTTCCTTCCACTCGATAGGCGGTCCGCTAAATGATGCAACACCAATCGCCCGGAACCGAACCTCTATTGAGTCATTCGTTCCTCTTTTAGTGACTGGCAATATTTCGTGTACCACGGCAGGCCGGATATTTCTGACAACCATAGAACTGTGAACCGGCGTTAGGGCAGCTCTTCGCAGTTCGCAATACCATGGGGCTTCCGCACTTGGGACATGCCGGGATGCCGGACGACTCCAGTGTACGACGGGTAGGTTGCGACGCTACGGGCACATCGCCACTGGTTCTTTGCCCTCCCGCTTCCTGTACCGACCGGACCATCTCAACTAGAACATCGCCATTCACAAGTTCGATACCGTTCTTCTCCGCAAAGTCTTTCGCTTCCGCAGAGAACTTGCCACTCGTCACGAAAACGCCTCCGTTCGCAGCTTCATGACTCATCACGCCAAGGAGTTCACGAACCGGCTTAATGCCAACCTTGAATGCCTTCCAGCGTTTGCACTGGACAAGTATAGTTCTGCCGCCTTTCTTCAGCACAAGGTCGATACCGCCGTCAGGAGATGCTCCACCACGTTCTTCAACCGTGAAGCCACGTCGCCTGTCGTACTCACCAACCAGCAACTCGAACTCACGCCACGAAATCGCTCTTACGTCTTCGAGTCCCTTGGTCCTGTTCAGTAGGCCTCGCCGGTTCAGCTTCTGGGCGAGACTCACGAGCCATACGAACAAGACGACAACCGCCGCCCAGGGAGCGAGCTTGCCCGGAAGAGGCCCCAAGACTTGAACGAAGGTTTTGTTCATGGCCACTGCGGTGGGATTCGCATTCGCTGGTACGGCGGACTGGAGCACTACCGGCATCAAGAACCGCAAGAAACCATAGACGACCACCGCGACGATTGGGCCGACCCACCACGGTACCGCGACGAAGAAATCCAGCAAGTCATCCAGAGTCGATGTCTTCCGCTTCGCCATCTTCCGCATTCCCCTCATATCCAACCACGACAAGAATGATGATACTACGGCTGCTCGTTGGTTTTCATCCGCAAGGTGCCTCGACAGGAAGGATTCGGCCGGCATGAAGACGGCTGACAATTAGGCGCTCGTTACCCAATGCACTTGAATCAGCACTGGAAAGCAGTCATAGTGATGCCGTAGGGTTGAGGTATGAGCCAAGTTAGTAGTTGGGTTCGCCTACTTGAGGGGATTACACGGGTTGAAGTTGCTCAGCGTGGGCATTGAAATCTCAGGGGTCTTCGAGCTTGCGAAGCACGAGCACCTGGAGAAATGGACGCCGTTCCATCTAAGCCATAGGCTTGGCCATGGCGGCGAAGGCAATATCTGTATATCGAGAACAGTCAATGGTCGCCGCACGTGCCCGGAAGTAATGTGACAAATGAGGATATTTCTTCCGTCTCGCGCGGCTCGCATTCGTGAGGAAAGGACATCGCAGAGTGCGGAATATCTCTGGCACATTCCATCCTGTAGATGACAAGTGGTTTGACGAGCAACTCACGGAACTTGGAATCGATCCCCGTACAGCGCCTCCGAAGCCAGGGGAGCTACCTACACAGAGTAGACGCAAACAGATCGATCTCCGTTGGAGGAATTACATATCCCTGTTTGATCTGATGAATCTCTTTCTCTTGCTCGACTACTGCCGCGAGGCGTTTAGCAACACTGATGTCCGCTTTACGGGTCTTGGGCCTCGTGAAGCTAGTCAGGCTCTCCAGGATATCGATAGGTTCAATGAGTTGTGTTCTAGGCACGCATTCGGCAGAGCAAACTCCTACGAGCAAAATCTCTTCAAGTTCTCAGCGAACGTTTATGAGTTCCTTTCATTCTGCCACTACTTTGGCCTATTCGACGCTCTACAAGCGTCTGGTAAATCACCCAAGCTTACATTTCACGGATTGAGCAAAGCCTTGCTGAGTAAACTTCGATCATACTCCGGTACTCGGACTGCGGAAAGCACTAAGGTCCTAGCATTACGCCCTGTCCGCAATCTTGGGTCTCTTGAATGCTTCAAGACCGAGGAGACCATTAGGGAGTGGACACAAGCGCTGCCCGACGAGATTCAGGAAGCCCCGCTCTTCCGTGACGGCGAGTTTGCACGTGTCCTCGGCTACCAATTAGCTCTTAACGTACTCGAACACGCTGGTAGTGAATGGCGAGGACAGTTCGGCTCTCTCGGGACCATAGCAATGCGTGTTATCCCGACAGAGAAGATTGATAAGCTCAGGTCTTCTTTTCCTCCATATATGCAGAGCATCTTGACAATTGCTCAAGAGCATCGCGGGGCCTTGGAGTTATGTATTGGTGATCGGGGCGACGGGATACACACTACGCTGAAGACCTCGCTAGTGGAAATGCGAAAGCGATTCGGCCTGAGCGCCGAGGTATCAGATCGGGATACCGTCGGATTTGCGTTCGACGAGATTGGTTCCCGGAAGCCCCATGTTGATCGAGGAGGAGGTGCACACGCCTTACACAGAGTATTGAACTGTGTCGCCAAATACCATGGGGTCCTTCGAATGCGATGTGGCGGTTTGGAATACGTCTTCAACGCAAGTAAGGCGCAGTTATTCCGACGAGGAGAGCATCATTTGGGTTTCACTCCTCATCCTGGTGACATTGAAGAGAATCATCACATGTTTGGCACACAAATTCAGCTGCTTCTTCCTCTAACCGCACCACGGTATCGGAGATCGTACCTGCTTCGACGCGGCGACACTGCAGTATCGGGGACAGTGTCCGCAGCGGATGTAAAGCTGGTGTCTCCGTGCTCCTATTTCTATGAGGCAACGAACTATGACGGTGCTCAGCTCGACAATCGCCAGCCTATCGACGAACTTGCCACACTCTCCACTTCGCTGATGGAGCTCCCGGCAGCAACCACGATAGCCTTTGATTTCGGTTATGACGAAACCAACAGGCACTACACACTCACCGAAAGCCAGATAGCGACGTTTCTCGATTCACAAAAAGCTGTACTGCATTCCCACATGTGCATCGGCATCAATATTCCAGCGGGTCTAGCGGCCACTCTTCGAGATCATGAAAGGCTGAACCTTAGCGAAAAGTCCAAGCGGACAAAGAAGGCAACCGATTTTTTCGAGGTGCTATCCTCCGAGCACCGGTTACTTCCCGTAATGGACCCAAGGGGAAACATTTTCTGGTTCGGCTTAGGACGGTATTTCCTCGATAGGTGCCTTACGCTGCTTTCAACACGACCTACTTCAATGTCTGAAGAGGACATGCTCGCGGAGGGTGGAGCATACGCTGTGTTGGAGGTCGCTCTTAATGCATGCCTAAGCAGACATGAAGACGTGTTTCAAAGAGCGACTGACGGCTGGTCCTGTTGCGCTTCTCTTCAAGGTCGAGCTCTTTCGTCGGAAGCGGTCGAGGAACTTGCAGAGATCGATGCACTGCCTACAAAGGACCACGAGGGCAATTTCTCCTGGTTTGAACTAAGGCCGGGCTTTCTTGAGCGCTGCCGCGAACTCTTGAGCCAAAGTGAAGTCCCGTTATCTACGAATCGCCTCTTGAATGAGATCGGCGCGATATCCTTGCTCAGAGAGGCGCTTCATCTCTATCTCACGAACAATGGTCACCTTTTTCATCCCTGTGAAGGTGACAAATGGCAGTGCACATTAACGGAAGACATATTCAACCAAGCGTTGAGAGTAGTCGTTAGACGGATGCTTGTTCCCATCCTAAACGATTGGGGATGTGTTAACGGGCTTCCTTTGTTGAGGAACGACACGGTACTCGACACCGCAACCGACATTACTTCAGATCTTTTCAAGTTACCGTCGCGGGCTGAATTCACCACAACCTTTATACAGGTCACTTCGCTTCTCCAGGACGAGAATATGTGCTACCAAATCTCGGAATGGCTTGCGTCACCCATAAGGCGACTTGCCGGACCAAGAAAGAGAAGATTATCTCTTGTAACGACGACTGCTCCGTCCGAATTGTTAGCAAGGGGGATCGCCAATGTTCTGTATCCCGACTATGAAGTCTCCTTTCTGGACGTTGGGCCAGTGTCCTCCCTCAACGAAGACAATGTATCTGCTTCTCAGGAGTTGAAATCAATTCCAGCCGTGTTTGTCGCCGATATCATCTCTCGTGGATATACTCTTGATAGAGTCCACAGACTCCTGGATAAGTACAAGATCCCGCTTATAGGCGCGGTGGCATTCCTACAACTTGCTAATGACACGTCTTCTGAGCCCCTAGACAGGACGATGTTCTGGGATCCTCCTTCACATCAAGAGGATCCTAGCGTGCGCAGAAGGGAGAGCGTATGTCCTAGGTTCTTCGTAGGTCGGGTACGCGAACCTAGAACGCTCGCTATGGACTCCGTTTTTTCGGAATGTGCTCGCAACAAGGACCTGGAAAGCCGACTGTGGTTGGTGGAGCAGTACTCGTTGGAGCAATTCAACTACCAACGGCTCGCGGGTGCCTTAGCCAGGCCCAGAGAACGCGACGCGAACTATCGTAAACTTGAGCTCGTTGACAGGATTCAGGCTCTCAGATACGGCCACCTAGTATATGGAACTCATCATTTTCGTGTGACAACATGCATTGGGGATCTCATTAGCCACGACGAATGTGGAGGCGAAATAGTCGGCTTTCTTCTTGATCTCTGCCGCAACAAGAGAATCGACCACCTGTTGCTTCCTTTGCACTCAAGTATTGGGGCGATACTCCCACGACTGCTATCAGGTATCAAAATAACGCAAGGTCGCCAGCTTCGGCACACGTTCTGTATCTCAACCAAGACCCTGACTGATCGACCGTTCTATGTGCTTCCGCGGCCTGTTCGAGATCAGATTATGAACTGCGCAGACAATATTAAGCGCGGGGATCGAAAAGATGGGCTGCATCTGCTCATTCTCGATGATGCGGTAGCATCAGGTAGGACACTGGAGACGCTGATTCGGGCGTTGCTTAGAGCTTGTCGCGATGGCTATGGGGTCTGCGGACGCTCTCCTGTAGATTATGTTCATGTACATGTCATTATTGACCGCCAAGGGAGAGCGCGCAGCACTACGTGGGCCGGATTCAGACGTATCTCTCTTCTCGGCGACCGGGAACAACACGGAGGAGAAGGTGTAGAACCTGGTTTCGACTTCTTGTTCACAAACTGGCTCGATCTCGATCTTCCTGTCACTGAGCGGGATTCCTGTACCCTGTGCGATGAAAGGTCTGCCCTGAAAAGCATCATGGATGACGCAGGACTGCCAGAAGACCACGAAGTCCTAGACGAACTGAAGTTGCGCAGACATGAGATCCGACTGCAAGCTACAGAGACGTCTCAATTCAAAGAGCAGAGGGAACGACGCCTTCCGACCCCGATTGCGATAGGTCGTTTCGAGAGCGCACAATCCGTGGAACTTGTTCTCTGGGAATTCTCTCAATTATTGAGCCGCGGCTGTCCGTTGTCGATTCTAGTCGCAATCTACGGCAAAATACGGGAGGCGTATGCAGACAAAGAGACGACAGTAAGCAGACAACTCAAACTTCAGCCTGGCACGGGAGAGGACTCCGAGTACGTCCTGAACCGGGAGCATCTTTCAAACTTGGAGTACGTCCTGAAGGAGATGGCTCGTGAGCTCTTCCGGCGATGGCAGAGGCTGTCAAGTCAATCATCATGCGGACTGTGGGTTGCTGCTGCGCAACGCGATATCGACGTCGGTCGAAGGATATCTAGAACGTTACTTGCCGAGGCAGGGGAAGCGTTAAGCAGGGCGGAAGAAAAAGAGGAAGTGACGTTGCTTGTTTCGTTGTTTCGTTCCGCAGTCGACGCTATCCTGAGATCGGAAGATGGCGAGATACCTGTGAACACACGTCGTGACAACTTGCTCGTCGGGTGTATAGTGTTTTGCCTTAACTTCCGCTATCACACAGAGGATGTGACGGAACGAGAGGCCACAGGAAACGAGCAGTTAGCCGAGGCCTTGAGGCCAATTACCGAGGACGTTGGAAACCCAGATACTCCCAGTGATGAAGAGCGAGAGGCCACAGGAAGCGAGCAGTTAGCCGAGGCCTTGAAGCTTATTTCCGAGCACATCGAAAACCCAAACACTCCCAGTGATGCGGCGTGGTACCTGCAAGATATCCTCCAGACGGCTCGTCGAATTACGGCGGCAGAATCCTTTCTTCCTCCATTGCTCACGGTTCTCGATCATACAGTACGTGCCGCGAGGCATTCACACGCTCATTTGCTTCCTTCGGGGCTTCGTCTCCTCCAGGAGCGTGGTTCCTTGGACCTCAGCACCAGGCGTCTTCTCCACAACTCACTGTCTGAGTTCGACCATTGTCTAAATATGATAGTACACCGATTTCCGGCTGCTTTCGACGCGGAAGCGTCTGCGTCAGAGGCAGCGTTTCGCACTTATCTGACAGACTTTCTCCATTTGCTCGACCCCAGGAAGGTGGCCGACGTGCCTCTGGCGCACCTCAGAAAACGGGCGGCGCTATTGAGGAACATCTTCCCCTACTGGCGTCATAATTCCCTTTATCAAAGCCTTAGAGCACTAAACATGCGCCTGGCGGATTTGACGGATTTTCTTGTAAGGGAATGTAGCACCCGTGCTTCAGGTCCAATTCCTCTAACAGTTATCGATGATGCTGATTTGATTGATGGTGTATATATTCTTGTACCCAACAGGGATGAAGTCTTCGACATTATTAAGAACATCAGTATTGGCGCTGTTATGGACCGGGACACATCGTACTGTCGCGCTCCGATGATAGCTCTTAAGGTACGGCAAGAGAAGAAACGCGATGGCGTCATTGAATTGGACCTGATGACGAACTTCCGAAAGCCTGCCGATGCAGAAAGATACCTGCTGAATGGGCAGGCGTTGCGTGAACTTGAGAGACGTGACTTTAGGCTTTTCGAGATTCGTGCCACCGTGAAGCCACAAGCGGAGAGCGAGCAGTTCTCGGTGTGCGTATCGATTGAATTCCATCGGGGTTACGCCACAGACTAACGGGAGATCTCAGCGATGAGTACATACACGATATTGTATTTGGAGCATGCACCAGAACGTGAGCCGTACAAGCAAGCAATGGCGCAGGTTAAGGATGTCAAAGTAGACACCATAGACTTTCACAATCCTGATCAGTTTATGGCCGACGTGAATACATACATTAAGACTCGATATCCAGATCTTGTTGTAACTGATGCGTTCTTTCTCGCGGAGGGGCAAATGCATTCCCATAGTGAAGAAGAAGACGGGGAGTACTTGCTAGAAAGAATTGTGGCTACTGTTCGTTCTCAAGATCGACAACGTATCCGAATAGCTGTTTTGACGACGTTCTCATCGCAACTGCAAGAGAAATACAGGAAGGCGCTAGATAGCGTCGATTATCTCTGGGATAAGTACACCAGTCCGGTTGATTTCGTTAATTGGCAGGTAGGGCGGATAGTAGAAGATTCCAAGAGGCGTTTTCCGGATCACGTACTTGTCACGGAACTCCTGTCAGCCCTTGATTCAACCGATACAAACCGTCAGTGGCCTTGGCATGACACAATGCGAGAGATGCTGATTGCGTACAATCAAAGATATGGCGAGATGGATCAAATAGAAGCAGTGAAAATGCACCTTGAGACTATCTCCGGTTCCTTGTGCGGCAACGCAGCTATGACAAATCTATTTGAGATTGTCGTGAACGGCGAAATATTCAACGTTGCAGCTAAACCCGCTGCTTTCGGACACTTGCGGCATGTGTTTAATGTGTTTTGGCTGGGGTATTTCCTCATCAATTCGGGAGTGCTAAGTGTTTCTTTGCTAAGGCATGCAGCCGAGCGTGACAAGTCGGACCAGGAAGTCCTATTCGACACGAACGCTGCGTGGTGTATTGCTTCTCTTCTGCATGATGTCGGATTGTTGGCTGAGAGAACGAATTCCGTGATTGGCAAACTGAAGGAACTGCTACGCGGCTACCGGGAAGATGGACTTTCCATACGCAACGAGTGTGGCATCGCCATTGGTATGGGCGCACCCGCTTTCACTAGAGATATCAGCATACTCAGGGGAATCATGGGCGAGGCATACTTGCCCGTGTTTGAACAAGAACTACGGAAGCACGAAGAGGATATTGACCATGGAATCATGTCTGGAGTGATGATTCTGAAAGATTTGGGAAGCATTGAGAAACTACATGATGCTAGCCGAAGCGCAGCGATTGCAGCTGCTCTCCACAATCTTGAAGTGCCGGAGCTAAGCGTCAAAGTGCATCCGATTGCAGGTCTTCTACTATTCTGTGACCAAATCCAGGCATGGGAGCGTCAGACGGGGCAAGAGAGTTCGGACAAGGGCTTTCCATTGGAGTCGGCGGAATTGTCGCTGTTGAAATACGACAAGACGAAGGACGTGCTGGAAATTGAAGTAGATTATCTCCCATTTAGGTACATATCGCCAGAGGACTCACAGTTATCCGCGATCAAGAAGAGCACGCATTCAATATTGCACAAGGAGGTGTTTCCGTCGCTGGAGAAGACAGGCATGGGAAAAGGTGATATGCCCGAGATAATCGTACGCTGCACGCTTGCGGGGCGTCACCTCATTCATGAATGGTCATCTAGAAAGGGTACAAGAGCATAGAATACTGAGAAGCGATTTGGTACTGGTGCGATTGTATTGTGGTGGCGGTGGCTGTCCGTTATCGCCTCACCCGGCCTGAGCCAAGGCCCCAACTCCGAGTAACAGCTCCATCGCCTTCCTCATCCCTGGCGGGTCAATTTGGTCAGTGCCCCTCATTCTCCACCGTCAAGTTCGGCAACCAGGCTCCGGTTCGGTCTCCCGTTCCCTCCTCTCGAACTCTTCCGAAATCTTGATAAGTAGCTGGCCTAACAGTTTCAACCCTTGCGACCCGGATATACTGATGAAATTTGAAATCTCTGGATCCCGAGAGCCTCTAGGTACGTACCACC
Organism: uncultured Nitrospiraceae bacterium; assembly: GCA_964402555.1. Classification (GTDB taxonomy): domain Bacteria; phylum Hydrogenedentota; class Hydrogenedentia; order Hydrogenedentales; family SLHB01; genus CAYOCT01. The sequence goes on along the minus strand of CAYOCT010000005.1, from coordinate 140,246 downwards.
TGGTGAATCTGACCTTCGGCTTCTGTTGTTGGTATCTGTAAATTTCAACGATTGTTCCACCCCATTCGGGCTTTCCATCGAAATCGTTCACTTTGATGGTCTTCAAAACGGTTTCCTGGGATTTGTCGTATTCGTCTGGCATTTTGTCTCGCCTTTCTAAAGGCTGTGTTACGCCACGCCTCAGTTCGCCCCCGTCGTTAACCCCGCCCGTTCGCCTCGCCAGCACTGTGAATTGCCCTACTCTCATCTGTCACCCTGCCCGTGACAAGATTTCGAGTCCAACCTACTGATTCTCGTCCTCGTAAAGACTGTCGATGAGTGCGAGTAGTTCGGGAGGCATGAGGTTAAGCCAGAAGAGAGCCTCTTCTTCACTGACGTATCGCGGAGTCGGTGAGACAATCCTGATTTCAAGTTCTTGGTCCTTTTTAGCGGCCATGTTGAATTCCTTCGCTGCCCTGAAGTGAGCCTTAAGCCGATACGCGTCTATTGTCTTCAGGTTGCCACCAGGAAGCAGGCGATAACAAGAGGCATGTTGAGGGGCCTTTTCGCGGAGATGCCTTGAACCTTCACCCGGCCTTGGCCATTGCCCCCAACCCCAGCATCCGTTCAATCGCCAACCGCTGCCGAGTCGCTCCCAACCGCGTGAACGGCCTCAGATGCCCCTCTGCTATCCAGTCCGCCTCCTTCAAACGCACTCTTAAGTCGCTCGGAAATTCCAGCAAAGCCAGGAACTGAGTTACGCGGTACTTCGGAATGTGAAGCTGTTGACCAAGGGTCTGGCGGTTCTCACCTTGGTCGAGAGAATCGGCAGGAAGGAGGTCAGCGAGCCACTCCGCAATCTGGATGGGATTGAACCGTAACACCTGTATTGGCAACCGTTTAGATGGCCTCTGGAACCGCTTTGAAAAGTACTTACAAAAGTCACAAATGGTACGCCATTCTTAAATTGAAGGCTGAATCTGGTTTACAGATACCCGCTGTGTTGGCGGTGCGGCATTAACCGTGGCCGGAAGTTCTGTAGTGCTACAGAATTTCCAATCCAAGGAGACCGCATCATGAACACAGCCCGCGTGAAACACAACCCTTCCCTCTGCCTTCACAAACCAACTGGGCAAGCCTACGTTACCATCGAAGGCCGTCCCCACTACCTAGGCAAGTACGGACTTCCTGAAACCCAAGAAAGATATGACCGCTTCATTGCCGAATGGCTCAGCAATGGGCGAAGACTCCGCGTTGACCCTCAAGAAATCACCGTCTCGGAAGTGTGCGTCGCCTATCTCAAATATGCCGAGGAGTACTTCGTCAAACCCGGAGACCAAGACGGCAAGAAGAAGAACACCTCGCAGATATTCCTTGTGACGCGGACGATCAAGCCGCTGGTAGCGCTGTATGGCCGCAAGTGCGCCTCCGACTTCGGACCGGTCGCCGCGCGAACGGTACGCGATGCGTGGGTTGACGATGGTCTTTCCCGCGCCACCGTGCGGAAGTACTTCACAACCTTGAAAGCGCTATTTCGATGGGCGGCATCGCACGAAATGATCCCCGCGTCTGTCTCCCATGGTATCGATACCGTCGAAGGTCTAAGGGCCGGGCGTTGCCGCGTCAAGGAAACTGAACCTGTCAAGCCGGTCTCACAAGAAGACATTGATGCAGTGGCACCATTTGTGGGCCGCATAGTCTGGGCGATGATTTCCTTGCAGCTTGCTACCGCCGCCCGCCCCGGCGAGGTGTGCGTATTGCGTCCGGGGGACATCGACCGAAGCGGCCCGGTGTGGCTTGCCCGGATTGTCGAACACAAGAACCAATGGCGCGGGCACGAGCGCACTCTGTACATTGGGCCGAAAGGTCAAGAGATCCTGACTCCCTTTCTGTTGCGCCCCGCCGACGCATATTGCTTCTCCCCGAGAGAGTCAGAGCGGGAGCGGTACGCTAAGGCAGCAACGCATCGCCATCAGCCGGTTGCGCCGCCTGACACGAACCGAGTTGTGGGCGAACGATACACCGCCACGACCTACCGGCGCGCAATTGAGTATGCTTGTCGAAAGGCGAAGATCGAGGTGTGGTCGCCGAACCAACTCCGACACAATGCGGCAACGACGATCCGCAAAGACTACGGTATCGAAGCCGCCCAACTTCTCCTGGGACACGCCCGCGCCGACGTGACCCAAGTCTATGCTGAGGTGAACAAAGCGAAGGCGGTGCAAGTCGCGATGCAAATCGGCTAGAAGTTGAACGCCATGGAAGTTGAACACTACAGTCTTTTGCGCCGGGCTAGGGTAGCGCCTGAAAACGGTTTCCTTGGACCGCCGCCCGGCGCTTCACAAGCCAAGGGCACAGCAAGGAGTGCACGAATGAAACGTCCCACGAAGAAGTCTGCAAAACCCAGTGCAGCCCTTGCAGTGACTACCAGCAGACGGAAAGCGATTCCCGAAAAGAGAGACGCACAACCGAGTGGCTTCAAATTGATAAGCGAGAAGCCCGAACGTTTGACAGATGAGGAACTGTTTCAAGCTGACTGGTGGTACATGCACGAGATCACGCGACTGTTTGTGAAGGGACATGCTCCTACGAAGCACCTCATCATACGCGCTATTCAATGCGGCGAAGTCGTGGGCGAATGTTGTGTCTTCCTCGAACAAGGTTTCCCCTTGGAAGTTTGGCGGTTCAAGGCAGAACCTTTTCGCGCGTGGTGCAGGATGCGGGGGTATGTAATGCACGGGGAAGCGCCACACGTGACAGGGAATGCAAACGTCCGTCCCAAGGCCGGTTGGTTGACTACATCGGATGCTGCCCGCAGATTGTGCCAGCAGATGGACAACACCATGACGTTTGAAGCGGCTAAGACGCGTATTTCCAAGGCTTGCAGTAAAGGGATTGTGTCAAGCGAAGGAGGTGGCCGTGATAGGCGCATCAATCCTCAAAGTCTTGATGCTTACATTCTGAAATGCCGCAACAAAGGACTTGAGATGGAAGATCCGCGCCGTTGAAGTTTGTTTCTTTTTCGTTACCTATACCCACCCACTTGACTCAACAAACACGGGCAGTATCTGTGTTTCTTGTTACCTGACTCGTTACCGACCTCGCAACGGATGCTAGAAGTGTCTCAACGCGCAATGACGCGCGAAGAGGAGACACACCATGCTTTTCGATGAAGAGGTACTGACGTTGCCACAGGCGGCTGCCTGCCTTCCGCGTATCGGCGGGAAGAAGCTTCATGCAAGTACGGTTTGGCGGTGGGCGAGGCGTGGGCTGCACGGCATTCGACTCGAAACGCGCAGAGTTGGTGGCCGCATGGTAACGAGCAAGCGGGCCTTGGAAGATTTCACCAAGACCCTGGCTAACCTGCCCCCGGAAGAAAGACCGAGCGCCCCCGTGTCGGTCCTGCCACCCCGGATGCGCGCCGAACGTCAGCGCCAACGCGACATCGCCAAAGCCGAGGCCGAACTCAAGGCCGCAGGGGTCTGATAACGTGCACGGCACCTTCACGGTAGTGCCTCACTCCGTCGTCGACAGCGAACAGGCGACAGTCCTCTCACCTTCTGCCTTCGTAGTTCTGTTCGAGTTTCTCCGTGTTTGGCAGCGGCTTAACAACAACGGCGAAACGGACAAGCCGGTGCATTTCTCTTATGGGTCCATGTCCGCCAAGAGGATGTGTCGGCGTACTTTCTTCACGGCGAGGAAGGAACTTCTCGACAAGTGCCTGATTCAAGTCGTGGAAGTCAAAAAGGGGATTCCTGCCCTCTATCGGTTAGCACCAGTGCAAAGTCTTCACCGGTGCAGAACTTGCACTGGTGCAAAGAGTGCACCGGATCGGTGCAGAACACGCAACACGAGAGATGCAAGGTGTGCACCGGTACCGATGCAAGACTTGCACCCTAATGAAGACAGAGCACAGAGAATGGAGAACACCGATGGTTCAGTTGGGAATTCTACGAGCGGCCTAGTTACCGATACCTCCCAGGTGGTTCTTTCATTCAAGACCGCTGGCACGCCCGACAGGTGGGACATGTGCCAATCCTTCGTGAACGAAATGCAGTCGGCCTACGGTGACTCAGTTGACGTGGTAGCTGAAGCCCGTAAAGCGTTGGCCTGGACGCGCACTAACCATCTGAAGACGGCACGGGGCATGCCACGCTTCCTGAATTGCTGGCTGTCAAAAGCGGCTAATGAACGGCCAAGTCCAGGCCGACGAGGTAGGCAGATGGTTGATACATTCAGCCACGAAGCACGGAAAGGAAAGGAGTCGTTTGATGCCTTCAAGAATCTCGATTGACGTATCATGCCTTGAATGCGACGGCGATACTTGCTCGCGCGAAGTGAAATGCCGATGTGGAACCGTCGTTCGCCCATGCAACGGCAGTCCCTATTGTGAACGCTGCCAGCGGTTCTTAGTGTTCAATGCCTTTCGCGCTGCACTCATCGAAACACGCAGTGCTTCTTCCGACACTTTTTCGCAGACATTCGATAAGAGCCAGCCGGTTTGCGAGAGTTCCGCCTACGCAAAAGCACGCGAATGGCATGGGCACGAGAACGTCTTTATTCACGGGCCTGTGGGAACGGGAAAGACGTTTCTCGCTCGGTGTCTGTTAAACCGGGGCCTAAAGTTGTATTGTCGAGATTGGTTTGCACAGCAAAAGCCGGTCTCAAACGTTGAACTCTCCCGCCTTGACGCACGCTGCATCACGGAAATCAGCGCCGGGACGGTGTGCCGCCGTTTAGATGCAGGTTACAAGTCAGAGTCGCCCGAATTCCTGATAGAACCCTGCTACTTGTTTGTTGATGACCTCGATAAGAGCAAATGGACCCCGAAAAGCCTATCGGCGCTGTTCGAGGCGATTGACGCGCGTCACCGCGCGGGAATCGTGACGGTCTTTACGACGAACTTCCCACCGGAAGGCCTAGTCGAATGGTGGCAGGAACGCGTTCCGGAGAACAAAACTCTAGGTCCTGCCATTGTTGACCGACAGCGACCCGCATTAGTGTTTGAACTTGAAGGGGATTCACTTCGTACTAAGGAAGGACGCGTGAGGCGGACCGTTCCACTCTGAACGAACTCTCGAACAATTGCAAGCGACGAGAATGTTACACATTGGGATGTAACAATTCGAGGACTACGGATGCGCAAGAAGTCCAATGAACTCGGGGTAGAAAGACGCCGAGAAGCGATTTCGTGTCACATGGCAAACCGCCTGTCTCTACGGAGAACTGCGGAACTCCTTCGCGAAGAAGGCTTTGAAGTAAGCCACATGACCGTCGCGCGAGACGTGAAGACGATCATTGAGCGATTTCGTGCTGAGCAACTGGCTAACATGGAAGCACCATACCTGCTAGATTTGCTAACAACGGAACGGCTACTGAGGTATCTCATGTCGCGCGTTGAAAACGGGGATTCGCGATGTGCGTCGGTGGTTGTTAGAGTCCTGGAGCGTCGCGCTGCCATGCTGGGTTACGATGGACTCATTCACCAGATGAAAGCCGCTTTGCCCTCGAAGGATGAACCCTCTCCTCTCGAACGGGTGAGAAACCTTGTGAAGCTGTTCAAAGAGTTGGCTACAGATGCCAAGGACTCTGGAAGTATCTCTGAGAGTGTCTCGGGCACCTAAGCCCGTCCATCTCATCCATGAGAAGCCCGCTGTTAGCGTCTTCTCTGTAGATCATATCGTGCCACGCCATTGCTCGCGCCTGCCCGTATCGGGGCCATAGCATTGGGCGTCTGGACCTCGTGGACGGCCCGGACGGGGCGCTGGAAGCACCTAGCGATTCGTCAACAAATACCCCGTGCTCGAACCGAAAGAAACATCCCGCAAGACCGCCCCATGTGACTTGAAACCACTGAAAATCTCATCCATAGAGAAATCTCTTTACAGGATTGGAGGCTTCAGATTATCAATCAAGTCTCATTTGTGTTGAAAACAAACGAGTTATATGCAGGATTGCCTTTCAACGTCCGATAATGTCAATTGTGTTCGGTTGGCGGATTTCATATTTCCTCCGCTCCTTCGAAGCGTACGTGGATTTCGGGGGGTAGCAATAGCCAATCGGTTCCTGTCAGGGCCCCAGGTCGTTCGCCATCGTAACGATAGCAGCAGACAGCTCCGTGACAATCAATGACTCGGGGTAGGGAGGGGCGGCAACTTTGTCGACTGCATCGACAAGCATCTTGGCCTTCACTTTGAGTCTTTCAAAATCACCGAGGGAGTTCAGATGTCCCTTCCATTTCGTACCCGCAAGCCAGTCACCGGCCGTCGCCAGCTTGTTCTCGTAGGCGGCCCGCCTCCACTGACCTACCGTTGCTGAGTGGAGCGTACCTCCGTTGAACCACTGCTGTGCGCCGCCCCTGTCCGTTGAACGCAAGCGAGATGTCTTCGGGGAGGAACTCATCAGGAGAACACAGCCTCCCACGACGAGAAGCATGGCGAGGCAACCGACTTTGAGAACGGGAACAGGCCTGCGACTGGGAGGCATTGCCGCGTTAGCGGTCTGCGGGGATTGAACGCCGTCCCGAGGGTCTATCTGTATCGGGCTTGTCTGTACTCCGCCGGTGTCAGCTTGGGAAGAAGTAAGGCCGTGCCAGCATTCTTCGGTGTCCGTCCCTTCTCGTGGCTCCTCGTCCATTTCAGCAGCGATTGCTTCGGGGCTGAATTTGAGCGGCTCGACGAGTACTGTGATACGTCCTCCGCAATGGGTGCAGGTGCCACTCTGTCCAAGGTACTCCTCAGGAATCCGAAGCGTTTTGTGGCAATGTACGCACTTAATGTTCAGCATGGCGAATCCCCCTTGAGCGATTCTTTTCGTTACCCACTTACCCTCTCCCATAATACTACTTCGTGTTCTCGCGAGATTCAATTGCGATGAAGACACCGGTGCGCGATTCACGGTCTCACGGCAAAGACGACGCTTCAGAACAGAAGGGAGGATTCTGGCGTGAGCGGGGCGTAGGGGAAGGTATAACGAGGAGCGAAGAGCGAAAACTTGGGCAATTCATCCCCACGTGCGTAGGGAGTACATCTGCGACTTCGTCACAGCCATCGTGACCTACGGTTCATCCCCACGTGCGTAGGGAGCAC
>CAYOCT010000005.1:71169-133079 GCA_964402555.1 uncultured Nitrospiraceae bacterium | reverse complement strand
CGGTTCATCCCCACGTGCGTAGGGAGCACGCATAGCATCCGGCGCATGCCAAAGAGCGAAACGGTTCATCCCCACGTGCGTAGGGAGCACTTGGCTTCGGTTTCGAGGTCAAGAAAGTAGGTCGGTTCATCCCCACGTGCGTAGGGAGCACGGATAGGAGTCATCCGCTGGTAGGCATATGTGCGGTTCATCCCCACGTGCGTAGGGAGCACGATGACGATCTCGCATTCTTTGATGAGCCGGACGGTTCATCCCCACGTGCGTAGGGAGCACTTTTCGACCGCTTCCTGGCCCTTGCGCGTTACCGGTTCATCCCCACGTGCGTAGGGAGCACGGTTAACGGCCCATTCCCCCGCGTTTGCCCTTCGGTTCATCCCCACGTGCGTAGGGAGCACACTTTGATTTTATTGGTTAGTGTGGCCGCGTTACCAGTTGAAGCCCATCCCACTCGTGAACATGTCTGGAGGTCTCACCCCAGAAATCAAACAGGAAGCCCTGCTCGTTGTTCGTACGGTAGATCAGCATGCACGCACCCCGTTCTCCCGCTGAATGACATGCCTTCTGCCAAAGTCTACCGCGTACCAGGGCGGATACGTTTCCCACGAAGACCCCCGTCTTAGGTTCGAGCAGCCATCGTGTTAACTCTCCTCGCAGTGAAGGAGGCACTCGCTCGAGAATCATGATTGTCATGGTGGCAGGATTTCCTCCGTGCCTTCATCGTTGACCCCGTAGCTCACACCGCCAGGAACTTCACCGGTCTCGGGGTCCCACAGGCCTCCAGGGCGTGCCGGGTCCGCATCGAAATCCTCCAAGGATTCGTCATCAGGTTCTGGAGGGACATCCAGGGCGGTCTCGATATCGTCCACGATCCTACTCAAAAGACGGACTTTGAAAAAGGCATCTCGGCAACGTTTGCGGACCTCGACCTCCAAGTTCTTTGTAGAACCGGCAACGGATTCAAACGCAAGAGGCACCGTAGTCTCAGCCTTGTACAGGTCGGCGATGTCATAGACAAACGACAATTGCTTTCCCGTGTGGATGAATCCGATGCCGGGTGAATACCCGGCGGCCACAATTGCGGCATGGCAGAGGCCGTAGAGGCAGGCGTTGGCAGTTGACAACGCCCGGTTGATAGGGTCCGCCTCTTTCCATTGGCCTGGATTGTAGCTTCTCCCTTTCCAAGGGACGCCCGTTTCACGCGACGCGCGTGCATAGGCGTCGCGCACACGCACGCCTTCCGTGCCCCGAATCTGCTGCAGCGTGAGGTCGGGGTCCAATGGCTCGGCGAACCGCATAGCGTACAACTGCCGAACCACTTTGAGGCGGGTGCTCTGCCGAGAAGCTAGCCGGGCTTGCAGCAGGAGATTATTGGAGTTTCTCGTAATCCCCTGTCCGGAAGCGTAGAAACGGACTCCCTGTTCACCGCACCAGACCACAAGGCAGCCATTGTCGGCGAGCGCCAGTACCGCCGCGTGCGTAATGGCGGTGCCCGGGCCCAGCATGAGTACGGCCAATGTCGCGCACGGCACAGGGGTTATGCCTTCCGCGTCATAGATGGCAATGGCTTTCTCATCCTGCTCTACGCGACAGTGCTCGACATAGAGAAAACTTAGCCGGTCGCTTACCCTGGCCAGCTCATGAAAATCCTTCGTAAGCAAAGTGCTCCCCCTGAAGGCTGCATTTGCCCTTCCGAGTTCTCGAAGGTTGTCAGCCGGGAGCGATGGACATCAGCCCAAACCCATAGGCCTTGCCGCTACCAAGGCCGTCCGCAAGCATCTTTCTAAAGGTTTCGGCATCGGTGACGCGCAATCTACCTTCGAATACTGCACATCCGAAGGTCATTAGTCGCCCTGGCGCGTCTTCTGACGGGCGGCGTCCTTTCAGGTCGGATTCAGACCGAACATCGACCTCCGGCACGCCGCACGAATCTGTTCTGGCAAGCGGCTCGAATCCGCCCTGCTGCCCTTTGCGTGCCAGCCAGGCAAGTTGCTCTGCAGTCGTACGCAGGGGCACACGCTTGCCGTTGCGGCGCTTTCCGTCGGACCCTGTCTTGGTGTCAATCTTCTTCGTGACATTGGCGCGAAGTCGAAAGGCAAGTATCTGGTCCATCCGGATGCACGCGTATAGGTCATCGAGACATTTTGAATGGGGGTTCAGGCGACCGTCGCTCAAGAGGTACCCTTGGCGGCTGTCAAGAAATGACCAGTCGGGTTCCGTCTGGGATTGCACCAGAAGTGTCGGCACGCCCGAAGGCCCGTGTATGTCAACCCGGAAGAGGACCCCATGAAGGCGGCGAAAGTCGGTTCTCTCAGGAAGCGCGGGGAAGGCGGCCAGGATGGTCCGGTGCAACTCACAAACGTCGGCAAGGTCACGTCGTGCTTCGCGGCTCTTGGGATTCAACGTCAGTCTTGAGAGATACATGGGATGACTTCCTCCATCGTGTCGACTACGCGGGGCGCTGGGCAATAGCCGACCCGCACATAGCGCGTAGCGAACCTGCGTTCTTTCAATTCAAACGACAGCGGCACATCCATCCTGGCCGCTCCTTCGTCGGGCGCACACTCGAGTACTAGTCTCAATCGTGAAGGAGGTTCTTCCTTGGCGTGCCTGCGCCGCCAGGGAAGGCTTCGCAAGACCCCTTCGGGCTCCTGTTCCGAAACGCAAAGGAACAGGGGTGGGGTCGGCGTGAAGGCCTTACGCCCGAGAAAAAGAGGCCAGACAGGGTCTCTTAGCTTCTCGCAGAGATGTTCGACGAGGTCGTCGGAACCTGCCAAGGCTACCAGGAACTCGGCGTCGGCCAGAAAATAGCGACTTGAGACGACCGGGTCTCCGGCCGCGCCGCTGGCCTTGATGACTCCGTAACGACTTCCATCAATCGAGCCACCGCCTGCGGTTTGGTAGTCGCGGCTGAAAACCCCTTCACGGTCAACGCGAACGCCCATTTGCAGTGAGGCCAAGTCGTCAAGAGGCTCCGTTCGGTCGCGACCGAGGGCAGCACAGAGGAGGCCGATGACCCCGCTCTTGGAAGGTTCCTTGCCCGTGTCGCGTTCCGTGAAGCGGCTCTGCGTACCCCAGGACTGCATGGGGCCTGCCAAGCGCAGCACGAGACACCTCATTTGAGGTCCCCCCTGACTGCCGTCATGACGGCCTTCACGAGTTCGGCCGCGTTTTCCACACCGCTGCCAAGTCCATTGAGTCCTTCGCTCTCTTCCAGGGAGACGTGAACCGCTACACAGGGCTTGCCTCCATAGACACGAGTAAGGTTGCCCCAATACTTGGCAAGCCGTGATGTGGATTCGCCCAGGATGCCGTTCCCGTTGGTCCTGACTGGGGTCTCAAAGGCGTTTGCCATGGACCAGGGAACGCCGTTTTCGCGCACGACCGCGAATATCAGACTCGGGGGATTATGCGCCGCGAACGTATTCTGTTTGCCAGTAGGAATCGCTTCGATGGCCGCTGTGAGGAACGCTTCGATGGTCTTCTCGGCAAGTTCGGAATCGTCCCCCAGGTTCTCGAGCAGCTTCTCAACCTGGATGACTGCGTAACGGTAGAAACACGCGCTGTTGAACTCCACGGTGCCCATCATGTCTGCCCCGCTTGTGTCATCGGGCTTGAGGTCGTCGACGGCCGTATAGAAATCCATTTCCATGTCCACCTTGTGCGTGGATAGGGCATGGGCGACCTGGCACGCGGCATCGACGTTCTTCTCGGGAAGGTTCGCCAGCATTCGGCCGAACATGGCTATGTCGGCGGCACTGTGGCCGTCAAGAACGGCGTCAAGCGCCGCCTGAAGGTCTTTCGGGACATCTTTCTTATCCTTCTTATCCTTCTTTCCCTTCTTTTCGTCTTTCTTCTTCTCCGCTTTCCCGGCCTCTAAGGCCTTGGCGAGAGGTTCCCAATGCTTGAGGACGGCGTCGGTAAGACATTGAATCTCGCTCTTTCCCATGAACAGAAGATACTCGGTCAGACGGTCCGTGCCTTTCTCCGTAAGCTTGAGATCCATAAGCTCAACCGCCTGCTCGGCCGCCGCTGCGGCCTGATCTTCCGACTTTCCAGCCTTGACAAGATTCCTCGCCAGGACATCATGAAGTCTCTTGGTTCGGACTCCAGCCAGGCCCGCCAGCGACTCACTGGTCATTGCCCGCGTCCGTATGGCGCGTTTGATGCACTGACTGGAGATGCGGGCTCGACGTGCGCCCCCAAAGACACAGTCTTTCGGGCTGTTCGTGTCGTCCCGATTGAGACACGACGGTGCAAAATTCTGAAGCAGATGCAATTCAATGAACATGGTCATTTCTCCTCGTCGCTGAGTTGAGTTTCATTCGTTTCCTCCTCCGATGTCCCTGGCTGTGCGGCCCAGAAGTCAGAAGCCCAACGCTTCTGCACCCACCGCGAATCATGGTCCCAATGATTGAGATGCAGCATAAGCTGGTCATAGTTCACCGGGATTCCTTCCGCACGTACGCGTGAAATCGTGTGGCGCAGGTGTTCGGGGAGGTCGTCCCCATGGGCATTCAACATCGCTACAAACCGCCGCTCCGTGCTCGCATCGCTATCCGTCTTCTTTGCGAGCGTTCGCAGCGTTGCCCCCAGCGAATCCGTTTCGTCACTATGGTCGGGATGCATCGCGAACAGCGCACTGATGACATAGTAGTTGTTTTGAGTTCTTACCCCGGCCTCGTTTGGTATCCAAGGCACCACGTAAGGATACGTTTCGGCGCAGGTGCCGGGCTCTTTTCCGAGCCCCCGTCTCAAGTGCGCCAGCACGGCCCGGTCGTCTCGTTGCGCCAAGTCACACAAATACGAGATAAACTTACTCTTCGGCATTGTTTTCACCTCCTTCCGTCCTCGGTTTAAGCTTCGAAAGCACGGCATTCAGATACCGCTGTGCTTTTGTTGCAGCCTTCATCGACCTTGCCGAGCCGTCAAGACCCTCACACGCGAGTTTCAGCGCCCCTCCGGCGGCCACACATAGCGTTGCTTTCCAGGAATCTATTGCGCGTTCCGGGTCATCCGGAAGGCCTTCGTAGGTTTCGAGAAATGGAACTTCGAGCGAGGCCCAGTACTGAGCAATGCTTGGGAATGACTTCACCAAGGACGTGACGACATTCTTGTCCAGTTTTCGCTCCGCATCGCTAAGTGGCACGAGCATATTCTCCGCCAGCACACGCAACGCGCTGTATAGCTTCGTTGCCACAGTTTCCGCATCGTCGAGAACACCGGCCAGATGCCCTATCAGGCTTCGGTTGTTCAGATAACTCAATGGGAGGGGAAGTTGTTCGTGCCGCCAAAGAAAGACTTTCGCCTGATAGGTGGCGAGGCCAATCACCATGATGTTCAGATGCCTGTTAGGCGGCAGAATTCCTTTGGAAGTCAGTTGAGCAACCGCATTGAACGCTTCCGGAGTCTTGTCGTGGTCACGAATCCCCAGTAAAGCACTACTGTCCCGCCAGAGTGCTCTGTCTTCTTTAAGCCGAAATGCCTCGAAGCCTTCATCCGTTCGTCGATACGCAACTTGCGGGTCGGTGTATAGGTCGGAATCTTTAGGGCACGAGTAGCCTGCGTCGAAGAAGACCTCAGAAGGTCCATCGTCTGTACTGGCTGGGGGCAGGAACTTGACCCTGCGCGATTGCCAGGTCAGGTAATCTAGATAGCCATCGAATCGCCGCTCTCGAAATTCAGTGGGCGTCTTCCGCTCCCAGCATGGGATGTCTTCCTCATCAGACCTCGGACGATCCCATATCAGATTGAACATCAACGTTTCCCACAAGTTCTTCCCTCTGACCATTAGGACTGCCTTGTCTGCCAGCGAGCCCGCTTTTGGGTACCCCGATTCGAGTCTTCCTGTGAGGGCATAGGACTGAATCGCAATCAGGAGTCTTGCCGCCTCGGAATGAGGGACTGTGTGCTTTATCTCGTCGCTGCTGTGGTCGAACAGGGTGGCATTGTTTCCGCTTGCGCAGTCAAGGGCAAGCCGCGCGATGGACGAACGCGCTTTTGTTCTCAGGCTCGCGACCTGGTAGAAGGGAAATTCCTTATCATAGAGGTCAAAGCGGTTACGCCAGCGTTTCCAGTATTCGTCCAGGAGCCCAGTTTCAAAACACCCCGCCCCCCAGAGTTTCATCCAGGCACCGACATTTCTTGGCCCAAAGTTCCGATGCAGTATTGCCAGTAAGAGGCGGTATATGGAGACCGTGACAAGTGGAGAGTTATCCCGAATCTCTTTCAAGGCTGATGCTTGCGCGAGGGCGTCTGCCAGCCCCAATTCCTCGATACGACCGTCCATGTGAACACATGGTATCCACGGTTCAGATATCAGATTGAAGGATGCTTCCGTCATTTCTTCCCCTTTCCTGATTCCTCGTTAGGACAATGCCAAGTTCGGGATCCAGACGTATCTGCTTGATTCCTGCGGCGAACTCGTCGTCTGTTAGAGAAACGGCCCTGTGATGCCTAAGAAGCGGGTTCTTTCGCCATCCGTCCGGCACCATGCCATCATGGAAATCTCGCGTACATCCCCGATACGAGAGCGACACTGAAACCCGAAGGAGTGCTTCGATAGTTGACCGGTCTCGCGGCAGTCTCAGGGCTGTCTGCAAATCGACCGGTTGGAGTCCTTCCTTGTCAATGAAATGCTGCCCCCCTATAGCGTGAAGGCAGACCACGTTTACGGAAGGCGGGGAAAGGCGAGTCATGGCTCGCAGCGATTCCGAAATGTCAGGGTCATCCTCGTCTTCGAGTTCCCTGCTCCACTTCTCCAAAACATCTCCCCCGTCCCTGTCTTCGGGGTCCGGGTGGCAGAGTGCCATTTGCAGAGCACGCGCCCGCATCTCTCGAACTCTTTCGGAATGCTTCTCCTTGGCGGCAAGAAACTTCGACTGAAGGCCCTCTCCTTCTTCGACGGCTGTATCACCGTAGACCAGTTCGACTAACGGCGCGATATCTTCCGGTACTCGGATTCGATGGCAGTCCTTCAGCGCCGCCCAGGACCGAAGGAGTACATATTCATCGTAGACAGAGTTGCCAAGGTTTGGAAGGCCCTCCTCATGGCCTTCAGGCTGAAGGATCACCAAACGTCGGTCGCTGAATTGAAAAGGACGTTCGCGGTCGTGACGATGGAGTCTTCCTGCCCTTTGTAGCAGAAGGTCAACCGGAGCGAGGTCCGTCAGCATATAGTCGAAATCGAGGTCCAGACTTTGCTCAATTACTTGGGTCGCTACTAGCACGGAGCGAGCGGGGCCTTTCCGTGCTTTTCCAAAAGTCCTAAGGACCTCTTCTTCTCTTCGTTCCCTCTCGCCATAGGGGAAGCGAGCATGGAACAATTGAAGATTCACCTCGCCCGTGGAAAGACAACTCTTGAGACTGCAATAGACACGTTGAGCCTGGTCCACCGTGTTGCAGATCCAAGCAACGCGACCTCCGTCCGATATCAAACACTGGAGTTCCTTTACTAGCTTCTCTAAGTCGTTCTTTTGCCATTCGATTGTAATGGGGGCCTGAGCCCGCACTTCCACGGTCTCGCTGCAAGTCTCCCCTTCGCTCGTGACCCACGTTAGACAAGGGTAGGAAGCGAGTACTTCAGGCTCTTTACCGGAGAAAGCGCGAATCAGCGCCCTCCGACGCTCTGCAGGAAGCGTGGCTGACAGGATGACCACGGTTGTGTCCGTTCTGGCGAGCCATGCCATTAGCCGTTCAAAAAGGGTTAGCATGTACGTGTCGTATGCGTGGACCTCGTCGAAGATGATGGTCTTGCCACCCAGTCCAAAGAGCCTCAGATATCCGTGCCGTGTCTGAAGCACTGAAAGCAAGGCTTGGTCAACGGTCCCCACAGCGAAGGGAGCAAGCAATCCTCGCTTGCTCTTCATGAACCATTCGTCGGCTACTATGCTTCCAAAAAGGGAAGGTTCGTCACGTCCGATATCAGAAGTCCTCAGTTCCTGATACTCCTCGTGTAGCAAGGCGTGCGAGTGAAGCAGATGCAGATTGGTTCGCGTATTGCGGTACCTATCGAGAAGGAAATCTCGAACGCGGGCGAACATCTGGTTGCTTGTAGCCATGGTAGGAAGCGCGATGTAAGCACCCCGCTGCTGCAGGGCAGAGCACCAACGATCTTGCATAAGAAGCGCAGTTTCGGTCTTGCCCTCTCCCGTAGGCACCTCAACTATCACCAATCGCGGCAAGCAGTCTGAGGTGATGGTCTCCAGGCGTGTTTGAACGGGTCGTGCGCGTGACTGGAAGTTTCGGAACAATTCGCCAAATGATTTGGCGTCCTTCAAGGGCCTCCATGACGACCAGCCCAAGGCTGAAATCGCGCGTGAAGCCTGCTTCTGAGCCAAACCCCAGTAAGCAAGTGGTTCGGTGCACTCAGGACAATGGGGGAAATAGGTCGTATCAGAACCAATCCAATCCGCTACGGTGACGAACCCGGCAATGAGTATCGGCATGACGTTGTCCAAGTCTGAGTTGGTCTGGACGGCGGCGCTCCTGACCTGAACGACCTCTACAACGACCTTCAGGAGTTCAGTTCGAAGAGTCGACCAATCGGTCGATAGTTCCCAAGCGTGAAGGATGTCTTTTGCCCTTGAGATTTCAACTGACAGCGGAAAGGTACCGTGATGCCCGCCCAAGGTCTGCGCCATTCGGTACGCCAACTCTTGGTCAAGGTTCAACGCATGATTCAATAGGTCGGCAAGAACGGCTGCTGTAACGTGCCCATGAGGAGGTCTGACGCTTGACGGACGCCAGCGTAAACCAGCTTGCTGAAGTGCTTCAGAGCGGTTCTCATCCAGGCATTGGAAACCTGGCCACGCCTTTCCAAGGTCGTGAAGGCCTGCGAGAAGAGAAAGCCATTGACGGATTTCATTGGCCTCGAGACCTTGGTCTCGAAACGCCCGCGACTCGAACGTTTGCTTGAAACACGCTTCAAAGAGTCCGCTCGCGACGGCCGCCACGTCAAGCATATGCCACAGGAGAGGGTGATAGCTTGTGCCATCGGTCTTTGCCCAAAGCCTGTAAAGGCGCGGACCTGCGGATAGACTAGAATCGCTCTGAGCCCCCCCGATGCCAATACTTGTCACGATACTCTTCCCCACTTAAAGTCAGTGTGTAGACGGTGACACAAGTACGGCAGTCATCATACCACACGGATAGTGGGTTGAATCCAGCCCTATGAGATGAGCCTCCTGGAGGACTAAACCCGAAAACGCGACACCAAACGGCACTGGTGCCATCACCATACCGGGCAATAGACAAGGGGGCTTTGCCTCGCGCGAGAGGTCCAGGCCGTCATATCTGAAAGCGAAGACTTGAAGATGCCAGCGCGGGCGTTTGACAGATTCTCCCTCCGATTGTATAGTGCGGTGAAAGTAAGGGACCGATGAGACCAGCGCGGGGGCGGCTGTTTAGCGTACTCCCTCACGACGGCGTCAGGAGTACTCAGAAAACGCTGCATAGGGCGCTTTCAGCGAGCAACGGCGTCGAGGTAGGGATATCACCTTGCCCGATACCGGTAAGTGAATTGTGGGCACTTGACACGCTCTCTCGGTGCCCTGAAAAGGGAAGTAACAACGCTCCGCATGCGAGCGCTATCGTGCCGCCATGCAGTTTCGAGTGAGGGGCCAATGGAATGACACGCCGAAACGAATCAGGAGCGTCCTGCGCGTTCCGGCATCGTGGCATCGCAGAGGCCGCCCTGTAGTCTACAGAAAATGCGGTAAAACACGGCGCAATTCAATGCAATGAAGAAGACGCTTGCAATACGCGAGGAAACAGTGTATCATAAGTATCAGTAAGTGGTTAATGCTCGTATTTGAATCTGTACCAGACGCCTATAGACTGGCTACGGACCAAGAAGTTGGGGGTTCGAGTCCCTCCGGGTACGCCATTCTCCTTTTTTTCAGCAGCCAGCAATCCGGCTAGCGTCCCCCAATTCACCCCGCTCTGTCCCGAATGGAGTAAGGCGTCCCCACAACGCGCCAACGCATTTTCGTGCTCAAGTCGCTAATGGCGTGAATCAATACTCTCGCCTATCGAGCTGCTTTGTCGCCAATGGGAGCGAATACCCATTGGGAACGGACGAACCGCCGTTGCCGTCCGCCTCGTCGGCTCGCTTCACGAACTTGTGGATCTAGTGTACTGCTTCAAACTAAATACAACTTAAGCATAGTCTTATGACTGAGCGAAAAACAGGGACTGACTCGCTTTTCGGCAGTTTGAAAAGCGTGTCTGTCCCTGCTTTTCGCGGCCTTCGCGCCCAATGATAAGATGCCATCAGGATGACTCACTTCACTGGCTACGGTCTTCTCAACGCGATGCCCCCGCTGAGAGTCTCGATGCGGAGGGTGGGTCCGGCCTCCGGGCCGAAGCCCAGCCGCAACCCCGGCCCGAATTGGTCCACGCGCTGTGGCGGAGGACCGAATTCGTTCTGGATGTCGCCGGAGAGCGTGGAGATATCATAGCGGACGGTCGGGCTCTCCGGGACGCGCACCTCGACCCTGCCGCTACGCGTTTCGACGCGTACATCTCCCGGACCTGCAAGATCGCCCCGCAGGTTCACCCCGCCGGAGACCGTGAAAACCTTACCTTCGGAGAGATGTTGGCCGCCAACGGCAATCCGTCCGCTGACCGTGGACGCTTCGACCTCGCCGAGCACCGTGGCGACCGAGATATCGCCGCTGATCGCTTCGGCTTCGAACTCCTTGACCGAGCCTTCGACGCGGACGTCGCCGCTGACCGTCTTGATGCGGGCGCTGTCCATCGCGGCGGAGATTACGAGTCCCCCGCTCACGGTTTCCGCCTCCAACGCCGCAATCGTACCGGAGACGGTCGCCTTGCCGCTGGAGGTCTGCGCGCTGACGGACGGCGCATTGGCGGAGACCGAGACGTCGCCACTGATGCTCGATGCCTTGACCGGGCTCTTGGCCTGATCGATGGCGAGCGCGCCGCTGACAGTGGCGGCCTCGATCTGGCCTTCGACGTTGAGCACGCGCACCTCGGCGCTTACGGCGTCAATGTCGAGACGGCTCGCGCGCGGCACGGAAACCGTCAGGTGCGCCTCGATGCCGCGCCCGCCGCGCTTGGGTACAACCACCTTAATCGTGATGTTGTCCCCACTGGCACTGAACACGAGTTCCTTGACCTTATTGCCCAATGTTCCTGTGACTTGCACTTGACTGGCGTCCCACGCCTTAACGGTGACGGATCCCGCCGTATTGGCGATGTGCACCCGCCCTTCGAGCGCGGCATCGCAGGTGCGGTCCACCTCGGTGTCCGCCCACGCCGCCGCGCACAGGATAAGCGCTGCCAATGTCATTTGCCACAATAACCGCATAGCCGTATCTCCTCTTGAGTTGGCGCCCTTACTGTACGCGCGTCCGGAGGTCATGACCTGTGACACACGCTCACGCGTCGTCGGGCAATTGCGCTGCTTGATTGAGAAACCGCACTTCCTTAAAGACCAACTGCACAAGCAAGTCTCGAAGTTGCTCATTCTTTGGATCAGCCGCCAGCGCCGCACCGAGTTCACCCATCGCCTTATCGAATGTCTGAATTTCGCTGTTCAGCGCTTGGCGCGTTTCGGGCGAGAGACGGTCCGCGCGGTTCGTCAAGACCTGCCGCAACGCGTCGCAATCGCGGACGCATTCCAGCGCGGTCTCGTGGGAACCGAGATAGCGGTACGCGGACAGGCTGGCGTTCTCACTCGGTCCTCGCGCGGCGATCGCTAGGTATATGCCCGCCGCACACACGAGAAGCGCCGCTGCCGCAAGGGACACAAGGAGAGGACGAAGCCGCGCGGGGCGTTGGAATTGCGTCTTCTCGAAAGCTTGTATCCGCTCGCGAATTCCCAACCAGAGGTCCCTTTCCGGTTCGACGGTCCGAGGCAGCCGCGCGGCCGCATCGATCAAGCCGCGCAAATTTGCTTCCTGCTCACGGCATGACGGACACGCTTGAAGATGCTCGGCCACCTTTCCGGCATCGGACGCAGGCAGCAGGCCGTCCACGTAATCGTCGAACAGAACGTTGATCTCAGTGCAATTCATAGTTCCAGTTCCTTCTGAAGCAGGCGGCGGGCACGGTGCAACTGGGCCTTGCATGCGCCTGCGGTAATGCCGAGCATTGCGGCGATCTCGTCGTGCCGATGGCCTTCCACGTCATGCAACACGAAGACCGTCCTCGCCCCTTGCGGCAGTCTGGCCAGCGCCGATTCGAGGTCCATACGCAGCGCTGGATTGCCGGTTCGGACGTGATTGCTACGCGCGTCGCGAAGCCAGCGAAAGGCATCAAGCCACCCCACGCGCCTCCGTCGCGCGCGTTGAACGCCGAGGGCGGCATTCACAGCGATGCGGTGCAGCCACGTGGCAAAAGCGCTCTCGCCGCGGTATTGGCCCAAATTACGCCACGCTTGGAAGAACGCGTCCTGCACGGCTTCTTCCGCGGCGCCGGCGTCACCCATCAACCGGAGGCAGACCCCGTGGACGCGCGCGGCATGACGCCGGTAAAGCGACTCAAACGCGGCGACGTCTCCGGCTTGAGCCCGTGACACCAAGGCCGCGTCCTCTGATGCGGCGGCGCATTCCGTGTCGTCTCGGTCGTGCACGGCGCTGAAGGGCCTTTCCGCTACGGTTGCTCCCACGTATCCGCTCCAAGTATGACACAGGCCGCCTCACCTGGCCATTTACCTCATTGGATGCCGCCGGATCGAAAAAGGTTTGAAGCCAATGCCTTGACGGCGGACCGCGGTGCACTTCGTCCACGACTGAGTTTGCGAAAACCGAGTGAACGTGCTAGTCTTTTCAACAAGTAGACGGACAGTTCGATCCGTCAACGGGAGGGTCGGTCTGCCAAGGGCCGTAATATGGTCAGAACAAAATCGGAATAAAGATTGCATTTCAATTGTAAGTTACTTACAATTGGATATGGTGACAGTTTTTGGGGCAAAGGCCAACCAAAGATCCTGGTGCGCTTGAGATGATCAGGGCGGCTGTCGCCAAAGGCCGCTGCATCGAATTGCCCCACGCAACGCAACGGCTCAACGAACGCCATGTAGACCGACTCGAAATCAAGCATGTCTTGCTGAACGGCAAACGGAACACGCACAGAGACGAACTCAGCGAGAAGTACAACACGTGGAAGTACACCATTGAAGGTTCCACTCTGGACCGCGACAAACACCTGCGGATAATCGTGACACTGCAAAGCGATCCTATCATGGGCGATATGGTCAGGATTGTAAGCGTGATCGACATTACGAAATGAGGCAGCTATGAAGACCATCAAGAATTACACAGACTACGGATTTGGTTTCCCTGTTGTGATTGATCGTGTGGAAGTGGGCTTTCTTGGAGAAGAGGAAGTGCCACTTCTCAATCTCAATGATCTTGAGGACAGGGTAATCAGGGCCATGCCGGACCGCGCTGCCCGCTTGTCGGGCAATGAAGTCCGCTTTATTAGGTCGCACTTTGGCTTGACCCTTACCGCGTTTGGGAAATTCTTGGGTGTATCCCACGCCGCTGTAAAGCAGTGGGAAATGAAGTATGCGGAACCAACCGGCATGGAATGGGCGAAGGAGAAGAATCTTCGCCTGTATGTCTTGCGCGAGATCGGTTGCTCGGATCAGGAATTCGTACAACTGTTTGACCGGCTTCAAGACGAACCTCCCGCGAAGGCAGAACCACTCAGCATTGTCATGCAGGAATGGCAGCCATACTTCTTTCGGACGCAATGGTCTGTGCAACCAGAGAAGATAGGCGCCTCTGTTCGCGAAATGCGTGTCAACGCCATGCTTCATACGCCCCCGAGCGGGCAGAGACAACATTCACGTGCCGGTTATGGTCCGGTTCAGGGGACCTATGGGGCGAGCAGAAAGACAGGAGCCACGCATGATAGCTTCGCTTATGCGGCTTGACCGCTACGTGTTGCGCTCTCTTCGGATTGAAACGCGCGCCATTGAAGGGCGGCAGGATTCGCAGGACGAAACTACGTTGAACATTGCCTTCACGCCGGAAGTACGTAAGAGCGCGAGCGGACCGCAGTTCTGGGTATCGCTTCGCGTGGATGTCTCGTGGCCGGAAGTACCGAAATCTCAGTTTGAGTGCGTTTCTATTGTGATTGATGGTTTCTTCTCGTTTGACAAAGGAACCGGCGAGGACACAATCAAGAAGTATGTCCCTGTGCTGTGCCTTGTGAATCTCTATGGAATTGCGCGGGGAATCGTGTCGCAAGCTACCGGCGTGTGCGAGGGTGGCCCATTCCTATTGCCTCTTGTCGATATGAATGCCGTTGTACGGGGCGAAGCGGCAACGCATTCACACGTCGAGTCACCGAAGAAGACAGCCAAGCCTCGTATTACTCGGAAGCCCAAGATCAGTCCGCAAGGGAATTGATCGGTGATTAGATTGCCCCAACTCACCCTGCTTCTGAAACAAGCGACTTACTTCGGCGATGCATCTGCATAGCGCATCTGTAAGGCGTCACGCTGAGACTAATCCTGACCTACCCCGACTCGTGGCACATCCGAAAGGCTCCTGGGAGAACCGCGACAGAAAGAACACATATCTGAGGGTTCTCAAGAGAAGTAGAGCTGAGGAACCTACACGCCATGGCTTCCTGTCGCTCACTGAACGAGAAGAGATGCAGAAAGCAGGTGACTGTCCCCCATCTATACGCCATCTCGCTGAAGCGGATCATCATGGATTGATGAGGTCTGACGCTTTGGTACGCGCATTACGAACCTCGTATTGGCACAGGTAGCGTCTATGTCGAGTTCGCCATTATGACTCTCGATGATTCTCTTGGAAATGCTCAAGCCGAGCCCGACTCCTTTGCCCTCTTTCTTTGTGCTGTAGAATGGGACGAATATAGCGTCGTGGGCTTCGGGGGAAATCCCGCGTCCACTGTCTGTAACTGAGAATGCAACCGTGTCCTCTTCATCGTGGAGGTCAACATGGACCCATTTCTCGGAAAGGTTCTCGGTTGCTTCGTACGCGTTGTTAAGCAAGTTCAACAGCACTTGGGAAAGCTGAGAAGCACGACACTCGATCACGGTATCACTGCTTTCGGAAATGACAAGCGTAACCCCGCGTTCCCGGAAGCGGTATTGGCATAGTTCCGCGGCGTCAGCCACGATTTCTCGGACGGATGCTTTCGCAAAGGGGTCATTGGAACTCTCCCGCGACAGACTTCGCAACGCTTTGATAATCCCATTTATGCGCTCCACATTGCGTATTATGATCTCAGTCGTTTTGCGAATCCGGTCAACGTCCGCCCCTTGTCCATTGAGATGGGTCTCCAGTTGCTGCGCTCCTGCAGATATAACCGCAAGAGGGTTCTTCACTTCGTGGGCGATACCACCGGCCATCAAGCCCAAGGCGGACATCCTGGCCGCATGCACCATCTTAATCCTCTGTTCCGTGATAAGCTTTTCGGCTTGCTTCCGCTCGGTAATGTCGGATACGGCGACGATGACATCCGAGGAAGGATCCGAAGGGTTCAAGCGAGCGGCCAGGAGGAGGGCTTCGAGGCAGGAACCGTTCTTGCACACGAGGCGGGTCTCAATGCTGCCGGTCCCGCTTTCGGCCATCCCTTTCACAAGAGCCTCGCCGACGCGCTCGAATTCCTGGTCACTTTCGAATAAGATTCGAGTGTTGAGATCGTGATGCTCCTCTTGAGAGTATCCTAACAGATGCATCATTTGATAATTGGACCACAACATAACATGAGTGTTAATCACACTGATACCTAATGGCACGGCCCGCATAATGCCGCTCAGCATCCGTTCGTTTCGCAGGGCAGAATCCTCGCCCTGCTTTCGTTTGGTAATGTCGCGAGAGACCCCCATCACCGCCACCACGCCACCCTCGTCGTCCTTCAATGGCACCAAAGAGGTGTCTTGCCAGCCTTCCTTTCCCTGGAAGTAGGCCCTGTTTTCGACACGCAACGGCTCACCGGTGTCAATGACCTGTCGCAGCCTCGCGCCTTGCTGCTCACCGACCTCGGGCGGGAAGAGTTGGGCACGAGGCCGCCCGACGACGGCCTGGCGGTCCAGGCCAAGTTGCTCGGCGGCGTTACTGTTCAGGTACTCGACAACGTCATCGCGGTCGATGATGTAGATAACGTCGCGAGAGGCCTCGGCGAGCGTGCGATATCGCTTCTCACTTTCCCGCAATGCCTTCTCCGCGTGATGCCGTTCCGCGATCTCCACTTGCAGGCGCTGGTTGGTTTCGGTGAGGCTGGCGGTTCGTTCGGCCACACGCCGTTCGATTTCCGTGTAGGCGTTATGCAACGCATCCTCCGCGCGCTGACGCTCGGCCACCTCATGGATGAGGTCTTCTTTTTCCGCAGCCAAGCGCCTCTTCGCCTTTTCGGCCTCAAGGATAGAAACGTAGAAACTGCCGACAAGAAAGCCCATCCCCGCCACGAAAGCCCCTTCTTCCAGCACCCCATGAAGCATCTCGCGCCAGAGCGCTCTCGGAAGTGTGCCCTCAGGCGCCGCAAAGAACGGCAGGCTGCTGATAACCCCGTACGACTCGGAGAAGACGACCAGGGCTGTCCCCAACAACACCGCCGCACTGAGTCTTGGCATGTGGTAGACCTGCCGCAGAACGTACCAGGTCGATCCGCCAAACACGAGCAAAGCAAGGAGGGTGAATACCCGAGTGACGTTGTAAGGCATGCCCGGTCCGTAGGCCAACAGCCGCCCGCTCAGTTCCAACGAGACCGCCAATATAATCGACGCGGCCACAAATCGCCCCAGTTCTTGAGGCCGCCGATCGTGCACGCCGTCGGCACGGCGACGTCCTGTCGGTTCTCGCACCCCCTGTGAAGTCTTGTCGTCCATGAAAGACGCCTCCTTGCGAGGATAATACCCACACCCCTAGACATGATGGCATGAAGCGAAGCAGGGACGCAACGCCGGTGCGTCAAAGTTCCGCTCATATCTTCGATAGCAGGTGTTGTCACAGATGAATATGGCCGCAGGCGGCGGGAAGACTTCCTTGTTGACGTTCCCGGCGTTGGATTCGGTGCACGGGCACGGTAAGATAGCTGTGAGCAAAGGTGAAGAAAGCGGGGTGGGGTTCATGGCGCTCAGTTTGCGCGTCGTGGAAGGTATGGGAGAAGACGAGGACGTGAGACCATGTTGACCTGTCGTCTGCTACACAGAGCGCCATGGGTAAAGGTCGTTAGCGCATGTGCGCCGGTACTCCTGCTGGTTGCGTGCGAACATGCTCGCGATGCTCATCGCGGGCCGGCCGCCGTGGTTACTCGGACGGAGCCGCGCGAATCACGTGAACCGCCCGCTCCTCTCGGTAAGGCGCTCTTATGCGAATTCCCGAAGCAAGAGGTGCACGTGTGGCGGACAGCCGGCACACCGATCGAGACGAGGCCGTTCTTCTTCCGATCGGGATTGTCCATCGATGCGGACGGCGCGCCCAACGCCTACAGCAAGGCCGGTGCAGGCATTGACCACCTGGCAAACGCTCGGGATTCCAGAGGCCGCTGGGTGGGAGTTGCCGTGGACGCCAAGGGCAGGCCGTTTGTTCAACGCCCGGGCGACCCGTTCCCCGGATTCTACGTTTCGACAACTTCATTGATGGACGCTTCAAAGGAAGTGCATGACCCGCGGCGCTACGTCGACTCGACGGTGATTCCCTACATCGCGCTGCCGAGAAGGCACGAACTGCCGGTTGCGCTTGGGGATTACGCAGCCGTCTGCAACGTGAAAACAGGCAAGACAGTATTCGCGTTGCTTGCCGACTGGGGCCCCGGCGAGCACATCGGAGAGGGGTCCGTGAAGCTGGCCGAGGAACTGGGCATTCGTGCTAGCCCAAAGAACGGCGGGACAGAGTCGGGCCTACTTACCGTTGTGTTCCCACATTCCGGAAACGGCCAACCGCAAACGCTGGAGAGGATTGACAGAGAGGGACAGCGTCTTCTCAAACAGTGGGGAGGAATCTCCACGTTCGTCCGCCTGACCCAATCTTCGTAACCATGATTGCGAAAGGCCCGTAATTTGTCGCGAGCGATGAAGCTCCGAGCGCCTTGCTGGTCCCGTTATGTCGCTAGTCTCCGTCCTCGAACCAACGATAGACAATGCCCGCGATGGCGGCGCCGGCGATGGGAGCCACCCAGAACAACCATAGCTGCTTCAACGCCCAGCCGCCTACGATCAACGCCGGCCCGGTGCTTCGCGCGGGATTAACGGAGGTGTTGGTCACCGGAATGCTTATCAGATGAATGAGCGTCAGCCCCAAGCCGATGGCGATGGGAGCGAACCCTTGGGGCGCGCGCTTATCCGTCGCTCCGAGGATGATGAACAGGAACATGGCGGTCATCACAATCTCGGTGACGAGACTCGACGCCAGGGAGTATCCGCCTGGGGAATGCGCCGCGTATCCGTTGGAAGCCAGACCTCCGCTCAGTTCAAATCCCGCCTTTCCGCTGGCGATGAAGTACAACACGCAGGCCGCCGCAATCGCCCCGAGAACTTGCGCCACGACATAGGCCGGCAGGTCGGACGCCTTGAAGCGCCCGCCGGCCACTAATCCAACAGACACGGCGGGATTCAGGTGACAGCCCGAGATATGCCCGATGGCATACGCCATGGTCAGCACGGTCAAGCCAAAGGCAAGCGCCACTCCCAAAAGGCCAATCCCGACGTTGGGAAAGGCCGCGGCCAGTACTGCGCTGCCGCATCCCCCTAGAACCAGCCAAAATGTGCCAATGAACTCCGCTGCCGAACGTTTTCCCAGTGACATGGCATATTTCTCCTTTCCCGAAGGCCCGTTACTCGATTACCCTCTATTCGAAACAACGCGATCCGTGTGTTTATGCCGACTGGACCCCACCTAGACTACTGGGTCATCCTAGTCGTCATGACACCTCTTTTCAACAGGGACTTCAAGCGCATTCGGTGTGCGTAGTCCTGTGTCTGAACCCAGACTGCATTGCGTGTCGTTAAGCCTTTCCCAGGGCAATCCGGTCCGCGAAACACGCTCTTTCGTACTCCCCGTTCTCGATGAGAAATGAACCCGACGGAATACGCGTTCTCGTATGCGTGTTGACCTGAAGGTAGGTGAGGCAACGGGCGGCTGTTCGGCGCAGGATACCCCGTTTTCGCGGGGTCGGTTTCAAATGGCCGCAGGGAGGTTCACTATGAACCAAAGAAGATCTGTCTCAACACTTCGATGCGCGAGATACACGTTCGGAACGCTAGCGGTGTTTGTAGCGGTATTCACTGTGTCGCTGATGGGATGCAATGGCCAATCCTTGCTGGTCTATCGTCTCCCCTACGCGGACGGTACATCGGTGTATGTTTCGAGGGACCACCTGACCCACACCCCCGCGAATCGTCTCGATCTTGTCGGGCAAGGTGCCGCCGGCGGTCCCAAGAAAGTCGTCGCGGCGCAAACCGGGATTATCCGGTACATCGTTGACGGCAACACGGAGGTATGTTGCGGAGGATCGTGCGCCAATAACTACGTCTGGATTGAGCACTTGGGCGGCGAATGGTCCAAGTACTCGCATCTGGATACCGGCTCGGTAACGGGAAATGCGGGTCTTTCCGTGGGCGACCTGGTAGTGGCCGGGACGTTTCTGGGCTATGAGTCGAACATTGGCCGAGCATGTGGTGTCCATCTGCATTTTGAGGTCGCTGTGCCCAACGATCCCGCCAATCCTCTCCAGGCTGGAAACGGAGGATTCATCAACGGGATAAACCGAATCCCGCGTTTCTGCGGAGTGCCCGGCGGTATTCTCGTGGCGGGCGATACGTGGAAAGCGGATCACTGTGCCTTGGTGACGACGTGTATCCGTTCGGTTGAGAGCCCTACCACTGTAGGCGCCTGTGAGGATGGACTCAGCGGCGACGTGTGCGTGGAACAGATTGCTGACAACGCATTGACTTCCACGTACATGCGCGGGACGGACTTTGCGAGTTCGTCGCTACAGATTCATCTCGAATGGTGTCCCAATGCCACGTGCGACCCGAACGTCAGTTTCGGCCGTGCTGTGCAAGTCGTAGTCTACTTCATCGACGGCAACAAAGATCCGCTCGTGTTCATCGCGAACTGCCAGAACAGGATGATTCATGAGACCGTTCACGGCGTGGATGAGGTCGTCATCGAGGAGACGCCGAACCTGATCGAGGAAAACGTGATATGCCTGGGCAACGAAGCGCTTCACGCCTACGCCAAATGGGAGATATGTGAAGTGAGTCCTTCGTTCGAAGAGATTTGACAGTAGCGCGTCTATCGCGCCGCTCTTCGCCTGGCCGTTCAGAGAAAATACAGTGCGGTGTTTGGAATGCGTGCCAGACTCACAACGAGGGCATAGCAGCGGTGTCAAGCGAACGCATCAGGATGCTAGCCCCGCGGCGGTATCCCACATAGCCACCATATTCTCCGGAGGCACGTCGGGCTGGACGTTGTGCACTTGGGCGAACACGAAGCCGCCTCCTGGCGCGAGATCGTCTACCCGGCGGCGGACTTCGTCGCGCACCTGCGCTACGGAACCTGTCGGCAGAATAGTCTGCGTATCGCAGCCGCCTCCCCAAAACACAAGGTCGCGCCCGAACTCCGCTTTCAGCTTCTTCGTCTCCATGTCGGCCGCGCTAACTTGCACCGGGTTCAGGATGTCGACGCCCATCTCGATAAGGTCGGGAATGAAGCGGTAGACGGAGCCGCAGGAGTGCAGGAACAGCTTGGAGCCGTACGGCGCCATCTTTGTCTTCATGAACGCGTAGAGCTTTGCCATGGACGGTTTGACGAGGCGGCGCCACATCTCGGGGTCGATCTGCGGGCCCATCTGCGTGCCCAAATCGTCGGCCACGCATACGACATCCAGATACGGCCCAAGTTTCTCGATGTAGTCCCCAAATTCTTCCATGTGCGCCTCGGCGAGCGTCTCCATGAGGGCCACGGCGAGCTTCTCGTCCATCGCGAGATCGCACAGGAAATTGGCCATGCCGCGCAAGAGTTGGGCGGCTGCGAAGATGTGTCCGCCAAACACGCCCGCGATCGCGTAGTCGGTTTCCTCGCGGATAGCGCGAGCCCGCACCGCCAGATCGTCGATCGATTCGTCCAGCCACGCGGAACGATCCAGGAAGCGAATTGCTTTCTGATACTTGGCGACGTCCTCGGCGGATTGAAGCATGGGCAGGACCGGTCCCACCGGAGAAAACCACGGCGAGTTCGCGTGCCGTTGAATCAGCGGCGTGCCGTCGGGACCGGGCATGTATTCCGAACCGTCTTCCAGCCGCACCGGGTTCCAGCCCAGCGGCGCCTCGCAGGCCGATCCGTCGGCAAGCTGCCATGGCTTCCATTGGCGCGGCTCGAAACTCAAGCGCACCACGTGTCCGTGAAACCGGCTTCGCACCGCGTCTTCCACGCACGCGAGTTGCATGTACACATGGAAAAGATGCGTGCTTCCTTCGGCTAGGCCCAGATGTGCCTTCAGCCGGTTATAGGCGATTCCGTGAAGTCCGGTGACCTCCGTCCCGCCAACGTCTATGGGCAGCGCATCGGGTTCACGATGGTTCAAAGCGGCAACGATGCGTTCTCTCGCGGTCATTCGTATCTCCTCCGATATTTCTGGGTCCGGGAGCCACAGTTATCTTGATGCAGCCCCTGAGGAAACGAAAAGGCGGCCTGAAGGACTGGGCAAACCTGCCTATCGCGACGCCCCAGTCATTTGTATTTCGGCATCTGGTATTGGTCGGCCAATGCCGTTCTCTCTTCGGGCGAAAGCGAACTCATGTACTTCTTCCAACCGGGACACCATCCCGCGTGCCACCGCCATAGCCGGCCCAAGAGAGATTTGGGATTGTTGTCGTACTTCGCTCTGAAAGCGCATTTCGCGCAGCCGCCAGCAGCCATTTCATGTCCTCCTCATTGGGGCTTCATCATGCCTGCCCTGTTCGATGCGCAACTCCTGTCTGCGAACAGGATACCACACTGCGCTACGGCGTACCCCTTTCGTTCCATGTCTATCTGGAATCCGCAGAGGCGTGATCGGCCGGGTTGAAACGCATGAACGCGCTGCCGCCCTTGAGCCAGCTTTCCATGGTTCTTGGGCTGCCTGGAATGGGAACAGGCTCGCGATCGAGTTTCATCAACGTGTCTGGACTACCCAGAGTACGAAAGAGCGGATCCGTGGGATCGAATCGGTTGAAAAGATATATCCCGTCCACTCCGGCGCGCCATGCCAGAGCGGCCTCGCCGTGCCAGATCGGCGTGCTTGACTCCGGACGGCTTTCGGGGTTCTTCGCGGAGACAATCCGAGAGGCGCTCAGACATGCGTACACGGGCACCTCGTATTTCTTGCCCAGCGCCACGAAATGCTCCCATGGCTCGATATGAAAGTAGCCGCTGCCGGCGAGCATATCCACCAGATCGCCTTCCAGCCAGCGTCTGAGGTCCAGGCCGATGCCCTTGGCGTACCCGATCGAGTCCGGTACGCGCGCGGCGATGAGCATCGGACGCCCACGCTTGGCCGCGATCTCGACGGTCATCGCGCGAACGCGCCGCAATAAGTCCGTCATCATGTCGCACTCGGCTTGCGTGACCGGCTCGCCCGTCATCTGCGGCTTGAAATACACGGGATGGCGGAAGAAGTCGAGTTCGATCCCGTCGATATCGTAGCGGCTGGCCACGTCCTGCAGGATTCGAAACACCTTGTCCCGCACCTCCGGGATGCCGTAGTTCACCGCCGACCAGCGCCCGCCGCCATGACGAAACTTATCGCCTTTCTTGCCCATCAGGTACTCGGGATGATCCTGTTTCCACTTGCAGAGGAGCGCGTCGTCCCCCGAGTCGTGCGTGTCGTTCATACGCATCGACCAGAAGACTTCCATGCCATGCTCGTGCCCGAAGCCAGTCACGACTTTCAACGAATCGGTCCCCTGCTTCGTCAGTTCCCACGCCCAATCCACCTGCTTGCGGTCGCCGTGTCCGCGTAACTCCGTCTCGGAACTCTGGTGCGTATACAAATTGAAGACGCCCGTGCAGTAGAAGATAGCGTCTACCTGCGACCCCGCCAGCGCCGTGGTGCGGCGCGCCAGAAACGCCTCCGGCGTCTTCGGATCGCCCTCTTTCCATCCACGCGCGTCGTTGCCGTCATTGTTCATAATGATCCGGCGTTTCCGGTGCGCGGCCTCCTTGCGCGCCTGCTTCATGGCGCTGGTCTCGACTGCGCCCGGCGGCGTAGATTGGGCAGCCGCATGTACGTGGACTGCAAGCAGTCCACAAAGGACACAGATGTTTAGGCTTCGCCATGATACGAATAGATGCTTCATGCTATCCCCTCCGAGCAGCTAGAGAATGGTTACTTACGTAATAGCCCAGAATATATCACAAATACTATTCTAGCAGCCATTCCGACCGAATGCGAAGAATCGCCACCCGAGAAGATCTTCTACGCCAAGCGGTACGACTTGTGTCAGGAGCTAGGGACGCCCCTCCTTCCCAGTAACTGTATCGCGGGGTTTACCGCATTTCAAGAGGTCTTACTCGGCTTCTCCTGCCCCATCATCAGGTTGCAACAGAACAGGGGTAAGATTCACGACAGTGCGCGCGCTCACGCTGTCTATACACAGACTGAGGAGTGCGCACTGGCCGTGCCGTTGAGGTTACTCTTGACAATGGCCGTGTTGGACATCTATCTTGTGTTTGATACGCTAGTGTTGGGTGTCGAAACAAATGGCATACACGTTTATCGTGAGGGGATGGCACTGTTTCCACGTGGCTGATGGACCGTCTCATGAGTACGGGCAGGTTGGGTGTCTTTCCGTGCTCATGAACATAATAGTCGCCTGTCTGCGCGCGGAAGAAACCAGGCGAAGCAGAGGCCCGGCGGCGGACACGCGTGGCGAAGCAGGAAGTATAGGCGCTCGTCCAAGTTAGTGAATACGTGAGGAGTACACAATGGTCTCGTATCGCCAGCACAAGCTCAAGACTTCGGCCTCTTTGTTCTCGATGGTTTGCGCCTTGCTCGCGATGGGCGCTTACGGGGGCGAGGTAATCCGCGTGGTCGACGCAGCCACGCCGGATTACACGTCTATCAGCAGCTTCAGTGCCGCTGGCGGCACGTTGTTCTATCTGAAGGACAGAGATATCTGGAAGACCGATGGCCACCTTGGGACGGCCGTCTGCGTGGCCACAATCAGCGATATCGAGAACAAATGGGGCCTCCCGGCGGGGCATGTAAGTGAGTTCGAGGCCAATGCTTCTCTGCGCAATTTTGTCTCTGTCGGCTCCACGCTCTACTTCGAAGTCGTCTATCGTGTCTACATACGAACTGGCTACACGGGACCGGTGTACGGGTATTACGGCGCAATTTGGCGCACAGAGGGAACGCTCTCTTCAACTTCGCTGGTCAAGTCCTTCCCTCCCCTTGGAACAGTGTCGGAGTTCTCGAGCCCGCTGGCCCCGATGACGGCCGTAGGCGACACCCTCTATTTCGGCGGTGATTTCGGCAGCGGCGCCGAATTGGCCCGGTCTGATGGCACTGCAGGGGGTACGGCGATGATAAAGGACCTGATGCCAAGTCCGTGGGCCGGTTATCCGCTTGACTTCGCTGAATACAAAGGAAACGTCTACTTCACATCCTGTTTCACTAGCGGCGCAACAGACCTCGGACGCGTTTTGATGAAGACGAATGGGACGTCGGCGGGAACGCTATTTGTCAAAGACACGGATCCGACCGACAGTTCCGGAAGCGGCGGTCTCGCGATTGATCTTCTGCGTGTAGTAGGCGACACGTTGTATTTCCGAGCTGCGGATCCCGCGAATTCCTTTCAGATCTGGCGGTCTGATGGCACGCCGGAGGGCACAGCTCTCGTCCGCGAAAACGACATAAGCAGGTGGGCCAGCCCGGAGGATCTGCTGGAATTCAAAGGTATGCTTTTCTACACGGCCAAGGTCGACAACAATTCACACTCGCGTCAGATTTGGCGTTCCGACGGTACCGCCAGTGGTACATACTTCCTCCCGGTTGTCAACGCAAGTAACTGGCCGGAAGCGCATGCCCGCCTGGGTTTCGGAGAGTATGTCTATTTCTGGGCCAGCGATGGAGTCAACGGATCGCAACTGTGGAGAACCGACGGGACGCCGGCCGGCACGTCACTTTTCAAAGTCATCAGGCCAGGGGACACTTGTGATCCCACCGAACTGGTAGCCTATAACGGCAAGTTCTATTTCAAGTCCCAACATGGCCACGATTACTCTGCTCTTTTCCGGAGTGACGGCACGCCGGAAGGAACGGTCGAGATATCGGCTCCCAACCTGGACATCGACTACTATGCGACGTTTGCTGAGAAGACCGTAATCGGCGATAAGCTATTCTTCGAGTCTAACCATCACACTCTGGGAGACGCGGTGTGGGCAATCCTCCCCGATGCCGATAACAACGGCATCGCCGACATTGACGAGGGAGACTCAGATCATGACGGGTTGGCTGATTACGCCGAGGCCCAGTTGGGAACAGATCCCTTGAGACCGGATACTGATGGCGATGGCATTTGCGACTTCGACGAAGTGCGCGACCTGGACCCCCTGGCCGATGGCATACAGAACCCCTTCGACCCGTTGCATGTGGACGTAATCGGCAACCATTTCGATCCTGTTCCCGACGGTATTCCGGATGGCCGCAACGACTGGGACAGCGATGGCATGACGGATAGCGAAGAGTTTACCTGGCACACCAACCCGATAGACGCTGACAGCTTCGTCGATCTGCCCATTGACTCGACGTGGACGTGCGTGGTTTTACAGTTGGCGCTGGCCATGTTTGGCGCTGTTGTATTGCTAACTCGCTGGCGCGGCGATTGGGGTGGAGGCGTGTTCGTGGACTGCAAGCAGTCCGCAAACGGCGCAAACAACCAGCCTTTGCCATAATCCAGATAGATGCTTCATATCGTCCCCTCCAAGGCTGTTGAAAACTGACGCCGACGAATCCGCCAAGCCTCACGCCTCTCGTTGTCACTCATGCGCAAGCATGTTCTGTATCGACCTTGGTCAAACCGCTACGCGTCGCGGCGGAACTTGCCGTCCGGCGGTTTCGCGCGTTTTCCCGATGCAAACGAAATGGAACCGGTCGGACAAACATCAAGGCACACGCCGCACGCAAAGCAATCGGGGATGACCTTATCCCTTTTCAGTATGGTGTCCATGACGGTGGATGGGCACGCTCTACTGCATGATTCGCAGGCGGTACAACGGCCATAGTCTACCTTCACTTTGAAGACGCTCAGCTTCTCCAGCAGCCATCCGACGAGACCAAAAGGACAAAACAGGCTGCACCAAGGCCGGTACACAAACAGACTTGCGAGGAGCACCGCGCCGATGAAGACGACCCCGGTAATCGCGATGGCCTGCGGCTTGTACACTTTGAAGGGATCTATCGGCTCGACCATATCGAACGCCCATAGAAATGCCACCGCGGTAAAGAGCGCAAAGAAGATCGAGCGGACGCTGTTCGACACCACAAAGGGAATCTTGAACTGCCTGAAAAGGCCACGTCTGTCTGTGGAATCCCGGTTCAACCTGAATACGAGATCCTGCAGCGCGCCAAACTGGCATCCCCATGCGCAGATGAACTTGTTGGCCAGCACGACCATAATCGAGAAGACAGTAAAGGCAATCAGTCTCGGGGGAAAGACCACTCCCTTGCTCCCGAGAAGGACAATCGCGTCCTTTACCGTGCCCATCGGGCTGGGGTCGGAACCCAGCGTCACGCCAAAGAGCGCGACGGCGGCGAGGTACAGCCCTTTCCGCATCCCCGGAGTGACGCGCCGTTTCCGCATAAGGAAGAACACGATGGTCAGAAAGGCAATCCACAGCGCGAACTTCGCAAGTATCTTGCGCCAGTTCTTCGATTCGTGCTCCGCATTCAGCGCGAGCGCCTTGTCGATGCGAGAAACAAACTCGCCGCGGCTCAATCCCAGGTCGTGGAGGCGCTCATCGAGGTCCTCCTGCGGTTCAAGGCCAAACGTCTTCTTCAACACATTCGCTGGGACGTGGTTCCATTCCCCGAATTCGGATACCGTCATGCTTGCGCTGAAGGCCCACTCGCGTCTATCGGGCGCCTTCTCCGCCTTGCCGCCCCACAATGCCACCGAAAGGAACGAGAATGCGACGACAGACCCGATCAGGAGTAGAAACTTCACGGCGACAACAGTCTTGTTCGCAGCCTTCATCGTAACCTCCGTGTCATGGGCGTACGTTCACGCGGCCCAATCGCGGGCGGGGCGGCTCCGCATGCGGTTGGCTTCGTCGTCACTAACGAAGGCCTCTTTCGCGGGATCGAGTTCCAGTTTCCGCGCGAGCATCCAAGAAAGCGCCGCCGCATGACAGGCGATATGCGACCGCCGCATCACTTCGGGATTGGCCGCTGTAGGCTTGCGCGACTTGATGCAATCGAGGAAGTTTCTGGAATGCGCTCTCACATCCAGACCGGGCTCGCCCGTGGCCAGTGAAGACAGTTTCTGTTTAAGGGACTCGGGCTGCACCTCGATGCCGCCGCTATCCCCCACTTCGACCCAGCCCTCGTCGCCTTCAAAGCGGACCGGACATGTCCCGAGCGACTGGATCCATCCCGGACGATCCCCGAACGGCGTCTTGAGGAAATGGATCACCAGCTTGACGCCATTCGCATAGTACGCCGTGACGTTCTCTTCCATCGGCTCAAATCGGATGGGCATCGTGTCGTCGGCCTTGTTCGCCCACTGGCAGAGGTCCACGGTGTGCGCGCCCCAATCGAGCAGCCGCGCGCCCGAGTCGAAGTCGTAATGGCCGCGCCACCCGCCCTTGACATACTCGCTGTTATAGAGCCGCCACGGCGCGGGGCCGAGCCACAAGTTCCAATCCACCACATCCGGCGCAGGCGCCTGTTCGCCGGGCAGCCACGCGGTCTTGAACTCCGGGATGTAAGCGCTGGCGTGCAGTGTATGCAGCTTGCCGAGCACCCCCGAATGCGCGAGTTCGATGGCCTTCTGGAAGTTCGGGACGCTTCGCCGTTGGGTTCCCGCCTGAAAGACCCGGCCCGTGGCTTTCATCGTGTCGGCGAGTTCCTGGCAGTTCGCGATGGTCAGCCCGCACGGCTTCTCGCTATACAAGTCCTTGCCCGCTTTCGCCGCCAGGATAGACGCCGGCGCATGCCAGCGGTCGCCCGTGGCGATCAACACCGCGTCGATATCCTTTCGCGCCAGCAAGTCCCGGAAATCGCGATACAACGCGCAATCGCCATTCCCGTTGTGTTGGTCCACGAGCTTCTTGGCGGCATCGCGCCGGCTCGCCTGGACGTCCGCCACGGCGACGCATTGCACATCCGGCTGCTGCAAGAACTGCGGCAGGACATAGTTGCAGCGCGGCCCCACCCCGATGACACCCAGCGTAATCCTCTCGCTCGGAGCCGCCCGGCCGCCGCTTCCCGTCGCGCAGGCCGGAAGGACAACCGGAGCCGAAGCCACGACCGTGGACGCGGCAACATTGCGAAAGAACTGTCGGCGTGTAGAGAGCGATTGACGGCGCATCAGAGGGTCCTCCATGGTCGATACGGCATCCCGCACGGGCGTTTCAACGAATCGATGCCTCATCATACCACACGCCATGATCCCACCACGCCCGGCATCCTCTCCCCCTCTTTCCTCTTTCCCCTTTCCCCTTTCCCCTTTCCCGTTTCCCTTTTCCCTTTTCCCCCTTTCCCCTTTTCCCCTAATATCTTGCGATCTCCCACGTTTATACATTAGGTTAGTAAGTATCGGGATGGGCCTTCTATGTGGATGCTAGTCGTTCTAGCTAGTCTGGCGGCGGAATCGTCGTCGAACGCCACCGTGGCAGGCGTGGTCGTCGACTACGAGCAAGGCGCGCCAATCCAGGGCGTGACGGTTCAGATCACTGTGTCGGGGAAACACGAGGAGGTCATCGGCACAACCACAACCGATGCCGGCGGAGAGTTTGTGTTTAGTGAAGTCCCTCCCGGCTATTACTTCATCGTGGCCGGCCCTCCGGGCGCTGCGTTTTACCCGACTATCCACGCTCATCCAGGAGAACGCGTCGACGACGTCCAATTGGTGATGCTGCCCTCGTCGGTGACCGTGTCGGGCGCTGTCACGGATGAAGATGGCAATCCCATACCCGGCGCGAAGATATGGTCGGCTCTGCCTTCGAGATGGGATATCGAAGTCAAGCCGGATCTCTCGGACAGCCAAGGCCACTTCGTCTGGCGCAGCCTGAACCGGGAAGAACCTCTCCGTGTGATGGCAGACGGCTATGCGACGATGGTAGGCCTTCCGAAGGTCGAATCCGAAACGCTGGTCTTTCGCATGCCGAAACTGCGCTCGGTATCGGGCAACGTCGTCGATAGCAGGGGTCGCGCCGTAGCCAACAAGAAGATCCAGTTCAACCATCCCACCGAACATGCAGAGCATGCTGCGCCGGATAGCCCGTCAGAACCGTATCTCCTCCAAGATCCCTGCTTGCACGAGGCCATGACCGACAACGAGGGTCGATTCAAGGTGGAGGGGCTTTACGCCACCTGGTATGACGTCAGGCTGGCTGCTGAGGAGATTAGAGACACATCGTACAGTAGCTGGCACTACACCGCCAAGTGCACCCCCGCGCGTTGTGAGGTCACAGCCGATAGCGACTTGTCCGGCCAGACATTCCGGGTGACCGCCGAAGAAGATTTCGGGAGCCTGCGGTTGCAAGTTCTGGACACTCAAACAGGTGATGCCATAAATGAGTTCGACGCCGATTTGGAGTCCATCATTCCTGGTCTGGACCCCCTGCTCGCAAAGTACGTCGACCCCGGCCCAATCGAGTTCACAGTCACCGCAGAAGGTTACGCGCCGCAGAAGGTATCGCTCACGGTCGCTCCAGGTGAAACGAAGAAACAGACGGTTCGGCTGAAAGCCGGCGACAGGCTTTATGGAAAGATCGTATCCGGCCCAATGAGCCAGGCGCCCTATGGCGACGTGCGGCAATTCCTCCCTGGAACCAAGTCCGAAAACTCGGCAGAGGAACGGGGGCAGACGGATGCGCGAATTGAAGAAGGTAGCCAGTATGTCATGGGTAGCGTGCGGCCCGGGAGAGCCTTATTCGTGGCGCGGCGGTACGATACAATGCCTCATTGCGAACGTCTGCAAAGCAAGTGGATCACGTTTGCGGACGGAGAGTCTGTCGAGGCGGACTTCGACCTAACGGGGTCAGCAACACTCCAAGGCAGGATCACGTGTCCGCTCGGGTGCAGTGGGAACCTGGTGATCCGTCCGGCTGACGCGCCCGGTCCAGTGCCCTGGCGCGATCCCGCGGCGTTCTACGAGCAGGCGGTCGGCATCGCTTCATTCTGTCAGCTTTCGTTCACGGACGACCGCTATGTCATTCCGGACCTACCTCCCGGCACGTACGCGGTAACGGCCGGTTGGCACGAAGAGGACGGGCACGAGATTCGCGAGGAACGCCGCACGCTCACATTGAAGGCTGGCGAGACAGCCACGCTAGACATAGCGTGCTTCTATCCCGGCGAGGAGGAAATCGCCATCGAGCCGGGGAGCATCCAAGGCACGCTAGTGGAGGGCCTGGTGGTGGACGCGGCCACGGGAAAGTCGCTCCCGGGAGTCGCCGTGCAGGCACAGGATGAACGTGACTACCGGCACCGCTGGGAGAGGGTCACGGACCAGGAAGGAGTGTTCTCCTTCACGGACCTGCCTGCGGGCGACTACGCGATTCATGCTGTGCCCCCTGAAGACGCGGCCATGTTCGGCGCCCAGCACCCTTACATCTATCGGCGCGTCAAATTGGGATCGAGCGGCGGAATCAAGAACATAAGGTTCAAGATCTCGCGTGTTACCGCGACCCTCACCGGACGAGTATACGACGAGGACAACAGCCCCGTGGCGAACGCCGAGATCCAAGTCTCTCCTTCCTTCACTGGCTTAGCGGGTTCCGGGAACGCCACGCTCAAGTGCGTGAGTGACAGCGAAGGCCGCTACCGTCTGCATGGCCTTTACATGGCACGCACTCCTACTGCGCGGCTATTTGTACAAAGTCTCCCCTTATATGACGGGCAGTACATGGACAGTCCGTATACGATCACGGTTTCAGCTCCGGGCTACGCAAGAAAGGTCGTCGATATGGGATTGGCATGCGCCCAAACCCAGAGGATGAACTTCAGGCTTGTCAGAGGAGCGTGCATCGCCGGACGCCTTGTCGATTCCAAGGGCGGTCCCATGCCTGGAATGCGCGTTACGCTTCGCCCTGACTCGGATGCCATGTGGCCGCACAAACCGTCCGGCGAGACTGAGGAGATTCTCAATGAGGCGAAATCGCTACGCCAGTATGACAACAAGGATCAACAGACGGATTCGGAGGGACGTTTTCTCTTCAATAATCTCCTCCCTTTTGCGTATGAACTCTGCTTGGAGCATGGAACACATAGCGTTCCGTCCGAAATTACATTGAAATCGGGGGAGGTCCTGAATCGAGATTTCGTTGTAGGCGATACCGGCGAACTCGCCGTTATCATTCTCGACAAGTTTCTCGGATTTGTCGAACCCACCCACCTTAGACGCATCGACCTAACGTGCGAGGACGGCAGCAAGCTGCAATCGGCCTACGAGTTCAAGAAGCCGGAAGCGCAGTATCTATTCAAGGGTTTGCCGCCGGGCACGATCCGCTGCGAGGTGGAGGTCGAAGGGGGCGGAGTGGCGGCGGAAACCGTCGAGATCGCGGCCGCAACCACTAAGCGTATCGATTTCCGTATCCACGGCTCTTGCGTCCTGACCGGACACGTCAATCCGCCGCCACGCTACGGCGGATGCAAGATCCTCGCGCGCGTTCCCGGGCAGTGGGCAGTCAGCCGGGCAGACGTTGAAGAGACGGGCGAGTATCGCATGGGGGAAATCGAGCCTGGCACGTACTTGTTTAGCGCGTCTCAGCAAGAGGAGCGAGGGTCGTCGAGCCGCATGCAGAGCAAATGGGTGACGATCGAGCAAGGCAAGATAGCCCAGGCCGATTTCGATCTGTCCGGTACGGCCTCGATCTCCGGAACATTCACGTTTCCGGAAGGACGTGCCGGAATGGTTGTCGTGCAGCCTGTCGCCGCGCCGGACCCGATCCCCTGGAACGACCCCCAGGGACTCTATGAGCACCTCCTGGGCAAAGACATGTCACACAAATCGGAGCCGATACTATACAAGTTCACGCATCTGCCGGCCGGGGCGTACAAGGTCACCGCCGCATGGTTCACGCCCGACCCGGATATTCGCTTCATGAAGAACGATATCCACGAGACCACGCAACAGGTCACGCTGTCCGATAACCAGCAGGTAGCTCTGGACCTTGAAGGCAAATAGACGTGGACAGTCCGGCTCGGCAATTCTCTTCGTCATCAGGCGTACGCGAGACGCCACAGCGTCAAAGCCACGTTCCAAGCAAGGGCACCGCCTGATACCAACGCGATCTTCCGGGCGAGTCGAAGAGCCATACATTCATCTGCAACGGGAAGTCCTCTTGGTTCCTCACCCGATACAGGTTTGTCAGGGCAACTTCCGGCGGCAAAGAAAAGCCCTTGAACGGATGCTTCCCGTGATACAGCGTGTAGTTGTAGGCAGGAAAGAAATAGCGCACGGTGAAAGGTCCCTGCCGCGATCCTTCGTCGTAATCGTCGCGGAGGCTGCAGATGCAGTCCCACATGCAGTCTCGGTACAAGACCCTCGCCGTAAGCGGTGGACAGGGCCGGGGCGTTTCGAACTCCGCCACGTAGTACTCGTAAGAAAGCCCGTAAAGCGGGTCGGTCGATGGCCCCCACAAGTGCAAGGACCAGGGCAGCCGGCCACGAGGTTGCGGACCGGGCGTCCAGATATACGAAGTGCCGTCCGCGTCCGTCCTCTCCTCGAAGGGAACCGGCTCGAGTTGGCAGGTTCTATACGCGCGCTCGATCTCCTTCACATTGGCCCGCTGCCAGAGACGTGCCGCTCCCAACGGGACCGACAGGGCGATGGCCGCGACCGCGGCAAAGATGGAAGCCCGCTTGACCGGAAGAAACACTCTCGCAAATAACCCTTCGGATGCGAACAGCCGCTGACGCTCCTCCGCGGAAGCGATCAAGGCGATCCCACGGGCCGCCTTGTCCAGACAGAATAGCGGGAACCAGAACGCAAAGAACTCGAGATGGAATGCGTGCCGGTCCTGAAAGAACAGCCCGACATATCCGCAGAAATACATGACGAGTCCGAGCGAGCCCAAGCCCATCCAAACGCTACGGGTGCTGATAAGGATCAACGCAGCCAGGACGTAGCACTCGCCATAGCGCCCCAAGTGTCTTTCCACAAGCCGATGTACCGAATACCATCGGGGAGCGGCCTCGACCCGGGAGTCCGGATTCGCACGAACACCGAAGGTCGGGCTTACCGATTCCTTCGTAGCGGCATAGCCACGCATCCCACGAGTAACATGCACGGCGGAGGCGTAACAGCGCGAGAGCAGGTCCGCCGGAAAGGTGCGGGCCAGGTCGAATACCAGGTGCTGCTGCACATACTGGAGGCTTGGGACAGTGGAAGAGTAGCCGTACATGACGGGACACGCCATGTTGACCAGGAAGATCGACGCGGCCACCTTGGAGGCTCCAATCATAGGGGCGGGAAACATGTCGGCTACGCCCTGCCAGAAAAGCAGCCTTTGGCGAACGAGCAAGTTCTCGATGGAGACCTCTTTGGGCCTCGACATTGCCTTCAAGTGGGGATTAAACAGGGCGTCAACCGCCGAGCGGAGCATGCCGGGATTCGAATCGTTGTCGCCGCCACACCGAACGTCCCTCGCGTTATACACGCGCGCAGTTGCCTCAACAAACGGATCCTCCGTATGCGCGACCGTTGCGTAGCTGGCGCGCCGCATCTCCATGGTCTCCTGGCAGTACAGCGCATTGCCTTGGAGAAGGTAGAGGGCGTTGCTCCCGCCGGTATCGCGAATCATACTCAGAACAGGCCACGCGGGTATAAGGAAGGCGCCAGTAAAGAGCGCTACGCCCGCCAGTCGCGCGCGAAAACCAAGCCGCCCCTCGTCACGATGCGCGAAGACAAGCACCGCAAGAAGGGCCGGTGGAAGGCAGATAAGACAATCCTGGCGGACTCCGTAACCAATGCCCAGCGCCAAGCCTAACGCTGTCGAAACGAGCACGTATCGGGCTGTTCGCACTGGACGCGAAATCAGGTACCCGGCTGCCAGTATGGTACCCAGAACGAACGGGCCCTTCGTGGCATCTCTAAGATAGGGCATCATCACCAGCATCAGAGGCGAGGTCATCGCCAGAGAAGCTCCCGTTACGCTGGCAAGCTTTCCCATGCCCAAGCGGAATATGCCATAGAGGAGCAAGGCCATGACCCCCGCGCTAAACCCGACGAAGAACGAAATCCACGCCCAATCAACCCCCAGAACACGCCAAATGAAGCCAATGGCATACAACAGATACATTCGGTCGATGTCATTGCTCGTAGTTGCCGGCGCCACCTCCATGGTGGAGGGAAGCGCGCTGCGGTCCAAGTGCTGCGTATCTTTTCTAAGAAACGCATCCAGAGCGGGTGGCACTTTGACCGCGTTCGAGAACCCGTACCCGCTCGCCCATAACACGGAAGATTGAAAATCGTACGTAACGGTTTCCGTCCATGACCACTCGGTTCTCGAGCACGTCACAAATCCAAGGACGGCCGCTAGCAAAGCGAACGTTATCGCTATCTTAGCGTCAGATAAGGATCTTAGCCGCGCAATCTGAAGCGAACGCATAAGGAACTAGATTCCCATCACCTTGTGGGACCTTGAGCTAAGGTGCCACGTCATTCGTATTGAGGAGCGATAGCGGGAAGATTCTAGCTGGAGGCTCCCCGCAGTTCAACCGCATTGTGACAGTGCGCCACTGCACACCAATCCTGGATGAGGTCGATCCGGGACCCAATCTTCGGTGCGCACGCGAAGTGTCCATCCCGCTGATGCTCCGAGCCTAGAGCATTCGCATGACTCTTCGGCAGTTGACAATCTTGGGAGTACGTCAAGCGGAAGCTCGTCACAACCACGCAGTCGCTCCCGCGTAACAGGCATGTCTCGATTCATCGCTGAAGCCTGCGGCGGAAAAGGAACTGCCGGGATTGGAAACCCAATCCCGGCAGTGAAGTATTTCTACGAAGCGCGTTACGCCGACCTGCGGCTCCTGCGCCACATGACTGCCATGCCGATCAGCATCGCAGCCAGCACCAGACCTAGCACCGGGGTCTTCGCGAGGAAGATCGCCGGGGTCAGGACAACCCTCACCACCGCCGCCAAGACCGGGCTTTGCGCCACTGCGTCGGCGATGAACGGGCTGACCCGGTAGTACGCATCCACCAAGGCTGTGCCAGGTCCGTTCGTCAACAGGTAGTTGTCACGGAACGCGCGCAGCACGTCGATGTTAGCCGCAAGCGGGGTGCCGTAGGCAGCCGTCGCAATGAAGCACGGGCCGCCGCTGCCGCCGTGATCGCTCGGCAGCGCGGGCTGATCCAGAGCCGCATCCACACCGAAGCCGATGCCGATGCCGGCGCCAATCACGCCCAGCGCGATCCAGAGCGGGCTCAGGTCGTAGTACTTGAACGCATTCTTAATCACGTACACGGGCTTCTCGACGTTAGACGGATCGTAGATTGCGATATCCACGACACCGCAGCGCTTGTACTTCGGCGACTTCAACTTGAGCAGGTATTCATCATCGCCCAGGTTGGTGAAGTTCGTCACCTCGGCACGCGACACGCCGTCTACCACGCCATCGATGGACTGGTCAGCGATCAAGTTGCCGTTCTTGTCGTAGTACTTACCGAACGCAACCCGGACCCAGCCGAGGCCGCCTTCGGTGGACTTCAGGGCGACCGGCGTTCCGCCGCGGACCGGGCCGCAGCCCTTTCCGTTGACAAGATCCACCGTCACGGAGCCCTGCTTCGGCGTGAACTCGCCATCCGTGCGGACGCTGAAGGCACTGAAGTTGTACACGCGCGCCATCAACGTCGTAACAGCATTCGTCAGCGTTTCGGAGTACGGCGCGACATCCGTCTTGAGCAATGTCGACTGGTACGCCGCGTCGCCGCTGGCCGTAGCCGCATCGTGCGCGTAGTCGTACGTGGTTTCGATAGACCACACCGTCAGACCCTTCTTGACATCCGCAATCGTCAAGGTCGTGTCGCTAACGGGGATAGTCAGCACGGCATACGGAGCCGAAGGTCCGCGCGTCGCGCTCGTCGACACATTGATCTCGGTGTACGCCATGTCGCCAACCAGGGCCGGAATCTGCGCGGTTACGTCATACAGGTCAACCGCGAAGTCCCAGATATTCGGAATCGGGTCGCCATTGGTGATCTGATCTGTACCCACGCTCGCAGGATTCTTCGAGGCGCGCGCCATACCGTAAGCCTTGGCCACGGAGGACGGCAGCGGCAACGCGAGCGTCGCAGCGCCATAGCTCGCGCCCAGAGCCAGCTTGATGGGATCGCCAGTCTCAACCACGAACGCAGTCTTCGTCACGTCGCCATCCGTGCGATAGCGCCAGAACGTGAACCCATTCGACAGGTCGTCGGACTTGCCACCCGTATTGGTTACGGTGATCGTGGCACGCTGATTGGCCACGTCCGCCGCGATTTCGTCTTCATACGAAGGCACGATCACGTCGATGGTGTTGGCTGTCGAAGAGATGACCTGGGCGG
The DNA here is from genome assembly GCA_964402555.1 of uncultured Nitrospiraceae bacterium. GTDB lineage: Bacteria > Hydrogenedentota > Hydrogenedentia > Hydrogenedentales > SLHB01 > CAYOCT01. Next base: position 96,373 of record CAYOCT010000005.1, on the reverse strand, counting down.
CCACTCCACCGAAGGCAACCTGCGGCGCGTCGAAGTTATCACCCGTAATCTGAGCCCGAACGCCGCCGAACAGCCATGCTGCACTCGGAGCAATCGCGGTGATTACCGGCTCGCCTTCGCCTTCGCCTTCGCCTTCGCCTTCGCCTTCACCTTCGCCTTCACCTTCGCCTTCGCCTTCACCTTCGCCTTCACCTTCGCCTTCGCCTTCGCCTTCGCCTTCACCTTCACCTTCACCTTCACCTTCGCCTTCACCTTCACCTTCACCTTCACCTTCACCTTCACCTTCACCTTCACCTTCACCTTCGCCTTCGCCTTCACCTTCGCCTTCGCCTTCACCTTCACCTTCGCCTTCACCTTCGCCTTCACCTTCGCCTTCACCTTCACCGCCCGTGAGGACTGTCAGTGAAACCAGGCGTTGGTCGACATCGGCGCCGTGCGTCAGGTCGGATACGATGAGATTGTCGCTATAGGTACCTACAGCAAGGGTCATGGCAACAGCCTGATCGATGCTAACGGTGACATCCACCGATTCAGTGGCAGCCAGCGTGCCTTGGATACTTGGTACCAGCGAGGCTTTTCCGTCGGAGACCAAGCCGTCCCATGCAGCACTGACGTAGATTTTGTAGACGACTGCCGCGCTACCGATATTCGTCAGCGTGTAGTCTTGTGTGCCAGGCTCGAACGGCCCAACTCCTACCGTTCCAGAGGCATCCAGGCCAATGACAGGAGGCGTCAGGACAAGTGCGCCTTCGCCTTCGCCTTCGCCTTCGCCTTCGCCTTCACCTTCACCTTCGCCTTCGCCTTCACCTTCGCCTTCACCTTCACCTTCGCCTTCGCCTTCACCTTCGCCTTCGCCTTCACCTTCGCCTTCACCTTCACCTTCGCCTTCACCTTCACCTTCACCCTCGCCTTCACCTTCACCTTCACCTTCACCTTCGCCTTCACCCTCGCCTTCACCTTCACCTTCGCCTTCACCGGCGAGCATGCGGAGGCTGAACGCGCTCAGATCGTACAGGTGCGTCACAACGGTAGTCTCGGCAGCAGCCGGAACCGGCGGCGTATCCTGAAGGATTGGCGTCAGCGGCGGGGTGTTGAACGTGGTCACGTCAGTCGCGTAATCATACTGCGTGTCCACGGAGTACATGTAGAGGGCGCGGGCTGCCTGGACGACGCTCAGCACGCCATCGTTGTCCACGGGGAACTCAAGGAGCGCCGAGGCATCCGGCGTGCCGCGGTCGTAAGCCCAGTCATTAATTTCGTCATAGACCGCGGATCCGATACCGTCTGTGTTGAGACCCGAGAAGATACCGTCCGTATTGAACGCGGACGCCATCGGCTCGGTGTTGTAAACGTGGATTGCGAAATCCCAGACGTTGTCAATCTTATCGAATGGGGTCTCGATGAGATCGGTGTAGAGGCGGCTTGCCTTCATCGCAGCCTCGGTCGAAGCGCGCGCCAAACCGTAAACCGTCTGGATCGCCGACGGCATCGCAGGAGGCAGCGGCAACTTCAAGGTTGCGTCGCCAGGCGCCGAATCCAGCACAAGGTCGGCCGTGTCGTTGCCGGCATCCAAAATGAACGCCGTCGTGGTAACAGTGCCAGCGCCCTTGTCGGGATCGTTGTAAGGCTTGGTTTCGAAACGCTTGTATGTAAACTGCGTGGAATCCGCAAACGTTGAGGGATTCGTCACAATTACGTCTACGCCGATACTGCTTTGGTCGAGGTCGAGCGCACGATTGGTCGCGTTCAGTGCAGGCATGATCACGACAATCGCGTCATTGCCTGGGTTGCTTGGATCGGCGCCCACGTAGAGGATGTTCGCGGGATCGACAGCTTGATCTACGCCGCCCGCCGATTGAGGACGCAACGTGACGCCAAGTCCCGGCGTGAGGTTCTGGCCGGTAATGAGGGCCTTGACGCCGCCGAAGAGCCATGCATTGTTCGGGAAGATCCCTGTAACCACGGGGATCTCGCCTTCGCCTTCGCCTTCACCCTCTCCTTCGCCTTCGCCTTCGCCTTCGCCTTCACCCTCACCTTCACCCTCGCCTTCACCCTCGCCTTCACCGCTATTCACGTGAAGCGCAAACAGCGACAGCGAGTTGAAGCTGGCGATGAGCGTTGCGTTGTCAGCAGGAGTATCCACCTCCTGTGCCATTACTGCTTTCTTGGTCCACTGCAGATCGGGGTTCGGATCGCCCGCAAAGACCAAGCGGCCGTCGCCAAGGCTGCCGAACAGCGTGGGGTAGGACCAGAGTGCAACGCTGGGAATGGACGTAGCGTCCCAGCCTTGAACAAGCAGGTCCACGTTCAACGGCCCGAGGTCGTTTACAGTCACTATTTCTCCGCCGCTGCTGATATACACCAACGTGAAGAAGAAATAGCCCGCGAGGAAGTCTGGGGGTTGCTTAGCCGTTAGCGCGGCGGCCCAGTCTTCCGGAGTGCTTCCGGGCACAAGGTCTACCGACGATGCGAGGTCGCCGCAGTATGACGTCACGAATGCGGCAGAGACCGCGTCCGACGGAATGATAACGCCGACCATGTCGTCAAACGAGGGCACGCGCACGAACACTCCAGGAAGCGCGCCGATAATGGTCTTCGCACCCTTGGCGGCCGGGTCAAGGGGAGTAAGCGTCACACTGCGTTGGCCTGCCAATGCGGGGTTCGTCGAAGTAGCCACCCAGCGTTCGCCCGGTGCAAGCCCGCGAAGGGTCGGCTCAATGAGGCCGTTTCCGTCGATATCGAAGCCAGGGCCGACTTCAATGAGCGAGAAGGGCATCGTCCCGCCGGTGGTTCCCGGGTCGGTCCACACGGGCGGGATTGCGTCGCAGTAGATTTCGCCCGCGGCGTGCACGTTAGCGAAGCCGATGGCGTATACCTCGTGCGCGACCGCAGCCAGCTCGTCCGTGCCCGTCAAGGTGCCGGACAACAGCGGGAGCAGGTCTACGCCGCCGTAGAGGTAATTGGCCATGGAAACGGGATCGGAGTAGAGGGCGCCGAACCAAGCCGGGCCGGCCGGGTCGATCATACCATCAATTCCGAAGATGACATCACCGGCATCCCCGTCCGCCATCGCGCCGAGATTGACGAACGCGGTCGAGGCATTGGTTGGGACCACAAACGTCGTGCCCGCCGGTGGCGCGTCGACAACGATGGACGTTGCGGGCGCAGCCTTGACATTCAGCACGGCGCTCAGCACCTTCGCCATGTCGAGCCGCCCGTCGGCACTTGCGGCGTTGACGTTCAACGCATCCTGCGTCGGCACGAGGCCAATCAGGAATGCGAGGCACATCATCAAACTCACAAGCGACGCGAGTACTGCCTTCTTCGTGATCCCCATGATGCTTTCTCCTTTTCCGTTCTGCACAGTCAACCAGCGTCTGTCATTGACGCATGGTCGTTAGTCACGTTCCACAATCTTGACGCGCATCCTTCCCCTCCGGCGAAGTCCTACAAACCCCGCAGAACCTCACCTGAACAACAGGTACACAACACTTGTACGCATGAAGTTCAGGCGCATTATAGAGGAATCCGATCCCGTTGTCAACCCTTTAGGACACATTTTTTTTCGGCCTCGACGGAGGCCTTTTTAAGGGCCGCTCCGCCAAACACCGCAGCCACGCAAGACTTCCGCGAGGTGGCTGTCGCCTACCCATTCCAAGTCTACTGTTGACGCTTTCGATAGAATGCCAAAAGAAAGGAACGCTCCGCAAACTGCTCGTCATACGCTTATTCGGAAGCGGTTGGAGTCGCTCTCTCGGTCTTGCCTCGTGGTGGCACAAATGCTAGCAACACGAAAACCATGAGGCCAACTATAGCCAGCGCGACGCTGAACGCCTGGGATACCGTCAACCCAAATACAGAATAGGCGCTATCCGCACGAAACGCTTCGACCGAAAAGCGCAACACGCCATATAAGAACAAGTAGGCGGCGACCGTCATGCCGCCTCGAGGTTCCCACCGCCGCACGGCCAACAGCAACGCCATGGACGCGAGCAATCCGAAGGTCATGTAAAGTTGCGTGGGGTGGACCGGCAAGGAGTGGGCCGCGGAAGCGTCGAGCAGATGATCGTGGACTTGCTGGGCGTAGGCATGGCTGTTCTTAGGAAAGCAGACTCCCCACGGCGCGGCCGTTTCCCGTCCCCAGCAGCAACCGTTCAAGAAACAACCGACGCGCGTAATCGCTTCGCCAAGGGCCAAGTACGGCACGGCGGTGTCGATCATGGGCAGGACGGGCAGCCTATTGATCGAAATATATAAAAATAGTGCGGCTGCTCCACCAATCAGCCCGCCGTAGAACACCAATCCTCCCTCCCACACAAAGAGCGCGTGCCAGAGGTACTTCGGTTCGGAGTACTGGAGAATCCAATACACTTTTGCGCCAACGAGCGCGCCCAGAAAAACCCAAAGCCCAGCTTGCGGAGTCGCGGGCACCGGCGGTTCGCGCCGCTGAAGATCGCGGATGGCGAGCAAGGTGCAGGAGAGAAACGCGAGGGCGAGCATCGCGGGATAGGCGTGAAACCGGAGGGAACCGATGGCAAGCAAGGTCGGATGCATGGGCAGGCCTATGCGTTGAGCGCGCGTGCCCCGCGCCGCCACGCCATCAGGACTGCGGCCATGAGCGACAGCACGAGGACATCGGCAACCGAGCCGCCGGCCGAGAACTTACTCGATGCCACCGCTCCTTGTCCGGCCACGGCATTGAGCGTGCCCTGCTCTCCCGACGCGTCTACGGCCCGCACCCAGTAATAGAGGCGATTCACGCGGGAACATTGCATGCCGACCGCGGCCAGCGCCTCTTCCGACGCATCGAGATACTCACGTGTGTCACTTCCGCCCCAATCCGTAAGAGCTGCCGCCGTACTCGGATCGCTGCTCGCGCTGCGATAGACTTGGTAAGCCACCGCGCCATCCACCTCGCTCCACGAGACCGCGATCCCGTCGCTCCGATCCTGCGAGGCCGTGACGGAAGCAGGGGCAAAGTAGACCAGGTTCGTTCCAATGCCGTCCCCGTTGACGTCGGCCACCGAAGCGTTCGTGGCTCCAACCAGCAGCCCGCCCGGGGCTTGGGGGTGCAAGAGCGCAAACGTCGCGCGGAAGAGCTCGCCATCAGCAATCGTGTCAAAATTGACGCCGTACACGAGAAACGTCGCTTCGCCCGTAGCACTCAAGTTGCCGTAAACATACTTGCCCGAATCCACCGCGGCGCTTCCAGCGACGACGCTGCCCGCCTCGAAGGCCAATTGGGTGGAGTCGAAGAACAGCTTCAACGCGATCGTTGAAGGCTCGGTTCCGTGTCCCGACAGCAGTACGCGGACCTCGATTGCGTCGCCCGCGTCATTCAGGCTGCCCGCCGCCACAAGCGTCGCCTTAGCCGCGGCTTTGGCCGGCGCGACGGTATCCTGAGCATGCGCCGCGCACGACACTCCCATCAGGAAGACGCCCAGCACGGCCGTCCATGCATATCGTTCCAACCTGCGCGCCATTGCACGACACTCCTTCGTCCCAGAAACGCCAATCATCGCTTCACCTTAGCCGAGCGGCCCGCCTGCTGTCAAACCTCGTATCCAAACACCGCGCGCACACGTGCACACACGTTGCGATTCCGTTCATCGCCATGATACCATCCCTTCGACACCTCATTCGGGGCGATGCGAGGCAGTCGAACGACGGCGGCAAGGCCAAGGTATACTCCCGGCCTGCCCGTAACGAAGCACGATTCTTATGATCGAGGTCACCTGTTCCAATTGCGGCATCCGCATCCTTGTTCCTGAAAGTGTACAAGGAAGGACCGGCCTTTGTTTCGGCTGCGGCAAGCAGATTAACGTGCCCAGCCAGGCCCAGCAGTCCCAAAACACCGAACTGGCCTTTGCCGTGGGCGACCGCGTTTCGAACCGGTACGTCATCGAAGAGCGCGTCGGACAAGGCGGCATGGGCGTCGTTTACCGGGCGCACGACACCCTCGTCGACGAAGAAGTCGCCCTCAAGTTCATGAAGCCGCTCCTTCTGCGGACCCAGAAGGGCCAAATGAACTTCATCCAGGAGGCCCAGATCGCCCGCCGCCTGCGCCACGAGAACATCGTCGCCGTGCACGACATCAGTTGGACGCCCGAAGGCATTCTCTATCTGTCCATGGAGTTTCTGAGGGGCTATTCCCTACGGGCGCTTCTGCGCAAGCAGCGCCGCGAACGGCGTTTCGTGGACGTTCGCTTCTCCGTACGAATCGTCGACAAGATCCTCGCCGCGCTCGAATACGCCCATCGCACGGTAATCCACCGCGACATCAAACCCGAGAACATCTTCATCCTCCCGGGCGAACACGTGAAAGTGCTCGATTTCGGACTCGCCCGTGCCGTCGACGAAGACCTCATCGTTCCCCAACCCGCAGAGCGATCCGAAAACCGCGTTGCCGGGACCTTCGCCTACGCGTCCCCCGAGCAGAAGCGCCACCGCGCGATCGACGCGACCTCCGACGTGTACTCCGTCGGCCTCGTGCTGAACGAACTCCTGACACTGCGCACCCCCATCGACCCATCCGTCAAAGTCGCCGACGTGCGTAACGATGTCGCTCCGTCGCTCATCGAGGTCCTGCAACGCGCCACCGCGCCCGAGAAAGAAGACCGATGGCAATCGGCCGGGACATTCCGCAGGCATCTCGTCCAAGCCTTCGAACAATCGTACCGCCACGTCACCGTAGCCGCCCCCGACGTCGCTAAGGATTCCAAGGCGTCGACCAAGAACATGGTCCTGCTCGAAGGCGGCAGTTTCCTCATGGGATCGAATGACGTGCCGGAGGAGACGTTCGAGTTCGAAGCGCACGTCGATTCGTTCTACATCGACAAATACCCGGTAACGGTAAAGGACTACAAGGCGTTCCTCGAAGCCACGGGCCGCCCCGAACCGCGCTACTGGGCCGACCCAACGTATAACGGATCCAATCAACCTGTCATCGGCGTGACCTGGGAGGACGCCCGTGCGTACGCCGCCTGGGCCGGCAAACAACTTCCCACCGAAGCCCAATGGGAGTTCGCCGCGCGCGGCAAAGAGAATCGCATGCATCCCTGGGGCGCTGCCGACCCCGATCGTACCCGCTGCAATTTCGGCGACAATCTCAGCATGCCCTCGATCGTCACTATGCACGAAGAAGGCGCCACGCCCGACGGCGTGCTCGATATGAGCGGCAACGTCTACGAATGGACGCTCGACCCCTTCGTGCCCTACGGCCAGGCGGAGAACGGCAGCACCCAGACCCCCTTGCGCGTCGTCCGCGGCGGCTGCTGGGACTCCCCGGCCAAAGACCTACGATGTTCCCACCGCAAAGGCCTCTTCCCCGAGACCCGCCTCACCACCGTAGGCTTCCGTTGCGTCCTCCCTGCCCGCACCAAACACCTGGATTGATCTCGCACGCCCCCCATCGTGGTCGTGATCGTGATCGTGATCGTAATCGTAATCGCGATCGCGATCGTAATCGTAATCGTAATAGCACAACTTAGTACCCTATGCCTAAGCCGGCACAAAGAACAGGAGGAAGACTTCGATCCCTGTCTGCGGCGCTCTACGCGTACCACTTGCCACTAGGTTCCGATTGGTACGTAATCGTTCTGTCGTCAATCGTTCTGTCAGTCCCGAATCGTATGGAATCGTCATGTTCTCAATCGTCCTGTGTACAGACAAAAGGCCACGACAGGACGATTAGGAACAGAACGATGAGAACAACAATGCGCGCGTCAACTCGTCGGCGGTTCCTCGTGTTCTTCGTGGTGCTTCGGTTCGTTCAGTTCGTTTACCACGAAGGCCACGAAGAGCGCGAAGAGACTCAGAGCTTGTGAAGAAATTGTGAAACGCGGGCGCTTTGCCTCTTGGCTACGTATTGCCTGTCATCCTGAGCGCAGCGAAGGATCTGGCTATGTGCATAGGCCTCTAATGCTTATGAGATCCTTCGCTGCGCTCAGGATGGCGGAAAGGGCGAAGCCAACAAAGGAAAGCGCAAGACCTTGGTATCTCTTCACGCGCTCTCAGCATGAAAGGTTGTATCGACTCCAGATGTGGGTTATGGGCGAACGTCCACGTCAGATGTTTGCCATCTATGTCGATCGCTGCGCGACAACAAACAGACTTGATGGAAACCCGATAAGTCGATTCCCTGTCTTTTGATTACCATCCCAATCACGACTACAATGCAGTAAGAGCTCTGGAGCGAGAGTCGTCATGTGGTTCTATAAGAAAGAAAAGGGCGGCGGACGTAAACTCGTCCTAGCTTCGACAAACCTGGTCTTCCTCCTAATACTCCTGCTCTTCTTCGTGGTAGCGTTGTTTCTTCTCGCAAGGATGCGCTAAGGTCTCTAAACGTTCGGTGGTTCAACGGAGGTCTCTTCGCATGCTTGTCCTCGGCGTCGACTGCGGCACGCAAAGCCTCCGTGCGGCGTTGTACGATACGAGCGGTGCGTTGCTCGCCCAGGCCGCTTCTCCCTACCCCACGCGTTGTCCGCACATTAACTGGGCGGAGCAATCGCCGGATGACTGGTGGAACGCCCTCTGTTCGAGCGTCCGACAATGCCTCGCCGAAGCGAAGGTTTCGCCACGCGATATTGCCGCGATAGCCTGCGACGGTACTTCCTTCACCGGCGTGTTCTGCACGGAAACCGGTGAGCCGCTACGGCCCGCGATCCTCTGGATGGACTTGCGCGCGGCGGACGAAGCGCGGCGCGTCGAGGCCACGCGCGACGCGGCGCTCGAATCCTGCGGAGGCCGAATCAGCGCAGAATGGTTCCTGCCCAAGTCATTGTGGGTCGCGGCGCACGAGCCTGATCTCTACGCAAGAACCGACCGCGTCATCGAAGGCGTCGACTGGTTGATTCATCGCTTGACGGGACGCTGGGTAACCTCGAACAGCAACGCTTCAGGGAAGCGCCATTGGACACCTTCCGGAGGATGGCCCTCGACATTCTACGCCTCGCTGGGAATGCCGCGCCTCGTCGAGCAAAGCCCGGACGCCGTAGTCTATCTCGGAGACGCAGTCGGCACAATAACCGCGGACGCCGCCCATGCGCTCGGCCTCGACCCGAGTTGTATCGTCAGCCACGCGGGCATGGATGGGTGGACTTCGCCGGTCGGCAAAGACTGTTTCGAGGAAGGAACTGTTTCGCTGACCCTCGGCACGTCGACCGTGCTCATTGCAGAGACCTCGGGACCCAAACGCATCGACGGTGTGATGGGGCCTTTTCCCGACGGCATCCGCCGCGAACGCTTCGCCTACGAAGCCGGCCAGGCTTCGGGAGCGTCGATCATCGGCTGGGCGGCCAAGATGCTCGCGCGAGACCACGAAACCTTAGCCGCCGAAGCGGCCGCCATACCTCCCGGCTCCGACGGACTCGTCGTATTCGACGCGTGGCGCGGCAACCGCACACCGTATTTCGATCCGCTTGCGCGCGGCACGATCTGCGGTCTGACGCTCGAACACACGCCGGGCCATATGTATCGCGCGGTCCTCGAAGGCTGCGCGTTCGGCATCCGCAATGTAGTCGAGACGATCGAACGCGGCGGGATTCCCGTGCGCGAGTTCCGCGCGTGCGGCAGCGGCACAGGCAATCCGCTCTGGACGCAGATCATCGCCGACGTGACCGGCACACCGTTGCGAATTTCGCGCGAGAAACACGCCACCTGCCTCGGCTCTGCCATGTGCGCGGCGGTCGCCTGCGGCGCATACTCGAGTCTCGAAGCCGCTGCTTCCGCCATGGCGCCCGAGTTCGACACGATAGAGCCTTCCTGCGAAAGCGATCGTTACAAGGATTACTTCGAGGCTTACCTTGGAATCTACCGCGGCCTGAAGGGTACCATGCACCGGCTGGCACGGCTCGCGGAACCGAAGGAGCAGACATGAGGATTGTCGTACTTATCGTTGTGCTAAGCGTGTGCTGCGCAACGGCGATGGCGACCGAAGCGTGCGCGCATCGCGGCGATACGAAGGCCGCGCCGGAGAACACCCTCCCCGCCATCCGATCCGCCGTCGAGAAACACGCGGCCCAGATCGAGTTCGACCTCCACCTCACGAAGGACGGCCGCCTCGTCGTCATCCACGACGCCACGGTTGACCGAACGACCAACGGCAAAGGCCGCGTCGCCGAAATGACCTTCGATGAAATCCGCGCGCTCGACGCCGGCAGCAAGTTCGACCCCAAGTTCGCGGGCACGCCCATCCCGACGTTCCGCGAAGTGCTCGATATCATCCCGCACGACATCCTCTGCAACGTCCACTTGAAAGACGCCCCCGGCGTCGCCAAGGCCGCGGCCCAAACCCTTCTCGACACCGGCCATCTCGACCACTGTTTCCTGGCCTGCACCGCCGAACAAGCCGCGGAAGCCAAGACCATCGCCCCGAACGTCCGCATCTGCAACATGAGCCGCCAGGGCGGCGACGATGCCTACGCCGATCTGACCATCCAACTCGGAACCGAGTTCATCCAACTCGCCGGGATGACCAACAATTTGAAATCCCTCGTCGACAAGCTCCACGCCCGCCACATCAAAGTGAACTACTTCGCCGCCAATACCGAAGACAAGATCCGCCAATGCGTCGCCGCGGGCGTCGACTACATCCTCACCGACGACCTCGACCTCTGCATAAAGGTCGTGAAGGAGCGGTAATCCAGGGCCCGGCTACACGCTCGCATCGAAAGTCCCTTCAGTTCAATGCCCCTTGACAGTAAGCGCAGTTCGTGCTACGATGCCTACATCGGTTTCCGAGGTATGCGCTATGAACCTGAAGGGCACATTGCCCATGCTGATTCTCCGCTCGCTGGAGGGCGGACCCAAGCACGGGTATCGCATCGCCACCGAAATCAAGGCCAAGTCGAAAGGCGTCCTGGATTTCAAAGAGGGCACCCTCTACCCCACGCTGCATGACCAGGAAAACAAGGGGTTGATCGAGTCCTACGAGCAGACCGAAGCGGGCCGCGTCCGGCGTTACTATCGTCTTACGGAACACGGACGCAAAGTCCTCGCCAAAGAACGCGCCGAATGGAAGCAAGTCTCGAAGGCCGTCACGATGATCCTGGAGGGGGCATGAGTATGCGGGAAGGCACGCCGCGGTGAAGGGGCAAAGACATGCGTGACCGGAACCAAGAGGTCGACGTGGCGCGCTGGTTTGCTGAGCGCACTGCCGGGCTGGATGCCGATGAACGCGAGCAGGCTTACCAGGATGCCGAGGCCCAGATCATCGATGCCGTAAGCCGCCATCTCACGGACGCACCGCGCCGCATCCCGGAAGACCCCGAAACCTACGCCTTTCTGCATCGCATGGCGGACGCGTTGCGCCCCGAAGCGCGCGAGCAGTTGCACCGCGCCATCGATGTCTATCGCGAAGCCACGCGCCGCGGACTGCCGCCACTCGGCCGCCCGTGCCGTCTGGAATACACGGACCTGATTTTGTGGATCGAAACCGCCGCGAAGGGCCTTTGCCCGGAGGCCAAAGAACGCGTCCGCGGAGAGATCGATTCGCATTACGAAGACGCGCGCGCCTGCGAACTGGAACGCGGCGCCTCGGAGACCGAAGCCCATGCAGCCGCGATGGCCGCCCTGGGCGATCCCTATCGGGCAAAGCGCGCGCTGCGCAAGACGTACTTCACGGAACGCGATGTATCCGGTCTCCAGGCAATGTCTACTTACGATCCTAGGTCTCGGTATCTGCTGATTCTCAGCGGTTTCTTCCCAATGCTCTTCTTGTTTGGCTGGTGCGATGCGCTTGTGGCAACCGCCATCGTTGGGGCATGGGCGCTTGGAATCCTTGGCATGTTCCTCGAGCAGGATTTCCTTCATTGCGGACGCTACCGGCTGGGGCTCACTTGCCGGATAGTTGCGACGATACCGGCTGCGGGTATCATATGTTCGCTCGTGCTCCTTGGCCAGGACGGATTCGCGTCCGTTCAATCGATACTCTTATGGGCAGGGTTGCTCACATGCCTGACGGTCCTTGCGGTCCGCCCGCGGATTCGCATGCTCCGCAAGATGCGCCACAATCCCGAGCATTGGCTCGATCGCGAAAAGGCCACCGCAGACATGAGCGGGGAACGATGCGAAGACGAACGCGAAACGCGGTAGCGGCGGCAGCCATTCTGATCCTCCTCGTCGGCGGAGCGTACGCCTTCGTCCGAATCCGGTTCGAGCGGAATTACGCGCGCCTGATACGCCAGATTCACGACGCCGGCGAACCGCTGACGATCGAAGAATTGGAGGCCTGGTATCCGGCGGTACCTCCCGAAACGAATGCCGCGCCCGTGCTCAAGGAAGCGAACTACGTCAGGGAAGCGATCAAGAGCAAGGTAAACGAAGTCTACAGCAAGTATGAAGCCGCGCTCCCGGTGATCGGGGAAGGCAAGCTGCCGGAACCGGGACAACCGCCTTCGGCCGAACTCACGGAAGCCTTGGAGCAGTATCTCGGGACCAATGCCGAGCTACTACGCCTGGGACGCCAAGCCGCGCAGTTCGCGCACTTTCGGTTGCAGGAGGGTTTACGGGACATTGCAGCAGGTTCTCACGAGCCACTCGAACTTACCACCGTTGCGAACGACATTCGACGCCTCTTCTACCTGGACGTGATCGAGGCGATCTTCAAGAACGACCGGCAGCGTGTGGTGCGGAACATGGTGGATTGGTCTTCGTTCGCGAGACTGTTCGCCGAAGTGCCGGAAGAGTTCTATCAGATCAACCGCTTCGGATTGGAAGACTCTCTCGCGGCATGCCTCGTCGACACGTTGGAGCGCATCGATTTGGATGACGAAACACTCAAACGGCTGGATAGCCTTCTCGTGAGTCTTGAAGCCATCGACACGGACCATGCGAACTGGCCCGTCGAACGCGCTCTAATCGGTGACCGCGTGATGTCCGCGTCGTTCTACGACACCGTGGGCGGGAACTTCGATCAGCTTGCCGGGATTCAGTTCGGAAAGGCCATTGGAATTGCCGTAGGCGAGATGGCCAGAGGCGTACACTCGGATACAGCTCCAAAAGAAGCCCTCCGCGCGGACGCGCAGGCGAAGGCCCTTCGGTTCGGAAAGGGTATACGAGGACTTGTGGCCCGAGCGCCTGAGCTTGCCTATGCGAACCTAGGTTTGTGGAGCGTCTGCCGATTCAGCTATCTTCTCCTCGCTACTCAACTGATCGACGCCAGTCGGAAACCGTTTCCGGAATGCATCTACCTTGCAGTGGAATGTCGTGGTCGAGCTGCGCGCGTTCCGGCGATCATTGGCCGCGAAGTGGATACTTGGATCTCCTCTCAGTCCCGGATTATCGAGTCTGCGGCGCATTGCGCCGCCATGCTCCGTCTCGCCCGAACGGCCCTCGCGATCGAACGGTTCCGCAAGACGCACGACGCCCTTCCCGGCGCACTTAATGACCTCGTGCCGGAGTTCCTCCCGGCGCTGCTTGAAGACCCTTTCAACGGAGAACCCTTGCACTATGTTCCCGCCGAGAACGGATACAAGGTCTATAGTGTCGGTCGTGATTTGACCGATGACGGCGGGCGGTCGATGCGGTTGATGAACGCCGGGGCGGGCGGAGACATCGTATTCTCAGTTCGATTACGTCCGTAGCATTCACTTAGAGGATAGAGTGTGCCTTGTCTTCAGCATGCCGCTTCCTAGTGCATGTGTCATTGCGAGCGCAGCGAAGCAATCTCCCGAAAGAAGAGTTCGCTCCCTGTGAGATTGCTTCGCTGCGCTCGCACTGACACGAAGTCTGTCTTGTCATCCGCATATAGATACAGCCAAAGTGAGTCACAACGCTTGAGATGGACGGCAAAGGCTTATTATTTCCTTGACATCAATAAAGAGTTGTGATAAAGAAGCATTATACAGAGGGGTTCTATGACAAAGACCCCGAGTAGGATCTGTGTAGTAAGGGGTAATGGTGAGTGTGCATGCAACGGGGCAGGCCGAGCCTGCCTGCAACCTAGAGATCGGTTTCTTTCCGATTCGGGTAGCCAGTCTGTGCGTAGATACTGTCATCGCGTTTGACTTGTATCTTCCGCCTCATCCGGACCGGCGTCCCGTCCTGTATCGGGAGAAGAACCTGCCGTTCACGGCGGAAGCGCTGGCACGGCTTGACAGCAGTTCGGTGCATGAGCTGTTCGTGTCGTCAAGCCAGGCCGGTGAGTATCACCGCTATGTAGAAGCCAATCTCCGAAACGTGCTGGCCGATGAGAACCTGCCCGTCACGGAACGCTCCGGTGTCCTGTACTCCTCGGCGATGCACTTGGCCAGGGACCTGCTGGCGGACCATCGGGCGGGCGACACCCTGGCCCGAAGCACTTCGCTGGTGGAGAACGCGGTCTGGTTTATCTTCAACCAAGAAGAAGCTGTCGAGAGCCTTATCAAGGTGACCTCGTACGACTACTACACCTACACGCACAGTGTCGATGTCCTCGTGTTCAGCGTTGCCCTGGCCAAGGCGCTCGGTTTTGACGAAACCATCATAGTCGAACTGGGCAACGGCGCAGTGCTCCACGATCTCGGCAAGTGCCTGATCGATCCGGCGATACTCAACCAGGCGGGCAAACTGACTGCGGAACAGTGGGCGATCATGAAGTTTCATCCCGTGTACGGCTACAACATCCTGCGTTCGCAAGGGGTCGGGGACGGCATCATTCTGGATGTAGTTCGGCATCATCACGAGAAACGCACGGGCCGCGGCTATCCCGACGGACTGACGGAGGACGACCTGTCGCCGTTTACGCGGATGAGCGCCATCGCGGACATCTTTTCGGCGCTGACCACGCGCCGTTCATATAAGGATGCGCTCAGTTCGTTTGCTGCGCTCAAACTAATGCAGGAAGAAATGATGCGCGAACTGGACGCCCGTATGTTCCGCGCTTTCGTCGAGTTACTTGGACATCTCCAGTTGCAGCCGATGGGGGTATCGTAGAAGCCGCGCCTGCTGGAGGCAGCGCGCAAGGGGGCGCTATGAGTGAAGAGCACGTACGAGAAGTGGAAACGTACCTCCACGTAGGAGCAGGGGTAGCGTTTCAACCCAACGCATCTCAGGCCTGGCAACCGCGGTACCGTACATTCATTCGCGGTTGGGAGCGGTCTGTCCACATCATTCTCGACCGTCCAAAACATGAAAACCGTTTCGTGCCGCTATGCGAGCGCATGTCTTGCATCATCCGCTTCTTGCAGGAAGATGTGGCGTGCGCCTTCCAGTCGACCGTGCTCGACTCAACCGGCTGGCAGGACGGAAACTGGTTCAGCATTGCATGGCCGGAAACCATCCATGTTGTCTCGTTTCGCAAGTACAAACGCACCGCCGTGAACATCGAGTGCGCGCTGTCGCGCGACGGCGCCGCTCTGGGCCAAGGCGAGATTTGCGATATCAGTAAAGGCGGGTGCGCAATCCGCACCACGCTGCCACTCGTGTTTGGCGCCACCATAGGCGTTTCGTTCGCCCTTCCTGACGGCGTGCCTATCCAAGACGCGCAAGCCGTGGTGCGCAACGTTCGCCCCCTTGAAGACGGTTCGCGCCTCATCGGGTGCGAATTCGCTCCGGGCCAGGAGCACTTCCAGAACGATATCGCGGTGTTCGAAAGCGCCGCGCTTCAACGGAAGCAGGAGCAATCCCCATGTCAGAAACGCCTTCTGCTGCTCGACGACGACATCGCGGTCATAACCGCCTTCCAGCGCGACTTCAAAGAGCGGGGATATGACGTGGTTACCGCGTCCAATCTCGTAGACGGGTTCTTCCGGCTTTGCCTGTTACGGCCCGCAGCCGCGCTCGTCAGCGCGCGATATGCGTCGATGCCGGCCTCCGATATCGTGCGCCTGATTCGGACCCACGAGCCCCTCACCTCGGTACCTCTGTTTGTGCACGGCCTTCCCGATCAGCCAGCCGCCGGAGAAGAGACGGCGGCGCCGCAGGTTGACCACTGCTTTACAGAACGCCAGACAGTCCCCGAAATATGCGACGCAGTCCTCGCGCGGATTCAGCCGGAGCCCGCGTGCGCGAAATAGCCTGCGCTAGTCGCCCAGCACTTTGACAACCAGCCGTTTCCGCCTGCGCCCATCGAACTCGGCGTAATAGACCTGCTGCCACGGACCGAGGTCGAGCTGCCCCTCCGTGATCGGCACGATCACCTCATGATGCACAAGCAGACTCTTCAAGTGGGCGTCGCCGTTCGTCTCGCCGGTGCGGTGATGCCGGTAATCCGGATTGAACGGCGCGAGACCTTCGAGCCACTCGTCGATGTCCTGGATCAATCCCGACTCCGCGTCATTCACGTAGACGCCCGCGGTGATATGCATCGCGCTCACCAACACCATCCCCTCGCGCACGCCGCTTTTCGCGACAATCTCCGCGACCTTGTCGGTGATATTGATATACTCCCGCTTCTTCGTAGTATTGAACCAAAGATACTCGGTAGCCGATTTCATATCGCCTCCAACCTAGCCTTTATAGGGCCCATAGGACTCATAAGACTTATAGGTCCTATACGTCCCATACGTCCTATTCCCTATCCTTGAATCGATCCAACAACACCGCCGCCAAGATCACCGCCCCCAGAATCACCTGTTGTCCAAAGCTCTCGACCCCGATCCAGTTCAGCCCGCTATTCAACACCGAAACAATCAGCAGTCCAACAAACGTCCCCCCAATCGTCCCGCGCCCCCCGCTCAGACTCGTCCCTCCCACCACCACCGCCGCGATCACGCTCAACTCGTCGCCGAGGCCCGATTTCGGATCGCCGCTGCCCAGTTTAGACGACGCGATCAACCCGCCCAGCACCGACAACGCCCCGCACATGCAGTACACGATCCATTTCGTCCGCGCGACGTTCACCCCGCTGAGCCGCGTCGCTTCCTCGTTGCCGCCCATCGCACGCACGTGGCGTCCGAACCGTGTCGCGTTCAACAAGACCGCGCCAAGCACGAACACGCCCAGCATAACCGCCACACCGACCGGCACGACGCCGCCGATCCGGAAACGTCCGAGCAACGTGTACGCCGCGGGGAGCGGCGCGATAGGCTGCCCGCCCGCAAGGATATATCCGAGGCCGCGCAACGAACTCATCAAGGCCAGCGTCGCAATGAACGGCGGCACTTCGACACGCGTGATCAGCAACCCGGCGATCCCGCCGGACAACGTTCCTGCCGCGATCGCCACCGCCCATCCGGCAAGTATCCACAACCAGGCCGGCTCGCCGCCCGCGCGCACGATCAGCGCGCACGTTACGCCGCCGAACGCGATCAGCGATCCCACGGAAAGGTCGATGCCCCCGGTCAGAATCACGAAGGTCATGCCGACGGAAAGCACGCCGTACACGGCGGACTGATTGAGGACATTCACGAGGCTCGCCAGCGAAAGGAAGGAAGGCCGCTCGCGATGCTGCGCGATCGCCTCGAACACGACGCACTCGATTACGATGGCCAGCAACAGGAACCCGTATGATCGCAGAAACTCGCGCGCGGTGCGGTGCGCTTCGGAAGACGTCGCCAGCATCCGGCCTAGGCCACCTTGGCCATCCCGGAACCCGTGGCCAATTGCATGATCCGCTCCTGCGTGGCCTCGCCGCGATCCAATTCCCCGGCCAGGCGCCCCTCGTGCATCACGAGCACGCGGTCGCACATGCCCAGGACCTCGGGCAGCTCGCTCGAAATCATCAGGATCGACACGCCCTTCCGCGCAAGTTCGTTCATCAACTTGTAGATCTCGACCTTGGCCCCGACGTCGATACCGCGCGTCGGCTCGTCGAAAATCAGAATGCGCGACTGCGTAAACAGCCACTTCGCCAGCACCACTTTCTGCTGGTTGCCGCCGCTCAGGTTCTGCGCCACCTGCTCGATCGACGGCGTCTTGATCTGGAGTTCCTTGACGTATTGTTCGGTGATCGCGCGCTCCCGACGCCGGTCCACAAACAACATCTTGACCAGCGATTTCAGGTTCGCAAGACTCGTGTTCTCGCGCACCGTCATGCCGAGGACGAGGCCCTGCCCCTTGCGGTCTTCCGTCAGCAACCCAATTCCTTGCCGGATCGCGTCCTGCGGCGAACGGACCGTGGCCGGCTGGCCATCGAGAAAGATCTGCCCGCCGTCAATCCGGTCCGCGCCGAAGATCGCGCGCGCGACCTCGGTCCGTCCCGCGCCGACCAAGCCCGTGAGTCCGACAATTTGGCCGGCGCTCAGACTGAACGAAACGTTCTCGAACGCCCCGTGGCGCGAGAGATTTTCGACGCGCAACGATTCCTTGCCACGCTCGAAGATCTCCTTCGGGAACTCGTCCTTCAGTTCGCGCCCGACCATCATCCGGATGATTTCGTCACGCGTCAGATCGCAGACCGCGTGCGTCCCGATGTACTCGCCGTCGCGCATCACCGTGACCCGATTGCCGATCTCGAAGATTTCCTCAAGCCGGTGCGAAATGTAGATCAACCCAATGTCCTGCCGCCGAAGCGTGTTGATCAGATCGAACAACGCGCGCAATTCGTGATCGGTGAGCGTCGCCGACGGCTCGTCCATCACAATGATCTTCGAGTTGAACGAGATCGCTTTCCCGATTTCGACCATCTGCTGCTGCGCAACGCTGCACTCGTTCACCGGTTTGCGCACGTCAAGGTCGACGCGTATCCGCCCGAGGATCTCGCGCGCGTCGTTATACATCTTCGTCCAGTTGATGAACGGCGATTTGCCCAAGCGCGGCTCGCGGCCCAGAAAGATATTCTCGGCCACGCTCAGGTACGGACTGAGATTGAACTCCTGATAGATCATGCTGATGCCGAGTTCCTGCGCGTGATGCGGCGAGTGGATGTCGACCGCCTCGCCCGACAACAGGATCTCGCCCGAATCCATCGGCTGCGCGCCGGCGAGGATCTTCATCAACGTCGACTTCCCCGCCCCGTTCTCACCCACGAGACAATGCACCTCGCCGGGCCGCAGGTCGAACTGTACGTTATTCAACGCCAGCACGCCGGGAAACCGTTTCATGACGTTGCGCATCTCAAGCACAAACTCACCCATTGCCGCAACTCCTTGATTAGTGATCAGTGGCCAGGGAAAACAGGGAAAAACAGGGACTGCCACCCTTTTCGGCAGTTTGAAAAGGGTGGCTGTCCCTGCTTTTCCCGGGCAGCTCGAAAAGGGTGTCTGTCCCCGCTTTTCATCACTTCTGCTCCGCCTTCAGACTTGCCTGGTCAATAATATCTACGCGCACCGGCACGACCTTCGGTACCGTCTCGCCGCGGAACTGCGCCGCGACCGTATCGATGGCCTCTTTCCCGATTTCCTTCGGGAACTGCACCGTATCCGCCTTCAACGCCTTGCCTTTGAGGATCGCGTCGCGGGCCTCCGGCGTGCCATCGTATCCCACAATCACAATCTTGTCCTGCACGCCCGCCGCCTCGGCCGCCGCCAGCGCTCCCAGCGCCGAATCGTCATTGATTCCGAAAATGCCGTTCAGGTCCGGGTTCGCCTGCAACAAGTCCTGCGCCGCGCGAAACGCCTTGTCGCGCTGGCCTTCGCCCGGGACCTTCTGCACGATCTTCATGTCCGGATACTTCGCAATCGCCTTCTCGAATCCCGACACGCGTTCCTGCACCGACGCCACCGCCGGGTGATCGATGATCGCGACCTTGCCCTTCCCGCCGAGCGCTTTCGCAAGATACTCGCCGATGATCTCGCCGCCCTTCACGTTGTCCGAGGCGATATGCGACACGACATCCGCCCCGTGCGCCGCGATATCGACCGTATATACCGGAATGCCTTTCGCGCGCGCGTCGGCGATCGCCGGCGCGATCCCCGCCGAATCGTTCGGCGCGACGATCAACGCGTCGACCCCTTGCAGGATGAACGTCTCGATCTGATTGTTCTGTTTGCTGCTGTCGAATTCGGCGTACTGGACGTGCAGCGTCATCCCCTGCTTCTTCGCCTCCTCCTGCATCGCCGACACCATGTCCTGATAAAAGACGTGCGTCTGCGTCAGCAGCGCCGCCCCCACGACCTTCGTCTTCGCGGCCGGTTTCGCGCCCGGCCCACATCCAAGCGCCGCAATCGCGCACAACGACACAACGCCAAAGCAGCGCCACCAGCTTCGCATTCCATATCCTCCCAATTCGACTCCGCGTACTCTACCGGGTCGCCCCGACCCAGCGCAAATACGTCGCTCGCGCATTCCCGTAGTCGTATCCCCCCTTTATACGTCCTATCCGTCCTATAAGTCCTATTCCCGATCCCTGAGGCCTTGGGAAATCAGTGCGCCGCGTATTCGGCCACCACGCCCGCAAAATCGTACCGCTTCGCCTGCGGCTCGCGATACGCCACATCAACCCCCGGCACTGCGCTTTCGAGCAACCGCGTTGTGGGCAGGTGCAACACGATGCGCGCGGGCGCTTGGCGCACAGGCGCCTCCAGCCGCACGCTCACGCCCTGCGCGCTTCCTTGGATGCGCAGGCTCATCGGCCCGAAATGCGTCGGCAGCCGGTCGACAGCGATCTCGTTGCCGGCGTCGAGCCACCAATCCGGAACCGCTTTCAACAAATGCAACGTGCCATCCTGTTCGTGCACGAGCATGTGCCGCAACATCACCGCATAATTCGACGCGCCCGTCACGTGCGGGATCGTGTTGCTCCACGCAAAACGCCGGTCGTAGAAAATGCCCTCGGGAAATCCGTGCGTCGCCGAAGAATGCAGAAGATACCAGTAGAACTCGTCCACCACCTTCGCATCCTCACCGCGCGCCAGCGACGCCATGGTCGTGTACGCCGACATATACGGATGGATGGCCGTTTTCATCTTGCCGTCCGTCCACCGGATCGTCCCTTCGACAAACCCGCCCATGTAATGCTCGCGGACCTCGCGTTCGAGCGCCACAACGCGCGCGTCGTCCGGGTCGAAGATCGGCGTGGGCCACAACGTCTCCGTCCCGCCCCAATACGTCCCTTCCTTTTCCCAGCTCGGCGGGAAATACGCCAGCCCCGTACGCTGCCACGCCTTGTCGATAGCCACGTGATACGCCGCCGCGTCATCGAGAATCGCCTGCCGGTCCTGTTCCTGTCCGAGGACACGCGCCGCCTCCGCCGTGCACAACATGCCCCGCAGGTTCCAGAAATCGTAGCCGACAATATGGTGCTTGCCGTCCCACAGCGATTCCCCGTCCGCGGGCGCATTCGGCAGCAACCCCGCGAACGGCGAATCCGCGGCGGACGCCTTTCGCGCCTCGATCGTCCAGAACGCGGCTTTGCGCATTTGCGGATACGCCCGTTCGAGCCACGCGCGGTCGCCCGTGGTCTGATAGTACTGAAGCAGAGCCCATTGCGCCTGGCCGTTCGCGTCGAACTGATCCTTCTGCGATTCGAACCGCCCGTCGTCGCGCTGATGTTGAAGGTACGATTCGATGGCCTTCGCCGCGGCATCCGACAAGCCCGCTTCCTCCAATTCCATGATCTGATACGCGCCGTCGCGAATGTAGAATTCGTCGTAGAAGCCTTCGCCCCCGTGCATTTCGCCATGGTCGTTTGCGATCAACTGGCACACGTGCGCCGCGAGATACGCCTGCGACGCCTTCTCGCACGGCACGCGTATCGACGCCGCGTGTGCCATCACGCCGCGCCAGTAGTCCGCCGTGCGTTCCAGCCACACGTTCCCATCCTCGCCGGAGAAGTCAGCGCCCTCGACCGGCGCCCACGGAATCGCCACGAACCCTTCGGCCGATCCTTTCCCCGGCAGCGTCCAAGCGAACTCGCGCGGCAGCCCCGGCGATGGTTCGGAACACTCGAAGCGAACCTTGGCCTCGCATTCGCCTTCGCCCGAGTTCACGGCCCGAACCTTGACCCAGTTCAAGAAGTTCTCGCCCTCGGTAGGCCAATCGTACGCCGCTTCCCAGTTCTTCACCGACGGCAGCGGCGACGCCCACATCGTGAACGTATACGTGACCGTCCCGTCGCGCGCTTCGAGCAAGTACACGGGCAGCCACCCGTCCAGCGATTCCTTCGTCTGCTCTCGGCTAAGCGGCTTCAGGTCCTTGCCGAATCGAATCCGCACCGACGCCTTCTCGGCCTCACGCTCGCTCGTGCCGGCCGACGCCCCGATCATCAACGCGTTGTCCGGCGTGATCCGCGTCCCGCGCTCGTAGTCTTTCAGCCCAATCACCGCCCACGAGTTCTCGAAATAGTCGAACCCCGCCCACGCGGGAATCGCAACAACCACCAAGAGCAACCCCATCCATTTCATCGCCGGTTCTCCCCTCAAACGCCCATGCGGTAAATGACCCATTGGTACACGTCCTTCGGTATCCAGCGCTGCATCGGCAACACAATGTCGCCCGTTTCGCGATCCTCGAAGGCGTAGAAGTTGGACAGTTGCACTCCCTCAGGGTCGTCCGGACCGCGCGTGTCGATGGTAATCACGCTCGTCTCGATGAGCATCATACTTGCCGGATCGATTTCGCCCATCACGATCGGCCAGCGCGGCGCATTGCCCTGGCAGTTCTGCGGACTGATGTTGCCGATCCAGAAGTATCGCCCGTTGCTGTGATGGATGATCTGCGACATGCTCGAGGGCGAGAAAAAGTCCTTGCCATTCGAGTAATGCCAAGGCTCGGGCTTGCTCCAATGCGATCCGCCATCCGTCGACACGCAATACCACTTGTGGCTTGGCCATGTGAACTTGGGGTCCTTCTTGATCCCGTTGCTTCCGCGCATCACGCACAGGATTCGCCCGTCCGGCATCTCCGCCAGCGTCGGCTCGTACAAGCCGCGCACCGTGCGGTTCGGGTCCGGCACGATGGGTTCCGACACCGTCCACTTCAGCCGATGGTCCTCCTGCCAAGTCCCGATCAGCATCAGGCACTGGTAGTAGTCCCACCCGCTCCCGAACGTTTCGAGCCCGCCTTTGTCGTCCAAGACGGTCATCTGCGTCGGAACGATGACACGGCCTTCGCGCGTGCGAATCGGCCTGCACCCCATGTCCCCGAGAAAGATCGCGTTCTTCCCGAGATACAATCCTTCCAGCGGATGCTTGAACGTGTAATCGCCCTCCTGAATCACCGGATCGTCAAACAGAAACGTCTTGCCCCCGTCCGTCGAGACGCGATAGCGGATGTAGCTGTCCGAAGCCGTCTCCTTGGGCTCGTCGATCGCGCGGTCGACATCCTCTCGATCCATCGCGAAGATCACGGTAAGCAGCCATCCATTGACCGGGTCCACAAACCCAGGATACGGCGACCGCCGGTAGTTCTTCGGCAGCCCGCTGGTGAAATCCGGCGAGGGCGCCTGTTGCACCCACGTCCGCCCGTTATCCGCCGAGCGCGCCGAATACGTCATCATATCGAGGCCCGTTGTCCCCGTGTAGAACGCGTTGCGCAACGGCGACGGTTCCTTGAGGATGGTCTTCTCCTTCAACGACAACTCCCCGGCCTGCGCAACCAAACACCATCCCGCCATCACAACCCAGATAGTTTTCATGCCCAGCCCTCCCATTCCCAAGATTCTACCCCACCACCCCGCCAAAAGCACCCACGCAATAAGCCTTCTTGCTCTTTATCTTTATCTTGCTCTTGCTCTTGCTCTTGCTCTTGCTCTTTATCTTGCTCTTTATCTCGCTCCAAATCTTCGAAGAACAGGGACTAACTCGCTTTTCGCAGCCATGGCGCCCGAGGAGCAAGAGCAAGAGCAAGATTAAGAGCAAGAGCGAGAAGGAGGGAAAGGTCCGGATGAGCCGTTTTTCTTTTCCGCTTCCACTGGCGTATCCTGTAACACTTGCTTTGGTCCGGCCCACTGATACGGTGAACGAACAGACCGAAACCATGGAATTGCGGCTATGTACAGTCTGGCTTTGCCCATCGCGAAAGCGGCGGCGTGGATGAAGGAAACGGCCTCATCCCCCGTCGAAGGGTCCGGGCGCGACCTCCAAGACATCCGCGCCAGCCTCGACGGCGATCAGGACGCCTATGCCCGGATCGTGGCCCGTTATCAGCCGTTCATCTTCCGGCAGATGTGGCACTTCACGCGCGACGTCCACATCCAGGACGAACTGGTCCAGGAAGTCTTCATCGAAGTCTACCGCAGCCTGAAGCGCTACCGCGCCGACGCCCCGCTGCTCCACTGGATGCGCCGCATCGCCACGCGCACCGGCTACCGCTACTGGCGGCAGAAGGCCCGCCACGCGCGCATCGAGGCGGCGCTTCTCCAAGAGCGCGCCCGCGCCGTCCGCGAACCCGAAGACCTGTCCGCGGCCGAAGCCGCCGAGTATCTCCACACCCTGCTCGCGCAACTGCCGCCCGCCGAACGCTTGATTTTGACCCTCGCTTACTTCGAGAATCTGGAAAGCCCCGAGATCGCCGAACGCATGGGATGGAACGCCACGCTGGTCCGCGTGCGCGCCCACCGTGCGCGCCAGCGCCTCAAGGTCCTGCTCGAACAGGCCG
The DNA here is from genome assembly GCA_964402555.1 of uncultured Nitrospiraceae bacterium. Taxonomy (GTDB): domain Bacteria; phylum Hydrogenedentota; class Hydrogenedentia; order Hydrogenedentales; family SLHB01; genus CAYOCT01. Next base: position 71,977 of record CAYOCT010000005.1, on the reverse strand, counting down.
GTTTTGGGAGATGATGTCATGAACGCCCCATTGGACCCTATCGAACGGCTAGCCCGGCGCGCCCGCCAGGAAGAAGCGCCCCAAGGCGACGTGTCCCGCCGTGTGCTCGCGCGGCTCGTCCAGCGCGAGAGCGTGTTCGGCGCGCCGATGCTGGTCTTCACGACCGGCTGCGCCGCGCTCGCATCCGTCGCGTTGGTCTACGGCTACGTGCTGATCCAAAACATGAGCGATCCCCTGATGTCGATGTTTCAACAGGCATCCATCGTCATTCCGTAAGAAGGAGCGAACGTTATGCCGGAAGAGGCAGTGTCCGTGGTCAAGCCGCGAAAACCGTGGCTGCGCGCCTTCTTGATGGTGGCGGTCGTGTTCCTTTCCGGCGCCGTCGTTGGGGGCGTCGTCACGTCGACCGCCATGTGGCGCAAGTCCTTCGACCCGATGCGCCGCATGCCCGGGTTCGCCCTCGAACGCATGGTCCAGGACATGCACGACGAGTTGCTCCTCAGCCCCGAGCAATCCCAGCAACTCGAACAAGTCGTCCGAGAGCATATCGACACCATGAAGACGATCCACGACGAAGTCGAACCGCGCATCCAGCATGAGATGGACGCCCTTTCCGATCGAGTGGCCTCGATATTGAACCCGGAGCAAGAGAAGCGCTGGCGGATGCGCTTCGAAGAAATGAAGAATCGCTGGATGCCCCCCGGTCGTGGCCCGGGCGAACCCGGCCCGCCCCCGCTGCCGGGATTCGGACCCCGCGAACCCGGCATGCAAGGCCAGCCCCCACAACCCGGATTCGGACCCCGCGAGC
>CAYOCT010000005.1:0-71069 GCA_964402555.1 uncultured Nitrospiraceae bacterium | reverse complement strand
CGCGAACCCGGCATGCAAGGCCAGCCCCCACAACCCGGATTCGGACCCCGCGAGCCCGGCATGCAAGGCCAACCCCCACAACCTGGATTCGGACCGCGCGAACCCGGCATGCAAGGTCCGCCCCCGCAACAAGGATTCGGGCCGCGCGAACCCGGCATGCAAGGCCAACCCCCACAGCCCGGATTCGGGCCGCGCGAACCCGGCATGCAAGGTCCGCCCCCGCAACAAGGATTCGGGCCGCGCGAACCCGGCATGCAAGGCCAGCCCCCGCAACCTGGATTCGGACCGCGCGGACCCGGCAGGCAAGGTCCGCCCCCGCAGCAGGGACTCGGACCTCTGCCCCAGGGAAGAAGACCGGTCCAGCCACCAATGCCCGGCGCTGGTCAGCCTGAAATGCAGCCAGGGCCGCCGCCCGAAGAGGCCCCACCCGCGCCCCCGCCCCAGAACTGAGCGCCCATACGTCCTATTAGTCCTATTCGTCCTATAGCCCCCGCCCCGCGCGTCCGCCCCTCGCCGGGCGCAGCTTTGCGCCACGGGAATGCTCTCTGCTACGATACGTGTTCCAAACTCTAAACAAAGCAGGAAGCACGCATGGCTATTCGAGAAATCGTCTTATATCCCAACGAAGCCTTGTTGAAGAAAGCTGATCCCATCGAGAAAGTCGGCCCCGAACACGCCAAACTCGCCGCCGACATGTTCGAGACCATGGAAGCCTACGATGGCGTAGGCCTTGCCGGCCCGCAGATTGGCGTGTCCCAGCGCATCCTCGTGCTGCACGAACCGGAGCACGACAAGGCCATGTGCCTTATCAACCCCGAGATCTCCGACGGCCAAGGGCAGGAGACCGCCGAGGAAGGCTGCCTCAGCCTGCCGCACATCTACGCGCCGGTATCCCGTTACGGCACGATCCACGTCCGCGCCCTCAACGAACTCGGCAAACGCGTCCAATTCGAAGCGAGCGGACTCCTGGCCCGGATCGTCCAGCACGAAACCGACCATCTCGACGGAGTGGTCTTCGTGGACCGCGTCGACATCATGACGCGCGAGGCCAAGATTCAGGAATGGAACGAAGTGCGCGAGCGGCTTGAGGCAGGACCCGTCGCACGCTGACGCGCTAACCGGGGGACGATTCCTATGTTGATGGATGCGCCATCGGTCGAGCGCCTTGTCGAGGCATTCCGCCGGCTGCCGGGCATCGGCAAACGCACCGCGGAACGGCTCGCGCTACACCTCCTCTGCGCCCCCGAAGACGAAGCCGCTTTCCTGAGCGAAGCGATCCGCGATGCGCGCGGCCGCATCCGCCTCTGCTCGACCTGCTGCAACCTCACCGAAACCGACCCCTGCCCCACCTGTTCCGACTCGCGCCGCGACCGCGCCACTGTATGCGTCGTCGAGCGTCCCGCGGGCGCCATGGCGATCGAAAAAGGAGGGGCGTACCGCGGCCTCTACCACGTGCTGCACGGAGCGTTGAACCCCCTCGAAGGCACCGGCCCTTCCGAACTCCGCATCGAGCGCCTGATCCAGCGCGTTGCCGGCGGCGAGATTCAAGAGATTATCATCGCGACGAATGCGACGGCCGAAGGCGAAGCGACCGCCCTCTATCTTGCCAGGCAATTAGCCCCCACCGGCGTCGCCGTTACCCGCATCGCCCACGGCGTCCCCATGGGCAGCGGCCTCGAATTCGCCGACGACGTGACCCTGACCCACGCCCTCCAGGGAAGGACCAAGCTAGACTAACCCGTCCGTGAGTCCGTACTACTATCTACCATCAACTTCTCGAAGAAACAGTGTGCAGGTTCACTGGCCACAAGCATTCATATCGGACTGCGGACGAGTAGGGTCATCCTCTTGCCGTTTATCATTTATCGTTAAGACTTTAGACTTTCACCTGCTTCCATACTCATTGGTTGCGGCTCCGACGCGCTGTGTCCGTCCGTGTCCGTCCGTGTCCCCTACATCAACGTGTTCAGCACCGCATTTACGTCGGGGAACGTAATATCCGCCACCACGGTCTTGCCCTGCTCCGACGTCTGCGTCTTGACATCCCCGTACTTCGCAAGTTGCCCCTGGATCTGGCCCAGGCCCATATCAACCAGCATCTTGATAATATCGACGGACGCCGCGTCCGTGCTCGGCGTGCATTCCACCGTCAGCCGCACCTTCAACGCGTTCTCGGGAGTAATGTCTGCAGTTAGGCGCGCGTCGCCGATATCGGCGATAATCCCCATACGCCCTTCGCTCACCAAGTCCGAGATGTTCTGCCCGAAGTTGGCGACTATCAGCCCGGCGATCGCCATCCCGGAGCCGTCGCGGTTGTCAATAGCCAGTTCGATCAAATGCGAACCATCGACGCGAAGCGCCTCGGCGGGCGCGGGGTCTTTCCAGGCCGACTTCAGATTCGCGACGAGCGTCCGGTCTAACTTCGCAACGCCGTCGCGCACCAGCATCCCGCGCTCCTTCATCTGCGTCTTGCCAGTAAACCACTGATCGAACGGCTTGGGCAGCTTTATGCCGTCAAGCTTCTCCTGGATGACCGGACCCAGTCGCCGGTCGTTCACGTACAGCGCAAAGTTCAGATCGCTCAACGGATAGTCGGGAGTCACGATCAGGCCGGCCTCGTACGGAATCGCATACGGCAAGACACTGTCCGGGACGTTGATATCTTTAAGCAGCCGGGTCTTGATGATGTCTTTCGCCAGCGGCACGTTGATAACCAACTGCGCGCGGGTCTGCGGCTTGACCAGCGTATCGTGCGAGATCTGCGGCGACCCCATCACGACCCCGAATTTATTGTCCACAACTACGGCCGCCACGACAACCGCGATCACAAGGACGGCCAGAACGACGAGAAGAACCTTCTTAATCGACACGGTACAATGCCCTCATCAAGCTACTAGATTGGACTCAGCCTCTTCACGCATGACCCGGCTATCCTAAGCGAATCACGCGGTGTTTTCAATGTTCTCAGTATCCTTCCACCAGTGCTCCCCTGGTGCGCATAGAATCAGGTTTCTCTTGGTTTCGTGATCGTGATCGTGATCGTACTCGTAATCGTGCTCGTAGTCGATCACAGATTGAAAAGCCATAGCCCAAACAGAACAGCCTTTTCAAAGGGTTTGGCCATTGTCAACCTCCTGTACGTTCTAACTCAGTTATGATTACGACTCGTCATGAAGCGCGGGTTCACTCGGAAGAATGAAAATGCTGTCCGTCGTGTATGGCGCCCATGCATAGAGGAACGCTGGCCCCCTGTCATTCTGAGCGAAGCGAAGAATCTCCTGACAGGCGAGGCTTCCATCGCGGGTGGGATTCTTCGCTTCGCTCAGAGCGTGTGAAGAAATTGTGAAACGCGGGTGCTTTGCCTCTTGACTACGTATTGCCTGTCATCCTGAGCGCAGCGAAGGATCTCATAAGCATCAGAGGCCTATACGCATAGCGAGATCCTTCGCTGCGCTCAGGATGACAGAAAGGATGGCGCCGACAAAGGAAAGCGCAAGACTTTGACATTTCTTCACAAGCTCTCAGAATGACAGGTGGTCGGGTCTCCGTTTTCGAGGTAGCACGAGAAGTCGGCACTACATCGAGTCTGGGAAGCAACGAGTATCCTTCCACCACGCATACGCGTCCACCGCATGAATCGGCGCAAACCCGAGGCGTTCGTACAGACGCAGCTCGGGACTCCCCAACGTCGCGCCCAGCGCGATGCGCTCCATCCCGTCGCGCCGAAAGATGCGCGCCAGATCACGAAGCAACGAAGTGCCCAGCCCACGATGCTGATACTCGGGACGCACGCACACTTGCAGGACAAACCCGCACGTGCGCGAAATCGAGCAGCCCACCACGATGCCTGCGGCAACGCCTCCCGATTTCACTATGCGCAGGTACTCCGCGCGCGGCTCGCCATAACCGCCCGCGGCCGCCTGCTCCACAAAATCCAGCGCGCTCGACTCGTCCTGCACGTCGAATAAGAAAGCCCGCCCCGGATGCCCCGCATACGCATCCGCGATGATCCGTGCGGCGTCGGCGTGGCATGCCGGCTCGAGACGCCAGCTCGCCGGAGCGCCATGATTGGCCACCGCATCGGTCGAAGCCGCCAGCAGCGCCCGAGGCGTGCGCGCAAACCCGAGGCCGCAATACGCCTCCGCAAGATCCCCATCATAAAACGTGACGCACTCCGAGATAATCGCGTTCGGGTCGAACGCGCGAAACGCCTCGACGGCATACGCCAGCAGCTCGCCATCCAAATCCGAACCCGCGAACGCCCCGAGCCTATGCATAAAATGGATGTGGAACAGGCCGCGCCGTTGCGTCGCGAACAGCAGCGCCGCCGCGCGCTCACCGTCCATCGCCGCGAATGCGTGCATGGACGCCTGTTCAAGCGCCTGGGCAAGATTCCCCCGCGCCACCGAGCGATACTGCCCCGCGGCTTCCGGCCCATACAACGCGTCGATTCCCGCCGCGACCTCGTCCACGAAGACATCGAAGTTGCCGGGAAGCGCGTCGATCGATACAAAACGAACTTTGGATTCCATGCCTCGAAACTGATGTAGTGAGTCATCCTGTTGGCAACGTATGTTGCGTTGGCTCGATCTCATGCTCGTAATCGTGCTACCTCGAAAACAGAAACCCGACCTCCTGTCATTCTGAGCAACGCGAAGAATCTCGCCCACGACAAAGGCCTCACCTGCCAGGAGATTCCTCGCGTTGCTCAGAATGACAGGAGGTCCAGCGTTCCTTCATGCATCGGAGTCACACACGACGCGCTGCATTTTCATCCTCCCGAGTGAAGCCGCGCTTCATGACGACTCGTAATCGAAGATTGCGAACGGCACCAATCGATGGACGCTTCAGGACGCGTTCGCGGGCTTAGAAAGAACGTCGTAGCCATCGAACAGCGCAAGCGCTCGGCTCGATTACGATTACGAGCACGAGATCGAAAGGGCGCCCTCATCGTTAATTGCTACACTAACCGCCCCCGAGACGCAACCGAACGCCTACTTGGCATACTTATCCTGTTTCTCATTGGGCTGAGCGAAGAACGGGAACTGACTCGCTTTTCGGAAGTTTGAAAAGCGTGGCTGTCCCTGCTTTTCGCGGCACTTCATACGCGACACAGGGCGCAATTAGGCCGGCTCACTACACTCGCTCCTACTTGGCATACTTGTCCAGTTTCTCATTGGGCTGAGCGAAAAACGGGGACTGACTCGCTTTTCGGTAGTTTGAAAAGCGTGTCTGTCCCTGCTTTTCGCGGTACTTCATACGCGACACAGGGCGCAATTAGGCCGGCTCACTACACTCGCTCCTACTTGGCATACTTGTCCAGTTTCTCATTGGGCTGAGCGAAAAACGGGGACTGACTCGCTTTTCGGTAGTTTGAAAAGCGTGTCTGTCCCTGCTTTTCGCGGTACTTCATACGCGACACAGGGCGCAATTAGGCCGGCTCACTACACTCGCTCCTACTTGGCATACTTGTCCAGTTTCTCCTGGAGGCCTTCGAACTTCGGATTCAATCGTTGCGCCCGTTTCCACTCGGCCACCGCTTTCTCGATGTCCCCTTTCAGAAGATACGCGTCGCCGAGATGGCTCCGGAGCTCCACATCGTCATTGTCGCTCGCGAGAATGGCCTTGCGAATTAGTTCGATGGCACGGTCAGCGTCGCCCCTCTTGTAGTACACCCAGCCAAGGCTGTCCAGGTAAAACCCGTTCTCCGGATCGATATCGAGCGCCCGCTTCAACAACTCTTCCGCCCGGTCAAGCTTCATGTTGTGCTCGGCGTAGAAATACCCGAGGAAGTTCAGCACCTCCGGGTCGTCCGGCTTCAGTTTGAGGTACGCCTCGAGCTGCGCCTCCGTTTCGCTCACCCGGTCAAGGTTGTCGTACACGACCGCGAGGCAATAGTGCAGGCTTACGTCCGAACCCCACCGCGCCAGGCTCGCCGCCAGCACTTTCTCCGCCGCTTCATTCTTATCCACCCGCATCAGCGTCCGCGCCAGCGCGATATCGAGCGATTTCGATTCGACTCCCTCGGCCCGCGCGCTTTCGAACGCCTCGATGAAATACCCCGCCGTCTCGTCGCGCCCGAACAAATACAACAGTTCGTTTAAGTACGCCGTGCATTCCGCATCGATGTCGCCGGGGATCGCGTCCAGCGTATCCAGGATCGGTTTGTCCGGTTCGTTCATGCCCTTCCGCGCCAGCGCCCGCATCAACGATCCGAAGATCGGCGCCCCGTCCGCCGGCGCCATCTCGTCAACGTCCGCGCAACGCCCCGCGCGAATCATCATGTACATCGCCTCGATGTTATACCGCGGCTCGGGTTCCTTCGACGACGCCAAATGTTTCAGCAACACGATCGCGTCGTCGTACCGCTTCAACCGCCCCAGCGCCCCCGCCAGGCTTTCCTTCGCGCGCGCGTCGTCCGGGGTGGTCTTCACGTACGCCGCCAGATGAAGCGCCGCCGCCTCGTTCTCCCCCGCCTCGAGGCATATCACTCCCAGCATGAAATGCGCCCGTGCAAGCTTCGGCATCAATTCCAGCGCGCGCTCGAACTCCTTGCGCGCCCCGGCCGCGTCGTTGATGCGCGCCAGGCTCAAGCCCAACTGGTAATGGATCGGCCCGACGTCCGGCCTCAGTTTCGCCAGCCGTTGATAAATGTCCACGGCCGCGACAAAGTCGTTCGTGCTCTCCTCAACCGCCACCAGCGCCCCGTACCCCATGACGTTCTCGGGGTCCAGTTCGATCGCCTTCTGAAACGCCTCGACCGCCTTGTCGGTCTGCTTCAGTTGCTGGAGGATCTCGCCGTAGACGATCCAGAGATTCGCGTTGTCCGGATTCTGTTCGAGCGTCCGTTCGGCAATCTTGCGAGCGTCGGCGTAATCCTGAATCCGCACAAAGATGCGGATGAGCCGCAGGTTCAACGTCGTCGACTCCGGCGCAAGCGCAGCCGCCCGCTCGAGGTTGTCGATGGCCTGATTGAAATCCCCGTTATGTTCGAGCATCACCGCGGCGAGGAAACGGCTATACGATTCCGCGCGCGGCGTCACATCGAGCGCGCGGTCCACGAGAAGGTCATTCCCCATCCGCCCCGTCGAGTGGGCGCACCCCGTCAACGCAAGCGCGGCAACCGCCGCCACGCAAATGCCCAACGCACTGTATCTATACACGCAATACCGTGATTTCAATCGACCAGCCTTTCTATGCCTAGAACAACGCGCCCGTGGTCAATGATTCCGAAAGCGGCGCAAAGCTTCTCCTATGGAACGGACACGGCCCGAGGCGTTCGAGCGCATCGAGATGTTCGCGCGTGCCGTACCCCTTGTGCCGGGCGAATCCGTACTCCGGATAGGTCTCGTCCAACGCGTCCATGATGCGGTCCCGCGTCACCTTCGCCACGATGCTCGCCGCCGCGATCGATGCCGACCGGCTGTCGCCTTTTATGATCCGCTTCTGCGGCAGCGGACATCCGCGGATCTCGAACCCGTCCACCAGCAGAAAATCCGGCGCGGACTTCAATCCCCCGACGGCGCGCGCCATCACCGCGTAATTCGCAGGCTGGATGCCGTACCGATCGATTTCGTCCGCCTCAATCACGGCAACACCGATGTCATGCCCGCCCTCGGTCAATGCCTCATACAACACATCGCGTTGATGCGCCGTCAATTGCTTCGAGTCGTTCAGCCCATCCACATACGACTGCAACACCACCGCCGCCGCAACGATCGGACCTGCCAGCGGACCGCGCCCGGCCTCGTCGACCCCGGCGATCCGCCGGAATCCGCCCGCCGCCGCTTCACGCTCGAACGCCATCATCGTGGCGGCGCGCCCCTCTGCTTTGGCATGCAGCAGCATCATACTGTCGCCTCGATTAGTGCGGGTACTGCATTCCGGCATATTCCATCAAGCTTGCGCGTAAATGGCAAGCAGAGCCTCAAGTTGCTACGTTGAATGGAGAAGGTCTCCGCCGGGCATCTTCCAACGCAGAGGCGCAGAGTTTCGCAGAGTGTTTTCATTCGAGGTAATTCACAATCCGTTTGATTCCATCCACAAGCCTGGGCTCGTGGAAATTCAAGTTCATTCCCAAGCGCATGCCTGTCAATCGCAGATAGGTCAGCGTTTTCGCAGAATCCTTCTCGGTCATTTCTTCCTTCGCTTTGACATCGACGATCACTTTGGCTTCAACCAGCAAATCCAAACGGAGGTCTGTGCCCAGCTTCACGCCTTTATAATCAATCGGCACCGGCTTCTGGCGCTCGAAACGAATCCCACGAAGATGGAACTCATGACACAGGGATTCTTCATAGATCGCATCAAGCAATCCAGGTCCCAGGATACGATGAACTTCAATGGCCGCTCCGATGATCTTCTCTGAAATCTCATTCTCGTGCATTCGGTCTCTGCGTTCCTCGGAGTCCTTCGCGATCTCTGCGTTGAAGCGGCTCCCGCAGTTGAAGGAAACCATCGAAGCTGTCTTAGGTTTCCGAACTCCGGACCAATGCCCGCTTCGTATTCACCTTCAGGCACGTGGCCATTCTACCCGCAACGCGCGCCAAAAAGAAACGGGCGGACAGAGTCCGCCCGGCGATCGCTCTCGAACTGGCCGTGCTTAGTTTTTCGGCTGCGTGATAACGCGCCCCTTCGCCTTCACCCGCGCCGCCTTGCCCGAACGTTCGCGCAGGTAATACAGCTTGCTGCGGCGCACGCGCCCTTCGCGCGTCACCTCGACCTTCTCGACGCGTGGCGAATGCAGCGGGAACACGCGCTCGACGCCCTCGCCGAACGCCACCCGGCGCACCGTGAACACCGCGTTCGGCGACTCGGCGCCCTTGCGGCCAATCACCACGCCCTCGAACACCTGGATGCGTTCCTTCTCGCCTTCGACGATCCGGAAATGCACGCGCACCGTGTCTCCGATGTTGAATTTCGGAATCCGATCCTCGGCCTTCCGCTGTGCCGCACTGAATTCTGCTAACGCTTTCACTGCTCCGTCTCCCTTTCCCGCGCAGCCTCTTCGCGTTCGATTTCCGCGAGAAGCTTGCGATCTTCGTCCGTACAGGCCGCCAACAAATCCGGCCTGCGCGCGCGCGTTACGCGCAACGCTTCCTTGCGTCTCCAGCGGCGGATTGCCGCGTGATGTCCGGATACCAATACCTCGGGCACGTCCACGCCGCGAAACGACGGCGGGCGCGTGTACTGCGGCGGCCCCAGGATCCCATCGTAAAACGAGTCCGTCGCCACCGACTCCCAATTGCCCACCACGCCGGGGATCATCCGGCTCAGCGCCTCGACCAGCACGAGCGCGGGCAGTTCGCCGCCGCTCAACACGTAATCGCCGATCGAGATCTCGTCCGTGCAGACCTCCGCCACGACCCGTTCGTCCACGCCTTCGTACCGCGCGCAGATCAACACCAGGTCCGGCGCCTGCGCCAGTTCGCGCACCAGCGCCTGATCCAGACGCCGCCCGCGCGGCGACAACAGGATGACCCGGCCGAGCGAGTTCTTCCCGCGCAGGCTTTCGACCGCCGCGCAGATCGGCTCGCACTTCATCACCATCCCCGGCCCGCCGCCATACGGCGCGTCGTCCGCGGTCCGGTGCTTGTCCGCCGTGAAATCCCGGATGTTCGCCACCTCGACTTCGAGGACGCCCTCCTCGATCGCCTTGCCGAGCAAACTCGCCCGCAACGGCCCCTCGAGGATCTCCGGGAACAACGTCAGGATATCAATGCGCATGATGCCGCTTGCCCCGTGGTGGGAGCGATTCAACTGTATACGGGCCGATGTCGCCCAAGGCGACTTGGCCCTTCACTGCGTCCACGGACACAATCAACGTTTCGAGCGCCGGGAACAGCGCCGTGGCGCCATCCTCGCGCGTCACTTCGATCACGTCATGCGCGCCCGTCTCAATCACGTCGGTCACCGTGCCTAACCGGCCTCCAGCCGCGTCCACGGCCTCGAAGCCCAACACGTCCGCCGCACGAAACGTCTCCGCCGCGGACTCCGCCGCCTCCACCGCCACCGTCGCGCCCTCACAGCGCGCCACGCTGTCACGCGTCACGCCCGCTGCCAGCGCCACCACCAGTCCGCGCGGCTCGACTCGAACCTCGCGCACCCGGCACCGCAACTCCGTACCGTCGCGCAACGCCACCACCGCCCATGCCACCGAGGCCCAATCGCGCCCGGCCGCCCGTGCCGGCGTGACCCGCAACTCGCGGCGCGCCGGGTTCACCGATCGCACGACACCCATCTCGACTCGCCGGACGTCCACGCGGCCTATTCGACGATCTGCAAGGTGACGCGCACGTCCGCTTTCGACGCCGCCGAGTTCAGCAACGTCCGGATCGACTTCGCCGTCCGGCCGCTCTTCCCGATCACCCGGCCCATGTCCTCCGGGTTCACCCGCAGTTCGATGGTCTGGCCCTGCTCGCCCTCGACCACGCGCACTTGCACGTCCTCAGGGTGGGCCACCAGCTTCTTCGCAATCAGTTCGACCAGGTCTTTCACGGCGATTATTCCGAGGCCGCGACGGCGTCCGCTTCCGCGGCGCCTGCCGCATCGGCCTTTTTCCCGGCTACGAACGCCGCGAGAATGCCCTTCTTCGACAGGACGTCGCGGACCGTATCGGTCGTCCGAGCGCCCTTCGACAGCCACGCCAGCGCCTTGTCCTGGTCGATCTCCGCCACCGGTACGGGGCGCGCACAGGGATGGTAGAAGCCAATCTGGTCCACTTCACGGCCGCGCGCGCGGCTCCGCGAATCGATCACCACCACCCGGTAATAGGGCGCATGCGTACGCCCGCCACGCTTCAACCGAATTACTGTTGCCATGATGCTCCTCTCTTTTGGATTGAGTAATTGAGTAATTGAGTAATTTGAAAAAGCGATAGCCGCAAATCCGCCGGAATTACTCAATCTTCACTTTTCCTTTACTCAATTACTTAATTACTTAATTACTCAATTCTAAAATCCCGGCATTGGCGGCATCATGCCTTTTGGCCCCTTGCCTTTGGGCATGTTCCGCATCATCTGCTTCACCATCTTCTTCATCTTCTCGAAGTCTTTCAGAAGCGCGTTCACGTCCTGGATGGCCGTCCCGCTGCCCTCCGCAATCCGCCGCCGCCGGCTCCCGTTCAAGATCTTCGGATTCCGACGTTCCTGCGGCGTCATCGAACAGATGATCGCCTCCGTATACTTCAACTCGTCCTCGTCAAACTCCTGGCCTTGCGGCATCATCCGCCCGATGCCCGGAATCTTCTTCACGAGGTCCGAGAACGATCCCATCTTCTTCACCTGCTGCATTTGCTGCAGGAAATCCTCGAGGTCCCACGACGCCTTGCGCGCCTTCTCCTGAAACTTCTCCGCCTGCTCGCGGTCCACCATCTGCTGCGCGCGTTCGACCACCGAGACGATGTCGCCCATGCCCAGGATCTGGTCCGCCATCCGACGCGGATGAAACGGCTCGATCGCGTCCAGCCGTTCGCCCGTCCCGACGAACTTCACCGGACACCCCGTCACCTTGATCAAACTGATCGCCGCGCCGCCGCGCGCATCGCCGTCCATCTGCGTCAAGACCACGCCCGACAACGGCAGCGCGTCATGGAACTGCTTCGCCGAGTTCACCGCGTCCTGGCCCTGCATCGCGTTCGCCACGAACAGGATTTCATGCGGCTTCACCGTCGCGTGAATCTGCCGCACCTCGGCCATCATCTGCTCGTCCACGTGCAACCGGCCCGCCGTGTCGAGGATGATCAGATCGCAATTGCGCATCTGCGCCTCGCCGCGCGCCATCACGCACGTGTCCACCGGATTCGCGTGCTCGCCCAGGCTGAACGATTCGACGCCCGCCTGCTGCGCCACCACCTCGAGTTGCTTGATGGCCGCCGGACGATACACGTCCGCGCCGACCAGCAACGGACGGTGTCCCTTGTGTTTCAACATCAACGCCAGCTTGCCGGCGGTGGTCGTCTTGCCTTGTCCCTGAAGCCCGACCATCATGACGATCGTCGGCGGGTTCTCCGCCATCCGCAACGGCTCGTTGTTGCCGCCCATGATCTTCACCAGTTCGTCATGCACGATCTTGACGATCATCTGGCTCGGATGGATGCTCTCGATCACCTTCTCGCCGACCGCCGCTACCTGGACGTCTTCGATAAACTGCTTGACGACCTTGTAGTTGACGTCCGCTTCCAGCAGCGCCATCCGGATCTCCTGGAGACTGTCCTTCATATTCTTCTCGGTCAGTTTGCCCAGACCGCGAATATCTTTGAAGACATTCTCCAGCTTTTTACTTAGCGACTCGAACATGCCTTGCCCTATGGGTAGTACCGTGGCTCGGGAGGCCTGCAAAGACAGATCTCCCCATCAGAGATTCGAGAATCTTAGCACACAAACTGCGCGGACTTCAATTCTTATGCGATGTTCAGTTCAAGCACTCCATCAGGACTTCCATGCTGCCGCGACTGACCAACGCTCATCTGAGCAATCCGCCTCGACCACATGCGTCCGCACTTCTGTCCCTCATCCCTCATCCCTCATCCCTCATCCTTCATCCTTCATCCTTTGAAAGCCTGTCACGAATATTTTGTTCCCAGGTATTGTTTTTATGGAGTCGATAGTGTATCATCGGTTTTGAGTTCAGTCTCGGCAATTTGGCTATTATCATTATTTCAAGATAGAGGCAAGTGATGACCGAAGCGAACGAAGTTGAACGACGCGCAATAGAGCAGCATCGGGAGTTCCTTTCCCGGGAGCACGGCAGAGATTGCTCTTTCAATGAAGCTTGCGAGGATTGGGAAACCAATTACGCGGTCCAATGGCGCGAGCGGCGCCAGGCGGAAATGCTCGCCCGCGAGCGCGAAGAGATCCTCAGGCACAAGTGGATCGAATCCGAGAAAGCCCAGCGCGACCTCGGGTCCGAAGCCATCATAGACTGGATTCACCGCTACGCCGCCCAGTGGCGCGAGTGGTACCAGCAGGAATACGAAGGCATCCACGCCTGATCTAGGCCGGCTTGTCCGACTTGTCGGACCCGTCTGACGTGTCCGACGGGTCTGATCTAATGAGCCACTTTCCCGTAGACGCTCGTGCGATTGCGCAATCGGGCGTGTCCCTCCTCAACGGGGAATATTCCACAATCATCTCAGGGTTATCCGCATTACGAAGGCGGCCAATCCTTGGAGCATGGCTCCCTTCCTGCTCACAGCCGGTTCGGCGCCAGGCGACATCCACGTGTTGCGAGGAGGCGATTGGGATGCCGAGGCGCGTTACTGCCGTTCCGCTTTCCGTATGGGATACACCCACGGGAGCAAGAACGACAACATCGGATTCCGCGTGGTCGCGTACTGACATCGTGGTCGTGGTCGTGGTCGTGATCGTAATCGTAATCGTAATCGCCCATTCAGAATCGATTACGATTACGGTCGCGGAATTCGCACCCAAGGATACGATGCCATCGGCATGACTCAGTACACCAAACGCATCTGACTATCGCCCCAGCGCCGCCCGCGCCTCGTCAAGCGCCCGCCGTGCGGCTGCGTTGCCCGGATTGCGCTCGACCGCTTTCGCAAAACTATCCACTGCGTCACCGTACCGATGCTGCCGCATGCGCACCCGCCCCAGGTTCACGTACGCGTCGGCGCTCGCCGGATCAATCTCGGTTGCCTTGAGGTAATACGTCGCGGCCTCGTCAAACCGCCCAAGGCTCGCCAGCGAATTGCCGAGGTTTATCGCCGCGCCCAGGCGTCGAGGCTCCAAACGCAGCGCCTCCGAATACGCTGCGGCAGCCTCCTCGAACTTCCGCTGTCGTGCCAGAAGATTCCCCATGTCATACTGCGCCCCCGCGAAATCCGGCGCGATCGCCACCGCCGCGCGGTACTCGGCGAGCGCCTCTTCCCCTCTTCCCAGCGCAACCAGCGCGCTCCCCAGCGACGCATGCAGTTCGCTGTCCTTCGGATTGACCGCAAGGCCCTTTCGGTACGCTTCCATCGCCTGCTCGTAACGTTGCTCGCCCGCAAGAAGCGTCCCCAGATTCTTATACGCCAGCGCATTCTCGGGCCATGCATCGAGAGCATGATTGAATAGAACCATGCTGTTCCGCCAATACTGCGTCTGCACACCCGCCCACACGCCCATCGCCAGCACATACGCCAGCGCGCAAACCGCCACCACGCGCCGCATCCTCGGAACCCGCCGCGCGACTTCCGCCCCTCCCCATGCCAGCATAATCAGCAGGCCGATCATCGGCACATACGCGTAACGGTCCGCCATCAAGAACGTCGCCGCGCGGACCATCCCGGACACGGGAAACAGCGACACCACGAACCAGAACCATCCCACCGCAAGCCACGGATAGGATCGGAAGAACACAATGCACGCCGCGCTTACCCCGATCAGCAACGCGCATGCAATCCCGACCTGCCACCCCGGCATCGCCCCCGAGGGATACGGGTAATGCACCGCCAGTCCGCTCGGCCAGAACAGCTTCAATACGTACCAGCCGTACACCCATGCCGTATTCGCCATGCGCGTCGCGAACGGCACGGCTTCGAGCGATTGCATCCCCCCTTTTCCTTGCGCCGTCAGCCAATACGCCGACATCGCCGCAGGTATCGACAACACCACCAGCGGCAGCTTCTCCACCAAAAGCCGCGACACGCGCTTGCGCGCGCCCAAGGGCCAATAGTCCAGCAGCAGCAGGACGGCGGGAAACGTCATCTGTGAAGTCTTCGCGGCCAGCCCGAGTCCATGGCACACGCAAGTAAGCCAGTAGCGCCGCCCATAGGCCGCCATCCCCAACAGCCAGAACGTCGCGTACAAGACCTCCTTACGTCCCGACACCCACGCGACCGCTTCCACGTTCAATGGATGCGCCGCAAACACGGCCGCCACGAACGCGCTCGGCCACACCGCCCCCGTCATCCGCCGCAACACCCAGAACAGCAGCAACACGTTGGCCAGATGAAACGCGACATTCGTCGCATGGTGCGCCCCCGCGCTCAGCCCGTACACGCTGCACCCCAGCATGTACGACAACGACGTCAGCGGCACCCAAAGCAGCATCTGCCCGTGCAGAAAGACCTCGGCCACGCCTCCCCACGACAGGCCCTTCGCGATCAGCGGATTATCGTAGACGTACCCCGGGTCGTCGTAGTTCACGAAATCGAAAGCGGCAGTCCGCGCATACACCGCCACCACCAACACCGCCAACGCGACCGGAATCCAACGTCTCACGTTGTCCACTCAGTCCACCCCGTCCACTAAGTCCACCTATTGGATCTTCACCGCCAGCGACTTCGATTCCTTCTTGATCTCTTCCGCGGTCACTTCTCGCCCTAGACGGTTCGACAGATAGATCCCTTCCGAGATCAGCATCGTGTTCAGTGCGATCTCCGCGGTCGGCAGCAACGGCGCGCGCCCCTGTAACGCCGCGACCCAGTGGTGCTGCGGACTATCGTACGCGTCGCCCACGTTGCGGACCGTATGCAGCCGCGTGTCGAACGCATCCAAGTTCGTAGTGCTGTCCAGTTGCAGGTCGCCGATGTTTCGGTAATAGCCGAACGGTTCGAGGCGCACCCCGCCTTCGCTCCCCGCGACCGACGAACCCTCGAACGGGTTCAGGTGAATCGCCCACGACTCGATGATGTCGAGCGTGATCCCGCCCGCAAGCCGCACGAATCCGGCGCCGAGTTCCTCGACGCCGTAGCCGCTGAACGCCTTGCGATCGGCGTCCATATCGGTCTCCTGGTACGTCTTGCCCGTGACGGTAAGTACCTCCGGATTGCCCAGCAGGTACAGCATGTTCGAGATGTGATACACGCCCATGTCGAACAACGCCCCGCCCGCCGCAGTCTCCTTCTGCACGAACTTCTCTGTGCCATACCCGTCCACGTAAGGACGCCCGCGCCGCCGGAACCCCGTCGACCGCGCGTGATACAGCTTTCCGAGATGCCCGCCGTCAATCAACAGCTTCGCCGCCTTCGTCTCCTTCGAGAACAACGTCGCAAGTTGGATCGACAACTTCTGCCCGCACGCCCGCGCTGTTTCGAGCATCGTGGCCGCATCGCAATACGCGCCCGCCATCGGCTTCTCGCAGTACGCATGCCGGCCCGACTTCAAGACCGCGCACGTGTATGGCATGTGCAGGTTGTTGTGCAGGCACACGTCGATCGCATCGAGATCGTCGCGCGCCAGCAAGTCCTTCGCGTCGTAATACACGTTGGGGATCTTGTACAACGCCCCGACCCGATCCGCCTCCGCACGGTCGATATCCGCCAGCGCGACCAACTCCACGCTCGACATCGACTGATAGTTATTCAGATGCTGCTTCCCAATCTGCCCCACGCCAATGATTCCAATACGGGTCTTAGCAATCGCTTGCTCCATTCCTGCCTCCTTGTCCGCGAACTGTTATCCGTTGTAGACGTCTCGCCTGTGCCCCACGGCGACAATGTCTACCAATCGTTTTGCATCGTCCACCTGATACAGAATGCGGTACGAGCCGACGCGTACCCGGTACCGCTCCGTGTCTCTGAGTTTCTTACAGCCTTTCGGACGGGGATCCTCTTCTAATGCGAGGATCTTCTGAGAAATCCGATCGAACAGAAGTGCCGGAAGGGCGTCAAGCTCCTTTTCGGCAGATCTTCGAATGGTGATAGTGTAGAGAGAGCGCTCCGTCACTCGGAGCGCCTCTGCTTGAGGTACTCGCGAAACGGGCGCGATGGCTCGTCTTGACGCTGGGCGAACGTCACCAGATCGAGAATGTCGTGCGCCAGATCCTTATCGTCGGCAATGCGCACAAGAACCGCATCCCGTTCGCGCCGGGGCAGAGCCTTGAGGACGGCTACGAAGCCATCTGCTGTCGCTTCAGTCTTTGTCATGGCACGAGTTCCCTCACAACCACAGTCATCCTATCACAAACGCTCGCCCAAGCAGCGATTGTTCACCGCAATAGTCTCATCCGCCAATCTTTCGCTCTTCCCTATCCCCTATCCCCTAATCCCTTTTTCGCTATTCGCAATTCGCCATTCGCTATTCCAAGCACCGCTTGATCAAAGCAATCGTCTTGGCCGCGGCGTTGTATTCATCGCCGTCGGTCGGACAACTTTCCACGCCCCAGCATCCCTCGTAACCCGCCTCGACGAGCAGGCGCACGGCCTTCGCGATGTTGACCGACGGCTCGTTGCCGTCCGCATCGAACGAGAAGGTTTTGAAGTGCGTCGAGCGCGCGTATTTCGCGCACAGTTCCCATCCGTGCTCGGCCAATCCCGGCGCCCAGTTGTTCGTGTCCAGCAGCAGCCCGAGCCCATCGACCGCCTCGATAATCCGCGCGACGTTCTCGGGAATCACGGACGGACCCCAATGGTTTTCCATCAGGATCTCGATACCCTTTGCCCGCCCCCGCGCCACGAGACTCTCGTAGCCCTCGACCACGATCGCGAAAACATCGTTCGGCAATTCCTGCGGGCCGCCCGCGTCAATGCGCACCTGCTTCGCGCCCAGAATCTGCGCAACATCGAGCCAGCGATCCGCCAACATCCGGTTCGCCTCGCGCGCCGCCGCATCGGCCTCGTAAATATGCGCCCCATCCACCGCGATACACCCGAACGGCAATCCCGCCGCGTCCGCCGCCGCGCGCACGCGCCGCAGATACGCATCGTCCTGCGCCGAAAGCTGCGCGTGTTCCGGATCGCGCCCCGCTTTGATCACGACGTCCGCGCTTTGGATCGGCGCAAGTTGCGCGTTCCAAGGATCGAGCTGCGTGGCCCCGAGCGCCTTGCAGTCCTCGATGTACTTGAAGACATCCTGCTTGCCCGATTCGAACAACCGATGAAAACTGTACCCGCCAATACTAATCTCCACAGCGCGCTCCTTCTTCTCGTCCACGTCGTCCACCAAGTCCACTTCGTCCACTAGCTCTTTCTCGCCGCCACCTTCAACGTCAACTCCTCGATGCGCTTCCGGTGCGTGCGATACGCCTCGACATCCGCCGCAGCATGCCAGATCCGCCGCTGCCCCGCGCGCAAGTAATCCCGGCTCTCGACGAACGCGTCGCACGACAACTCCAGGATATCGATCTTCGCCATCCGAAGCTCATCCGCCGCTTCCTGGACAGCCGCCGCGTCGCCGCCATGCTCCCGCATCGCGTCTTCCAACAACGCCATCGCCGCGACATCCTCGAGGCCGTCCCGCTCGGCCTCAAGCCGCACGCTCGGAACGGGCAGCGCGCCGGGGTACACCAGCGTGTACTCGTCGTTCACACCCTTGCCCGGCAGCCACGGGTCCACGTCCGTCGTCGAATAGGTCCACACGCCGATGCCGGTCAATCCGAAATAATGCGCGCGCCACGCGTTCGCGCGGTTATAGCGCAACGGCGACAGCGACCGCACCTGCGACACGCAATCGTACGACCACACTTCTTTGCCCGACGCCATGATCCGCGCGATACGCGGATCGCCCGCCGCAAGGCCCGTGACCAGGCGCATGTTCGGCGCCCACACGTCCACGTACGGCTCGATCCGCTCGAAGTCCCTCCGCGACAGCGTCGGCACGGGATCGGTGTAGATGCGGAATTGCGGATCGGCCTCGCGGAACAACTTCCCTGCTTCGATCAACGCATCCACGCTTTGCCCGAACCCCAGCCCCGGTTCGTCCACGGGATATAACGCATACCGATCGTAGGTCCATCCACGCTCGGCGATGTGGTCGCGCCACTGATGCAAGTACGCCACTTCCGCCGCGCGTTTCGCTTCCGCCGAAGGCTCGGCCGCGAAATGGATCGGCGGGATGCCAATCTGGAACAGGATCTGCCCGCGTCCCTTCAGCCGGTCGAGCTCCGCATCGAGACCGCTCCAATCGAACGTCAGGTTTCCCAACGCGTCAGCCTCCGCTTTCGGCGTCGTCGTGGTACGCGGGAACACGTCGATGCCGTGATCCGCCATGGCATCTAACACTTCCGGTATCCGGTCCGGGAACCACTTGTTCGGAACGTAATCCCACGTGCACAACACCAGCGGGAACGGACGATTCATCTTCAAGTCCGCCACGTGCACTTCGAGACCCAGCGTAACCGGCGCCGCTTCCTTCATGATCGGCTCGGCCAGCAGCTTCCCCAGATACACGCCCGCTTCCGCCCCGCGCGCATCCACGCGGACCCACACCTTCGCGGTACGCTCGGCGGGCACAAGCAGCAGCCCCGCATCGCCGAGGCCGATCAGCGCATCCGCCACGCGTTCGCCGTTTACTGTGCCGGTTGACGCCGCCTCGAACAACTCGAGCTTCCCGCCGAACGCTCGCCCATCCTCGGTCGCCAGACCCAACACCGTAACGCGCAGACGGCACGGCGCGGCCAGCGTCGACGCGATCACACACGCGCCCTCGTCGATCTCGCCCTGATAAATCGGATCGACAACAATCGTTTGGCCCCCCTCGAGCGCGCACGCGGGCGCTGTATCGCTAAAGGTTGAGTACGGCGCAACGGCAAACGCGGCCACAGAGTTCGGTCCCATCGATTGCTGCACAGCGGCATCCGCGTCGCGAAGCTCAACCGGATAATCGGCCGCATACGCCACACGGCACTCGATCGCATGCGCCCCCGGTTCGAGCATATCTGCGAACGGTATCTCCATCGACGAACGCGCCGACACGACCCCGTATCGCAACAAGCCGTGCGATTGCGTTTGCGCGGACACGTTCAATCGGAACAAACCGCCCCGCGGATTCTCCACCAGCATCGGAACGCCTGCATTGTCCCATGCGCGTGTCGCGGTCTGGTCCATCGCGCCAGAGGGCGCGCCGTAAGGCGAGCGCGGCGCGCCCGGCTTCAACCGTTGCGCCAGCAACGCCGCCGTCATCACAATGACGTCGTTGCCGTCGGGCATTATCACCGGCGAACCGTTGATGCAACCGCTCAACTTCAAATCATCTAGGAGATTCCCCTCGTCGTCGAAGAGATATGCGTGCTGCCCATACGTCGTGACCAGCACTTCATTGCGTCCGTCGCCGTTTGCGTCGAATACCAGCGGGCGCCCACGCCCCTTGTCGCGAAACAGGTGCGTCCATACGCGGTTCCCGCGCAGGTCGACTGCATTGAGGTTTCCCCACAAGCCCCGGCACACCACAAGCGGATCGATACCCGGACGCGGCAACAGCACGATGGTGCTGTCCATCTCGTCACCAATCGGCGTGCTCCAAAGGGTCTCCCCTTCGAGGTCCAGCGCAACCATCGATCCCGAGCCCGCACCACAAAAGATCACGCCTTCGGTCCGTGTCTGTCCGTGTCCGTCCGTGTCCGTCCGTGTGAATATCTCCGGCCGAGATCCGATCGCCCCCCCAAGATCGCGCGACCAAACCACCCCGCCCTCCGCATTCAAACAACACAACGTCGATCCGGACGCCGCGAGCAGCATGAACCCACGTTCGGGATCTACGAACGTCTGAAGCGGCGCGCCGCACACGCCTTTCGCCAGGTCCGTCTGCCACACGGCCTTCCCATCGAGATCGAGACACGTTACCTTGCCCGAGTCGTCGCCCCAGCACCACGCCTTTCCCTCCGGCAGCGCAACCGGCGCCGCGTGGCCAAACCCCGTCCCGCCAGGCAACTGGTAGCGCCAGAGTTCGTGGTACGCCGCATCGAGCGCAACCACCAAACCTTCAACACTACAAAATAGAAGACGCTGCCCTTCAGGCCAAACGACAACTACAGGCGTCGAAGTCCAGGTCCCTTTGGGCAACTCCGCCACGAGTCCGTCCTCGCCGCCGCCGACGTTCGCGCCATCGAGACCCCATACCATGACCTGCCCGCCGCGATTCACCGCGAGCAACACGTCCTTGCCGTCGACATTCGCCACGGCCGGACTCGCCTCGACGGGATACTGCCCCGTCATCCGCGTCCAGACGATGTCCATACCCCAAGCCTGCGTTCCCATGAGAAGCAAGGCCAGCACCGCACAAACTCGATTCATCGTAACCGCTCCAAACTCTACCAATCAGACGTCCGTACTACGATCTGTCATTTTCCATAAACTCGGCGAAGCAATAGTGTGCAAGTTCACCGGCCACAAGCATGAATATCGGACTGCGGGCGAGTAGGTTCATCCTTAATCCCTCATCCTTCATCCTTTCCCAGTTTATCATTCATCATTTATCGTTCAGATTTTCACCTCTTTCCATCTCTCTGATTGCGGCTCCGCCGCGCCGTGTCCGTCCGTGTAGGTCCGTGTCAATTCATGCTCGCCCCGTCAAGCCCCGCCACCGCCTCGACGCAATCCAGCATTTCCTTGCGGAACGCGTCGACGATCGCATCGTTGTTGCTCGCATCGAGCACGTTCCGCGCAAGCCCCAGCTTCATCTCCTTGAAGCTCTGATCGATGATCGCCGGAAGCGACACGTCGATGAGATGCCGCACACGTTCCTTCACTTCCGCCGAACGCGCATCCTGTCCAAGCCCCGCCGCGCGATCGCGCAACGCCGCGAGGATCCGTTCGTCCTCGATGCCTTCGCGCACGGCTTCCCAGCGCCGGCTCGTCACGGGACGCGTCAGCCCCGCATACACCATCATGTAATCAATCTGCATCCGCGACCAGCCGTCACCGCCGATGTTGTAGCACCAGAAGCCGATGCCCGTCCCGCCGTACCGGAACGCGAATAGCGCGGCGTCGCGATATTCCGCCACGATATTGATGTTGCGCAGGTCCCCGCCGATGGGCCGCCCATAGCCGTAGCCGCAGTTATACGACCACAACGTCTTCCCCGATGCGCGCGCGACCCGCATCTCGGGCAAGTCCTCGGCAAGCATGTACAGACTCGGCGTCCAGATATCCACGTACGGAGCCATCGCCTCATACATCGGAAGCTCACCCCCGCCGTCGATGTACACCATCACGTCGTTGCGCGCCGCGTGCACCGCCTTGCCGAACGCGACGACCTTGTTCACGGCGTCCCATCCCGCGCCGCCCGGCTCGTCGATCGGATATAGCGCGAAATGCTGGGCGTCCAGCCCGAGCGCGCCGAGCTTCGCCACCAGTTCGTCGAGATACGGTTTCAGATCCGCATCGTAGGCCGCGTCGCCCATTGCGGGTTTCAGCGCGGGCATCCCGCTTAGCAGCAACACGACGTCATGCCCCTGGAACCGCTTGACGATCGGCTCGAGCTTCGAGAAATCGGAAGCGCCCAGTTTCCCCTGCGCGTCGTATTGCGCCACGGGAAGCGGCGCTACGAACACATTGTTCCCATGCGCGAGCAGGTCGTCCACCTGCGCCCCTTCCGGCGCGGCCCACGTGCACAGCCGAAACGATCCCGAAGGCGCCATCGCGAACGGCAGCACGTGCAGCGCGATCGAGACCGGCGCAATCGGCGGCGGAACGTCACGCGGATTCGACGGGCCTTCGAGCACGCCCGGCCCGTTCACTGCAAGGAACTGCACGTTGAACGCGAGGTCGCCCGCGGCCTTCTCGTCCACAACGACATCGAGCCACGCCTCGCGCGTCGACAGCGAAGGCACGCTCAGCAGTCCCGAATCGCCGGCTTCCGGCAGCGCGTCCCACGCGATCTGGCCCAGCGACGTCGGCACGCCGGTCGTCCGATGGATCGTTACGGCCACCCCGCTGGGCAGCTTGTCCGGCAAAACGCGGACGAGCAACTCGCGGTCGGTTGTATTGAACAGTTTCACCGCGACCGGTTCGTGCTCGCCGGGCACGACGCGCCGCGCAATCGCCAGCGGCGACGCGGCGCGCTCGGGCACGAGCTCGTCCACGCCGCGGTTCTCCCACACCGGCCCCTCAAACGCGATGAGTCCCGAGGTCAGCTTCGACGCCGCGGCCTCGTGGATTGCACGCGCCACGCGTTCCATGCGCCGCGCACGCGCCACCAACGACGCCGTCCGCGAGAAGGTCTCCTGAACGCCCGCCGCGACCGTTGCCGGCGACGCCTCTTGAAGCGGCGTCAGCGCGTCGCGCTCGTACTGGATCAGAACCGCCTCGCGCCGCAACGCCGACGCCGACAGCGGCATCGCCTCCTTGACCGCGCCCGCGGTCGAGTCCATGGCGTCAAGAGCATGCGCGACAATCGCGCGCTCGTTCGCGAACGGCTGCAACGCCACCACGCGCTCGCCCTGGAACAAATCCTTGCCCGACGAATCGCTCAACGTCCACGTGAATCGATACGCGCCGGGAAGCGTGGCCTCGATCGGCAGCAGCAACTCGCCGCGCGCGCCAACCACTTTGGTCGTCGCCGAACGTTTCGAGTTGTCAGGATAGACGCACGCCGCCGACGCGAGCAGCGGTTGCGCGCCCGGTTTCGGATTCGTCACGGCGAAGCGGACCGGCTCGCCCGCCACGACCTCGTCCCATGCTAAATTGCGCGGGACCATCTGCACGGCTTCGTGTTGCGCAAGCCCGAACCACGCGCCCGTCTTGTGTTCGTCGCAACGATACGCTGGCCATTGGAGCACGGCGTCCGCGTGAGCGGGCGTGCCAAAACAGAAGACCTTGCCCGATTCACCGCCCGTGATGACCATCTCAAGCCCCGGCGATGCGTTCCCGATATCGCCCAGCGCGGGCGTCACGTTGATGGTTCGGTTGTCGAACTGCCAGTCGAACCGCGTTTCCCCCGCGGCGTTCATCGCCATCAGATGCCCGTCCTGCGTGCACAACACATATTCTAGATGCCCGTCGGAATCGATATCGGCAATCGCCCCCGCCGCCAGCGAACGGCCCTGCATATCCAGGTCCCAAATCGCGCGCCCGGACTCGTCGAACCGGTACACCACGCCAAGCTGCGTGATTACGAACAGGTCCGCGCGGCCGTCCAGATCGATGTCCCCCGCCGAGATCGTCGAGGCCACCGCGCCCCGCGTCGCATAGCTCCACAGCACGTTGCCGGCCACGTCAAGACACAGCAGCTTGCCCTCGGCCGCCGACGCCGCAATCCGTCCGTGCCCTTCCGAATCGGCAAACAGGATCGGCGCCGAAGTCGCCCACGACGGCGATGCCGCGCCGATGCCCTTCTCCCATGCCACTGTGCCGTCGTGCCGGAGCAACGCCAGATTGCCCGAGCCCGTCGCCACCGCGATCTCAGCCTTCCCGTCGCCGTCGATATCGCCCACCGCCGGACTGACCGGCAAGCCATTCACCTTGGCCTGCCACACCATCTTGCCGTCAAGAGCGCCGAACGCGGAGACCCCGCCGAGATCGTCGGTCTGAACCACTTCAAAGAGGCCATCTCCATCGAGGTCGCATACCACCGAGGCAGACCAACTCGCGGGCCCTTTCAACTGCCTCTGCCAGACGACCTTGCCCGCCCCGTCCAGGCACGTAAACAAGCCGCCGGTGTCGGCGACGTAGATCAGCGTAACGTCCTTGGCATGCAACACCGAGGGATACGTCATGAACCGCGCCTTCGTCCGCCAGCGCCATAGCTCGTTCCCGGAGCCGTCCAGGGCGAACAACTCCTCGCGTCCCGCGGCCAGGATCTCGTCCACGCCATCGCCGTTGATATCCGCGAGCGTCGGCCCGCTTTCGAGCAGCGTGTTGCAGTTCACCGTCCACACCAACGGCAGTTTCAACTCCGCCGCGCCCGCCACAGCACACAACAACACAAGCATTGCCACGCGTCTGAAAATCATGGAAGCATCCCTCTCTTTTTCCCACGCCACCGCGAGATAATACCACAAACCCTATGTGGTTCGCGTCTCTCATTTCGTCCGTGACCGTCCGTGTTCTCCGCCAACTCCCCACAACCGCAGCCTCGGGCCTAACGCTTATTGGCCCCTTGAAACCATTGATTTTGGCACTTTGGAAACGCCGCCAAGATTCTGCTGGACTTCCGGACTGAGAATTGGTAGAATATCACCCTGAAATGGGTTCGTCTTGGGGAAGTAATGCGGAAGGTTGGAGATGGCTAGCCTAAAGTGTAAGTTGACCGTCCTCGCGGGAGAGCACGACCGTGCTTACTCCCCTGTAAATGTTGAATTGCCTTGGAGTTACGAGCAGTGCGCGTCGGTAAAGCTCGTCGATGCGAAGACCAAGGAACCGTTGCCCGCCCAGGTGGCAAAATCGGCGAACGGCATTGCCCTGGCCTTTCTCATTAAGAACTTGAAAGCGGGCGAGAAGCAGGTGCTTACCGCCACGGCGTCCGCGGCGGCTCCGGCGAGTCCCGCCGTCGAGGTCAGCGACCGAGCCCAAGACGGACGCGTGGACGTGAAGGTTGGCGGCAAGATCTTTACGTCCTATCACTATGCTTCCAAATGGGTTAGGCCGTTTCTTTACCCAATGATCGGCCCCTTCGGAGCCCAGGTTACGCGGAACTGGCCTATTGTGGGCAGTGTCAAAGGTGAGCACAAAGACCATCACCACCACAAGTCCATCTGGGTCGCTTATGGCGAATGCGACGAGGTCGACAACTGGAGCGAGGAGAAGGGCCACGGATGGCAGCGCCACCGCGATTTCCTCACGCTTGCGTCCGGTCACGTCTTCGGCCAGATCGTCGCCAAGAACGACTGGTGCGCCGACAGCGGCAAGAAGCAGTTCGAGGAAGTCCGCGACATGCGCTTCTACGCGTTGCCCGGCGGACAGCGCCTTTTCGAGATTGGTGTTACCTTTACGATGACTGAGAAGCAAGTCACCTTCCGGGATACCAAAGAAGGCGGGCTGGTCTCCGTGCGGGTCGCCAGTTCGATGGACGTGCGTAACGGCGGCCGCATCGAGAACGGGTATGGCGGCACGAACGAAGCCGAGACCTGGGGCAAGAAAGCCCCGTGGTGCGATTACAGTGGGACGGTCGGCGGCAAGCACGTGGGCATCGCCATTCTCGACCACGATAAGAACCCGCGCTACCCGACCGAGTGGCACGTCCGGGACTACGGCCTCATGACCGCGAACTGTTTTGCCTGGAATCACTACCGGCCCGAGGACGGCGTGAAGGGAGACATGACGTTCAAGAAGGGCTCGGTGACGCATTGGAAATACCGTGTGTACGTTCACAAGGGCGACGCGCGTGCCGGCAATGTGAAGGGCCGGTTCATGGAGTTCGTCGCGCCCCCGAAGGTGTCCGTGGGATAGGGGCAGGTCACAACCGGGATGTAACGCTATGGCTATGAAATCGAAATCGTCGAAGTCGAAATCAGGGAAAACCAAGGTGCAGGCAAAGTCTAAGACCACCGCGAAACCGCAGCCCAAGAAATCCGCGCCCAAGAAGCCCGCGGTGAAGAAACCCGCGCCCAAGAAACCTGCGCGTCCCGCTGCCAAGAAGGCCATCGTCAAGAAGCCTGCCCCCAAACCCGTTTCGAAACCGGCGCCCCCGAAGCAGGCCGCGAAGCCCGCCTCGAAAGCCCCGGCGAAGCCTGTCGCCAAATCGCAGGCCGTATCGCCCAGAAAACCGGCTTCGGCGCCGCCGCACACCCCGGCCGCCATCGTGTCGCCTGCGCCTCCGCCGGTCGAACGCCCGCGCCCGAAGACCAAGATCCTGCCGCGCGAGTTCATGATCGAGATCGCCAATGTAATCCGCGCCGCAATCGCCTCGTCGGTCCACGAGGCCAAAGGCCGCGAAATCGTGGGCACGGCCCCGAGCGGCGATGCGACCTTCGAGATCGACCGCGTCGCCGAGAAGGCGCTGCTGACCTTTCTCAAGAGCGCGCGCATTCCGATCGCGTACTACTCCGAAGACTCGGGCTACACGACATTCACCAACACCCAGCCTCAGAACCTGCTCATCATCGACCCCATCGACGGCACGCGCGCCGCAAAGAGCGGTTTCGAGAGCTGCGCGATCAGCATCGCCAGCACACGGATCATCGAACGCCCGGTCATGGCCGATCTCGACAACGCCTGCGTGGCCGAGATCGTCGGCGACCGCGTGTTCTACGCGGAACGCGGCAAAGGCACGCGCGTGACGCAGGGCGAACACGTCAAACGGCCGAAGCTCTCGAAGAACGTCTCGCTCGAACACCTCTCGTGGACCATGACGGTGCCCGGGCGGCCCGCGGAACTCATCTTCCCGACCGCCGCGCGCCTGATCGATCTATCGAGCCTCAAGGGCGGGTTCTTCGCGTGCAACAGCACGTCCTACAGTATCACGCGCCTGATCACGAACCAACTGGACGCATGCGTCGATTTTGCGAACCGGTATTACCGCGACATCCCCAGCCTCGTCAAAGACCACTTCATCAACGCCGGCCGCGGCACGGTCATCGGAGTCGCGCCGTACGATCTGGCGGCCTCGCTGCTCATCGCCCAGGAAGCCGGCTGCATTGTCACCGACGCCTACGGCAAGTCGTTCGACGACGTGCTGCTCCTCGACACGACGGTTGAGAATCAACGTTCGATCATCGCGGCGGGCAATCCCGAATTGCACCAAAAGCTGCTCAAGTTCTTCGAGATGCGCATGAGCCAATACGAAGACTTGCTTCGCCGCCGAGCCGAACGCGTGGCCGCACGGGAAGCCGCGGGAGCGTAACCGTTCGGTCTGCATGGTTCGTCCCGAATACGAGCGCGTGCGCGGCCGCCCTACCACTACGGCCGCGCACACACGATTGCCCGCCCTTCTCGAATCCTAGAGCGCAAGCATAAACGCCACCAGGTCCTGCTTCTCGTCGGCGGTGAGCTTCAACTCTTGAATGAAGTTGAAGAACTCGACCGTGTCGGCAAGGGTCAGCAACCGGCCGTCATGCATGTACGGCGGCGATTCCTTGATGCCGCGAAGCGGGAAGGTCTTGATCGCACCGTCGGCGCTGGCCTTCCGCCCGTTCACCATCTGCTCGTTAAAGAACCGTTCCGCCTTCAGGTTGTGCATGGTGTTGTCGGTGTAATACGGCGCGGGATGGCACTCGGCGCACTTCGCCTTCCCGAAGAACAGCGCCTGGCCGCGCAGTTCCTGCTTGCTCGCCATGTCGGGAGACAGCTTGCCGTAGATGTCCAGCTTCGGCGCGGGCGGGAAGTCCAGAATGTCCTGGAACTCGGCCATGAAATGCGCCTGGCTGCCGCGTTCGAGGATGTTCACGCCTTTCTTCGTCGCGATGACCGGGTCGCCGTCGAAGTACGCGGCCCGCTGCTCGAACTCGGTGAAGTCCTCGACGGACTTGAGGGCGCGTTGCGACCCGAACAGCCGCTGAATGTTCACGCCCCGCAGCGGCGGCGTGTCCAAGCGATGCCGGTATTCCTGCGGGCGGATGTCGCCCACCAGGTGCGTGGCCCCGTTGGACAGGCCGTTGACGTGGCAGTCGAAGCACGTTACGCCGCGGCTCGGCATCGCCGAACGCCGGTCTTCGGTCTGGTTGAACTGCTGTTGCGGGAACGGCGTTACCAACAGCCGCAGCCCTTCAAGCTGTTTCGGATTCAGGAGCCCGTTAAACAGCTCGTAGTAGTTCATGATCGTCACGACCTTGCCCTGCGAGACATCGCCCAAGTCCGGACGCGTGGTCAGATAGATCGCCGGGGGATACTCGGGCAGGAGATGATCCGGCAGATCGAAGTCCAGGTCGAAACGGGTGAGGTCGCGCGCTTCCTGCTTCTTGATCTCCTCGATATGGAACTTCGGGAACACCATGCCGCCTTCCATATGGTTCGGATGCGGCAAAGGCAGGAAGCCTTTCGGCCATACGCCTTTTTCCTTGATCTGCCCGGGTGTCATCGCCGCGAGGCCGTCCCACGTGACGCCTTCCGGCAGCTTCACGCGCACGCCGTCCTGAACGGGCTTATGGCGTCCCGCCGACATCACGTCCTTCATCGGCCGGTCGCTCAGGTCATAGCGCTCGCCGAGGAGGTCCATCTGCTTCTTCTCGATCTCCGGTTTCGCGGCCTCCATCCGCGCCTTGACCGTATCGAACTTCTCCGTCAACGACACCGGTGCGTAGCTCGTCGGTTGTTGCGCCCCGGCCAGGCCCGCCACGGTGGCCAGCAAGGCCACGATCAACGAGGCGGCTAACGTCCTTCCCATCTTCTTGCTCATCACGCTTCTCCCTTCTTGTTCGGGGTCTCCATCGAGAACCCGGTTGTCGGCGCCGCGCGGCTTCGGTTGCGCGTCGTGCCGCGCGACACCGCACTCCTGCACTCCCAGACCTCGTGCATCTCCAGTCATGTGCCGTGCCTCAGCGCATGCCGAGGCACGCCACAACAACGCGATCGTCAAGAGGACCTACTTCTTCCCTGCGACTTCGTCCAGCGAAATGCCCAACGCGCGCGCCACGCCCTCGCCGTACGCGGGATCGGCCTTCAAACAGTTGCCGATGTGGCGGATCTTGATTTCACGCGGAGCGTCGCCCATGGCTCGCGCCGTGTTCGCGAACAAGCGCGCGCGTTCCTCGGCGTTCATCAACCCGAACAGAGCCCTCGGCTGCGAGTAGTAATCGCTGTCATCCTCCCGATGGCTCCAATGCGCCGCGGCGCCGTCCAGCTTGAGGGGCGGTTCCGCGAAATCGGGCTGTTCCTGCCACTCGCCGTAACTGTTCGGCTCATAGCCGAGCGTGCTGCCGTAATTGCCGTCCACACGCATCGCGCCGTCGCGATGATAACTGTGGAACGGACAGCGCGAACGGTTCACCGGGATCAGGTGGTGGTTCACGCCGAGACGGTATCGCTGGGCATCGCCATACGAAAAGAGGCGTCCTTGCAGCATCTTGTCCGGAGAGAATCCGATCCCCGGAACGATGTTGGCCGGATTGAAAGCCGCCTGTTCGACCTCCGCAAAGTAATTCTCGGGATTGCGGTTCAATTCGAGGACGCCCACCTCGATAAGCGGGTAGTCTTTGTGAGACCAGACCTTCGTCAAGTCGAACGGGTTGAACGGGCACTTGGCCGCGTCCTGTTCGAGCATCACTTGGACGTACATCACCCATCGCGGGAACTCGCCGCGCTCGATACTGTCGTACAGGTCGCGCTGATGGCTCTCGCGGTCTTTGGCGACAATCGCCTCGGCCTCCTCATCGGTCAGGCAGCGAATCCCCTGCTGCGTCTTCAGATGGAACTTGACCCAATATCGTTCGCCCTGGGCGCTGATCAGACTGAACGTGTGGCTGCCGTAGCCGTTCATGTGCCGGTACGAATACGGGATGCCCCGGTCGCTCATGGTGATCGTCACCTGATGCAAAGCTTCCGGCAGCGACGTCCAGAAATCCCAGTTGTTCCGCGCGCTACGCAGGTTCGTGCGCGGGTCGCGTTTCACGGCGTGATTCAAGTCCGGGAACTTCAACGGATCGCGCAGAAAGAACACCGGCGTGTTGTTGCCCACCAAGTCCCAATTGCCCTCGTCCGTATAGAACTTGATCGCGAACCCGCGGATATCCCGCTCCGCGTCCGCCGCGCCGCGTTCGCCCGCGACCGTCGAGAAGCGCACGAAGAGTTCCGTCTTCTTGCCCACCGCCGAGAATATCTTGGCCTTCGTGTAGCGCGTGATGTCGTGGGTTACCGTGAACGCGCCATAGGCGCCCGAACCCTTCGCGTGCATCCGTCGTTCCGGGATGACCTCGCGATCAAAGTGCGCCAGCTTCTCCAGAAACCACGCGTCTTGCAGCAACATCGGACCGCGCGGCCCGGCCGTCATCACGTTTTGATTGTCCACAACCGGCGCGCCCGCACTGTTGGTCAGTGCTTTTCCTTCGCTCATAACGATCCTTCTCCTCTTGTTCGGTTGGCCATCGCGCCGCGTTTCCACGGCATCTTACAAGGCGTTACTTTATACCATTGTTATGCAGATAAGAACGATTCCTATCTCATGGCCGCACGAGCGCCTCGATGAACAGATTCATCTTTTCGTCAAGCCCTGCGGCAACAGGCCGCGCAGATCCCCTTCACTTCCAGGTGCAGCGACAGTGGCGTGCCATACGCCCTTGCCCCATCCGGGATCTCCAGGCGGCTGTCGTGCTCAGACACGAAGTCGCGGATCATCCCGCACTTGATGCACGTGAAGTGGTGGTGCGGACTCACGTTGCCGTCAAAACGCACGCTGTCCTGGCTCATGCCCACAATCGAGATCAGCCCATGCCCGGCCAGGAGCTTCAAGTTCCGGTAGACCGTATCGAGCGAGATCGTCGGGACGCGCTTCTTCACGCGCCGATACACCGACTCCGCGTCCGGATGTTCCTCCGTCGAGATCACCGCCCGGAAGATCGCCATCCGCTGATGCGTCACCTTGATGCCCAGTCGCGCGCAGGACACCTGAAAGTCCTTCATGCGCCGCGCGATCGTTTCGCTTGGGATAGCCATAGGAATAGTTCCTATTTCCTACTCTATACTATGCTGTACGGAATGTCAAGCCCCGGGATCCCGGTCCCGGTATCGGCCGATGGCGAGACCCGCCTGGTGCAGCGACTCGTAAATGGCGGATCTTATGTTTGGACAGGATTACCAGGATGCCCTGTTCCTCATGCAAATCATGGGAAAGAACATTCGAGCCTAGCCGGCCGTCTTCAGGAAGAGAAGACAACACATCCGTGTATGGCTCCTAACCCAAGTATCCTGTCCATCCTGTTATCATGTCTAAATGATAAGTTCCAAACAGCATGCGTCAATACGCTAGGGGCCTGCTGCCTGGCGAGTGACACGCCGTGGGCCGCGTTTCCCCAGGCGTTTGAGCAGCAGGTCGACACTGCGCTCGGAAAGCTGCCTCGGTTCCGGACGAGGCGTTCCGTTCAACGGGATACCGCCGTCGCGGAACGTCGCCCGGGCGAGCGTACACGCCTCGCGAAACGCCGCCTCCGCGCCCGCATTGTCGCCCGCGTCCGCATGCGCGATCGACGCCCGCAGATGGCGCTCGGTATCGTTCAACAACCCCGAAGCGTCCGGATGCAGCAGCGCCTCGCGGTCCGGGTCCAGGTCCGTGTCCGCCAGCGCCCTGCACACCCCGTCGATATGGTCCGCCACCGACACTCTCGCCTTCGCGCGCGGACGAAGCATCGCCAGGAAATGCCGGTATTCCGACGCGATCCGCATGAACGCCTGCAACGGCGCGCTGGGTTTCGTCGACTCCATCGCATACGCGCCCGAACGCTCCGTCCCCTCGCGCGACGCCGTCATCGCGTCCACCAGAGGCGCGTCGCGCAACATCAGCGCCGCCCGGCCCATCAACACATGCAGAGTCGCGACCGTATGCGCCACATGCAGCGCCATCGGCCCGGAATCCGGATCGACCGCCGCCTGCGCCAGCGCGTCGCTCAACGCCGTGTTGTACTCCGTCTGCTCATACGGACACGTGGGCCGGTCCACCGGCTTCAACCCCTCGACATCCGCCCCCGCGCACGGACACGCCCCCCACTGCGGACACTTCGCATCGCACGGCCGCAGCCGTCTCGAATACAGCCCATGGACCACCGCATTCCGATTGCCCCGAGGCGCTCCCGTGAGCGCGAATCCCCCATGGAACCGGCACCGCCCATTCGCATGATTCGGCGCAAGCTCGCACGGATTCCCCCCCATCGTCCGAGCCCCGCACACCCGCCGCTGCAACCGCCCCTCGACCTCCTCCACCTTCCCCACCCAAGCATCGTCCCAAGCATGCGCGCAAGGCGACCCCAAAGCCGTGTAACGCCGCTCGCCCCGCCGGCTTCCACTTCCCGGGACCAAGCGGCTCAACAAGGCTTCGGCAAATCCCGAAGGCTCTGCCCCGTCTGTATGTCCATTCATGTGCGCCCCCTGGCCGTTCGTGCAAGTGCCTCTATCCATATAGCCCATGACGTTGCAGTGGGATCGGGGCTTTGGGCAGGGCATGGGACTGGCGCGGCGGGGGTTAGGGGGGAAACGTGTGTGACGACGGGGAGCAGAGTTGGGAAACAAGGGGGAACAGGGATGAGGGATGAGGGATGAAGGATGAAGGATGAAACTTCTTGTCCTTAGTCAGATGTGAATGGTTTTGGCCAGGAAACTTGCACCGCATCTGCCCGAAAAGTCGATCGAAAATAGGCGCTGGTAGTCCGGACAGATGAAGTTTGACGGGCAATTGGGAGGTGTGTATCATGACAGAATAGGTATTGGGAACCTGGTGGATGTCCACCTTAACGTGCGGGCTAGCGGAAACGCGAAGAAAAGGAGGCACCATGAAAAAGGCGTTGGTATCGTTAATGGTCGTGGGATTGGTGGCGGTTGCGATGTGCGGGTGCGCGACGGCGCCGAAGGGGCCGAGCGACACGGAACTCATCAACAAGCTGGTTGCCGACTGGAAGGCCGCGGCGGCCGCGAAGGACGTGGATAAGGTCATGGCGCTGTACTCGGAGAATTTCAAGCACTACGAGTACAAGGATAAGGCCGGCGTGAAGGCGTTCATCAAGGACGCAATCGACATGGGGTATCTCGACAATTGCGAGATCTCGACGGACAAAGCGAAGGTCACGATCGAGAAGGATACGGCGAAGGTGTATCCGATCGGGATGTCGGCTTCGTTCGGCTCGGCGCAGATCGAACTGGACCTGACGAAAGAAGCGAAGGGCTGGATGATCACGAGCATGGAAGTCGAGCAGATGTAATTGCGGTTTGACTCGTTTGGGCCCGGCAGGCTTCCTGCCGGGCCTTTTTGTAAGACAGACCTGGGCGACCATGCCGCAATCAACGAAAAAGCGCAAGATGAAAGTCTGAAGTCTGAATGATAAATGATAAATGGCAAAGGATGAAGGATGAGGGATGAAGGATGAAATCTGCACTCGTCCTGAGTCCATTGTTAATGCTTGTGGCGAGGATACTTGTGCGCCATTTCGCGCGAAAAGCAGGTGCGAGCCACGTCAATGTGAGATTACTACACTCGTACAGAGGAAGTCAGCATGCTTCAAGCGGTTCTCGATTATGCGCGCGCCAACCATGATCGTTTCTTCGAGGAATACCGGTCGCTGATTGCGATCCCAAGCGTCTCGACGCTTCCGGAACATAAGGCGGACGTGGATCGCGCCGCGGCGTGGCTGGTGGATGCGCTTCATGCCATTGGCATCACGCATGCGGAGGCGATCCAAACGCCGTGCCATCCGATCGTGTATGGCGAACATCACGTGGCGGACGGGCGGCCGACGCTGTTGATCTACGGGCACTATGACGTGCAGCCCGTGGACCCGGTCGCGGAATGGGTCTCGCCGCCGTTCGAGCCGACGGTGCGCGGGGAGAACTTGTATGCGCGAGGCGCGTCGGACATGAAGGGCGCGACGGTGGCGATTCTGAAAGCGTTGGAGAGTTTTCAGCGGACGGAAGGCGCGCTGCCGGTCAATGTGAAGTTCCTGTTCGAGGGAGAGGAGGAAATTGGCTCGCCGAGCCTGCCGGATTTCTTGGAACAGTATCGGGAGAAGTTACGGGCGGACGCGGTGTTGAATTGCGATGGATCGATCTTGAGTCCGGCGCTACCGTCGATTTCGTACGCGTTGCGTGGGCTGGCGTATTTCGAGGTCGAGGTGCGCGGACCAAGCCACGATCTCCATTCGGGGATCTTCGGCGGATCGTTGCACAATCCGGCACAGGTCTTGTGCGAGTTGATCGCGGGCATGCACGACGCTTCGGGCCGAGTCACGCTGCCAGGGTTTTACGATAAGGTCCGCGCGCTCGATGAAGAAGAGCGCGCCGCGCTTGCACGCATTCCGTTGACGGACGAACAGTGGATGGCCATGGCGGGCGTGCGCGAACTGTGGGGCGAGGATGGGTACACGACGATCGAGCGCACGGGCGCGCGGCCGACGCTCGAAGTGAACGGAATCGTCGGCGGATTCATTGGCGAAGGCGCGAAGACGGTGCTGCCGGCGCGGGCGCTCGCGAAGATCTCGACGCGGCTCGTCGCGGGTCAAGTCCCCTCTGAGATCCGCGGCCAGTTGTGCGCGTATCTCGAGGCGCACGCGCCGAGCACGGTGGAGTGGGAAGTGCGGGAGTTGTCGCATGGGCCGGGCGCGATCATGGACCGGCATTCGCCGGCGATGCAGGCCGCGGTATCCGCGTTGCGCGACACGTTTGGGGTCGAGCCGATCTTCAAACGCGAGGGCGGCAGCGTGCCGGTGGTCGGGATGATGCAGCAGCAGTTGGGCGTCGATTCGATCATCCTGGGATTTGGATTGCCCGACGACGGCATCCATGGTCCGAACGAGAAGCAGCATTTGCCGACGTGGTCCAAGGGGATTGAAGCGTACATCCGATTCCTGGCGGCGCTATAGCGCGCTCGTGTAGCGAGGCATCGTAATAGCACTCTATTTCGAGCGTGAGACGGTGCGAAAAGCGGTGACCGACACGCTTTTCAAACTGCCGAAAAGCGTGTCAGTCCCCGTTTTTCGCTTTAATTCGCCGACGGGATTCTGTTCTAATGTTCCCGGAACCGGTCAACGTTGCGTGATGGAGAGGCGCCCGATGAAGACCTATGAGTATGGCGAGTCGGCTTCGTGGTTCAAGCGCGCGGCCAAGGTAATCCCTTGCGGGGTGTATGGCCATTTCAGCCCGGCCCCTTGCGTGCCCGTTTCTCATTATCCATTCTTCACGAGCCGGGCCGAGGGATCGAAGTTCTGGGACGTGGACGGGAACGAGTTCATCGATTACATGTGCGCGTACGGGCCGATGGTCCTGGGTTACAAGCATGCGGGGGTCGATGAGGCGTTTCAGGCGCAGATGCAGATCGCGGACTCGTCGAGCACGGCGTCGCCAAAGATGGTGGAACTTGCGGAGTATCTCGTCGACCTGGTCCCGATCGCGGACTGGGCGTTCTTCGCAAAGAACGGGGCGGACGTAACGAATTACGCGGTCATGATCGCGCGCGCGGCGACTGGGCGCAGGAAGATCGTCGCGGTGGGCGGCGGCTATCACGGGACAACGCCGTGGATGCAGGCGGCGGGACATCACGGGGTGATGGAAGACGATCATGCGCATGTCATCCGCGTGCCGTGGAACGATTATGACGCGCTGGCGCGGGTGTTCGCCGAACATCCGAAGGATGTGGCGGGATTCATCGCGTCGCCGTACCATCATCCGGCTTTCGAGGATAGCGTGATGCCCGCGGACGGGTACTGGGCGAAGGTTTCGCAGTTGTTGAAGAAGGAAGGCGTGGCATTGATCGTGGACGACGTGCGTTGCGGATTCCGCCTCGACATGGGCGGGTCGTGCGAGTACTTCGGATTCAAGCCGGACCTGATCTGTTTCTGCAAGGCGATCGCCAATGGCTACCCCATTTCGGCGCTGGTGGGAACGGAAGCGATGAAGACGACGGCGGCGAAGATCTTCCACACGGGGAGTTATTGGTTCAGCGCGGGGCCGATGACGGCGGCGCTGGCATGCTTGAAGGAATTGAAGCGCCTCGACGCTCCGAAGCTGATGATGGAAAAGGGCCAGAAGCTGCTGGACGGTATGGTGGCGATCGCCAAGAATTACGGCTATACGCTGAAGGTGACGGGCGCGCCGTCGATGCCGTATCTGCGCATCACGGACGACCCGAGCTTGATGCTGCATCAGGCGTGGTGCGGCGAGTGCACACGGCGCGGCGCGTTCTTCACGTCGCATCACAACTGGTTTATCTCGACGGCCCACACGGATGCGGACATTCAGCGGACGTGGGATATCGCAGAGGACGCGTTCAAGGCGATAGGGGTTAGGGGTTAGGGGTTAGGGGCTAGGGATTAGGAATTAGGGACTTGACGAATTGGAGTTGGGCATGGCTATCACCGAGCAGGAAATTGCGGAACTGAAGCGTGTGGCGAATGAGATTCGCCGGGAGACCGTCAAGGTGACCGCGCAATGCGGCGGGGCGCATATCGGCGGGTCGTTGAGCATGACGGACATCCTGACAATCCTCTATTGGCGGTGTATGAAGATCGATCCGAAGAATCCCACGTGGGACGACCGGGACCGCTTTGTGTTGAGCAAAGGCCACGGCGGAGTAGGCCACGCGGTGGTGCTTGCGGTTCGCGGCTATTACGACCGCGAGCGATTGAGCGATTTCAACAAGACGGGTTCTGCGTTCGGCATGCATCTGGACAGCCACAAGGTGCCTGGGGTGGACGCTTCGACGGGGTCTATGGGGCATGGCCTGCCGCAGGCGGTGGGCATGGCGCTCGGGGCGCGTGTGCGCAATAAGCCGTTCCGAATCTACGCAGTCATGGGCGATGGCGAGTGCAACGAGGGATCGATCTGGGAAGCGGCGATGGCCGCGAGCCATTACAAGCTGGGCAATCTTATCGGCTTCGTGGACCGGAACATGATGATGATCGACGGACCAACGGAAACGGTCATGAGTCTTGAGCCGCTGGTGGATAAGTGGAAGGCGTTTGGGTGGCACACGCTGGAAGTCGACGGGCATGACTTCAAGCAACTGGCGGATGCCATCGAGTTCGCACAGGGATACAAAGACGGCCCGGTCATGATCGTCGCGAAGACCGCCAAGGGCAAAGGGATCAGTTTCATGGAGAACGATCCCGCGTGGCACTACGGCGGCTTGAATGGCGAACTGGCGGCGAAGGCATTGAAAGAACTGGGAGAATAGCGAATAGCGAAGGGCGAATAGCGAAAGGATGAAGCGGGACGCTCCGCGTCCGCGATCCTCTAATCCCTAACGCCTCGTATGATACGAGACTTGAAAACTTGGAGTGAATGCCATGGGTAAGGAAGGATTGACTTGGACCGTTTATGACGCCGATAAGCTGACGCAGGCGGAGATCTATGGGCAGGTGCTTTGCGATCTCGGGGAGGCGTATCCGGAGATTGTGGGGCTGTCGGCGGACTTGGCGAAGTCGACGAAGATCGGGGCGTTCGGGAAGAAGTTCCCGGATCGCTTCTTCAATTTTGGGATCGCGGAACAGAACATGTTCGGGGTGGCGGCGGGATTCGCGAAGGTGGGGCTGACACCGTTCGTGTCGACGTTCTCGGCGTTCGCGTCGATGCGGGCGTGCGAGTTCCTGCGGACGGATGTCTGCTATCAGAATCTGAACTGCAAGGTCATCGCGACGCACGCGGGGACGTCGTTCGGTTCGGCGGGAACGACGCATCATGCGACGGAGGACCTCTCGATCGTGCGGGCGTTCGCGAACCTGACGACGATCGTGCCGGCGGATGGGATCGAAACGGCGAACGCGGTGAAGGCGTGTATGGATATCAATGGTCCCGTGTACATCCGCATCGGGCGCGGGTTCGAGCCGCGCGTATATGAAAAGGAAGACTACGGGTTCCAGATCGGGAAGGCCGTGGAGATGCGGCCCGGGACGGATATCACGGTCATCGCGTGCGGGGCGGTGGTGCTGCACGCGGTACAGGCGGCGGATATCCTCGCGCAGGACGACAAGCTGAGCGTGCGGGTGTTGAATCTGCACACGATCAAGCCCATCGATGAAGAGGCGATCATGAAGGCGGTGCTGGAGACGCGCCGCATCGTGACATTCGAGGATCACAACGTGATCGGCGGACTGGGCACGGCGGTCGCGGACGTGATTGCCGCGAGCGGCAAGGGCTGCGCGTTTCAGAAGGTCGGGATTCCGGACGAGTTCACGATCATCGGGTATCCGGAGGATATCTTGCACCACAACAAGGTGGACACGGACGGGATCATCGAGAAGGTCCGCGAGGTCATGGGCCGGGATTTCGAAGAGGACGAGGATTGGGAAGACGAGGTCTAGGGAAGGATGAAGGATGAGGGATGAAGGATGAACCCACTTGCCCGAAGTCCGATATTGAAGTCTATGGCCGGTGAACTTGCGCGCCATTTCTTCGAGAAACTAACGAACAATGACTGAGGGTGGTGCGGACAAGTACGGACTAGTGACGTGAGTCATGTGGATGGCATTTTATCTTTGGTTGCAGAAGCCGCGAAAAGCAGGGACAGACACGCTTTTCAAACTGCCGAAAAGCGAGTCAGTCCCTGTTTTTCGCTCAGTCCTGGAACTCCATTTACGTTGCGTTGTTTATGACAACGTGGACTGGCACTGACAAGTCGTGGCGCGGGATGAGGTGTAATTGATGGCGACGGAACAGGAACTGCTGGTGGCACGCATCTTCCTTCGGGCGGCATTGCCTGTCATCAAGGTGATGCTGGAGGATGACCCGAAGGCGAAGGCGCGATTTGAAGGGGTCAACGCGCTGGTCCAGTTCGTGGCGAAGGATGCGGCGGGACCGGTGGGCGCGGCGTTGAAGTTCGGCGACG
Source organism: uncultured Nitrospiraceae bacterium (assembly GCA_964402555.1). Classification (GTDB taxonomy): domain Bacteria; phylum Hydrogenedentota; class Hydrogenedentia; order Hydrogenedentales; family SLHB01; genus CAYOCT01. The sequence goes on along the minus strand of CAYOCT010000005.1, from coordinate 32,025 downwards.
ACGGGTTCGAAGTAATCCAGGGCCTGGTCGAGAATCCCGATATCACGTTCGGGTTCTCGAGCGTGGCGAAGATGAACGCGATGTTCGCGGGGAAACCGGTCCTTCCTTCGATCAAGGGGCTGACGAAGATCGGGCTGTTGATCAAGGTGTTCAGCGTGCTGCTCGGGTTGAAGATCCTGATGCCGAACGCGAAACCGAAGTCGCCGGAACAGGCGCGGCTGAAAGTGAAGATGACGCTGTACATGATCTCGACGGCGCTGAGCCAATTGAACAAGGCGGGCGATCCGGACATGGTGAAGTGGACGTCGAAACAGCCGGAACGCATTTATCAGTGGTCGGTGGACGGCGAGGACATTGCCTGCTACTTGAAGATCAAGGCGGGAAAAACGAAGGCGGGGCGGGGTCCGTATACGCGAAGGAAGCCGTTTGTGCACATGCGATTCAGCAGCGTGGATAACGCATTGCCGGTGCTTGCGAATTCGATCGATACGGTGCAGGCGATCGCGCAGGGCCTGGTGACGAACGACGGGTCGCCGGAGTATGGCGGGCAGGTTGGGGACTTCATGCTGAAGATCGCGGCGCTGGTGGCGTAGGGCTGGGACACGGGCCTGCACGGACGGACACGGACGGACACGGACTGAGTGGACTGAGTGGACTGGGTGGACGAGGTGGACTGAGTGGACGGGCGATGGGGTGAGCGTTTTGCGATGGTGGCGTTGTTGGTGGGGGCTGCTTGTGGCGCTTCGGAATCGAACCCTCTCGGCTTTCTGCGGATCGAGCAGGGGCAGGTGGCGGGGTTGGATAATGGGGCAGCCGTTCGCGTTTCGGGGATTCATCATCTGAAGGGGGACGCTTGGAACCAGAAATCGACTCTCGTGTCGCCGTGGGAGGACAAGCTGCGTTCGTTCGAGATTGACGAAGGTTTTCCGGGACTGGACTTGGCACACGTCAACGTACATTGCGCTTGGGATGCGGAAAAGAAGGAGCTTTGTATCAAGCAGGGAGCGATGCTTCCGCTGAAGGGATTGTGGGGCGTCGAGTGGCGGCTGGAGGATGTGCCGCTGGATATGAACATCCTCGTTCCGGGGAATTCGGGATTGTGCTTGTCGCGGACGTCTCCGGGCGGGACGCAGGTCTTCGATTATCCAATGTCGTGGGAGGCACAGCTTGTCGTCCTGGAGGGCAAGGGGCGCGGGTACTATGTGTGGGCGGAGGACGACAAGGGAACGTTCAAACGGCTGACGGTGGAACGGACGGCGAAGGGCTGGCAGCTTGGATTCGTTTCGATGCCGCTGGCGCCGTTCGAAGAGCGATCATCGTGCGATTCGCCGCCGTGGCGGCTGGGGGCCTATGAGGGCGATTGGCGCGTCCCGGCGAAACGGTACCGGGATTGGGCCGAGACGGCGTTCAAGCCGACGCGTGTCGAGGAACAACATCCGGCATGGGTTCCAGAGATTCGTTGTTGCGTGATCATGGGGCTGGACTTGAAGACCCTCGAAGCACTGCCGGCGCGGCTCGATCCGAAACAGACGCTCCTCTACATTCCGAGTTGGCGGACGGCGGGCTATGACCGTGACTATCCGACGTACGATCAAGTGTACCCGACGCTTGACCCATTCGTGCAGCGCGCGCACGAACTCGGATTCCGTGTGATGCTGCATGTGAATTACTTCGGGTGCGATCCGCTGAATCCGGCCTACGCAGAGTTCGAGCCGTATCAGATCCGAAGTCCATGGGGTTCGCACGAAAAAGATTGGTGGCTGTGGTCACGCGCGGACCCGCCGATCAAGTTCGCGTACATCAACCCAGCCTACAAACCGTGGCGCGATTTGCTGGTGAAGCGGTTCTCGGAGTTGTGCCGCACGCACGCGATCGACGCGCTGCATCTCGATCAGACGCTGTGCCTGTATAACGACTATCGCGGGGCGATCGACGGGATGACGATGATGGACGGGAGCGTGGCGCTGCATCGCGAACTGCGCGAGGCGCTTCCTGAGGTGGCGCTGAGCGGCGAGGGATTGGACGAAGTCACGTATCGTTACGAGGCGTTCGCGCAGCGGCATGTGTGGGGCATGAACCATTCGGAGGGCACGTACAGCGCGGCATGGCTGCGGTGCGCGCATCCGATCAGTTCGTATCTGCTGCGGCCATTTACGACGATCTATGGGTACCTCGGCTGCGCGCCGCCGACCGATGGTCCGCTGTACTCGGCATGGAACGAAGCGTACATGCATTGGGGCGTGATCCCGACGTTGAAACCGGACTTGGCGCAACTGGAACATCCGGCGGGATTCTCGCGGCAGTTCTTCGACGAGGCCGCGTGTTGGACGGACCGCCGGATCGGGATCGATGTCGACGGGCCGTGGCCTTCGGAGGTCGCGTTCCCGTTCAAAACCGCGGACGGCACACGCGCGGCGCGAATGATGGATCGACGGTTCGTCGTCGGGGACGCGACGATCAGCCAGACCGTCACGGGAGTGAGCGAGATCCGAACCAGCGGAACGATCGACGCGTGGCGTGTGTATGACGACGAGCGCATTCTGGCCCTGGATCCGGGAGAATGGTATCCGCTTCTGCCGTCGCCGCGCGATGCAGCCGCGTTTCATGTCGCGTCGGCGTTTCCGGAAGGGTTCACGGTGGCGGCGGTGTCGGAAACCGACGCGCTGGCATTCGTCCGTACGAAGACGTCGAGCACGCATGCGCTACATCTCGCGGAGCGGCTGGCGGGAGCGCGGTGCGGCTCGCGTCCGTTTCACGGACAGGGTTGCGAAGTAGACGGAGAGTTGAACACGGCGGACGGCGCGATCTTCTCGTCGAACGGGGACGCGATCTATGCGCATCCGCCGTATCGGGTCGAGGGCACCGGCGTAGCGTATGCGCGGATTCCTCTTGCGATTCCGGCGGATGCGACGCGGTTCGCGAGCGAAGTGGCGCTGGACGAGGGCGCGGTGGGCGAGGGCAAATCGGATGGCGTGACGTTCCGCGTGGATGCAACAAGCGGCGCGGAGACGGCGCACGTGGAGGTCATGCAGGCGTCGGCGGCCCGGCAACTGCTGGAACTGGATTTGAAGCGATTCGCGGGCAAGCAGGCGGTGCTTGAGTTGGCCGTCGACCCCGGCCCCGAACACAATCCGAGTTTCGATTGGGCGCGCTGGTATGAACCGCGCATCGAGCGCGCGCCGGAACGCATGGCGTCGATGACGCTGGTCCATCCGGAACGCTGGCACTGGGTGTGCGCGGGTACTTCGTGCGTTGCGGTCGCGCCTGGACAGACTACGTTGAACGTGGAAGCGTCGTTTCCGGGCGGCGTGTTTCTGCTACGGGATGCTCCGCCGGTGGCGACGCTGCCGCTCCACATCGAAGACGCTCCTTATCTGACCACTTTCGCAAGCGAGTCGGGCGTTCTACTCGAAGCTCCGCAGCATGCCGCCGCGGTGCGCGAATCCTCGACGGTCAACGGCATCGAGCGATCGGGGCTGTTCACGCATCCGCCGGACCATGGGGTGACGATGGTCGATTTGCCGCTCACGTTGCCCGAGCAAGCGGCGCGATTTCATGCGTATGTCGGCATCCGCGACGGATCGAAATCGACGGGGATGGATTTTCGCGTGGAAGTGAACGGGGCAAAGGTCGTCGAAGAACACGTGACGCCGGGAGACTGGCACGAGATCTCGGCCGATCTATCGGCGTGGGCCGGGCGGACCGTTGACTTTGCGCTGGTGGCGGATTCGGCGGGGGATTATGTGTGCGATTGGGGGCAATGGGGCGATCCGGTGATCGAGGGCGCCGGGCGTTAACGGCGCCCCAGGTAGAGCAAGATAGGACGTATAGGACGAATAGGACCTATGATGGTCAGCATTCCGGGATCAGGGCGGAAGGGGGGATCATCAGCGGCGAATGTTGCGGGCGATGGCTCTGAGAAGAGGGTTGCGCTTGTAGGCCCTGTAGAGGGCGAGCAGGGTGAAGTTGGTAAAGACCCATTCGTGAAGGGTGAGGCGCAGGATTTCCTTGAGGGGTTTGTGGCCTTTATAGACGCGGTAGTAGAAGAGGCGGTATTCGCGCTGGATCCGGCGCTTCGAGAAACCCGGAAGATTGAGGATGGCGCGGCGGCGCTGAAGGCGGGTGTCGACGCCGTGGGGAATGAGGCCTTGTTCTTCGCACATGCGGTAGAGCACCGTTCCGGGATAGGGCGTGAAGATGGAGAGGAACACGTCGTCGGGCTGGCATTCGCGGGTGCAGGCGAGGGTCTGGAGAAAGTCTTCGTAGGTCTCGCCGGGGATGCCCATCAGGACGAAAAGATGGGCTTTGAGTCCGGCGGCCTTGGCGTCGCGGACGGCGCGAACGACATCGTCGTTGGAGTAGTTCCGATAGAGGGATTGCTCGCGGACACGGGGGCTTCCGGATTCGAGTCCGAGGTTGACGAACTCGAAGCTCGCCGCGCGCATGGCCGCGTAGAGTTCTTTGTAATCGGCGTTGGGCGTGAGACGAATGTTCGCCCCGAAGGTTACGGGCCGCGTGCGGGAATCGTTGAATGCCTTGAGCTGGCGGCATAGTTCGAGCGCGAAGTCCATGTCGGAACAGATGGTCTCGATCTCGAGATAGAGGTGTTCGGTATTGGGGCGCTTCGCGACGAGCTCGCGTATCTCGGCGAGGATGTTCTCGGGGGATCGCATGCGGACGTAGGTCCCCGGAGCGATGCCCTTGAGCGCATGATTGAAGCAGTAGGTGCAATTGAAGGCGCATCCGCGGCCGAGGATAACGCACTCGAAGGTGTTGGGGTCGTAGATCCAGGGCTGCCACATGTCGCGGTCGGGAAAGGGAAGACTGTCGAGGTCTTGCACGAATTCGCGCCGGGGACAGCGCTCGATCGCATCGCCCTGCTTGAGCCAGAGGTTGCGGATGCCCTGGGGCGTCTGGCCTTGTTCAAGCTGCTGGACGAGTTCGAGGGCCGGGAACTCGCCTTCACCGATACACACGGCGTCGAAGGGGCCTTGGATGGCTTCGGCCGGATGCAGCGAGACGTGCGGCCCGCCGACCAGGAGATAGCGTTCGGGACAGACGCTCTTGATGTGCCGGGCCATACGGCAGATGAGCGGGTACTCGCTGAACACGGCCGTGAGACAGATCAGTCCGGGATCGAATTCGCGCACCACGACATCGAGATCCGCGTGCTTGGTTTCTTCGGTCAGGACCATCAGGCGGGTCGTATGGCCCGCGGACTTGAGCATCGCGGAGATATACGAAATGCCGAGGGCGATCTTCTCCTGGGTGTAGAGGGGCTTGTCCGGGTGGATGTAGTCTTGCACGCTGCTCAAGAACAGGATCTTCACGCGGATACCCCTGCCTGAACGAATCGCATTTCTTCACTCCCGGTCGAGTCCGTCTCAAAGTATCGCACCTGCCCTCCTCAGCGCAACCCGCGGTCTAGAGGGCAGGGCCGATGTATGGCTTCAGCGCCTCGGCGACGATGTGGGCCTTGAGGGCGATGCCGTTCTGAGACAGATGGCAGGGGTCGATAAGCCAATCGGGATCGACGATGTTCTCGCCGACGGGGACATAGAGGAGATTCATGCGTTCGCAGTAGGCCTTGAGTTCGGGGTTGAGCAGGCTGACTAGTTTGGCAAAAAGCGCCGCCGTATAGCCACACGTGGAATCGCAGTAGGCTTGCTTCTCGGACGAAGCCTCGTCGTAGTGGACGCAGGCAATGCTGCACAGCGCAAAACGGATTCCGGAACCGGCGAAGATGCGCCGGAGGCCTTCGAGGTTGGTTAGGGTCACCGCCTGGAGATGGGAGCGTATGACGGAATCGGCGGGCCAGAATGGGCGATCGAGATTATGGCGGAGGAATTCCCATTGGGCGAGGAACCGGTAGACGGGCGACATGCCGGCGTGACACATGATCTGGACATCGTTTTGGGTGTCGTTGACGCCGAGGTATCCAAGGATGAGGTCGGGCTGGAGTTCAAGGTACGCCGGCACGTGAAGGAAGTTGCCGCGCGAATTCAGCCCCTCGACACCGCAGTTCATGACTTCGATGTTCTTTCCTGGAAAGGCGGCGCGGAGTTCGTCCTGAAGCAGCGCGGGATAGGTATGGGCGTTGTCGGCGCCTTCGTAGGTGGTCGATCCGCCAAGGCACAGGATCCGGAATGTGCCTGGCGGTTTGGGTACGGGGAGATCGGGGGCGCGATACCCGTAGCGATTCGTGGCGATCGCTCCATTGAGACCGGGATCGCGGAAGTTCTTCTTGTAGGAGAAGCAGAAGACCTCCCAGCGCGAAGTGGCAGGGATGTCCACTTGCCTGAGTTGATGGGTGTGGTACTCAAGCTCGATAAACACGTAGTCTTTGGATTGCGGCGCGGGCAGGACATAGCAATCGGTCTCGCCTTGGGGCCGCCCTCCGGGATCCAGATTGACGCGAACGAGGCAAGGGGCGGAACGGTCCGTCACGGCACGAACCTGGTCGCGAATGGCATCGACAGGAAGGGGAATCTCCATGTATCCTGTGTTGTCCGTTTTGATGCAATAGCGTTTGAAGGCATCGCTGTAGACTTCGGAGAGTTGCCCGTAGTCGAAGAGGAGCACGGTCTCGCCGTTTCCGAGAGCAAGCCACTGGCGGTCCTCTTCGGACAGGTCCAGGAATATGCGTCTTCTTGCGGCCTTCTGCTCTGGAGTCTCTGTCTGGCGATGGATGGCCCAATCCGGCATGCACGGGGGCTTCGGAACGGATTGTTCCCATGTCGCAGAAGGGCGGTCGAGCCCGATCAGATTATGCGAAGGGTCGGGCGGGACAGGAGGAAACGGGTACGTGAGTTTCTGATGTTCGGCAAGGTAGTAACGGTTATGCGTCGTCAACCACCACGTCTGGGCCGCTGCGAGAAGGAGTAGCGCGGCGTGCGCGAGCAGGATCCACAGCAGAATGATGCACGTCCAGAATAGAATCCGGAGCTTGCGGTGCTTTGGCGCGGGGCGCATGTCTTGGGATGGGTCCATCGTTCTGCCTTCTTGAGAAGCCGGTACTTGCGCGCCATCGTAGCGAAGAAGACGCGGCGACACAAACAGGCTTCAGTGAAGCGCTTCTACGGCGGGGCGGATATACGGTGTGAGAGCCTGGGCAACAATCTCGGCCTTGAGCGCGATCCCGGGAGTGTTCATGTGGCAGAAGTCCCCGAGGTAGTCGATGGTCGGCTGAACGTTCTCGCTGACCGGAATGTAGAGGAGGTGGGCGGAGGCGCAGTAGGCAAGGATCTCCTGGTTCAGCGCTTGAAGCAACTTGGAGTAGATGCGGGCATCGGCATACCATTTGGTCGCGTAATACTGGCGCTGGTCGCGCGGAAGGCGGTCGAAGTCGGGATACGCGTTGCTGCAAAGGGCCAGACGGATACCGCGCCTCGCGCAGATCCCGCGGAAGCATTCCAGGTTGGCGATGGTGAAGCCGCGAATCCAGGATCGGTACGTCGCGGCTTGAGGCCAGAAGAGGGGACGCATGTAATAGCCGAGCAATGGGATGCCGCCAACAACGTTGTACGGAAAGGGACGCGAACTCTCCCAATACTCCTGGACATCGTTGGCCACGTCGTTGATGCCTTCGTAGGCCACGATGAGGTCGGGCTGGAGTTCGAGGAAGTCGGGCAGACGCAGGAACTGACTGCGGGTGCGGATGCCTTCGATCCCGCAGTTGAGCACTTCAATGCGCGCGCCGGGAAAGAGTGCCTGCAAGCGCTTCTGGACGAGTGCAGGATAGGTGGAATCGTTGTCGGGGCCTTCGTGGGTGGTCGAGCCGCCGATACAGAGAATGCGAAATACGTTGGGGGGCTTGGGGATCTCTACATCGGGCGCCCGAAACCCGTATTTGTTGGAAGAGAAGGGAAAGGGACGTGTCAGGCCCGTCAGATTCGGCTTGTATCTGAGGGCGTAGATATCCCATCGGGAATCGTTGGGCAGGTTCGGTTCGGCCGCTTTGAGACATGCATAGTCAAAGCTCAGAAAGACGTAGTGGTCCCCGGAAGGCTCGATCAGAACGGCGGCCTCGGTGGCACTGGAAGGGCGGCCGGGAAGCGTGATGGGTACCGAGACCGTCCGCATTGGAGGCGACGGCTGAAGATAATAGATTTGGTCTCTCAACGCAGCGATAGATAGACGCGCGTCTTCGCGGGAACGGAGCGACCGCCTCGTGCAACTGTCGGAGTAGACCTCGATCAGGTGGCCTCGGGAATCGAAGCGCAGGACGGTTTCGTCGTTCGCGATGGCATATCGAGTACGCTCTTCCTCACTGAGTCCGGGAAAGAGGGCGCGCCGCGCGGACCGTTCTTCGGGTGTCAGGCTATTGGAGGGAATCTCCCAGTCGGAAGCGGCGGAGGTTGTGTCGAGGGAGGACTGCCATTGGGCTGAGGCCGCCCGGAGATCGAGATTCTCGGGAAGCGCGCCGGGCAGTGGACGCGGCCATGGAGCGGCGGCGAGTGTTGCGGCGATGTACGGGTTGTGGGCGGCGATCCAGCGTGTCTGCACTCTTTCGGCCAGGAGGAGTCCTAGGTAGGCGGACACGAACCAAAGGACGGCGACGGCGATGCGAAGGACCTTGGTAGCTGAGGGATTCCTCGATCGGACTTCTGGCCGTTGAGTGTGGTCCATGCTACTTGGTTTCCGAGCCGCCGCGAGCGCATACCGCAGAGGTCATTGTACGCGGGGAAGAGGCCTGCAACAAGGATGTCCTCGATAAAGAGACGTAGCCCGCGGAACGGGTCGCGTTCCGCGGGCTGCGTGAGTGATTGAAGAACGGTTACTTAGCCGCTACAGCGCCTTCGCCAATCGCAACTTGGGTGCTGACGGCCTCGGGATGTTCGAAGGTAGCGAGGAGCGGCAGCTTGGGATTGGGCTGGGCGTTGCAGTTCAGGAACGGAAGAATCGCGGCTCCGCCCGATGAAGTGCCGCGCCCGTAGGTAAGCAGTCCGCCACCGGTGGGGTTCTGTTGGAACACGGTGACCACTGCGCCTTCGATCGGGCACGAGATGCTCAGTCCGGCGGTCAAGTACTTGGCCACGACTTTGATCGGGAACTTGATGATGTTGGGGTTGCTGAGCCAGATCTGCATCGTGGGATCGCCAAAGCAGTGCCACAGGTAGAGTTCGTCGCGGCCGTCGCCGGTGCCCGCGTACTGGCTCCACATGTAGAGTTTGCCGTGATTCAGGATGTCGCCCAGGCGGCGATGCGTGGTGGCGTCGCCAAAGGACGGGATGGCGCTGGGATACATGGCATCCATGAACCCGCGAAGGAGCGCGGAATTGGGCCAGCTTGGGCTGTTGCGGCTGTCACCGAGGACACCGACCGCGCCGCCATCGGCTTTGCGAAGAGCACGCTCGACGAAGTAGACACCGCCCACGCTCGTCCCGTAGGCTCCGCCCGCGGTCTCGTTGTCGAAGAAGCCGCTGGCGCAGTTCACGCTAAATACGACGGGCAGCAGCGAACCGTTGGTGACGGCGTCGACATTGGGATTCTCGAAAACGGGATGGACCCAGCCTTCCTGCCACCCGTGATCGCGATGGATCATCAGGAAACGCCCGGCATTCCAGGCGGCGCTGATATCCGCCGTGGAACCTGACCAGGTGAAGCCGCTGCCGGGGCCGAGGGCGCCGGGCAGAGGCGTGCCGTCGTAGTAGCGCGCCGGGGTCGTGGACGGCCCGGTCTTTGTGTAGATGCGCTGGACGGTCTTGCCTTTGCCGAGCAGAACGTTGCGGCAGAACTCGGAGACTTCGATGAAGGTGCGCTGGTCTGTGCCTGCCGTACCGACATCGTTGCGGCAGCACTGGAACTGGGCGGCGATGGTCGCGTTGCTATAGAAGCTGACGTTGAACGGCGGGGTCTTTTCGTAGTTGATGATCTTGGTGACGACCGTGTTGGCTTGGGCCAGCGTGTCGACCGGAATACGGCCTACGGCAAAGTCTGGCGCAGTTGCGGTCGAGGGCGTGCCCATAACGGCGTACGGCCAGTCGGTCCCGATCGAGTTGAGATAGTAGCACGGGATCAACTCGGCGTCGCCGAGGAGCAGGATGTACGACGGACGAATGATGTTGTTGTCGTACTGGTTCTTGATGTAAGCGCGAATGCTGTCGCCCGTCGGGAAATCGGTGCCTGCGCCGCACTGCACCACTCGGGTGGTGATGCCCTTGGCACGTTTCCAGGTGGCGAGGGTGTCGGCGGCATCTTTGAGCGCGGGAGTCACGAAGATGATGAACTCTTCGCCCAAGTAATAGGTCAGGTTGCCGAAAGCGGACGGCGACACGTAGCCGAAGACACTCTCCTTGTTGAGTACGGCGCCGCCGTAGACGCTTGCGCCGTCTTCGAAGGGCGTTGTGGCGGCTTCGCGGACGAACACGCCGGTGGACCTGCCGGTGAACTTGGCGTCGAACATGACGTTCTTGAAGAGGGTCAGTTCGGAGGTCGCCGGATTGAACTGTCCGGAGGCAATTTCAACCTGGTAGAGTTGAAGACCGCGAACGGAACCCAAGGCCACTGGATCGCTGACGATCTTGGCCGGATAGAGCCCTGCGCCTGACCCGTAGAGATCGGGGTTGGGCCCCTCGAACGGCGGATTGGCGAAATCGCTTTCCGGGGGGGCGTCAACGGGCTGAGCCTGAACCGGAACGGGGTTGCACTTGAAGGTCTCGCCAACCTCGAAGGAATCTTCGATGGTCGGAGCGCCGGAGCCGATGGGCACGGCGATCAGGCGGCGGACGATCGGAATTGCAGGCGCGCCTGGCTCGCCAAGGGCGGAATCGGCGCCGGGGATCTCGAGCTGGGTAAAGGTGTCGTCCCCTGCTTTGACGGTCATCAGCTTGGGTTCGCCGAAGAGGCCTTCCGCGCTGAAACCCTCGTTGTCTTGCACGGGGGTGGTTGCGTCGACTTCAAGGCCTACGCGCTCGGCTCCAGGGCAGGCGTCTTTCATAAGCAAGCCCGCGAGCATGTTGTAGCGAAGCATGCGGCCTTCGTTGAAGAGCATTTCGCCGAGTTCGCGCGCCGACGTCCGAAGGCCCTGGGTTCCCTCGAAGTAGGGCGCCAACGCCTCGCCGGCTCCGCACGTGTCGCCGCCGCGATAAGCCTGGTCGGCTTCTTCGAGACTGGCCAAAAGGACCTCTCTGGTCGTCTCGGGAATGTCGGACCCTAGGCCGCGGATCTCGGTCGCCAGATCGCGCGCCGCCGCCAAGACGGCTATCTCGGCGCTGGCCACGGTGGCCACGCCCATGGCCTGCGCACCTGAGGCGTAGTTGAGCTGCATGTCGTAGGCGTAAGCGGTGTAGTAATACGTTGTCCCGTTTACGGCCGTCGTGTCCAGATAGGCGGAGCCTCTACCGTCGAAGACGGTGGCGCCGTCGCTGGGACCCGTCGGATACGAGCCTTGTTTGCGCTGGATCTTGACGCCGAAGAAGTCGGCGTCCGCCGGGTTGGTCCACGCTAAGTTGATTTGCGAATCGCCGCCTTCGGCGGTCAGGCCGGAGACGTTTCCGGGAGGCGTCACATCGGGACACCCGCCGGTTACCACAGCAAACGCCGTCAGCAACGCGAGGGTTGCAGCTGCGCCCGCATAGTGCCGCACTCGATCAAGGTTGTTCATACCCCTGTCCTCCTTTGTAGGTTTGCGCTGGGTTTGCGCGACTTAAATCACCTGCCACTTGTGAAGCCCAATGATGCCCGTTGCGACGAATCAAGTTGATGTCGTAACCCCAGTAGGCAAGAATGCACTAAAGCCAATGAAAACTATAACGACATGTGATTGGGGGTATTTGGTGTGAAAAGAAAAGAACAGCCTGTTATTGCTATTTCGTACCATCCCATCCAACCCTGGCCTGCACAACTATTCGCATTATACCATAGTTTTCGCGAGAGGGTGAAAGAAACGGCGGAATTTTGGATTTTGGATTTTGGATTTTAGATTGCGGATTGCGGATTGCGTGGGTGCTCGTTGTTTGTGCGCATCGAGGCTGACAAGGATCGTGTGACGTTCGAGAGCTACAGAGATGTTAGGAAGTCTGTTCCGCGCTCCATCTTATTGGGTGAGCTTTGTGTCCCTGATGTCGACCCCGGTGATCCATTCGACGACATCCAGAAACGCACTGATGCAGGGAGGCGGCTCGGGCTTGATCGCCTTCTGGGCGCGCGATGGCAAGCACTTGGGACGAGAAATCGGCCGAATGTGTATTGTCATGCTCGGCTAGCCTCCTCGCGTTGTTGACTCCTTACGCGCTTAGTAGTCTGGATTGCTTATACTCCATCTTGAGGAGAGGAAGCCAGCGCTTGACTTGACACCATAGGGCGAACGTCACTCCCCTTCCTAGTGGAACCGCGAATGAACGCGAATGAACGCGAATGCGCGGCTCCGGCAAGACAATTGGGGTGAAGGACGATTGCCCCCCCTGCCCACGCGCCCATGGTGTCATTGCGATCCTGGGACCGCCTTCGGCGGCGATTCATCTTGACCAATGAGGCTTCCCGTCATTGATAGTGTAAAGATCAGATACATTCTTGGCAGGAACGGCTTCGGCCAGACGAAGCACGCTCCCAGCGAGTTGCGCGCAGAAGATCAGGTGATTGCTTCGCCGGGCTGAGGCCACTCGTCCTAAGAAACAAGCGTCGAGCTTCTTTTGGGGACCCGCTAAACGGAGAGGCTGCTTTTTGGAGTGCGGCGACTCGACGCCGCTTTAGGAAGGCGCGGCTTGACGCGCCGGGTTACGCGCGTCAAGCCGGGTCGTTTTGCTGAACTAATATGATATATTTTGTATAACCCGCGTTATCTATATTATGTCGTATTTCAGGCGCGACGGCTGAGAGCGCTACGCTGGATGATCGGCTACATTGGAGGTGGCAACGCGGCTGGTGGTCAGCCTTTGACAGCGCCTAGCTGGATGCCTTGGACCAGGTATTTCTGCATGAAAACGAAGAGGAGGATGAGGGGGACGATGTTCATGACGGAGGCGGCCATGATGAGATTGGTCTGGCGGCCGTACATGGTGTCGAAGTAGAGCATGCCGATGGGCAGGGTGCGGAGGTGTTCGCTCTTGATGAGGACGAGGGGCCAGAAGAAGCTCCCGTAGTTGCCGAGGAAGGTGAAGATGGACAGTACGATGAGGCCGGGGCGCGCGAGGGGAAGGATGATGTCGCGGTAGATCTGCCAGTAGGACGCGCCGTCGATGGTGGCGGCTTCGTCGAGCGAGGACGGAATGGTCAGCATGAATTGGCGAAGGAGAAAGGTGCCGAAAGCGGTGAAGGACGCGGGGACAATGAGGCCGAGATAGGAATCGAGGAGGTGGAGCCGGACCATGAGGGTGTAGTTGGGGATCATGGTGACGATGCCGGGGATCATCATGGTGGCGAGGTAGAGTTTGAAGACGTGGTCGCGTCCGCGCCATCGGAGGCGGGCGAAGGCGAAGGCGGCAAGGGAACTGGTGAAGCAGGAGAGCAGGGTCACCCAGGCGGCGACGAAGACGCTGTTGAAGTAGTATTTGGCAAAGGAGATGTCTTTGTTGGTGAGGACTTCGGTGTAGTTCTCGGGCTGCCAGTGCTGGGGAATCGGGTTGAGGCGGAATTCTTCGATCTCGTTCATGGGTTTGAAGCTGGCGAAGACCATCCAGAGGAACGGGAGGAGCATGGTGGAGGCGATGAGGACGAGGAGGAAGTGGGAAGCGAGGGATTTGATAATTGAGTAATTGAGTAATTGAGTAAATGCTTGCTTGCCGGATCTTGAAGAGGGCTTCATGCGGCGGTTCCTTTGACGTGAAGGGACACGGACGCGCACGGACGCACACGGACATACGCCAGGGACCAACACAATCTCTCAATCTCTAAGTCGCTCAATCTCTCAATTCCTCAATCGTTGACGTATCTGCTGCCGAAGCGCCAGTTGAGCAGGGTCACGGCGAAGACCATTAGAAATAGGACCCAGGCTACGGCGGAGGCGTAGCCGATCTGAAATTCTTCGAAGGCTTTGGTGTAGATGTAGTAGGACAAGGTGGTGGTGGTTCCGGCGGGGCCTCCGAGGGTCATGACGCGGGCTTGTTCGAAGCCGCCTTGGAGTCCGCCGATAAAACTCATGATGACGATGAAAAAGGTGGTGGGGGCAAGCTGGGGCCAGGTGACGTGGCGGAATTGGGCCCATTTGCCGGCGCCGTCGATCGAGGCGGCTTCGTAGAGTTCTTTGGGGATGTTGGAGATGCCGGCGATGTACAGGAGCATGTTGCCTCCGCCGGCGGCGATCCATATGCCCATGATGATGATGGCGTCGCGGGCGCCGAGTCCGAATTGGGAGGCAACGGATTCGACGCGTTCGGCGCCGAGGCCGAGGAGGTTCTTGGTCGAGGCGAGCCAGGTAGGCGCGTGGATGCCGGTCGCGCCAATCCAGCCTAGAACGGTTTCGATAACCAGGTTGATGGGGCCGAAATTGGGGTTGTAGAGGGCCTTCCACAGAATGAGCAGGGCGACGCCCGCGGTGAAACTGGGCAGATAGAAGAGGGTGCGGTAGACGGTGATGCCGCGGAGGCGCTGGCTGAGAAGGACGGCCAGGAACAGGGACGCGGCAATGGCGATGGGCAGGCCTATCATGAGGTAGATGGTGTTGATGAAGTAGAGCCAGAACTCGTGGTCGGTAACGAGGGCGATAAAGTTGTGGAGGCCGACCCAGTGGAACGAGACGGTCTTCATGAGGTTCCAATTGGTAAAGGAAGCGCCGAGCGAGAAGAGCACGGGGCCGAGGGTGAACACGAGGAACCCGAGGAAGTTGGGCAGGAGGAACAGCAGTGCAGCGATAAGCACGGCGCGATCCTTCTTCATGGGGCGTCCTCCGGACGGTCCCAGGCGGGGCGCGCGCCCGCGGCGAGATCGCGATCGTACCGTTCCTTGAGCGAGGGATCGGTACGGAGCTGTTCGACAATGGCTTCGTTTACGGCCTTGGCGGCGTCGCGCATGGCTTCAGCGCCGGACTTGAGTCCTTCGCGGAGGAGGTCGCCTTGTTTGAGCATGATACGGTCGACGGTCTGGCCGTTAACGTAGGGACTGGTTTCCATGGGGGCGGCGTCCTCCATGCCGGTGCGCCAGACGGCGTTGTAGTCCTCTTCGGGGTGTTCGGGATTGAAGAGGAACTCGTCCGTGTAGTTGTATTTCATGACGGGCGCGAGGGCGTCGGCCTGGCGGTTTACGAGATTGTTCCAGTGGGGGCCGTACATGTATTCGAGGAACTTGAGCGCGCCTTCAATGTTCTTGCCTTTGGCGTTGACGAGCGTCGAGCGGCCTACGCCGAAGACGCGTCTCGATGGCCCGGCAGGCACCTCGACCGCGCCGAGGCGCAAGCCGGCGTAGTCTTTGCCGCGCAGGATGCAGAGCCACCACCTCCCCCCCACGGCCATCGCCGCGCGACCTGCGCCGAACAGCGAGATGACGCCGGACCCCCAGCCGCCGGAAGTGGCCATGGCGGTTTCCTGAGTCGGGGTTGGGAGGACTTTGTGCTTGTAGATGAGGTCTTGGTAGAACTGCGCTGCGGCGGCGGCTTCGGGGGAATCGAGGGCGCTCCGGGTGCCTTCTTTGGTGTAGTACGATGCGTTCCACTCTCCGAGGAACACGGGAATCCAGTCCCAGATGCCGATCATGATGCCGAATTGGACGGGGCGGCCGCGGTCGTCGTAGCGGGTGAGGCGTTGGGCGATAGGGATGAATTGGTCCCAGGTCCATGAGTGGCCGGGATAAGGAATGCCGGCTTCGTCGAAGAGGGCTTTGTTGAACCAGATGCCTGGGGCTCCGGCGTTGCCAAGGGTACCGTAGACGCGTCCGTCGAGAATGAAGGTGGGCCGTATGCTGGGCCAGATGCCATTAACGTCGATGCCGCGGGCGGCGAATTCCTGGGTGCAGTCCATGGCGATGCCTGAACGGACGTAGGCGGCGAGTTGGAATCCGCTGTAGCAATCGAAGACGTCGGGGCCGACGCCGGCGAGGCTCTGAACGATGACTTTCTCCATGCCGCCGTTCTGGGGATCGAGTTTGAGATGGTATTCGGGATAGAGGCGGTTGAACAGATCGATCTGTTCGCGGCGCATGGGGTTGTCGTCGCTGATCCAGACGATCTCGGCGCGTCCCGTCGTATCGGGATGCGGCCGCCACATCCATGCCACCACGGAGAGCAGACCCATCGCGACAAACGCTATCGTGAATACATATTTCATTGTAACCGCCCGCCATGGATAGTGTCGTGGTTCTTGGGGGGGAGATTCCAGTTTTTGTTAGGGGCTAGGGGTTAGGGGCTAGGGGTTAGGGGTTAGGGGCTAGGGGTTAGGGGCTAGGGGTTAGGGGCTAGGGGTTAGGGACTAGGGGTTAGGGGTTAGGGGTTAGGGGCTAGGGGCTAGGGGCTAGGGGTTAGGGGTTAGGGGTTAGGGGTTAGGGGTGGAATTGGATCGTTGAACCTGCGATACTTCGGCGGCGTGGTTGTGCAGTCCACCGAGGCCGTGCGATGAAGAAGAGTAAGAAGCTGTGTCTGTGCGTGTTTATCGATGCGTTCGGGTGGGAACTTGCGAAACGGCATCGGTTTCTGGACGACGTGTTGATCACGAAGGCGCCGGTCGAGACGATCTTTGGGTACAGTTCGACGTGCGATCCGACGATCTTGACGGGAAAGCTGCCGCGGGAACATGGGCATTTCGTCTTCTTCTATTATAGTCCGGAGGAATCGCCGTTCCGGTTGTATCGGCCGCTGGATTTGTTGCCGAAGTTCATCATGAACCGGGGGCGGGTGCGCGCGAAGTTTAGCCGGATCGTGGAGAAGCTGCATGGCTACACGGGCTATTTCCAGTTGTACAACATGCCGTTCAAGTACCTTCATCTGTTCGGGTATTCGGAGAAGCGGGACTTGTATCAGCCGGGGGGCATCAATGGCGGGCAGCCGACGATCTTCGATCATCTTCGCGAGCGAAAGGTCCCGTACGCCTTGACCACGTGGCGCCAGCCGGAACGGGTCCGTTTCGCGTCGCTTGAATCGGAGGTGGAACGGGGCGAGGTAGCGTTCGCGTACTTGTTCCTCGGCGATTTGGACGGGGTGCTTCATGGGCGCGGTACGCAGGCGCCGGAAGTCGCGGCGAAATTGCAGTCGTACGAGTCGGAACTGCGGCGTATCGTCGCGAAGGCGCGGGACCGCTATGAGACGTTTCACATGTACGTGTTCTCGGATCACGGGATGACGGACATCACGGGCGTCTGCGATTTGATGCCGAAGATCGAGGCGCTGGGGCTTGGGTTCGGAAAGGACTACGCGGCGGTGTACGATTCGACGATGGCGCGGTTCTGGTTCTTGAACGATGGCGCGCGCGCGGCGATCGTGCGGACGCTGGAGGCGGAACCGCAGGGGCGGATTGTTTCTGAGGAGGAGCTCAAGGCGTGGGGATGCGACTTTCCCGGGCAGAAGTATGGGCAGTTGTTCTTCCTGATGAATCCGGGGACCATCATTTGTCCGGGGCACATGGGCGAGAAGCCGCTGCCGGGGATGCACGGGTATGATCCGAGCCACCCGACCGCGACGGCCGCGTTCATGAGCAGCGAACGGGTGGAGCCGCTGCCGAAACGGCTGGACGATTTGTACGGCATCATGCGCGCGGAGGTGGATGGAGCGTGAGTAGCGCACGTGCGATAGGGCGGCGCGACGGGATACCTGTTCGATGAAAGACATGCTGTTCTTGATGGCGTCGGTGGTGGTAATCCCGGTCGGGACGGCCGTGGGCACGGCGATACCGTTCGTGCGCGATTTGATCTTCATGGGCATGATCTTCGGCACGACGTTGATCTCGGGCTACCTGGACATCAATTTCCTGAGCCGGGAATGGTATCGCGGGACGACGCGCGGTATCGAAGTCACGGTGATCGATCTCCTGGCGATCATGTTGTTGTTGAGCTGCCTGCTGGGCAACCGTACGGGCAAGAAGGTGGCGTATTGGCCCGCGAGCCTGGGGTGGCTTCTGGCGTTCGGGTTGTATGCGGCGTTCAATGTGGCGATTTCGACGCCGAAGATCTTCGGCATGTTCGAGTTGACGAAGATCTTCCGGGGCATGCTGTTCTTGATCGCGGTGGCGTATTACGTGCGAGGCCCACGGGAGTTGCGGTTCTTCGTTGTGGCGTTATGCATGGCCATCGGGTTCGAGTCGTTCATGGGGTTGTATCAGCGTTATTTCTTGGGAGTCTACCGAATTCCGGGAACCCTGTTTCACCCAAACAATTTCTCGCTGTTCGGCTGCATTTCGGCTCCGCTGCTCTTTGCGGTCTTCTTCTCGAGGGCGCATTTCGTGTTGCGCTGGGCTTGTGCCTTGTGCGCGGTGCTCGCGGTGGGCATGGTCATTTTGAGTGTTAGCCGGATGGGATTTGCGGCCGTCGGTCTCACGATGGGATTGACGATGCTGTTCTGCATCGGCCTTGAGTTTACCCCGAAAAATGTTGTGATCCTGCTGTTCGCCGCGGCCATCGCGGGAGGCATGCTCTACAAGTCGTGGGACGTGCTCGCGGCGCGCCTCTTCTCGGCGTCGTGGCAAGACGAGTATGAGCAGGAGAACACGGGACGGGGCCAGTACTTCCGTCTGGCGAACTACATTATCCAGGATTACCCGCTGGGCGTGGGCCTCAACAACTGGTCGTATTATGTGTCGTTGAAGTATGGCCAACGGATCGAATTGGACTACAAGCCTTACAACGGCACGGACGAAATTCCGGATATGACGCCGGTTCACGGGATGGACCAGTCTCAGGCGCCTCCGGCGCACAGCCTGTTGATTATCACGCTGGGCGAATTGGGATATCCGGGCGTGATCCTCTTACTGGCGGTGTGGGGACGATGGTTCTCGTTGCTGGTGGGGACGCTGTTGCGACGAAGTCCGAGTCTGGACGCACGGTTTACGCTAGGGGCGCTGTTCGGTCTGCTGGCGATCTTCATGCAGAGCCAGACGGAATGGGCCTTCCGATGTACGCCGGTGTACATGATGGTGCACATGATGATGGGGGCGGTGGTCGCGTTGCGCCATCATCGGACGGATGATTTGCACGGCTTGGCCTTGCTGCTTCACGCGCTCAATACACGGATGAACGAGGAGGAGGAACGCGCCTAGCGCAGTGAATCGTGATTCTTGGCTGTTAGCGCATCTTCTTGCTTTTGCTACCTCGACAATCGATATCGTACTTCCTGTCATTCTAAGGGAAGCGAAGACTCTCCTGGCAGGCGAGGCCTCTACCGCGGGTGAGATTCTTCGCTTCGCTCAGAGCTTGTGAAGAAATTGTGAAACGCGAGCGCTTTGCCTCTTGACTACGTATTGCCTGTCATCCTGAGCGCAGCGAAGGATCTCGCTATGTGCATAGGCCTCTAATGCTTATGAGATCCTTCGCTGCGCTCAGGATGACAGAAAGGACGGAGCCGACAAAGGAAAGAGCAAGACTCTGATATTTCTTCACGGGCTCTCAGAATGACAGGGGGGCGGGTATCTATCTTCGGGGTAGCACGAGCACGAGCGGGAACAGGAGGAAGCCGTCGCGATCTGTCGATTGTATTTCACTGCGCTAGAACGCGATGGGGGCGTACTCGCGATAGATGTCCATGTAGTGATCGGCGAGGTGCGTGTAGAGCAGCTTTCGCTGCACGAGGTCGAATCCGTTCTTGCCCATCGTCTTGCTTTCTTCGACGTGTTGGAGGATGTAGACGATTTTGTCCGCCAGGTCCTGTTTGTTCTCGACATCGAACGTGAAACCGTTTTCGCCTTCGACCACGTAGTTGGGGTCGACCATGCTGCTTTGGATGACGGGCTTCTCGGATGCCCAGGATTCGGCAACGACGGCGCCGGAGTTCATGAAGCGCATGGGCAAGACGTGGACGTCGCAGGTCTTGAGGGCGGCGAGGGCATCCTCGCGGGAAAGTGAACCGGTGAAGAGGACCGTGTTTTCGAGGCCGTTCTCTTTGACGAATGTCTTCATGCCTTCGATATACGCGGGCTCGTAGTCGCTGCGGCCGGCGATGATGACGCGGACTTTGTTCACGCGGTCTTTGAACAGCGGGACGGTCTTGACAAGGATGTCCTGGCCTTTGATGTACGCGACGCGGCTTAGCGTGAGGACGACTTTCTCATCGGCAGCGATGCCGAACTTGCGGCGGAACGCCTCGACATCGGGCGTTTGCTCGTGTTCGTCCATCGTAATGGGCACGGTCGAAAGAAATGTGTTTGGATTCGCCGCTTTGAGCAAGCGCGTCTCGCGCTCGGAGATGGTGAAGATGGCGTTGAACTTGCCGAGATACCGGAAGTGCCTCGAGGGCAAGGTGAGCTTGGCCAGGTCCGCGAGCGGCACGCCCTTGTTCTGGATGAGATCGGCGTAGTCGAACGCGTCGAAGCAGGTCAGGAAGATCGGGATGCGGCGCATGCGCGCGGCAAGCAGCGCAAGGATGTTGTTGCGGTTCATCGCGGGGAAGCAATGGACGAGGTCGTACTTACCGGAGAGGATAGCGGCAGGGATCGAGGGGCATAGTGTGTTTCCGGGCAGGAACGGGAAGCGATTGCGTGGGTTGTTCGCGTTCCACACGCGGCGGATAGTGAACCCGTCGATGGCTTCGCGCCGCTTGTCGTTGTCGCGCAGGGGCGTGATGACGTCGACCTGAAGGCGTTTGGCGAGTTCCTGGGCCTCGTGAAAGGTGACGAGTTCCGCACCGCCAACCTGCGGGTAAAATCGGTTCGCGACGATCAGGAGCCGTTTTGTGGATTGCACGTTACCGCCCTCTCTCCGCGCGCGATGCGCGCCGGAGCTATCCTAGACGAAGCTCCGCGGTGCCTTCAACCGCGCGCGCGCTTCAAAACTTCAACGGCAATGCGACGGGCTGGCGCGTCTTGTAGGACTGCTGGGCGGCGAAGACGATCTCGTGGGTCTTGATGGCGTCGTCGAGATTGCAGTGCGACTCGCGGCCGGCGAGGATGCAGTCGACGAAGTGATCCATTTGGCCTTGGAACGGATGATGGGAGACGTCGGCGCTGTCGGGAAGGATTGTGGGGATCTCGATCCAGTTCTTTTGTCCCGGGAACTTGTGCGACCAGACACGATTGTCTTTGATCGTGCCGCGATTACCGAAGACTTCGATCGGGAACATGTAGGGCATGACGCATCCGAAGTTGACGCTGACCTTGCCAAGCGCGCCGTTGGCGAAACGGATCAGCACAATCTCGAGGTCGTCGTACTCGATGGGCGGCGCTTGCCGGAACGAGTTTGAAAAGTAGCTGAATTCGATGTCGCGGCCTTTGCGCCATCCGCCGGCGTAGGCGAAGATCTCGACGGGATCGGCGGCCTCGTAGCGGCCTTTCGCGGCGAACCACCGCGCGGCGTCGAGCGCGTGACAGCCGCCGACCAGCATGGCGCTTACACCGTGGGCCTTGGTGCGGGCATCCTCGAAGCCGGACCACCAGCTTGCGATGTCGTGCTGGTAGTCGGTCTCGACGCAGTAGGGATCGCCGATGGCGTCGTCGGCAACCATGGCTTTGATGGTGTCGAAGAGCGGATTCCAGCGCAGCACGAAACTGACGACGGTCTTGACGCCGGCCTTGGCGACGGCGTCGCGCATGGCGCTCATCTCGGCGGGCGTGTTCGCTACGGGCTTCTCGATGACGATGTGTTTGCCGGCCTGGGCGGCGGCGATGGTGTTCTCGGCATGGAGTTGTTGCGGCGTGCACACGGAGACGATGTCAACGCCTTCGTGCGCAAGGGCCTTGTCGTAATCGGTGTAGCAGGCTATGTTGTCGAGACCGGCTTCGGCGGCTTTCCGTTGGCAGCTCGGCAGCTTGCGGCTCGATATCGCGACGACCTCGGTATGCGGGTTGGTATTGAATGCCCGGATATGTTCGCCCGCCACCCAGCCTGCGCCATGAATCAGTACGCCAAGTTTCTTCGCCGCCATGCATGCCTCCTTCGCGCCAATACGGCTGGTCTGCTCCGGTTTGCAGTAGTTTGGGAGGTTTTGTGCTCGAATGCAAGAAGGCCCTCGGGGTGCGCGTTGCGTGGACCAAGGGCCATCTTTCGTAAGGCCATGCTGTGATTCTATGAACTCATCGTTTTCCTTGTGCTGAAAGCCGCGAAAAGCAGGGACAGACACGCTTTTCAAACTGCCGAAAAGCGAGTCAGTCCCCGTTTTTCGCTTAGTCGCATTGCTCTTGTACGTTACATGGATAGTGCATTATCTAGCCGGCAACGCGTCTGCGCATCAAGAGGCCCAGGCATCCCAGACCGAGCAACCCGAGAGTGGCGGGCTCCGGAACCGGGGGAATATTGCCCACGCCGATCAAGTTGTCGTTGCCGCATTCCAACGTGAAGTGCGAAAGGAAGGCCCAATCGCTGCCGGGATCGAGATACGGCGCCAGCCAGGCAAGATCGACGGTGGCCACGTTGTGGTATCCGCCCACGACGTTCGCGCCAAGGGCTGCGGCTTGGGCGTCGGTCAAGCCGGTCTGGTATTGGATAGTGCCGGTTGCGACGGCCGTGCCGCCCGAACGGTAGCGCCAGGGATTGGACGCATCATTGATCTGTTCGCCGACGGTGGTCACTTGCACTTGCGCCAAGCCTGCGTTGAGGTCGTAGGCCGTGAAGGTCATGTTGGCGAAATTCAGATCCATGGCCAAATCGTAGCCAAAGAGGTCGGACACGACTTGGTACGGGTTGTACGTCACGCCACGGTGAGCGCCCGTGCCGAACTGGGCATCGCCGTCGGTATCGATGAAGAGGTCGCCGGCTCGCGTAACGCTGTTGTAGCCTGAGACCGCGTTCACGAAGTCATAGCCGCCCACTATGGACAGGCTGGTCCCGTTGAGGATGAAGGCTTCGAGATCCCACTGCTGTCCCGTGAGGCAGTTGGGTTCGACTTCCTGATCTTCTCCGGCGCCATGCCACCCCGTACCGCTACCTGACTCGTCCCAGATTGTGATGTTTGCGCCATACGCGCATCCCCACGCCACGATCGCCATCGCAATCGCCATTCTTAACAGAGTCCTTCCGTTCATCTTTGTCTCCTTCCCCGCAATCTTCGTTACGTGTCGCATGTTGCGTTCTTTCAGCTTGTCCATTCTTGTCATACATTCACGTGCGCAGACGTCATTCGGTCAAATCTTGCGACGCATGCGCGTGACCACCAGGCTGCCCAATCCGATACCGAACAACGCTACAGTCGCGGGTTCAGGAACCGACGGGAGATTTGGGTCACAGAACGCGGTGCCGTACTGGAAGCTCACGTTCGTGATGCTGTCCAGCATGAAATCGGCCGAGATCCCGCTGAGGGTAAAGACCACGGAGTTCTGGATCAGCGCATTGGTTCCGGTAACGGGCGTATTCCCTGTTGCGGGGTTGTCCCCCGCTGAGGTAATGCCATATTGAAGGCCGTCGACATTGGGCGGCGGCTGGAGGTCGGTTCCAGGAAACCGGACCAAGCTGCTACCGGCTAGACCGAAGCCCGCACTGCTCAGGGCCATTGTCGCTCCCCCCGGCGCGTTCGTCAGCCCCGAACCGAGCTCCCACTCTCCTCCGACAACGTTGCCCGGATCCGTGCCACCGAACAACACGCTACTCCCGCTGCCGAGCACAGCCGATACCGGCGTGAGGCTTATGCTGCCGGGCAGTGAGAAGAACACCGCGGTCAGCACATCGACTGGTACCAGCACGTCGGCCGCGGAGACGTTGGCCAACGTCACTTGAAGGTTACCGCCGACGATCTCGAAATCGGCCTGGGCGGCGAGCGAGCCGCTGGAGGCGGAGAACGTCAATCCAAATGCCTGGCTGCCCGCAAACAAGGCCACAATGGCCAGTCCCGCCACACTCGTTGCTTTCCATTGATACGCGTTCATCTTTCTTCTCCTTCTCTGTTGTCCCGAAGACTCACTGTGCCCCACGTTAACGAACCATTCGTTAGTCAAAGTCTTTTCAACTGTCCTTGCATCCGAGACGCGAAACCTGAACTCCGCGCCGCGGCGATTGTTACGGTTCACGATCGCGCAACTCCTCCTTTCACTCCGTCACTTCAGTCGCCTGAATCCGAAACCATTTCCAGCGGAATCCGCGCCGGTAGCTCGGCGGACTCTCCGCCATCTCTTTGACGCCCATGCGGCCTTGATTCCGGGCTTGTTCACCCGAGAATTGCCGCCGATATACTTCTTCCGTTTTTCGATCAGGAGGCTATGAATTTCAGTTCGCAGCCGCCGTCCTTCCAGGTGACCTCAAGGCTGTAGCGTTCGACGAGGAAGTCCTGGGAGGTCTCCGGGCGATTGGCCGGATGCACGCTGAGCTGCGATCTGCCTTTCGACAGCTTGCTGCGCAATGCAACGAGAAGACTGCCGAACGAGAAGGGTTCCGAGTGAAGTTCCGCGAGGTCGATTGTCCAGTCGGCAAAGACGCGAGCCGCGCCTGCAGGTGCTGGTGTTTCGATTTCAGGTTCTTGGGCTTTGTCTGCGGTTAAAGGCCAGCGTGTCTTGAACTGAGGCGGCTCGGGCCGTTCGAGCAATCGAAGTCCGCCTGCCTTTTCGCTAAGCAATGCCGCCCGTGCACCCATGATGGTCTTCCCTTTCTCGTTTCCGGCGCGAGGCCGGCTTCCCTTTACTGCTATCCTCCGTCCGCCACCCACGCGGTGACGGCGTTCCCTCGTTCGTTGAACATGACGGCCTGCGCGATATTGCCAATCAATACGTAACCGCGTTTGCGCAGGTCCCTCGGATCTTCGGGCACTCGCAGGTCCAGAGTTCGATAGTCGAAGCCAAGGCCTTCGTCGGCGACGCAGATCCGGAACGCGTGTTCACCGAGCACGTCAACGCGCGCACGCACGGTACGGTCGCTGGCGCCTTTGCCGCCGTGAACGACGGCGTTGCGCAGCAGTTCGCGCAGCACGACCAGTACGCCCGCGAGATCCGCCGTGGACATGGCCTTCAATTCAACTTCGTATTTGTGAAGCAGGGCGTCGAGGGATTCGATGTGCGATGGAATAGCACATAGAATACTCCTCTTATCCTTGATAAGTTCATATGCTATATCTGGCATACTGCCGTATCCTTTATGTCATCAGACCTTCTTAAGCAATGCTCGTGCCATATTCCATCACATTGCATATGCGTCTGCGCCACCATGAGTTACAACGGGCCAGGAACCGCGCGGCGTTTCAAGAAAGGTGTGCTCGGGGCGTCGCGCTATTCGAGTCTTAAGGCGCAACGAGTGCGACCGGCGTCAGTTAGAAGCTGCCACCTGTGAGGCGGGGTGTGAAGAAAGTGGCGGGGTTGGTTTCTGGTTTCTGGTTTCTGGTTGCTGGTTTCGGGTTTGCGATTTATGGTCTACGCTTCCGGACTGGCAACCGAAAACCTGGCTCTTGAGTCAGGCGTTGTTGAGCCGCTTGTTGAGGGCGGTGCGGGTCATGCCGAGGAGGCGCGCGGCCAGGGTCTGATTGTTTTCGGCCCGTTCCATGGCCTCGTCGATCAGCATGGCGGTGGCTTCGCTCAGAGTGGGCAGGCGCTCGAAGTATACGAAAGGGCTTCTTCCGTCGGTGGGCGGCAACTGAGCTGGCGTTGCGAAGGCGGATTCGATCTGCATTCTCGATTTGAAGACGTCGGTGGCCAAGCGGTGGGTCCCGTGTTGGCACAGGGCCTCGAAAACCATGGCTTCGAGTTCGCGAATGTTCCCCGGAAAGGTGTAGTTGGCCAGGAGTGTAAAGAGTTCTTTGGGAGGTTTCGGAGCACGCTTGCCAAGGGAGCGCGCCGCCTCGTCGAGGAAGTGTTCGACGAGCAGGGGAATGTCGTCTTTGCGTTTGCGCAGGGGCGGCATGTGAACCCGGTGAACTTGCAGGCGATAGTAGAGGTCGTTACGGAAACGTCCTTCTCGCTGGAGCACATTGAGGTCCTGATTTGTGGCGACCAGAAGCCTGGCGGAACTTCGCTTGGCAATGTCGGAGCCGAGGGGAAAGTACTCGTGTTCCTGGATGAGCCTGAGCAATTTGACTTGGGATGCAGGGCTGAGGTCGCCGATTTCGTCGAGGAAGAGCGTGCCGTCGGCGGCGTGTTCGATAAGACCTCGGCGGACGTCGTCGGCGCCGGTAAACGCGCCGCGGATGTGGCCGAAGAGGGTGTCGCTGAATACGGTGTCGTCGAGTCCAGCGGCGTTAACGGCGGTGAATTGGCCCGTGCAGCCACTGAGCCGGTGGATTGCCCTGGCAATCCGCTCTTTTCCGGTGCCGGTTTCGCCGGTTATGAGCACGGGGCGGAACGTTCGGGCGACGGTCTCGCAGTAGCGGAAGACGGCGTTCATGGTGGCGTTGTTCGAAACGATGCCGTCGAAGGCTTCGGGGTGTTCGAGGCGGTCGGAGCAGAGGCGCTGGGTCAGCAGGGCGTTCTGAGCGCGGAGTTCGTGAATTTCAATGGCGCGCTGGATGCCGGAAACGAGGCGGCTTTGCTCGACGGGCTTGAGCATGTAGTCGAAGGCGCCGGCTTTCATGCATGCGACGGCGGTCTCGATTTCATTGGCCACCGTGAAGATGGTGACGGGCAGATCGGGATATTGATCGACGATTTGGGGAAGAAGCTCGAGTCCGGTCAGGCCGGGCATGGAGAGGTCCAGAAGAACGGCGCTGAAAAGTGACTCGTGCAGAAGGTCCATGACGCGGCGGCTGTCCCCGCAGCAGACAACGTTGGTAATACGTGCGCTATGAAGCAGCGAAGCGACGCTGGCCAAAATACCGGGTTCGTCGTCAACGATGAGCAACGGCAGCAGCGGATAGGCGCCGGGCGGCGTGGCTTGAGCGGCTTCCTCGATCTCGTGCCCCACGTGGCCTCTCCCTAGACGGCCGCGCCGGACGCAGCGGGCAGGATCACGGTGGCCGTCGTGCCCTGGCCGAGCGCCGATACGAATTCGAGACGGCCGCCATGGCGCCGGACGATCTCGGAACTGACCCATAAGCCGAGACCATTGCCTCCGGAGTTCCACTTGCTCGTGAAGAATGGCTCGGTGATGTGTTCGAGATGCTCGGGAGCGATGCCAATCCCGTCGTCGCGGACGCTGACGGTGACCGTCTTGCGAGAGGCATTGTGGGCCACCGCTACGGTGATGCCTTTGTGGCGCCCGGGAAGGGCATGGCATGCGTTCTGAATGAGATTGATCAGGACCTGCTCGATCCGTTGGAAGTGCGCCCTTACGGGCGGCGAATCGGAGTCGTACCGGACATCAAAGGTGTCGGTCGACTTCCGGACCAGATTCGACACGAGTACGGTGGCAGACCTCACGACCGCATTGATGTTGATTACCCCCATGGGTTCGACGGTATCGGTCCGAGCGAAGGTACGGAGTTCGCGGGCGATGGTGTCGATACGTCTTGAACTCGCGAGCTGTCCCTGCAGGGCGTCGAGGATTCTATTCCGGCATTCGGAGTAGTCGTACCCGGCGACCATGAAATCGCCGTTGTCGCGATAGAAGCGGTCAAGTACGGGTTGGATATATCTCCAGGCCTCGAGCAGAAACTCGGAGAAGGCCAGGATGGACTGATTCGGGTTGTTGATCTCATGGGCAACGCCCGAGGCGAGCGTGCCGATGGAAACGAGACGGTCGAAGCCGGTCATGCTGTCGAGTTGCGCGGCAACGTCCCGCGGGCTTCCTTCGTTGTCCGTCACGTCAACGACGGTGCCCACGATGCGCAGGGGTTCGTGTCTGCGGCCGCGCGTCACGAAGCAGGCTTGGCGCACCGTGCAGATGCGCTCGTCGGGTCGAATAACGCGATAGGTCATATGCGTGTCCGCCGGGCACTTAATCATGGCCTTGACGCACGCGAGCCAGCGCAGCCGGTCATCGGGATGGACGTAGTCCGCGAAGAAGCCGTAGGAATCGGCGTGCGTGCTGGAGGGGAGCCCGAGGATGGCAAGGATTTCATTGCTGCAATGAAGCCGGTTCTCGGGGATTTCCCAGTACCAATACCCCACGCGCCCGCATAGGGGATTGCCGGGATGCGGGGAGAGGAGGAATGGGCAGTTCGATGGGTCTCCTTGGAATAGGTCCTCGGGTAAAGCGTTCTGACTTGTGTCGCTGACCGCGTTCCGATTAGCTCTTGGACTCGGATCGAAGAAGCGCCACCCCATGCCCCCCATTGCATTACCGTTAATCCCATTCAATCTAGTACCCCCCGCAAGGTTGTTAAATGGATCGGTTACGCCTTTTTCTTGGTACCCTCTGCCTCATTGCCTCACCCAGGCCGGAATCAACACTTTCCAGATCAGGTGTAAAGAATTAACACTTGCTCACCGGCCAGAATTGGCCACCCATACTGATAATCTTGCAATTTTCTTGCCTATTCTTCTCTTTATCGTTAACACAAAGCCATATATCAGTTTACAGATCTTTGCCAGAATGTGTCATTTGCGGAAGCCGTGTAGAGGTATTCACACGCACTACACTTTGGATTGTCTACTGAAATGCTTATC
The DNA here is from genome assembly GCA_964402555.1 of uncultured Nitrospiraceae bacterium. Taxonomy (GTDB): domain Bacteria; phylum Hydrogenedentota; class Hydrogenedentia; order Hydrogenedentales; family SLHB01; genus CAYOCT01. Next base: position 3,568 of record CAYOCT010000005.1, on the reverse strand, counting down.
ATTTGACTGCTAGTTGCCAAATGCGAAAAATGATGCGTTCTATAAGAATGGTCGCAGATTCAGAGAACGGCGCATTGCCTTGTGTAGTGAGTCGGCCCGATGGCACCTTAACATCAGGTGCAAAGGCCGCGAAGAGCAGGGACGGACACGCATTTCAAACTGCCGAAAAGCGAGTCCGTCCCTGTTTTTCGGTCAGATATGTAACTATTAGTAAGCTGTATATAATGTGTTTATTACGATAGAACACCTCTTGAGTCATTCGTGCTCCACCCATTGTATTTGCGATGGCCATGCTCAACTCGTAAACTCGGGCCTTCGCATCGGTGCAGCGAGAGAACGAATGGCGGAAGGCGACGAGGAGCGTTAGATGCGCATAGGTTGGTCACGACGGAGTTTCTTGAAAGCGGCGGGAGCATGGGGCGCGATGACGTGGGCGGGGTGCGCGACGACGGGACGTCCCAGCGTTCGGGTGGATGGTGTGTTTCCCGCGTATGTGGACGCGAAGACCGGCGCGAAGGTCTACAACCTGACGCCGAACGACACGCAGGCGGGCATTGTCTACCAGACGCATCCGATGTGGACGCCGGGCATGAAGTACTTCGTGTACACGTCGGCGGGCTTGCCGTGCGCGTTGGAAATGGCGACGGGGAAATCGAAACCGTTGTTGGAGAAGCCGGCGAACTGGTCGATGCAGTGGTTTTCGGGACAGATCTTTTATCAACTAGGAAGCGCGTTCTATCGCCTCGATGTGCCTTCGGCGTTTCAGGGCACGGGCAAGTCCGTGAACGTGGCGGAATTGCCCGAGAACGCGCCACAGCCTTCGGGGGCGTTGTCGGTCGAGACGTCCAGCGACACGGTCTACAGCACGGCGGTGCTTGAGCCGGACACGCGCTGGGGTGTTATCGCGATCGATCGCGGTGGCGTTCGAACGCTGGCGTCGGTCGATTTCAAGGTGGGCCATATCCAGGCGAATCCGTTCGAGCCGGGAGTGGTGATGTTCTGTTGGGAGACGGGTGGCGACGCGCCGCAGCGGACGTGGGTTGTCGACGGGAAGGGCGGGCCGCCTCGGCCGGTGTATAAGGAAGTCAACGAAGAGTGGGTGACACACGAGGCGTGGTGGGGGCGGGACCGGGTTATCTTCACGATCTGGCCGTATGACGACGCGCACAAGAAATTGCCGCACGGGGTGGCGTGGACCGATCTCGAGGGCGGCGCGCTGCATGTGCTGGCGCAATATCCCGCGTGGCATACGCATGGCAGTCCGGACGGCCGTTGGGCGCTGGGAGACGATTTCGATCGCAATCTCTGGCTCATCGATGTCGCGACGTGCGAGCGGCGGTTGCTCACACAAGGGCATCTCGGAAAAGGATGCAAGACGCATCCGCATGCGTCGTTCACGCCGGACAGCGGGGCGATTGTGCTGAATTCGAGTCACTTCGGCTCGGAACAGATCTTTTTCGTGCCGCTGCCGGAGTGGGAATCGCTGCCGAAGGCGTAGGACATGCGTCACGCGTTGTGCGGCCATCTGTGACTCGCCCAGTCTATTCACAAGCCTCTAATTTCAGCCCCTCCTCCTAAGAAACAAGCGTCGAGCTTTCATCCGGGTCCGCGAAACGGAGTGCCGGCTTTATGGAGTGCGGCGATGCTTCGCCGCTTTGGCTGGCTCTTCATGTCTGACCCCTGGGTCTCAGCCAAAGCGGCGAAGAATCGCCGCACTCCACAGAGGGCATCACGCACCTCCTGCGAAACCAAACGGAAGTTTCTTCTACGGGCAGCGCGGCAAAGCCGGGTCGTTGGCTCGCAATGATACGGGACAAGTTGCTGCTGGGTTCACGCCAAGTTTTGAGAACGAAGGCTAGACGTGGATGTCGAGATCGCCGTCGCGGATTTCGTGGTAGGCCCTGCGCAGCAGCTTCCACACGGCCTCGGGATCGGCTAAGTCCGGATCGCCTGACGATGCCCAGGATACGCAGTCGCGGTAGGACCATGCGCTCAGGCAATCAATGTTCATCGCGGCCATGCGTTTCGCCGCGCGGTAGGCGTCCGCCTCGTGGCCTTGCTTCTGCCCGTAGGCGCAAACCCACGACTCGACGAGCTTTCCGTTCTCGCGCGCGATGCGGACCGCCGCGCCCGTGTGCTGCTCGATGTATGCCTGCTGCGACAGGTCGTTGTCAGGCCGCCAATACGGGTCGATGCCGAGGATATCCAGCCGGTCGGTCCGGCTCACGGCCTGTTTGAATTCGGGGGTATCGCCGGGCATCACGCAGGTCGAGGTGATGAGGTGATCGCCGCAGTCCTTGACCCATCCGCAGAGGTCGCTCAAGAAACGCAGCATGGAATCGTTGCGGAACGCTTCGACTTCGTGCGTGCGTTCGACCGGCATCGGATTGCCGTACGCGGCCTCGAACGCCTGCCTGCAATCGTCGCAACGGCACACCCATGCGCCTTCGTCGATGCGTCCGAGAAACCCGCCGAGACTCCATTGCGGTTCGTCCCAGAAGATGCCGTCGGGTTCGAACTGCGCGACGAATTCCGCGATGGATGATTGCATGAAGGCCCGCACGGCGGTCTTGTTGGGGCAGCTTTTCGGCACGGACTGGCCGGTGTTGGTGACGCAGTTGTGCTCGGGATGCTGGACCGTGAAGAGGCTCGGGACGGCACCGCTCGCGAACAGGTTTCCGAATCCCCAGAAGTCGGCCACGACGACCAGGTTCGCCTCGTGCGCGAGATCGATGCAGTGCTTGATCATAGTGGACGCGTAGGCGAGATCGGATTCCGCGATCGGCAGATAGATGCCGTCGCAGACTTCGGCAATCTCCCGCAGGTCTTGCCGCATCGCATGGAGATATGGCGCCGGGTGGTAGGCAATGTTGAACTCGATGGCCCGTTCGTCAGCAGACATGACATGCCTCCTTTTCGGTATCGTCGCCGCGCCCGTCTCCATCAAAGCACAATATGGGCTGGGATGCATGGGTGGGGCTTGGGGCTTGGGGCTAGGGGCTAGGGGCCAGTGTTCGGTGGTCGGTGGTCGGTGGCCAGTGGTCGGTGGTCAGTGGTCGGTGGTCAGTGGTCAGTGGCCGGTGGTCAGTGGTCGGTGGTCAGTGGTCAGTGGCCGGTGGTCAGTGGCAGGTGGCTAGTGGCTTGATAAAGAAAAGGGGTTGAAAAAAACGCTTGCCAAAACGGAATTTTCCTGATACGTTGATTTTTGTTACGAGCCTTGGCTGGTGGCGAAGCCGCTTGATGGTAAGCGCGCGGGGAACACCGGGAGGGCGGAAAGGAGGTGGTCCATCGATGGAAGGTCCGGGCAACCCGGACGCTAGTATGCGTCGCGCCGGCACTCATGCCGCGGCACGCTCCCGGAAGATGGATCGAGACCATATGAGTTCAACGGATCCAGGGAGTTGTCGCGTAGCCTGATACGAAGGCGCGCGAACGCTAGCTTTCACGAATGCGAAGCGCCCGGCCGAATAGGCTGGGCGCTTCGTTATTAGAGTGGTCGGTGGTCAGTGGTCGGTGGTCAGTGGTCAGTGGTCAGTGGTCAGTGGTCAGTGGTCAGTGGTCAGTGGTC
>CAYOCT010000004.1:0-218259 GCA_964402555.1 uncultured Nitrospiraceae bacterium | reverse complement strand
TCTCGGTTGGTTTCTTTCGTGCGGATATACTGCATCTCAACATTAAAATGCTCTAACACTCTTTTCGGCAGTCTGAAAAGGGTGTCTATCCCTATTTGTCGTATTCGTCCTATTAGTCCCGTTTATCAGGATAGCGCTCTACGCTACGAGCGCTTGAAGAGTTTCATGACCTTGCCGAAAAGACCGGGACGGGGGATGAATACCTCGTCGATGCCTTGGTCGAACTGGCCGGGTGTGGGTGGCTGAATGACGCGGAGCAGCACCGCGGTGATATTGTCCGATCCGCCTTCGGTGAGCGCGCGGCCGATGAGGATTCGCGCGGCGGCCTGAAGGTTGTCCATGGACATGACCTCGGCGATTTCCTCGTCTTTGACCAGGTTCGACAAGCCATCCGAACAAATCAACAGCGTATCCTGGTCCTGGAGCCGGAAGCCGAACAGGTCGACCTTGACGGTGCCTTTGATGCCGACGGCGCGCGTGATCAGGTTCTTGAGCGAGTGATTGCGGGCTTCTTCCGCGCTGAGATAGCCGTTGCGGACCTGCTCGGCGACGAGCGAGTGGTCGTCCGTAATCTGGAAAATGACCTCTTTCTTGCGCAAGACGTACACACGGCTGTCGCCGACTTGGGCGACGTAGGCGCAATCGCCGTTCACGACAACGACGGAAGCCGTGGTGCCCATGCCGTGCCGCTCCGGGTTGATTTCGGATTCCTCGAAGATGCAGTTGTTGGCCTCTTCGATGGCGGCGCGCATGCGTTCGGGAATCGGCCCGGCAGGCTTGTGGTAATACTCGTCGATGAGCACGTTGAGGGCGAGGCGGCTGGCGAAATCGCCGGCGCTGGCTCCGCCCATGCCGTCGGCGACCGCGAAAAGCAGCCCGCGCTCGGCATTCAGCGCGGAGTCCTCGGGCACGCACAAGACGCACGAGTCTTCGTTGCGTTTGCGCTTCTTGCCTACGTCGGAAAGGAGATGCGCTTGGACGTATTCGCCCGTCCAATGGTACTCGAAATTCTCGCCTTCGGTGGGTCCGCATTGGGTCAGCGGGACCGGACGGATTTCTTTCCGCGTCATCTACACCATTCCTGTCGAAGACCAACTGCCGACGCAGGAACCCCTCGGGCTCGACCGCGTTCAACGCCTGCTATAATGCTCGCTGCACGATACCGAATACGACTCGCATCGTCCGGGGCAAAGCCCTTCCGGTTGCGTGTTGACGCTAGCTGGCCTTGCGCCCCTCGACGCCTTTCGTGGACTTGGTGATGGCCTTGGCCGCTTCCTTGGGACGCAACGCGCGCGACGCTTTGCCCGCTTGCCACATCTCGGAATTGCCCATGGCGTTGAGCTCTTTCCCGAGGCGTGTCTGGTAGTCCGGGCCGCTGCACGTCGTCAATACGCGCTTGGTCTCCGCGCCGCTCTTCACGCGGGCGTAGAGTTCTTTGAACACGGGCAGCGTCGCCTTCTTGAACTTGGGTTTCCAATCGAGTGCGCCGCGCTGGGCCGTGGCCGAGCAATTGCCGTACATCCAGTCCATCCCGCTTTCGTCGACGAGGCGGATCAGGCTTTGGGTCAGTTCTTCGACGGTCTCGTTGAAGGCTTCGCTCGGGCTGTGGCCGTTGGCGCGCAGGACCTGGTACTGCGCTTCCATGATGCCCGCCAGCGCGCCCATCAACACGCCGCGTTCGCCGGTCAGATCGCTGAAGACTTCGTGTTCGAACGTGGTCGGGAACAGGTAGCCCGAGCCGACGGCGATACCGAGGGCGACGCAACGGTCGTACGCGCGGCCGGTGTAGTCCTGCTCGACGGCGAAGCTCGAATTGATGCCCGCGCCGGACAGGAAGTTGCGGCGCACGTTGAGACCGGAACCCTTCGGGGCGACCATGATCACGTCGACATTCTTCGGGGGGATGACCTTCGTTTGGTCTTTGTACACGATCGAGAACCCGTGCGAGAAATAGAGCGCGTCGCCGGGATTGAGGCATTTCTTGATGGCGGGCCAGATCGCGCGTTGCGCCGCGTCGGACACGAGCATCTGCACGATGGTGGCGCGCTTTGCGGCTTCTTCGACGTCAAACAGGGTCTTGCCGGGCACCCAACCGTCCTTGACGGCGCGGTCCCAGTCCTTCTTGAACGCCTTGGACTGGCCGATGATAACGTTAAAGCCGTTGTCGCGCATGTTCAGGCCCTGGGCCGGACCTTGCACACCGTACCCGATGACGGCGATGACTTCGCCCTTCAAGACCTTGCGGGCCTTGGCCATCGGGAACTCTTTGCGCATAATGACTTCTTCTTTGACTCCGCCAAAATCTATCAGTGCCATCGCAGCACGACCTCCTGATTCCTGGTTGGTTTCCGATACATGTTGACCGCACATTGTAGAGACCCCGGCGCCGCTTTTCAAGGCGGCGGGTCAACCGGCTCGGCGCTGCCGAGGTTCTATGTATCTCGGTCTTTTCTTGCTCGTGGTCGTGCGCGTAAACGCAATCGTAATCGAATTACTCGCGGCCGAGTGCTGGCAGTGGTCATAACCCCGGGGAAAACGCTTGTTCTGTTGAGGCCACCGTCTCTCGATATTCGAGCGATTACGAGCACGATTACGAGTCGTCATGAAGCGCGGCTTCACTCGGGAGGATGAAAATGCAGCGCGTCGTGTGTGACTCCGATGCATAGAGGAACGCTGGACCTCCTGTCATTCTGAGCAACGCGAAGAATCTCCTGGCAGGTGAGGCTCTTATCGTGGGTGAGATTCTTCGCGTTGCTCAGAATGACAGGAGGTCGGGTTTCTATTCTCGAGGTAGCACGATCACGAGTACGAGTACGAGTACGGGCACGGGCACGATTACGAGCACGAGCACGAGTACGGGCACGGGCGCCAAACCTGGTAATGCGAACTGGGGAGCACTGGGCTCGGCCGTCAAGCGAGACGCCCCGCCCGAAGACCGGGCGGGGCGCGGATATTGAAGAGTGAACGTTACCGGATCAGGTTGACGGCTTCCTGCAAGAGCGTGTCGGCCGCGGTAATGGTGCGCGCGTTGGCCTGATAGCCGCGCTGGGTGATGATCATGTTGCTGAACTCGGTGCCAAGGTCGACGTTCGAACCTTCGAGAACGCCGCCCGAGATGCTGCCCCGGCCGCCGGTGCCTGGCGCGCCAATTTGCGCTACGCCGGATGACGGCGTCTCGACGAACGTGTTGCCGCCGCTGCGCGACAGTCCGCCGACGTTGCTGAAGGTGGCGAGGGCAACCTGGCCGATCACACGGGTCAATCCGTTGGTGAAGACGCCGTTGATGAACCCATCGGCGCCGACGTTGAAGTCCTCGAGCACGCCGCGGGGATAGCCGTCCTGGCTTGTCAACGTTACGTCGCTCGTCGAGGAGAGTTCGGTCATCTGCGAGAAATCGACGCTGAACTCGAACGGGGTCACGGGAACCGAGCCGCCCGAAAGAAGCGCGGCGGGGATAAGGACCTCGTTTGACGAGGCGAGCGTCGACCGGGACTTGAACGTGTCGGTCACGCCGGCGTCGATCGAGCCTTCATCGTGATATACGCCGTTCGCGTCGAAGAGCAGAACGCCCGTTTCGCCGCTGTTGACATTGGTCACATCGTTTGTGCCGTCGAACGTGGCTTTCCACAGCCACGCGTTGTACGCAGTACCGCCATCGGTGACTTGGTTGGTCTTGGTGAACGTAATCCGCACGTCGCGCGCGGTGCCGAGCGAGTCGTATACGCGGATGGTGCGATCTACCTCCGTACCGACCTCGGCATTCGCGTCGAGGTTGCCGGACATGATGGCGTTGGCCGTGGTCTGGACGATGGACGCGGTGCCGATGGGAATGATGATATCGTCCACGGGTTTGTTGGAATCGACGACGCCGTTGGAATCGGCCGAGTAACCGCGCACATGATAGCCCGAGGATGGATCGACCAGCGCGCCATTCGCGTCGCGCGAGAACGAACCGTCGCGCGTGTAGAACATATGCGACCCGTCGCTCAAGATGAAGAACCCGGTTCCCTGAATGGCCAGGTCCGTATTGACACCGGTCGAGGCGAGGGGGCCCTGGCCGAAATTGACGGAGACACTGCCCAAGGTCACGCCCAGTCCGATCTGTGTCGGATTCGTTCCACCGGTCGTTCCCGCGGGCGGCGAGCCGCCTTCCAGGGTCTGCGAAAGCAGGTCTTGGAATTGGGCGCTCGAACCGCGATAGCCGGTGGTGTTGAGGTTCGCGATGTTGTTGGCCACGACGTCCATGCGGCGCTGATGCGCCAGAAGCCCCGTCACGCCCGTGAAGATTGCAGTACCCATGGCTGATGTTCCTCCTTATTGCTGCTTTGCCGCGTCCGAGGCATCGGTGGCGGTCTGGATTTGCTGGATGTTGGCGAGCGGCACGGGCTGGCCTTGCACGACCAGATACACGCCGCCCCCGTTGGCGCTGTCGTAAAACACTTGCTCGACCTTACCTTGGCGCAGCACGCCCATGGTGTCGGCGCCGGACACACTTCTCCCTAGCAGGGACCCGGCGGTAACGAAATTGAGCCGGTCGATTTCGTCGGAGAGCGACGCGAAGCTCGTGGTCAGATTGTTCATTTGCTCGAGCGAGGTGAACTGCGCGAGTTGGGCGACCATCTCCGTGTTGTCGGTGGGCGCCAACGGGTCCTGGCTCTGCATTTGCATAACGAGCAGTTGCAGAAACGCGTCCTGGTCGAGTTCGCGCTTGACGACGCGTTCGCCCGTGGCGGTGGTTCCGACCGTAGCCGTCGAAGCGGCGTCTTTGACGGGCAGGGATGTCGCGGCGGAGGTCTGGGCGGCGGTGGTTTCGGCACGCTTCGTGGCAGCAACGGTACCTGAGCCGAGCGGGCGTATGGCCTGTGCGGCAACTAGAGCATTCATGATCTCGATCCTCCTGGATTACACGTAGACGTTCAGCGCGCCTTCGTGAAGGGACACTTTTGATTGGATTGGGGCGACAGAACTCTCTGCGCCAGCCTGTAACGATGCAAAGGCCGCGCGCGGCACAGGCACGGGCGAGTAGTTCGCCGTACCGCTGCTTTGCGAGAACTGCTGGTTCGCGGCGTAGCCAGCCATGTTCTGGATCACGCTGACCTTCGCCACCTCGATACCGTTGCGCGCGAGCGATTCCTGCAATCCCGCAAGCTGGCCCTCGAGCGTTTCGCGCACGGCGGGATTGGACGACATCAATCGGACGTGCATGCCGTCCTGGGCCGCGGTGACTTCGATCCGCAATTCGCCGAGCGAGGGCGGCACGAGATGGATGCTCACGGTCTTCTCTTGCTGGCTGACAAGATAGCGGACGCCGCGCAACGCCACTTGATCCAGAATGGCCAGCGTGGCCTGTTCGCGCGCGGGACCGGCGGACGCAGCCACGGTCGACGTCCCGGACACGCTGGCGTCTTGGACCGGCGCGATGCCGGCGGCGGTTTGAGCATCGGGGGCGGCGGCCTTCTTATCTGCGACTGAGGGGCGTACGCGATCCGAAATCGTTGCCGGCGGAGATTCCGCTTTCACGGGTTCGGGAGGCGTCTCGACGTCGAAGCCCTGGCTCTTGAGCCACGTGACGAATTCGGCCTCGTCGGTGTTCGCGGAAACGCTCGCCGCAACGACAAGGTTCTCTTCGGGCGCATTGGCCGACGATCCAGCCTTGCCCTCGGCCAGTTGCATGAGCACTTTGGCAAAGCGCGCGCCGTCGTCCTGCACCGTGGGTGTAGCCGCGCTTTCGTCTGCCAGCACGGCAGCGACTGCTTCCTCCAGCGCGGCCAAACTTACCGCGACATTTGTAGTCTGGGGCGCGGGATCGTCGACGGCCGTGACAAGTGGCGCGGACGTCTCTGCGGAAACGGGCTGCGTAGCCGCAGCTTCGAGAACCGTGTCGGTGAGTTGAACCGGCGCGGCCGGGGTGTCCCCGCTTTGCGTCTCGGAGGCCAGCGGCACAGGAGCCGGCGTGGGCGCCGACGTGGGCGTATTCGCGCAGGGGGCAATTGCAGCTTCCGCAACCACGGCTTCTTTGATGGCCTCGCCCGAGTCGTCGGGCGAAGGTTCGTCCGCGATGTGGTCCGCGGCATCCGGATCGGGCTTGGCTGGCTTCGAAGCGGTTTCCTCATCTTGGGAGGGTCTGGCCGATTGGGTGCCTTCCCTACGTTCCGCGAGCATCGCGGCAAAGTCTTTCGACGGCGAAGACGACGCCTTCGACGATCCAGTTCCGGCCGTTTCCCGCGCGGCCTGGGGAACCTTGAGTACAAGATCCAAGATCGCTGCTACTTCCAAGGCAAGCACCTCCTTCCGCGAGAGGGTTTGGGGTGACAGATGGGCACAACCGTGAAAAGGACTTGGCTGTTCGGCTTGGTCTAGACCGTGGACTTAGTGGACGGAGTGGACAGAGTGGATCCACTATGAAACACCGGTGGCGCCAAGCAATGGAGGGCCGGTCAGGACGGGTTACAGCCGCGGGGTTTGGAGCTTGAGAAGCACCGCGGAGGCCTTCTCCGGAGTCATGGCGTCGAGGATTTTGCCGCGCTCCTTGTCCTTGATCTTGCTGAGCACTTTGGCGGCGTCATCGACCTCCCACGAACTTAGCGTGTCGGCGGCGCCTTTGGGTTTCATCTTGCTGAGGGATGTCGCGACATCTTGAATACGCTGCTGTTGGGCGGCGTCTTCGGTCTTGATCGCTTTGCCAATCTCGATCTGAAGGGCTTGGAGCTCGGTTCGCAACGCGTCAAGATCGGCTTTGTCTTTCTTGATTTGGGCCTCTTGCTCGTTGAGCTGGGTTTCGCGCTTGGCGAGATCCTCTTCGCGCGACTTCAGGGCTTGCACGAGCGGGTCCGTCGCGTCGGTCTTCGCGGCCTCGGCCGCCTCGGCGGCGGGTGGCGGCGAGATGATGCGCTGGATGCCTTCTTTCGAGAGGTTGCCCGAGACGGCCAGGCACGCGGCGACCGTGCCCACGAACGCGAGCAACGGAACCAAAACGAATAGAATAATCTTCACCATAAGCGCTCACGAAATCCGGGCCGCGCGCGCGGCCCATCCGTTGTATTCCATCCCAGCCCCGTTCGGGGCGGCCATCACAATGCCAAGCCGAACTCGGCATCCGGCATCGGTTCGCTGAAAACCGGCGCGGACAAGAGCGGTTCGCCAAGACCCCGCCGCCGCGCGGCAAGCGCCGCTGTCGCGAAGTTTCCGGCGACTTCGTCGGCGAACTTCTGTTCGGCCTTGAGCGCCTCGGCCGCGAGGCCGCGCCGGGTTCGTTCGATAAGTTTCTCGACGATGCGCCTGCGCTTCATCGCGTCTTCCAGTTCGGCTCGGCGGACCTCCGCCACTTGGCGAAGCTGCGTAATCCGGGCATCCGTATCGTCTATCTGACGGGCCAAGTGCCGCTCGTACTGATAGTAGAGGCGTATCTCGTTGGCGTCAAGATCTTCCCGCGCCCGGCGTCCCGCCTCATCGAGGGCGGACCGCTGCTGCTGTTCGAGCGAGGCCCGCTGGCTCACGGCCGCTTGCACGTCGCGCTCGGCGGCCGCATGCGCCTGAGCGCGGAGTTCTTCCTGGCGCTCGCGAATGCGACGCAGGACCTCGAACTGTCTCAACGAGCGCGCGGGCATTGCATCCGTTCCTTAGCCATGGGCGAGCGCCTTTTCCATCATCGAAGGGATCTGCTCGATCGAGGTCTTCTCGAAGAGATCTTGCTGCAAGAATGCGCGCACCCCCGGTATCAATCGAATGGCGGTGTCGATTTCCGGATTGCTGCCGTTGACGTATGCGCCGATGTTGATCAAGTCTTCGGCGTCGCGGTAGACGGCCAAGGTCTGCCGCATGCGTTGCGCCAGCTTCTGATGCGGTCCGTCCGTCACGTCGATCATCGAGCGGCTTACGCTCTGCAACACATCGACCGCGGGATAGTGTCCGCGCGAGGCCAAGTCGCGCGAGAGCGCAATGTGTCCATCCAGAATGCTGCGCGACGCATCGCCAACGGGATCGTTGAGGTCGTCGGCCTCGACGAGAACGGTGTACATGCCGGTGATGCTGCCGTGCTGCGACGTGCCGGCGCGTTCGAGCAGTTTGGGAAGCAACGCGTACATCGACGGAGGATAACCGCGCGTCGTCGGAGGTTCTCCGACCGAAAGGCCGACTTCGCGCTGCGCCATGGCGAACCGCGTCAGGGAATCCATGAGCAGCATTACGTCCGCGCCTTGATCGCGGAACCATTCCGCGATAGCGGTCGCCATGTACGCGCCTTTGATGCGGCGGAGCGCCGGTTCGTCGGACGTCGCCACGACAACAACCGCGCGCGCCAGTCCGTCCTCGCCAAGATCCACTTCGATGAAGTCGCGCACTTCGCGGCCGCGTTCGCCAATCAGAGCGACGACGGTGATATCGGCGCTGGTGTTGCGCGCGATCATGCCCAGCAGCTTGCTCTTGCCGACGCCGCTACCGGAGAGTATGCCTACGCGCTGGCCTTTGCCGCAGGTCGTGCACGCGTCGATCGAGCGGATGCCGGTAGCGATCGGCTCGACGATACGGCGGCGTTCGAGAGGCCTTGGCGGCGCGGCGATCAGAGGCGCCCACGTCTCGCCGCGCGGCGCGGGTTTGCCGTCCATGGGCTGGCCCATTGTATCGAGGACGCGCCCCAAAAGGTCCGCGCCGACGCGCACACGTTCGGGCGCGTAGGTGGGAAAGACGAGACAGCCCGGGCCGATGCCGTGCATGCTGCCGAGGGGCATTAACAGGATGTGGTCGCCGCGGAATCCGACGACCTCGACCGGAATGCGAGCGTCCTTGCGCTCATGGGCGTACCGCGGCTCGACGTGGCACAAATCGCCAATCGACATCGGCGGGCCGGTCGCCTCGATGGTAAGGCCTACGACGTCGACGACACGGCCCCGAACGCCGATCGGGTCGGCGGCGCGTGCGCGCGCTTCATACGATTTCAGGTCCGGGGTTGCCACACAGGCCTCACGTAGTCATCGCGGGTTCACCGCGGTGTAGGTCATTCCTTGTCGTGCTGTTGCCGTAACGTTTCGAGAATCGCCTCGAGCTGGGCATCCAGCCGCGCGTCGACATGCACCAGGTCCGTCTCGACGATGCATCCGCCGGGCGAAACCGCTTCGTCAGGCTGTACGGTGATTTGGCGGAGGCCATCGAATTCCTCGATCAGCGTGACCTTCTCGGCGCGAAGCCCTTCGAGGTCTTTCGGATTCACGCGCACCGTGGCGTGCTCAAGTTCGATGAGATGTTCAAGCGCCTTGCGCACGGTCCGGCGGATGAGTTCGGGGTCCGTTTCGGCCTCGCGCAACAGGATGCGGCCCGCAATCACTCCGGCCAGTTCGACGACGTGCGGCTCGAGCGCGTCGAGGAAGCGTTGGTTGGCTTCTCGTATGGCCTCGGCGGCGGCCTGCAAGGCGGCGGCGGATTCCGCGACCATTTCGCGGTACTGCTCGCGCCCTTTCTCGATGCCGCGGCGCAGCCCTTCGGCAAACGCGTCTTCCACTTTGCGCGCCGCTTCATCGCGGGCATAGGCGAGGATGGCCTCGGGGGTGAGCGGCCCTCCGGTAACGGGATCGACGGCAGGACCCATCGCTTCGAGCGCTACGCGCTCGTACTCGGCGAGCGACCGAGGCTCGGACTCGAAAACTCTGAAGATCTTGTTGACACTCAATGCGGGCATTCCATGGACGCGGTTCGGAGCGAGCTAGACCACCAACTGGTCCTCGGATCCCGTGCCTCGTCCTTGTACGATCAATTCGCCCGCGTCTTCGAGACGCCGGACGACCGAAACGATCTTCTGCTGCGCTTCTTCGATCTGACGCATGCGCACCGGGCCCATGAACTCGATTTCCTCGCGGATCATTTCGCGGGCGCGTTCGGACATGTTCTTGAAGACTTTTTCGCGGACTTCGTCGTTGGCGGATTTCATAGCCAGCGCGAGATCTTTCGTGTCGATCTCGCGAAGTGATTTCTGAATCCCAGTGTCGTCGACATAGACCAAGTCGTCGAAGGTAAACATCAACCGCGCAATCTCGTCGGCCAGCTCCGGATCGCGTTCTTCGAGGCCGGTCATGATGGCCTTCTCGGCGTTGCGATCGATGCGGTTGAGGATCTCGGCCACTTCTTTGACGCCGCCCGCGAAGGTGAATCCCTGGCTGAAGACCGACGCCATCTTCCGTTCGAGCACGCGTTCGACCTCGCGCACGATCTCGGGCGGGGTCCGGTCCATGGTGGCGATGCGGACGACGACATCGGCCTGGATGTCCTGCGGCAAGGCCGACAAGATAATCGAGGACACTTGGGGATTGAGGTGGGCGAGAATCAACGAAATGGTTTGCGGATGCTCGTCCTGGATGAAACTGCAAATCTGCGCGGGGTCCGCGCGTCTGAGGAATTCGAAGGGGACTTCTTGCAAGCTGCTCTGCAGCCGGGTCAGGATCTCGATGGCTTTGTCGCTGCCGAAGGCGCTTTCGAGGAGGTTGCGCGCGTATTCGACGCCGCCTTGGGCGACATACCGTTTGGCGACGGCCATCTGATAGAACTCGTCAAGCACCGTGAACCGGGTCTCGGGGTCGACGGGCCCAAGGTTGGACAGGTCGAGCGTCAGTCCTTCGACCTCGTCTTCACTCAACGAGGCGAGCACTTTGCCGGCTGCTTTAGGCCCGAGGCACGCAAGCAGAATGGCGGCTTTCTGTCTGCCTCCCATTCCTTGCAGGGCCGATTCCATTGTCCGAGCCGTGGCGAGTTACTCCTCTTCTTGCGCAAGCCACGAGCGTAACAACGCCGCGACCGCTTCGGGTTCCTGTTCCGACAACCGGGCCACTTCGCCGGCGATTTCTTCGCGCCGGATATCTTCGGGACTGGCGGTCGGCTTGCCGAACGTGGGCGCCGACTCTTCGAGCGCCTCTTCGGGCCGCGGCAGGACAACGGCCCGCCGCAACAGGTTGCGCACGATCATGAATCCAATGAGGACCAGCGCGACTTTGCCCGCGTTCAATCCATATTGTATCACCACGTCCCACTGCTTTGCGCGCTCGATATCTTCGAACGCAGTGCGCGCTTCGGTGAGTTTCGTGATGTCGAAGGGCTGATCGCTGAGCGTGATCTCGGTCGGTTCCTCGCCCTCGCCGACCGCGGCGCGGACGTAGTCCTCGTAGACCTTGCGGCGTTCCTGAGTCAGTCCGACGTACTCGACGGTTTCCTTGCCGCTGGCGTCGGTGCTTTTCTTCGACTCGCCCTCGACCAGGACGCCGACGATATACCGTTTGACTTTGCCGGCCTCGCGGACAATCTTGCTCTCGGTCGTGGTGGGCTGGTAGTTCTCGATCGACTCTTCCTTCTCCTCGGTGGTGCTCGTGCCGCCGGGAGTCACGCTGCCTTCCGGCGGGTTGGCCATGGCGCCCGGCGCTCCTTGCGGCAACGCTTCTTTGGTGCTGGTCGTGGTGGTCGTCGTCATGGTGCTGACGGGGGTGCCTTCGTCGGCCTTATTGATGGTGTCGGTCTGCGAGTCGAAATCGACGATCGCGCTGACCTTGACCAGCGCGCGCAGCCCTATGCGTTCAAAATCTTTGACGACCCTGTCTTCGCGCTGCTTCTCGAGTTCTGCCAAGTACTCGAGCTTGGAGTTCGCCAGGGACGCGAATTCGCTCGAGGGCGGCAGGTGCAGCGGCGTGCCTTCGGTAGTGGTCAGGGTGATGTTGTCGACACTGAGGTTTGCGCCGCCGAAGCTGCTGATGGTATGCAGCACCGCCTTAATCTCTTGCTTGGTCAAGGGACGCTTGACATCGAGGGTCACGGCGGCTTCGGACGGTTTCTGCTGCGAGACGAAGAGTTCGTCTTTGGCCTCGCGGATAAAGACAAAGGATTTGTTGATGAAATCGAATTCGTTGAGCTGGCGCTGGAGTTCGCCCTGGACCGCGCGCATGTATTTGACGTCCTGCAGCCAGCGGTTGGACATCAGGTCCTGTTCTTTGAATAGCTCGAATCCGGGCGCGGAACCTTGGGTCGAGGGCAGCCCCTTGGAACTGAGGGCAAGGCGCATCCGGCTGCGATCAGCCATCGGCACGAGCACCGTATGTTCCTGATCCTCGAGCTTGTACGAGACGCCTTCCTGGCTAAGCGTGTCGACGATCTTCGACATCTCGTCGGAACTGACGCCGTCGAACAGGCGCACGTAGGTGGGGCGGCTTCCCGAAAAGACCATGAAGGCGATTATGCCGGCAGTGGCCAGCGTGGCAACAAAGAGATTGACGCGGGCGCTGACGGAGAGGCGCCTCCATGCCAGGACGATGCCGTCGATGAGTTGGCGTAACGAGTCCACGGGCTACACCTCACGTCCGAACCGGGTTACACGCCTTCGTGCGCCGTGCCGCCGCGCATCCGCACGCGGTGTGCCTTCGGGACCCGCGTTGCAGTACATCGAGGCCAATTCAGCCTACCTCCTGCAGCCCCCACTCGCGTTCCAATTCGTGCGCGCCTCGAAGGCGCGCCAGCCGAGCCCGGCGTCCCGCAACGCCCGGCTTTGCCGTTCGGAAGGCGCGCTCTGAGCGCACGCCTTTCCCTGCCATCCCAGCCCCAAACCCGTGGTCCCGCCAGGATAGCATGACATGCTTCAACTCTAACCTCCGCACAATGGAAGCCCCGCGCCGTTGCGCCGCGCTGGGACTCCGAGACTACACTTGCATGCGCATCACTTCTTCGTACGCGGAGACGATCTTGTTGCGCACCAGCATCATCGTCTGGAACGCGACGTCGGCTCGTTCGACCGCGACCATGGCCTCCGACACATCTTTGACTTCGCCGGCCACGAGCTTCTTGATCGTGGTGTCGGCTTCGTTCTGGAGGCGCTGCACTTCGGTGATGGCTTCGGTGAGCGTCGAGTGGAAGGAGGTTGCGGGCGTGCCGGCCGGTTTAGCCACGCGCATTTGCGTTGCGTCGACGGGCGTGGTTTGCTGCACGCCGACGGGCTGGATCGGAAGCACATCCGCCATGCCTGTTCTCTCCTCCTACACGTTACCTTCCGGACGCGCGCTTCGGCGCCGCGCCCGCGCTCACTTCTGGATGATCTCCAGCGCTTTCTGGGTCATCCGCCGGTCGGAAAGGATCACATCCACGTTGGCGTCGTACGCGCGTTGCGCCGCGATCAGATCCACCATCTCGACCGCGATGCTCACGTTGGGATACTGCACATATCCCTCGGCGTTCGCATCCGGATGGCTCGGATCGTACACGAGGCGAAACGGCGACGGGTCGCCGACCACCTGTTTCACCCGCACGCCGTACTGCTCGCCGGGCTGTCCAGGTTTCAACTGTTCGCCCCGGAACACGGCCAGTTGCCTTCGGAACGGGCCGCCTTCCGGTGTGCGGGTCGTCTCGGCGTTCGCGACGTTATTCGCGATGACGTTCATGCGCGTCCGCTGGGCCTTCAGCCCGCTGACCGCGATGTCGACCGCCGACACATCCGTTACCCGCATAGCGCCAGCCTCTACCTGAGCGCCGTGAGCATGTCTTTAGCCTCACTGAACTCTTTGATTAACAGGCTGGCATAGAGCGTATATCGTCCAGTGTTCTCCGACAGTTTAGCCATCTGATCGTCTAAGTCGACTTTATTATAGTCATTCTTAGACAAAAATGCAAGACCTTCGAATTCTGGACGATTAACGACTCGCTCGAAATGCTGGGGCTGCGTTTTGCGGAGCGAAATGCGCCCCTGCCCTTCGATCGCTTGACGCAATGTAGCCTGAAAATCAAGTTCGGTGGGGGTAAAGTTGGGGGTGTCCACGTTCGCGATATTGTTGGCGATGATCCGATGATTGGTCTGAGCGACCTTCATCGCGTCAACTAATAACCGTGTCGTGTCCACTCCCTGAAACGGCACGTGCAGGTTCCTCCTTTCCTCGCTGCAAGCGTAATCAGTCGGGCATTGTGAGCAACCGGCGTGCCATGGCGTACCCCGCACGAAAATCCCCATTTTTCGCTAATTTTCCGCAATGCGCCTCGGAGGGACACGGGCAACAATTCCCTTCGAAGGACTTTTTTGCCTGCGGGGTTGTCGAGAAGTAGCGCAGGCGTATCCAAGACTCGCCGCCATAGGTCCTATTCGTCCTATCCGTCCTATGCAGGAACCACCCTCTCGCTTGATTCTCCGCGTCGGCTCCGTCGGTGGCAGACTTTTTGCTCTCTGCTCTTGGAAAGGTTCCTAACGGTTCGCGACTAGTACGTCAAGCAATTTGCGTAACCCCTTGGAGCGATTGAGCTACGAAGTCGAATCTCATTCAAGGTGTCATGCATTTGCCATGCACGTTTTTGGACAGTTTGGTTGTTTGACGCCGGAAAATGTCAGATTGCTGTCATGACAACGATGAGATGAACAAGAGTTAGAAGAGGGCGTATGTTGGGTTTTGGGAGAGATCGGAAAGACGCGAAGGCAAAGGACGAAGCCTCCGAACTGCCGGTCGAGCAAGCCGCAGACGACACCTCCTCTGCTCAAGTAGTTCCGCCCGCTGGCGACCAGGCCCCATCGAAACGCCTCGGCGAAATCCTGATTGAAGAAGGCTTCATCGGAACCGCGCAATTGGAGGAGGCGCTTGCCGTCCAGCGCGAGCGCGGGGGCTACATTGGGCAAATCATGGTCGAGATGGGTTTGGTCAAACAGGAAGCCGTGGTTTCCTGTTTGGTGAAACAGTGCAAGATCCCCCACCTTAGCCTCATGGATTATGAAGTCAGCAAGGACGTGCTGGATCTAATCCCGAGGGCCATCTGCCTCGAACATAGCCTCATCCCCATTGACAAGCTCGGGCGTATTCTCACCATCGCGATGGTGAATCCGTTCGACGTGGAAGCCTTGGACACGATTCGGAAGATGTGTCCCGAATTGCGTATCAAACCTATCTTGTGCGATTGGGATCATTTCCGGTTGGTCGTGGCGCGTGTCTATGGCGAGGAAGCCAACGGGGAACAGCAAGAGTTCGACGCTATGTCGATCTTGGGTCCGAAACGCGCGAAGTCGCATGACGCGGGACATCCGTCCGCTACGCCGGCCCTGCAACCCGAAGCTGTGGAAGAGGCTCTGGACAGCGCGACGTCGGAAATCCTACGGGAAGCGGCGGAACATCCCGAACCCGCGCAAGCACCCTCTGCCAAGAGGTCCGACGCGTCCTCGAGCATGTCGCGCAACGAGATGTCGACGCTGGTTCGCGAGAGCATTGGCGGCGCAATGCAGGAGGCCATGGCCACGCTGATGGTCGATCGGCAGTCCGGCTCATTGTCCGGCAGCAAGCCGTCTGCAATGTCCAGCAACGACATGGCGGCCATGATTCGCGAAGGGGTAAGCGGCGCCGTCCAGGAAGCCATGGCCGAGATGGCCGTACAACTCCGTGCGAGAGCGGGTGAGGGCAAATCGGCCATGCCTTCATCCGACGATTTCCTCGAAGTCATCCGGCGGGGCATCGACGATGCCGTACAGGACGCCGTCATGCAGGCGGTGGCGCATCTTCGGGTTTCGGCGCCGGCCACTGCGTCTTCGGCAATCGAGGACCTGCCCGATTTCGTGCGTTCGACCGTACGTCAAGTGTTGCACGAGGTGGAAGCGTCGAACGTAGCCCAGGCCGTGCGCCAGGATCTCGAGGCGCGCGATGCGCAGAAAAGCAAGCAGGCCCGGCATGCGTCGGTAAGCACGTTCGACGCCGTGCGCCGCAAGGCCTTTTCGATCTTGAACAGCGGCGCGACCCCGAACGAGGACGACGAGCGGGTGCTCGCGGCGATGACTTCGGAACGGCTCTTGGATGGGTTCACGTTCGATACGTTCTTCAGGGGCAAGAACAACGCGTTCACTTACAAGTTGAGCGAGGCCGTCGCGGCCCATCCGGGCGGGAAGTACAACCCCTTCTTCCTGCATGGCGACGTGGGCCTCGGCAAGACTCACCTGATTAATGCCATCGGCAACGCGATCATGGCACGCAACCCCGACGCGCGTATCGGTTACGTATCGTCGAGCCGGTTCGCCACGCGTCTTGCGGATGCCGTGCGCGAAGACGCGGCGAACGCGTTCCGCGAGAACTATTGCCATTGGGACGTGTTGATTCTCGATGACATCCAGTTCCTCGGCGGGCGCGTCGAAGCGCAGGAGGAGTTCTTCCACATCTTCAACGTGCTGCAACACGAAGAGCGCCAGATCATCATCGCCGGCGACAAGGCCCCGGACCGTCTTGGGCTGCTCGAACAGCGGCTCGTATCGCGGTTCGCGGGCGGGATGGTAACGAGCCTGAAAGCTCCGGAATGGGAAACGCGCGTGGCCATACTGCAACATCAACTTACGACCTGCACGGCCCGGATCGAGGCGGAAGTGGTCGCGTTGATTGCGATGCGCGTGCCGAACGACGTGCGCAAGATGATCGGCGCGTTGCGCAAGGTCACGGCGTATGGCGAACTGACGAACGAACCGGTTACGTGCGATCTCGCGAACGAGATCTTGAGCCATTTGGGATTCGAGGAAGCGGCCTAGCAATAGGGGCGGGAGCATAAAATGACTACACGAACAGTAAAGCGCAGACTGCCGGACATGCTGCTCGAACAGGAACTTGTGACCGAGGACCAGTTGCGAGAGTGCATCGGAATTCAGCGCTCGACGGGACAGAACCTTGCGCATGTCATGGTCGAGCGTGGCTACCTCGCCGAAGAGGACCTCGTTATAACGCTCAGCGAACAGTTGGGCATCCCGCACATCCGCGTCGCTAATTACAACATCCCGAAGGAAGTCCTTGCGGAAGTTCCGGAGACGCTCGCGCGTCAGCACGCGATGCTGCCGATCTCGATCACGGGGCAGGTGCTGACGCTGGCCATGGCCAACCCTCTGAACATCATGGCGCTGGACGACCTGCGCATGCTGACGAGTTTCGAGATCGAGCCGGTAGTCGCGGTCGAGTCGGAGTTGATGCGGGCGATCGATAAGAACTATGGCGGAGGCAAGGCCAACGACCTCTATGACGAAATCGTCAACGGCTCTCCGAAGGATCGCGACCTCGACGTCGTCAGCGAAGACGACATGGTCGAAGACGTTTCGGAATTGGAGAACGGAGCGGAGGACGAGCCGGTCAAGCGTCTGGTCCGCCTGATTCTGTACAACGCGCTGGAACAGGGGGCGAGCGACATCCACATCGAACCGTTCGAGAAGATGGTGCGTCTGCGCTACCGCATCGACGGCACGCTCGAAGAGGTGAAGGGGCCGCCCAAGACGCTGCAACAGAACCTGATCGCGCGGCTCAAAATCCTCAGCGGGTGCCGCATCGACGAGCACCGGCTGCCGCAGGACGGACGTTTCCGTATTCGCTATAACAATCGCGACATCGATTTCCGTGTCGCCTATCTGCCCTGCAAGTATGGGCAGAAGGTGGTGCTCCGCGTCCTCGACAAGAGCAGCTTGACGCTCGATCTCGAGGCGCTCGGATTCGAGCAGCAGCCTACGGAAGCGTTCCGCGAGGCGCTCAAGTTGCCGCACGGCATGATCCTCATGACGGGGCCGACCGGAAGCGGCAAGACCACGACGCTCTACAGCGCGCTGCACAAGCTGAATTCGGTCGATCGGAACATCGTAACGGTTGAAGACCCGATCGAATACGAGTTGTTCGGCGTCAACCAGGTGCAGGTGCACTCGTCGATCGGCCTGACGTTTGCCGAGGCGCTCCGGCAGATCTTGCGCCAGGACCCCGACGTGGTCATGGTCGGCGAGATCCGCGACCACGAAACGGCCGACGTGGCGGTGAAGGCGGCCCTGACCGGGCATCTGGTGTTGAGCACGCTCCACACGAACGATGCCTCGGGCGTGTTCCCGCGCCTGACGGACATGGGCGTCGAACCGTTCCTTGTGCAGTCGTCGGTGGCGCTGGCCGCCGCGCAGCGTCTGCTGAAGAAGATCTGTCCCTTCTGCAAGGAACCGATCCGTGTGCCTCAGGAAGTCCTCGAACGCATCCAATACGTCCAGACTGAGGAAGACGGCGCGCCGCAATTTCTGCGCGGGCGCGGCTGCGGCAAATGCAAGAATACGGGATATAAAGGCCGCGTGGCGGTCATCGAGGCGATGCCGAACTATACGGAAATCCAGGAACTGGTGATGAACCGCGCGTCGGGCCAGCAGATCAAGCTTGCGGCCATGGAGTGCGGTATGCGAACGTTGCGTCAGAACGCGCTGTCGAAAGCGGCGCGCGGGATTACGACGATCGAACAGGTGTTGGAGCATACGACGGCGGACTAGGGGACCGTGGCGGGCCACGTCCCGAATGGAGGCGCTATGTCCATCAGCATCAAAGAGCTACTCACCAAGACCATCAAGGAAGGCGCCAGCGACTTGCACATTGTGGTCGGCGCGCCGCCGATGATTCGTTTGCACGGCAACCTTGAAGCCCTGCACGGTTATCCCCGCCTCAAGCCCGACGACACGCAGGAAATTATCTACAGCGTCATGAACGAGGAACAGATCGCCGAGTTCGAGGCCGAAAAGGAATGCGATATGTCCTTCGGCATCGAGAACCTGAGCCGGTTCCGTCTCAACGTGTACCGTGATCGCGGATCGGTCGTGGCGGCGTTCCGCTCGATTCCGTTCGAGATTATGACGTTCGAAGATCTCGGCCTGCCTCGTGTGGTGGCGGATTTCGCGTACCGGCCCGTGGGGCTGGTGCTGGTGTGCGGGCCGACAGGTTCGGGCAAATCTACGACGCTGGCCGCGATCATCGACAAGATCAATCGCGAGCGAAGCGTGCACATCATCACGATCGAGGACCCCATCGAGTACCTCCACACGCACAACCGCTCCGTGATCAACCAGCGCGAAGTCAATTCGGATACGAAGTCCTTTGGCGCCTCGCTGAAGCGCGTGCTGCGCCAGGACCCGGACGTGATTCTGATCGGCGAAATGCGCGACCCGGAAACCATCCAAGCGGCGTTGACGGTCGCGGAAACGGGCCACCTCGCCTTTGCCACGCTGCATACGAACGACGCCTTGCAGACTATCAACCGTATTGTGGACGTGTTTCCCTCGAACCAACAAGACCAGGTGCGGACGCAGCTTTCGTTCGTGCTCGAGGGCGTGGTCGTGCAGCAACTCCTGCCGCGGTCGGACGGCGGCGGGCGCGTGCTCGGGCTCGAGATCATGATCCCGAATCCCGCCATCCGCGCGTTGATCCGCGCCGAGAAACTCGAGCAAATCCCCTCGATGATCGAAATCGGCACCGGGGAAGGCATGATGACCATGAACCAGTCGCTGTACCGGCTGACGCGGCGTGGCGCGATTTCCATGGATCTCGCCATGAAGCGCAGCCCGAACCCGGAAGGGTTGCAGCGGCTGTTCGAAAAGAACCAAGGGTAAAGAACGGGCCGAAGGAATCGGTAGTCCTTAGGGGACGCGGCAGGAGACGTCATGTCCGGTAGTACGCAAGGTGAAACCCCTCCGGAAGTTCGTGTGACGCGGGTCAACGGAGGACAAGACGGGTCGTCGTGGTTCGTCGGGACGGCGCGGATGGGCGTGCTGGCCATTGTGGCGTTCGGCGCGTACCGCATGGGCACGTATGCCGCGCTGGGGATCTTCCTCTTCGCATTGTATGCTTTCGCCTTTGCCACGAACGCCGCCTACCTCGTCAGCGGCAAGCGCGCCAAGGCCGTTCCTCGCGCGCTGGCGTGGACACAGACGCTGCTCGATTTCGGCGTCGTGGCCGCGACCATCGCGTTCACTGGAGGCACGCAGAGCCTCTTCACGCCTCTGCTCGTCACCGTGATCCTCGAGGCCGGCCTTATCCTGGGGCTAACTCAGGGATTCTTGTTCGCCACGCTGGCGCTCATTTTCATGGGCATTCAAGCGGCCATTCCCGCGCTGGTGCCCGTCGCATCAGAGGCGGTTGCCGGCGCGCAGACGTGGCTCGAAAGCCTGTACCACTTCGTGATCCAGACCCTGGCCTTCTATTTGACGGCGTTCATCAGCGGCTACTGGAACCAGCGCATCCATCGTATGGAACAGTTCCAGCGTGACATTCTCGACAATATGAACAACGGCTTTTTGGTGACGGATCACACCGGCATGGTCACCTCGGTCAATACGGCCGCCACTGCAATACTCGACCTGGAAGAAGGCAACGTCATTGGGAAGCCCGTGGATCAGGTTCTGCGCGTGGCGTCGGGCGGAGAAAGTCCGATCCTCACCGCGTTGCGTTCGCGGCGCGATTTCATCAGTTACGAGTTTCATGCGTTGACGCGCACAAACGAGACGAAGCTGCTCGGGCTGACGACAAGCCATATCTACGATTCGCGCAAGAATATCACCGGCATCATTGCGTCCTTCTCCGATCTGACCGAGATTGCGCGTATGCGTCTCGAACTGCAAACGCAGGATCGCCTCGCGGCGGTCGGCGAACTCGCCGCGGGACTCGCGCACGAAGTCCGCAATCCGGTCGCGTCGATCCGCGGTGCGGTCGACGAACTGCAGGGCAGCTTGTCGTCGCCGGCGCTGGCGTCGAAACTGACGGCTATCGCGATTCGCGAATCGGATCACCTGAACGATATCGTTTCGGGATTCCTGGATTTCGCGCGCAGTCCGGAATTGAAGCGCGAGGTCTTTGACGTGCGCGATGTCATCGCCGAGGTCCGTGATTTGATGGAGCACGATCACGGACAGAACGGCGTGCTGCATATTACGGCCGCGATGCCGGAACATCCGTGCCTTGTGTCCGGCGCGCCGACGCAGATCAAACAGGTATTTACGAACCTCTGCAAGAACGCCATCGACGCGATGGAGGGCCGCGGCACGGTCTCGGTCACCGTGATGCCCTGTCCCGGTTCGTACGAGATCCGCGTCGACGACGAAGGCCCGGGAATCGCGCCCGACAAGGTCACGCGCATCTTCGAACCTTTCTATTCGGAAAAGGAAAAGGGCGTGGGCATGGGTCTCGCCATCTGTTCGCGCATTGTCACGGCACATGACGGCGCGATTCGGGCCGGGTCGCGCGAGCGCGGCGGCGCGTCGATGACCGTCAGACTCCCCGCCGTCCCCGGCCGAGGCTAGCCCGGATTGTTCACACGGGCTCTCTTGTTTCTGATTTCGCCCATCGCCGCCCCGCTAGCGCGCCCGCCGCGCGCATGGTAGAATGTTCCGGTACTTGACGGAGGGCGAATACCATGACACGTTCACGTTGTGCCATCGCGGCAATTTCCGTCGTGCTTGCCGCTGGACTATTGTGTTTGGCCGGATGTAAAGGCGAGGCGCCTGCATCGAAACCTTCGGATCGCAGTGCAGCGCCAGCCCCCGCCGCGGCGAAGCCGCGCATCGCGTTGATCATGAAATCGCTCGCCAACGAATTCTTCCTGACTATGGAACAAGGCGCACGGAAGCATCAGGAAGCACACGCGAACGATTATGAGTTGCTCGCCAACGGAATTAAAGACGAACTCGACGTCAGCAGGCAGACGCAGCTTGTCGACCAGATGATCGCGCAGGGCGTCAACGCGATTGTCATCGCGCCGGCGGACTCGAAAGCGCTGGTCGCGGTATGCAAGAAGGCGCTCGATGCGGGCATCGTCGTCGTGAACATCGACAACAAGTTCGATCAGGCGGTACTCGCGGACAAAGGTATTCACATCCCGTTCGTCGGGCCGGACAACCGCAAAGGCGCGCGTGCCGTGGGCGAGTATCTTGCCACGAAGCTGGCCCCGGGCGATCCGGTTGCGATCGTCGAAGGTGTGCCGACGGCGTTCAACGCGCAGCAGCGCAAACTCGGATTCGAGGACGCAATGAATGCCGCGGGCATGAAGATCGTCACGTCCCAGTCGGCGGGCTGGGAAATGGCGAAGGCCAACGAGGTCGTGTCGGCGATGGTCACCGAACATCCGGAACTCAAGGCGATTCTTTGCGCGAACGATAGCATGGCGCTCGGCGCGGTGGCCGCGCTCAAGGCCGCGAACAAGACCGGCGGCACGCTCGTCGTCGGTTTCGACAACATCTCCGCCGTGCACGATTGCGTCAAGGACGGCAAGGTCCTGGCCACCGCCGATCAGCACGCGGACCAGCTTGCGGTATTCGGCATTGAGTACGCGCTCGAAATGCTGGCCAAGAAAGCCGCGCCCGCGGACCGCGAGACACCGGTCGATCTGATTACCCAGGAGAATCTCAAGTAACAGGATTCTCTTGTGACACGAAGCGCCCGGTCACTTGCGGGTGCTGAATTCCCAAACGATCGGTTCGAGTGGGATGCCGTCGGCACTCCTGAAATTGTTGTGGCTGTGGCTGTTCAGGCCGAACTGGTAGTCCCATTCGGGTTTCAATTTCACCGGCATCGTGCAGGCCGTGCGTTCCTCATTCCATTCCGGTTTGCCGGTCGATTCCGGGAAGTGCTCGCCGGAACCCGTCCACGAGAAACCGCCGCCCATGGGCTGGTCGAACACGACGGTCAGTTTGTCGAGCGCCGGATCGACACCTTTCTCGCCGTTGGCGGGCGTCAGAATGACTGCCTTGGGGGGCTGCAATTTCGCCGCGAGTGCCGGGTCCGCGCCGCGCGTGGTAAACGCGATCACGCGGCTTGCCACTGGGACGCCTGCTTCGCTTTTGAAATTCTTGTGCGATTTCGAGTTGATGCCGACGCGATACAGTCTCGCGCCTTCGAGCTTCACCGGCAGCGCGCAGGTCCGCTTGTCGATCCAATGCGGCTTGTCGGTGACTTGAGGGTAATTGGGGCCGCCCCCAGTCCACGAAAACCCGCCGGCCATATCCTGATCGAAAGTCACCTGAATGCTGTCCAGCGCGGGATCCACATCCGACGCGCCGTTGGCCGGGGTACTGGAAACGATGCGCGGTTCAGGCGCGGGTGCGGCTTCCTCTGCGGGCTTCGCAATGGGATCGGACGGCTTGAGCGAGGCTAGGTCGATGCTTGGAGTCTTGCCCGCGCCGTTCCACCATGCGCCCCACGCCTGTTTATCCGCACCGAAATTCTGGCCCGTGATCCGGGCAAGCGACGCCCGCGCCCACATCCGCGTGTTCTGATTGCCGTGGTCGACGAGGGTCACGAGCAGCGGCACGGCAGACTCGTCGCCAAGACGGCCGAGCGCCGCCACGGCCATCCATTTCGGACGGCAATCGTAATCCTGATCCTCGCGCGCGTAGGCCGCGACTTTCAGCAAGCCTGGAAGAAGGCGTTTGTCCTTGAGAGGTCCGGCGGCCGCCAACGATTCGCACAGGCGCCGCCCGTACTCTCCCATCAATGCATCCGCAATATGCGTGATTTTCTGCTCGCGCTCCGTGGCCGGCAGACTGTCAAACGCGTTTTCGGGAAGCCATAGGCCGCTCTTCCCGAATTGTCTTGCGGTCCAGCGAATGTACTCCTGCGCCTCCGCGTCCGCTTTGGCGTAGGATGTCTGGATCTCGAGTTCGACGTCAGGGCTGCCTGCCGCATCGGCCTTCGCGGGTTCGGCCTGCGAGGGCGAACTCCAAACCCCCATCGGAACCAGAAAGGCCACGACCATCATTACAGCCGCGGCTGCGCGCCACGTCATTCTACGCGTCCGCCGCGCATCGAGCACCGACCGCATGCGATTGAGCAAATTGTCGGACACTTCGAGTAGTCCCAAGAACCCCGCGCCCGCAGGCACGGCCCCGTCAAACGATTCGGCGGCGCGCACCAGCGTCGAGGCGTAGGCCTGGCTGTCCTGGCGCGTCGTGTGCAATACCATGTCGTCGCAAGCCATTTCACGTTCCCTCCGAATGTTGAAACCCGCCAGCCACACGGCTGGGTGAAACCAGTACACGCTCATGAGCGCAAGAGCGCCCCAGCCGATCTGAATGTCATGCCGCTTGATGTGGGCCAGTTCGTGCCCGATGAGAGCGTCCTGTTGTTCGCAGGTCAACTCGTCGGCCATTGCCCGCGGCAGCAGCATCAGTGGACGCCGGAATCCGAACACGGCCGGGATGCGAATCTCGGAACTCATCCCGGTGTCGAATCGTTCGCGTACGCGGAACTCGCGCGCGAGCCGCGCCACGCGCTCCGCCAACTCCGGGGGAAGCGGCTGGACACCGCGCGCGACGCGTCGGAGATAACGCCGATATTGGACGACGCACGCGGTGAATACGAGCGAGGCGACACCGGCCCACACCAGCAGCGCCATTTCCACAACGCCGACAACTGACGCTTCTGACTGCGGAGGCATGGATGGCGCCGCGACGCCTGCGGCATCCCGCTGCGTGGCGCGCTCTCCCAGGACTGCAATCTCCGTTTCGTCGAACTGGAACGACGCGCTGTGCGTTCCGATGCGGCCGGGAATCGCTCCCGCGGCAAGCGTGGCTGCGGACCACGGGGTCGCGAGAGTTGGCGGCACGATCAGTTTGATCAGCAGCAGGACCCACAGCGCATGGCGAAAGGCCGCGCTCGACTTCCGGGTCAACCGCGTTATCGCCCAAATCGCGGCGGCCAACACCACGGCCTGCCATGCCATGGGCATCATCCAATGGACCCACGCCCCAGCCGTCGTGTGCAATACGGCGCCGACGTTCATCATGACGAGCCTCCCCTCCGTTTGTCTTTCTCCGCGCGGGCCAGTTCGGCCTTCAGCGCCGCGATCTCCTCGGGGCTAGCCTCCTCCGCAAACTGCGCCACAAAGAGCGACAACGCCCCGTCGAACACGCGCTGCACGAATGACCCCGTCGCCTCGCGCGCCATCTGGCCGCGCGAATACACGGGGCGATACAGAAACGAATTGCCCACCTGGTCGTATTCGAGCACGCCCTTCTTGACGAGGCGCGCGAGCATGGTCTTCACGGTTTCGTAGGCCCAGCCGAATTCCTCGGGCACGCGCTCATAGATGTCGCGCGCGGCCATGGGGCCGTCTTCCCAGAGAGGTTTCATGACTTCCCATTCCATGTCGGAGAGCTTCGGCGTGTCGAGATTGGCGGGCTTGCGCCGCATTGGTTAGTATCCTTTTCGTTCGATTACCTGTATCGATTATAGACTACATTTGTAACCAAAGTCAAGAGGATTCGATCGATAGGACGTATAGGACCCATACGACTCATAAGTCCTATACGTCCCATTCGTCCTATAGCTCTTCCGTTCGTACCGAGCCCAATGCCTTGCTATACTCTCAAGAGTTAATTGCCCGAGGTCTGAGCAGGAAAGGCTGAATCATGAAACGACACATATGCGGTTGTATCCTGGCATTGGCGATGTGCGTCGCGGCGAGCGCCGCGGAATGGCCGGGGCCTATCGAAGGCGGCTACCTCCTGCCGAATGGATGGACGATTACACCTCCCGAGAAGCATGTGGACACGGAAGACCTGATCCTCAACATGCAGCCCTCGCCGGACGGGCGCCGCTTGATCGCGCTGCATGGGGGCTTCAACGCTCACGGACTGGTCGTGCTCGACCTGGCGACCAACGAAGTTACGCAACGCATCCCGTTGCCTACGGCCTGGCTCGGGTTGGCGTGGCATCCCAACGGCGCGCTGCTGTACGTGTCCGGCGGCAACAATAGGAAGAACGAGCGCGCGCCCGTCTACGTGTTTTCGTACAAGGCGGGGAAGCTCTCGAACGAACCGGTCTCGACGCTGGCGGAGACGATCGAGCCGGCGAGTATCGCTTGGACAGGACTGGCGCATCACCCGAAGAAGAACCTCTTGTTCGCGGCGAACAGCGCGGCCAACAATGTGGTTGTATTCGATTCGGAGTCCGGCGCGATCGTCACGCGGATCCCGGTCGAGAAGACGCCTTGCGACCTGGCCATCACGCCTGATGGCAAGACGTTGTATTGCTCGAATTGGGCGAGCGACACGGTTTCCGTGATCGACACGGAATCGCTCGCGGCTACGTCGGTCATCGGAGTCGGCGACAATCCGTCGAATATGGTCCTTGCCAAGGACGGACGTTTATTCGTCTGTTGCGCCAATGACAACAGCGTGGTCGTCATCGACACGAAACAACGCCGCACGACGGAAACCATCGTCACGTCGTTGTACGAACGTGCGCCGGAAGGATCGACGCCGGACGCGGTAGCGCTTTCGCCGGACCAGAAGACGCTCTACGTGGCCAACGCCGACAACTACAACGTGTGCGTCGTCGACATCCGCGACGCGGGCGAGAGCACGGTGCTCGGATTCATCCCAAGCGGCTGGTATCCGTCGGCGGTGGCGGTTCACCCGAAAGACAAGAAACTGTACATCGGCAACGCGAAGGGGCAAGGCTCATATTCGGATATCCGAGGCCCGCACAGCCCCCTTCCTCCTGGCGCCGAAGGGAATGGCACCGTGAAGTCGCTGATGAAGGGCAGCATCTCGATCGTGGATATCCCATCGAAACGAAGGTCGTTGCGCGCGCTGACGCAACAGGCATATGCGAACTCTCCTTACAACGATTCGCTGCTCGCGCAGGCGCGCCCGCCGAAGGAACCTTCAGTCGTGCCGTCGGTGGTCGGCGCCGGTTCGCCTATCAAGCACGTCATCTACATCATCAAGGAGAACCGCACCTACGATCAGGTGTTGGGCGATATGCCGCAGGGCAACGGCGACCCGCGGATCACGATCTTCGGACGCGAAGTCACGCCGAATATCCACGCTATCGCCGAGCAGTTCGTCCTGCTCGACAACCTCTATTGCGACGCCGAGGTGAGTGTTGACGGCCATATGTGGTCGAATGCCGCGTACGCGACGGATTACACGGAGAAGCACTGGCCCGCGGCCTACGGCGGCAAAAGCAGCACGCCCGACAGCGATGCGGAGATCCCCGGCGCGGGGTTCCTCTGGGACCAATGCCAGCGAAAGGGACTGACGTATCGGAGCTATGGCGAGTTCGCCGGACGCATCAGCGAAGGCAAAGCGATGGAACCCCAAAGCAAGGCCAGCAATCTGCACGGCCACGTCGCGCCGAATTACTTGTGCTGGGGAGCGCGCGATACAGACAACGCCGTGGAGTTCTTCCGCGAGTTCGACGAGTTCGAGAAGAACTTCGACAGCCCCGACCCCAATAAGCGCCTGCCGAATTTCATTGTGATGAGCCTCCCCGAGGACCATACGCGCGGCACGTCGCCCGGCGCCCCGACGCCCCGCGCGGCCGTCGCCAGCAACGATTACGCACTCGGGCAGATCCTCGACCGCGTGAGCCACAGCAAGTACTGGCCGTACCTCGCAGTGTTCACGGTTGAGGATGACGCGCAGGACGGGGCCGACCACGTCGACGCGCGCCGCACGGAAAGCCTGGTCGCGAGCGCGTATTGTAAGCGCGGGATCGTCGACAGCACGTTTTACACGACAAGCGCGATCTTGCGGACCATCGAACTGCTGCTCGGCCTGCAACCGATGAGCCAGTACGACGCGGCGGCCAACCCGATGTATGCGGCGTTCGGCACTACGCCGAACTTGGCGCCCTACACGCATCTGAAGCCCACGTACAACATCGGCGAGATCAACCAGGCGACGGCGTGGGGCGCGAAGGAATCTCAGTCCATGGACTTCTCGGATTTCGACCGGACGCCGATGTTCGCGCTCAACGAGATCGTCTGGAAATCGATCAAAGGACCCGAGTCGGAGATGCCGCCGCCGGTGCATCGTTTCCAATTCGGCAGTCTTTACACCGCGATGGCGAGGCCGTAGCCGAGGAGGAGGACAACGAAGATGATGTGGATGACGGGCATACTGCTGCTGGCTTCGGCGGGCGCGTCGGGCGATGCCGCTTCGCTCGATTGGATGGAGAAGGTCTACGGGGACGGCATGCACAATGCCTTCACGGATCTTATCGCGTGGCATGGGCACTACTATGTGTGCTTCCGCCATGCCACCTCGCACATGAGCATGGACGGCGAGATCCGCGTGATGCGGAGCGCCGATCTCAAGGCGTGGGAGCCTTGCGGCACACTCGACACGGTGGGCGACGACCGCGACCCGCATTTCGCCGCTACGGATACCGCCCTGTCCGTGTACTTCGGCACGTGGGATACGGTGCACCAGCCCGGCCACGCCTTGCCGGACCGGCATAGCGTGCGTTCGTATTTCGCGACAAGCACGGACGGGACGCAGTGGTCGAAAATCCAGGGAGTCTACGAACCGGAATGGTGGCTGTGGCGCGTGCGGTACCATGACGGCGCGTACTACAGTGCCGCATACACGGCGGTGCGCCCCCATCCGGACGTGCGCGAGACGCGCCTCCTGAAATCCGAAAACGGCCTCGATTGGACGCTCGTGAGCACGGTCACCAACGAACGCAAAGCGGGCGAGGCCGACATCCTCTGGCGGCCCGACGGCGCGGTATGGATCCTATCGCGAACGGGCGACGAGGCGGGCGACGCCGAGTGGTTTCGCGGCGATGCATCGCTCCAGCAGTGGCACGGAACAGCCACCGGCGTGTTGATCCACGCGCCTGTATTCGCGACCTGGAAAGACCGCTGTTTCGTCGCGGGCCGAGGCAGGCAGGACGGCAAGTACGTCACCCGCATTTGGGAACTTGCCGGCAGCGAAGTACGCGAAGTCATCACGCTGCCGAGCGGAGGCGACACCTCGTATCCTGGCCTTCTCGTCGACCCCGCTTCGCTCGATACGGATCGCCCCGCGCTGTTCGCAAGCTGGTACTCGCAGCACGAACGCGGCCAAAACCCCAACGGCACCAAAGACGCCGCCTCGATCTACGTGGGCCGCATCGTTATTCGCTAATCGGTTCGATCCCGCCGCCGTTTGCAAGAGAGAGGCTTGCAATTTGAACATTGAAAGTTCAAACTACACGCGGAGGTGATGTGAATGGTCGCCCGGCATCTTGCCGCCGCGCTCAAACGAAGCGCCAAGGCCTATCCAGTCGTCACCGTGACCGGACCGCGTCAATCCGGCAAGACGACGCTGGTGCGCGCGGTGTTCGAACGCCACGCCTATGTTACTCTCGAAGCGCCCGACATCCGCGAATTTGCACGTGAAGACCCGCGCGGTTTTCTGGCCCAATTTGAGCGCGGCGCTGTGCTCGACGAGGTCCAGCGCGTGCCTTCCTTGCTATCCTATATCCAGGGCCTTGTCGACGAAGCCAACCAGCCGGGGCAATTTGTCCTCACCGGATCGCAGAATCTGGCGCTCCTCGAGGGGATATCGCAGAGCCTCGCCGGCAGGACCTCCATCTTTCATCTGCTGCCGTTCTCGCGAGCGGAGCTGGAAAACCGCGCCTCGCTGTCCCCCGCCGAGGTCGGCCGCAAAGTCCCCAAGCGCGAACCGCGCGAAGCGTCGCTTTTGTCCTCCCTCTTTGCGGGGTTCTATCCGCGGATACACGACAAGGGCCTCGATCCTCAGGAATGGTTGCGGCACTACTACCAAACCTACATCGAGCGCGATGTCCGGTCGATCGGCAATGTGGGCGATATCGAATCCTTCGGGCGCTTTGTCCGACTTTGCGCGGGACGCGCTGGCCAGCTTCTCAATCTGTCGTCGCTCGGCGCGGACTGCGGAATCAGCCATACCACCGCGGCCCGGTGGCTATCCGTGCTCGAGGCGAGTTTCATCGTGTATCTGCTCCGCCCGCATCACGCCAACTTCAACAAGCGCCTCGTGAAACAGCCGAAGATCTATTTTCTGGATACGGGCTTCCTCTGTTATTTGCTAAGAATTCGGTCGGAGGAGGAACTGCTCTCGCATGCGTCGCGCGGCGCGATCTTCGAGGCCTTCGTTCTGGGAGAACTCCTGAAGGCGTATCTGAATCGCGGCATGGAACCGCAGATTTACTTCTGGCGTGACGCTTCCGGGCACGAGATTGACTTCATCCTCGACCTGGGCAAGGAACTCGTGCCGATCGAGGCCAAGTCAGGCGCTACCGTCGCTTCGGATTTCTTCAAGGGCCTGGACTTCTGGCGTTCGCTACCGGGACAAGAACATGCGGCCGCCGCTTTGGTCTACGGCGGCGCTTCCTCTGCACGACGCCGCGATGTGGCCGTATACGGATGGCGACACTGGCTGTAGCGCTATCGCCATTCGCGTTTCAGCCGTGCCCAGGCATCGTCATCCGCGCAGACCTCGGGGATGCCGATGTCGGCCACGACGAGACGGCCCAGGAACGGCTGCGCGCCGGGGTTTTCAAAACCGCGCTTGGCGAACTGAAAGGTCACGGTGACATCCGCGCGGACGCATGTGCCGCAGACTTCGCCGGTGTCTGCATTGAGCCCGGATGGAAGATCCACGGCGATGGTGTAGCCCTCGGGCCACGCCTCGATCGCCGCCCGCATCGCGCCGCGTACTTCGCCCGCGATCCCGGTTCCCAGCAACGCGTCGACCAGTGTACCGCATCCGTTCAATTCGGCAACGGCGTCGGCCACGGCGGCATCATCCTTCACCGCGATCATGACGCCGCCGAGGCGCTGATACGCGCGCATGAACATTGCCGCATCACCGCGGATCTCGTCCGGGTCCGCCACGAGCACAACATGCGGTTCCATGCCTACGAGTAGCGCGAGGCGCGCGACGACGAATCCGTCGCCGCCGTTGTTGCCTTTGCCACAAACGATGCCCACAGGACCGCGCGGGATCTCGCGGAACACGGCGGCCCCGGCGTTGTTCATCAGGACAGCGCCGGGAATGCCGAGTTCCGCGATGCAACGCCGATCCGCCTCGCGCATCTGTGCCGCCGTCAAACTTCGCATCCTAGTACTTCACCCTCACGCGGTACGTCAGTACCGTCTCGCCGTCCTTCGCCACGGGCAAAGTAAACACGGCTGTGCGCGCGTCCTTCTTCACAAACTCGCTAGACTTTTCGAGGATGGTCCAGTCTTCGGTCATTGGCTCGACAACGTCCACGCTAATCGCGGCATCCTTGTGATTGCGTATCTTGATTTCGTACGCCGACTCGAACACGCGATCGCTGATGCGCTGGAAATCGGTCTGCGTGCGCTCGCCAACGACATCGAACGCATTGCCCAGACGCAGGCGCACCTCCTCGTCCTTGGGCGTGTGCTTGATGCCGTCCTCGCCCGAGAACTGGAGCATGCCCTCGCTGTCCTCTTGATAGACGCGCATGACGCCCGCGGGAAGCGGCATACCCATGTGGTTCGCTTCCTTGTTGTCGAACTTCAGAAACACGCCGACCTTCTCCTCCATCTGCGGGGGAATGGGCTGGCTGTAGAACTGCTCGCTGCCTCGGTATTCGTAGACCTTCTTCACCGCCACGCCCGCGGCGGTCAGCAGGCTCACCTGTTTGGATTCGTTCTGCTTGATGGTCGTCTTGCGGGGAAGCGTGTAGAGATGATACTCAGCAAACGATTCCTCGCGCATGGGAGGCGGCGCTGCCATCGCTCGGCCCATGGCGAAATCCGCCTTCGCTTCCATCATCGGCATGGGTGGCTGAACGACATTTACTTCGCCCGCTACGACCTTCATCTGTGCGTCGGTATATTGCGCGCCGGACTGATTGTTCAGTGTGACCCAGCCTTCAAGATCGATCTTGGTCTCCTCGCGGTTCAGCGTCACGACGTAGTCCGCGCGCCAGGAAATCCCGCCGGTCAGATACGTGACCTCGACTTGATGATCGGCGCCGGTGTTCTGCAGGAGCCAGATCAACGATGGCTTGGCGATCAGGTTCTCGGGGATTTCGGGCAGGGCAACTTGGCCCGGATGGCCGAGGTAGATCTGGTTGTCGATCTTGTAGATCGGCCCGTCGTTCATGCTCATCAACTCGGCCTGTTTCTCGGTGAAGCCGATCTCGTTGCTGAAATTCACGAGCTTGACCTGTTTCCCGACGTACTTTTCCATCAGCTTCGCCGGACTCATCAGGTCGTATTCGTAATTCTGCTCGAGAATGGCGAGCGCCCCGGGCGCACTCAACGAACGCAGGCTCACGGTTTCGGGGCGGATCTTCTCTGCCACGTCCATGAACCGCAGGTGTTGTTCGCCGGACGGCAGCGCGATCTTGCGCTGGTCGCGCACGAGGGCGAGGTCGTTGTTGTAGATCGTGACCGCGATTCCGGTCTGGTCTTTCAGGGTGCTTTCGGATACGGGCGCCGTAGGCTGCTGCGCCCACGCCACACCCGCCATGCACGCCAAGGTTCCAAGAATGACCCATGTCTTCATGATCGGCTCCTTTCGTTGGACTGTGTCTATCTTAACACGGAGGTGTCGCTTTTCTTAGACACCGGGGCGGGCCGAAAGTTCGGTGGACGACGTGGACTGAGTGGACAAGGTGGACAGATTGTCCATTTCGTCCTCAAAAAGGGAGCGGGCGCGGCCTTGCGGCCACGCCCGCGCTGTCATGTCAATTCGAATTACTTTTCAGGATGGACGTCGGTGTAAATGCCTTCATCGATCATCCAGCTCAACTTGCCTTCCAGGAAGTCCTTCGCGACCTTGTCGATCAGGTTGTCGTGGCTGCGATCCCACACCAGGCCGAAGTTCATCTTGATGCGGCGTTCGGCGATGCGGCAGAACAGGTCGACGACATCGTTGATCGTCTGATTGCTCGGGTCTTTGGCCAGCAGGGCTTCGGCGCGCGACAGGCTGGCGGTCATCGCGTAGAGGTCGGTGCCGACATCGACGAAGCGGGCCAGGATGAGCGTCTTGCGCTCGAGCTTGGGTCCGTAGACGGCCATCGGATAGAAAATGCGGCGCGCGAGGCGCTTGCAGGTGCGGGCGACGAACGCCAGGTGCTTCTGGTTCTTGGCCGACAGGTACTTCGTGGACGGCGCGAAGGCCGGCAGGAAAGTGGTCGGAAACCAGGTCGCGTAGAAGACGCCCGCCTTGAGAGCGCCGCTGATCTTGTCGCCCATCGGGGTCTTGGGATTCATGATGGGCATGACCTTGCTCATGTGCATGTCGGTGGCTTCGCGGGCGATGATCAGTTGCATGATTTCGCTCGTGCCTTCGAGAATACGCGACACGCGCGCGTCGCGCTCGATCCGTTCGCACACGACGGGCTTTTCGCCGCGGTTCTTCAGCGACCAGTAGGACTCGTAGCCGCGTCCGCCGCGCACCTGCATGTAATCTTCATACACGCGCCAGCCGGCCTCGGTCGCGAAGTACTTGGCCATGGCGGCTTCGAGGCGGATGTCCACGCCGCCCTTGTCCGCGAGCGCGCACGCCAGCCAGTTGATGCTTTCCATGGCGAAGGTTTCCGCGGCCATGCGCGAGGTCATGTTGCCGACCGCCTGGTGCTTGCCGATGGGCACGCCCCACTGGATGCGTTCGTTGACCCACTTCTGCGCATGGTACATCGCCTGCTTCGAACCGGATCCCGAAAGCGCCGGGACGGTGAGGCGCCCGGTGTTCAGCGTCATCAACGCGATCTTGAGGCCATCGCCGGTCTTGCCGACGATGTTGACCGCCGGGACCTTCATATCGGTGAAGCGCAGGAGGCCGTTGGAGATGCCGTGCAGGCCCATGAAGCGGCAGCGATACGCGACCTCGAATCCCTTGGCGGTCTCCGGGTCTTTGCGGTCGACGATGAACGCGGTGATCTGCGGGCGCTCACGGCCTTTCTTGTCGACGATCGACGGCGTGCGCGCCATGACAATCAGGATGTCCGCGTCGGGGCCGTTGGTGATCCACAGCTTCTCGCCGTTGATGAGGTAGTACGAGCCATCTTCGGACGGCTTGGCTACGGTCGTCATATTGGCGGGGTCAGAACCGGCGCCGGGTTCGGTCAGCGCGAACGCTGAGACTTCGCCCGCGGCAAGGCGCGGCAAGTACTTCTTCTTTTGCTCATCGGTACCGACCATCTTCAAGGGCTGCGGGACGCCGATGCTTTGATGGGCAGACAGCCACGTGGCCGTGCTCTGGCAATAGGTGCCAACATACGCCACGATGCGGCTGTAGTTCGTCTGCGACAGGCCAAGGCCGCCGTAGTCCTTCGAGATCTTCATGCCGAAGCAGCCGATCTCGGCGAGGCCCTTCAACGTCTCCTGCGGAAACTCATAGGTACGATCGACTTTGTCGGGGTCGAGCGTGCGTTCGAGCACGTCTTTGCACTTGACGATCATCTCGTCGCCGATTTGCTTGTCGGCCGGATCCTGTAGCGGATAGGGATGCAGTAGATCCCAGCGAAAGTTGCCCTTAAACATCTCCGCGATGAAACTTGGGTACTTCCACTCCTTTTCTCGCGCCTCTTCCGCCAGATCCATTGACTTCTGTTTTTCTTTGTCCGCTACTTGCATGGTTTTGTCCCTTTTCCCTGCTGGTGTTAAACCAAGATCCCGCCCTACAACCACAACTTCGGCACCAAGTGTACCGACTATACCCACTAAAGTCAACGCAAAGAGCGCAAATCGAAAAAAGCTGGTTCAGATCGCAAACCTACGAAGCCCCGCCGCCAAGCTGCATCGCCATCTCGCGCAGTTTGCGCTTAAGTAGTTTGCCTGTAGGCCCTTTAGGCAGCGAGTCCATGATCTCGACTTCCTTCGGGACCTTGTACCGCGCCATCCGTTCCTGGCAGTACTCGCGCAGCTCCTCGGGGGTGGCGGTGGCCGCCTTGCGCAAGGAGACGTACGCCTTGACCTCCTCCCCGCGCGCCGTGTCGGGCACGCCGATTACGCAGACCTCGACCGCGTCCGGATGGCCGTAAAGCACCTCTTCAATCTCGCGAGGATAGATGTTCATGCCGCCGCGGATGATAAGATCTTTCTTCCGGTCGACAATGAAGAAGTAACCGTCCTCGTCCATTTTAGCCAAGTCACCAGTATGGAACCAGCCATCGATGATGACGCCTTCCGTGGCGGTGGGACGCTTGTAATACCCTTTCATGAGATTGTGGCCGCGCAAGACAATTTCGCCCACTTCGCCGACCTCAGCGAAGGTGCCGTCTTCGCGCATGATCTTCATTTCACAGCCCCATATCGGCGTGCCGATCGACCCTGCCTTGGAGGGCTTGTCCGGCATATTGAACGACGCCACGGGACTGGTCTCGGTTAGACCATACCCTTCGAGGATGCGCACGCCGAACTTTTCCTCGAACTTGCCGAGCACCTCGACGGGCAATGCCGCCCCGCCCGAGACGGCCATGCGCAACGAGGCCAGCGACGACGGATCCGCTTCTTCCGCGTTCAGCATCCAGAAGAACATGGTGGGCACGGCGGCCAGGAAGGTCACCCTGTCGCGCTGGATCACTTCCATCGCCTTCTTCGTATCAAAGATGGGCAGCATGGTCAGCGTCGCCCCCGAGAGAATTCCCACGTTCATTACGCAGGTCATCCCGAACGAATGGAATAGCGGCAGAACCACCAGGCCGACATCGTCGGGCAGGACTTTAACGATATGGTCCTTCGCGTAGAAGGCGTTGAAGAAGATGTTGAAATGGGTCAGTTCCGCCCCCTTCGGCGTGCCGGTCGTTCCGGAGGTATACAGGATGACCGCGGTATCCTCGGGCATCGTCTGAACTGTGTCGAACTCGCTCGGCGCGGCCAGCAACAGCGGCATAAAGGCCTCGCCCACGGACGGCGGCTCGGTATCGGTGAGCGGGCTCACGACGATAAGATGATGGCACGTTTCGGTCTGGAGGAACGCTTTGCCGGATTCTTCGAGGAACCCTTTCCATGTGAACAGGACTTCGGCGTCGGAGTCCTCGAGTTGATACTGAATCTCGTTGCTCTTCAGAAGGCAGTTGATAGGCACCACCGTCGCGCCGGCGTTCAGGATGCCGTAATAGATGATCGGGAAGTGGGGCGTGTTCGGCATCATCAGGGCCACTTTGTCGCCTTTCTTGATGCCGCGGTCCTTGAGGATGTTCGCCACCTTCTTCGCGGCCGTGGAGAGGTCGGAATAGCTCATCTTGAAACTCTCCAGAATGACCGCCGTCTTGGTGGGATACATTTGTGCTGAGGCATCGAGAAAGTAGGCGAGGTTCAGGCTCATCGTTTATGTCTCCGAGATAAGGACTCTTCTTCAAACACAAACCACCCCGAGCCTTGGAGACGGCACTTCACCCTCGTACCCCATGCCCAGGGGAAAACAGCCTTCCGTGACGGCGTTCCGCAGAACGGCCCCTGCCGCGGGCGCGCCCTACTTGCCCGCGACTCTTGGTGTTTACCATTATCGCGAGGCTGGATGCAAATTTCCTCTCACAGAGGACGCGATGGAAATACCGTGAGCTATGAGCAAACTAACAGGAAAGGAAACTGAAGTCCCTGCGCTATGTTAACGCAAATCAAAGGCCAGAACCGAATTCTGCCTCTGAATGACCTAGTGTAGTGATTCATGCCGATGGCGCCTTGTCGCTGGGCATAAGAGCCGCGAAAAGCGGGGTGAAAAGCGGAGGCAGACACGCTTTTCAAACTGCCGAAAAGCGAGTCAGTTCCCGCTTTTCGCCCAGTCTTAGATGTATGTTTACAAGGACTCTGTTTTGATCTTGAGATCTAGAGAACTACAAGATTGTTTCTATGAATGACCTCGTCGAAATCCTTGTGCCCGAGAATCGTCTCGATTTCGCGGCTCTTGCAGCCTTGGATGCGCGCCAAATCGCCGCTCGCGTAGTTCGTCAAACCCCGCGCGATTTCGCGTCCGTCCGCGTCGAGCACCTTGACCGCGTCGCCGACTTCAAACTTGCCGTCGACGCGTGTCACGCCCGCGGGCAGCAGACTCTTGCCCCGGTCGAGCAGCGCCGCGCGGGCGCCATCGTCCACATAGAGGTTCCCGCGCGCCTTGCGTCCGAACGCAATCCAGCGCTTGCGATGCGACAGCGCCGCCTCGGATGGCGAAAAGAGGGTCGCGCGCCCTTGGCCCGCAAGCAAATCCTGCAGGATATACTGCGTCCGTCCGTTCGCGATGATCGTAGGAAGGCCGGCCGCGCACGCGATCTTGGCCGCGGTGAGCTTCGTCCTCATGCCGCCGACGGATGTTTCCACGATCGTTTCTCCGGCAAGGGCCTCGATGTCTTCGGTAATGCGGTCCACGTGTTCGATCAGACGGGCCGATTTGTACTTCGCGGGATTCCTGTCGTACAGCCCGTCGACATCGCTGAGAATGATCAGGAGGTCGGCGTCA
Organism: uncultured Nitrospiraceae bacterium; assembly: GCA_964402555.1. Taxonomy (GTDB): domain Bacteria; phylum Hydrogenedentota; class Hydrogenedentia; order Hydrogenedentales; family SLHB01; genus CAYOCT01. Next base: position 181,334 of record CAYOCT010000004.1, on the reverse strand, counting down.
ATCTTCGCGGCGATCTTCGCGGCCAGTGTATCGTTGTCGCCGAACTTGAGTTCGTCCGTCGCGGTCGAGTCGTTCTCGTTGACGATCGGCACGACGACGCGCAGGTCGAACAGCGCCTTGATCGTGTTGCGCACGTTCAGGTAGGTCGTCCGGTTGTCGAGGTCGGATGCCGAAAGCAATACCTGGGCCGTCGTCAGCCCGCTGCCGAAGGTAAGGAACAGGCGCTCGTAATAGTGCATCAAGGTGGCCTGGCCGACGGCGGCAGTGGCCTGCTTCATGGGAAGGAGTTTCGGGCGCTCTTTCAAACCAAGCGCGTTCATGCCGCAGCCGATAGCCCCCGACGACACAATGAGCACGTTCAACATGCGTTCGTGTTTGAGGAGGGCGACATCCTTGACGATCTCTTTGAGCAGCTGGCCGTCGAAGGGGCGCTCGCCGCTCAATAGGGTCGTTCCGATTTTGATTACCAGCGTCTTGATGTCAGTCGGGATGGTACTCAAGTTCCTCGTCCCCAATGGCCACGGTCTGGCCCTCTTGGGCGCCCATCCGTTTGAGCGCCTTGAACACGCCCATGCGCTGCAATGTGTGGTGCAGATGCCGCACGGCCTGATCGTTGTCGAAGTTCGTCATGCGGACTGCCTGCATCACGCGCCTGCCTTCGATGCGAAATCCCTCGGGAATCGGCTCGATAGTAAACGGCGCCTCGTAGGTATACTCGCGTTCCGGGATCAGAATCCCCTCATCCTCGGGTTCGTTGCGGAGTTCCTCCACAATCGTCCACAGGCGCTCGAGCAGCGGCTGCACGCCTTCGCCCGTCGCCGCGGAAATCATGGAGGGGTCGTCGAATTGCGGCGCGAGTGCCTCGAAGCGTTCGCGGTTCTCGGTCACGTCGGCTTTGTTCAACGCCACGACCCGCGGCCGTCCGGCGAATGCAGCGCTGTGTTGCGCGAGTTCGCTTTCGAGCGTGTCGAGCGTGCGCAGGGGATCGTCGTCCCCGAGGTCGATCATGAAGAGCAGCACTTTCGTGCGCTCGATGTGGCGCAGGAAATCGTGGCCCAGTCCTTTGCCTTGCGCGGCGCCTTCGATGATGCCCGGGATGTCCGCGACAGTCAGCACGCGGTAGTCCGAGAGGCGCGCCACACCCAGGTTGGGCGAAAGCGTCGTGAAGGGATAGTTGTCGATCTTCGGGCGCGCGGCGCTGACCGCCGCGAGAAAAGTCGATTTGCCCGCGTTGGGCAGCCCGACGATGCCGACTTCCGCAATGAGTTTGAGTTCGAGGAGGTATTCGCGCTCTTCGCCCGGCTCGCCGAGTTCGGCGAACTTCGGGGCGCGGTTGGTGGGGCTGGTAAACCGCGCGTTGCCTTTGCCTCCGCGTCCGCCTTTCGCGGCGAGGAAGCGCTGGCCCACGGCGACGAGGTCCGCGAGGATTTCCTGCGTGGCAAGGTCGCGCACGAGCGTGCCCTGCGGGACAAGAATCAGCAGGTCCTCGCCGTTCTTGCCGTGGCAGTCGCTTCCCTGGCCGTGTTCACCACGGTCCGCGAGCCAATGGGCGTGATAGTGCACATCGAGCATCGAAGACGGGCGCGCGTCAGCCACGAAATAGACATCGCCCCCTTGCCCGCCGTCGCCGCCGTTCGGCCCCCCGCGCGGCACGTACTTCTCCCGCCGAAAGCTGCAACACCCGTTGCCGCCCGAGCCCGCGGTGACCTTAATCCGTGCTCGATCGACCAGCATGGCGCGCCACCTCGGGCCGGGATGCGGCGTTAGTTGGACGGAGCCGCAACGACGACGTCGATGCACTTCCGATCTTTGCGCGTCTGGCGGAATTGGACGACGCCGGCCACCAACGCGAAGATCGTGTGGTCCTTGCCCATGCCTACGTTGCGTCCGGGATGGAACTGGGTGCCGCGCTGCCGCACGATGATGTTGCCCGCTTCGACCGCCTGGCCGCCGAACTTCTTAAGCCCTAACCGTTGCGCATGGCTGTCGCGCCCGTTGCGCGAACTGCCGCCGCCTTTTTTGTGTGCCATGATGCAATGCTCCCTGCCCGGCGCTTCGCGAGTCGTGGCGTCGCGCCGCTACGGTGTTAACCTACGATTTCGTTGACCCGCAATTCCGTGAACAGTTGCCGGTGTCCCTGCGTCCGCGTGTAGTTGTTCTTGCGTTTCTTCTTGAACACGCGAATCTTCTTGCCGCGTCCCTGGCCCACCACCTGGCAGACTACTTTCGCGCCGGCCAGCGCCGCGGGATCCGCGACGATCGCGTCGTCCTTCACCAGCAACGCCACCTTGTTCAGCTCGATAAGGTCGCCGACCGGCGCGTCGATCTTCTCGACTCGCACGACGTCGCCCACCGACACCTTCGACTGTTTACCGCCCGATGCCACCACTGCGTACATGATCGTTCTCCACTCGTCCGCCCCGGCGCTTAGCCGCGCGAGGCCGCAAAGGCTGCCGCCGCGGCGCGCAGTTCCGCGCACGCCGACAACGACGCCAGGTAACTCGATTTCGCGTTGCGCGGCGATGGCAAGTTTTCCGTCACCGTCTGCAACCGCCCAAACGCGCCTTCCGCCACCACCTCGTGCACATTCGAGGTCGCCCGCGGGTCCGCCACGATCCGCACTCGCGTCTCGATCGGGCCGATGCCCACAAGGCTCAGCGCCGCCGCCACATTCACGTTTTGCGGGAACGCCTTGAATGCCTCGGCCGCCGTGCCCTCGAAGATCAGCAGCGGCTCGGTCAGGTTGTCCAGGTTGATGCCATGCTCGACGAGATACGGCGCGCCCGCCAAACCTTTCGGCGGTTTGCGCGTCGTCAGCATCACGCTGTGCAAGCCCGCTTCCATCGCGGCGCGCAGACCGTCGAGTCCGCAAATCGCGCCCGAAGGCAGCCGCACCTGCACGTTCTCGGCGCGGACTTCCGCCAGCAGATCCTGATGATCCAGCAGGCCGCCTACGCTCATGATCAGGCAATCGCGATGAAACTTTTTCGCGGCGTCGAGCACGGACTTCACGACATTCGCCACGGCGCACTCGACCAGGAAATCCACCTGGGACGCATTCGTGTCGAGATCGCATATCGCCGCGTTCAGTTGAAACGAGCGCTGGAGCAATTTCGCGCGCGATTCGTCGATATCCGTTAACGCAACGATTTCCGCGGGAATCGTGCCCTTCTGGAGCGCGATACACAGGTCGGCGCCGATATTGCCGCACCCGACCAAACCTACTCGCATCAAAGCCATGTCGTAACCCGAACTCCATCAAGACAATAAAAAAGCTCGCAGCTTCCCGCTGGAAGCCGAAGCTCCACCACGATTGTGCTCACCCGCACACTATCAGAAAACGGCGCGTAGCATACCACACGCCGGAAACCCAAGTCAACGCGGATGCGCGCGTTAGGTTGCCCAGGCCCGCCGCGCTCCCGTCATGCCTTTGATCCGCGTTCGCGATCTACTTACAATGGCGGACGCGGGTTGAGCGGAAAACAGGGACTGACTCGCTTTTCGGCAGTTTGAAAAGCGTGGCTGTCTGCTTTTCGCGGCGTTCGCGACCAGAGGCAAGATGTTGTCGGAATGACGCGCTACACGAGACGTATCAACGCGGAAAGGATGGATCATGAGCAAGGGACTCCGAGTCACGGTGTGGAACGAAGGCGTGCACGAAAAGACTGACGAAGCAGTACGGAACGTGTACCCGGAAGGATTGGGCGCGCCCATTGCCGCGTACTTGCGGAAGCAGGATGGCATCGCTTCGGTGCACGTGTCCGAGCTCGATCATGAAGGCCAGGGCCTGACCGATGATATTCTGAACAACACCGATGTCATGACCTGGTGGGGCCACATGGCGCATCATCTCGTCACGGACGAACACGCCGCGCGCGTCCAACAGCGCGTGTGGGACGGCATGGGCCTGATCGTCCTGCATTCAGGACACCTCTCGAAACCGTTCGTGCGGTGCATGGGCACAAGCTGCCATCTCAAGTGGCGCGAGATCGGCGAACTCGAACGGCTGTGGGTCGTCGACCCGGCGCATCCCATCGCCGACGGCCTCCCGGAATACATCGAACTGGAACACACAGAGATGTACGGCGAACACTTCGACATCCCGAAGCCCGAGGAACTTGTGTTTGTGAGTTGGTTCCAAGGCGGCGAAGTGTTCCGTAGCGGCTGCTGCTGGCATCGCGGCCAAGGCAAGATCTTCTACTTCCGCCCCGGCCACGAGACGTTCCCGATTTACTACAACGAGACCGTCATGAAGGTCATCCACAACGCGGTCAAATGGGCGGCCTTCTCCGGCGTCAAGACTATCACCCGAGGCAACGTCCAGCCGCTCGAAAACGTAATTATCCGAGAATAAGGAACACCGCACGACATGAGATCCAAAGGCTCGAACAAGAACGAGGGGCATGCCATGAAGAAGGAAGCCCGAGAGAAACTCATCGTCGAGAACTTCGCCGGTATGAAACACGTCGAACTCGATATTGGAAGAATAAACCTCCTTATCGGTCCGCAGGCTACCGGCAAGAGCGTATGCGCTGAACTCCTATACCTATTCAAGAGCTTTCATGATGAAATGGTCAATACCTTGGTAGCAGCGGGAAAATGGGCCGATCTCAAGAGACGTATGCGGCAACGTTTCGAACGCTACTTTCCAAGCTCTTCATGGCCTTCTAGATCGTTTAGTACAACTTATCGAATTGGGGAGTCCTTTCTTTCCGTTAAGCGTTCGTCTTCGACTGACGCGTCGGCTGACTTCTGTTGCTCAAGCGATTTCTCGGACCTTTTCAATGAAGTGACTTCCGGATTGCGCCGGGCAAGGCCAAAGAAAAGCCGCAACCCCTCTACGCAGACTCCGTTGAATTCAGCGATACGACGTTATGAAGACGCAAGACAGCAACTCAATTCGCTTCAGGCACAGAGAATCAGTGAGTATTTCGATTGGTCGCAGTTGTTCGTACCGGCGAGCCGATCCTTCTTTGCAAGTGTCTATGGAAGTATCTTTTCTTTCCTGTCGCGCGATGTTGGTATGGACCCTTTCCTTGTTGAGTTCGGCAAGATCTATGAACTCGTTAGAGACAGTTTCCCTGGAAAGGACCTACGCCATACCTCTCCTCCTTTAGATCTTCGCAGGACCCTCGAAGAAGCCGACCGTGTTATTTGCGGAGTCTTGGATGCCAGGTACTACCGGGAGAACGATCAGGACTTCTTCTACACAGCGGACGGAAGAACCGTGGGCGTTGCAAACGCGTCTTCCGGACAACAAGCATCCCTCCCTCTTGCCACGCTGATTCGTTTCATGATTTATCCATCGAGCGGCCTCCACGGCGCTTGCGTCTACGTGGAGGAACCTGAGGCACATCTGTTTCCTCGGTCGCAACGGAGCATCGTAAACCTAGTTTCGTTAGCTTATAATATACATACACACCATAGACAGTTTGTGATTACTACTCATAGTCCATACATCCTGACTTCTTTCAACAATCTTATCCAGGCGGGAGCCATTCTCGAAAGGGCGGATGTTGCGACGCGACGCAAGTTGTGCAAGATCGTTCCGAAGGAATATGCGCTTTCCCCATCCGATTTCAGGGCGTACGAATTACGAGACGGCGGATGCACAGATCTAATTGACGAAGACACGGGTCTTGTTTCAGGGGGAACGTTGGATGCCGTTTCGGAAGATCTAGCAGTACAATTCGAGAGCCTGGTTGACGTCTTATGATGGCGCGCGATTTCGGAAAGTGCGAGACGACGGTAACAGACCCCATCATCTTGTTGAAAGAAAAGCGCTCCGCAATCCGATTTCTGAATCCGAAGCGCAAGAAGGCCCGGAAGGTTGTTGTGGATGGCTGCGCCATAACTGAAGGAATCAGGTGCGACTACCTGCTCATTGACCCAAGTAGCCATGAACATTTCGTCGAGCTGAAGGGGTGCGATGTAGGTCACGGTGTGGATCAACTCTGTGCCTCGATCAAGCAACTGAGCGTCGACCCCCACAAGCACCCCAAGTCTTCGTATGTGATTTGCACGCAAATGCCCCTGTCCGATCCAGAACTCCAAATCGCCGTTTTGAAGTTCAGGAAGGACTTCAATTCCGGACTGGTCGTGAGGAGACCTCAGCACGAAGTGGCGCTTTGACGTGCGTGCGTGTGTCGTTCCGAAAAGAGATTCGTCGCTCGCGCTCAGAATGACACGGTCTTTGGGGTAGTGCTCTGGCAATAAGAAAGTCCTACTCGCCGGATTCGTAGTGGACCCAGGTTTTGGACAGGCGTAGCTGGAGGACGGTGAGCGCGAGAACGATCGCGAAGAGGACCCAGGCCATCGCCGAGGCGTAGCCCATGCGCAGGTAGCGGAAGGCGTTGTTGAAGAGGAGATAGGCGTAGAACAACGTCGAATCGACGGGGCCGCCTTGGGTCATGACGTAAGCTTGGGTAAAGATCTGGAATGAGCCGATCAGGCCCATGATCAGATTGAACAGAATGTACGGGCTGAGCATCGGAAGGGTCACGTTCCAGAAGCAGCGTAGCGGGCCTGCGCCGTCGATGCGCGCGGCCTCGTACAGGTGCGGGGGGATACCTTTCAGTCCGGCCAGCCATACGATCATCCCGCCGCCCGCGCCCCACAGGCCCATCAGGATCAGCGCCGGCTTCGACCAGTTCTGATTCTGGAGCCATGACGGCCCGGCGATCCCGATGCGCGCTAGCAACGCGTTGAGCAGGCCCTCGTGCGGGTTGAAGATCCAGATCCACAGGATCGCGGCGGCGACGGCGGGCATGATCGCGGGCAGGTAGAAGAAGGTGCGGTACACGGCCATCCCGCGGATCTCGTAGTTGAGCAGCATCGCGATGCAGAGGCTCACAGCCATGCCCAGGGGGATGCCAAACACCATGAACAGGGTGTTGCCGAGCGATTTGTAGAACAGCGCATCGTGGAAGAACATGTCGGCGTAGTTCTTGAGTCCGACGAATTTCGGCGCAGAGAGCACGTCATATTCGCAGAGGCTCATGATCAGCGAGAACAGGATCGGGCCGCCACCGAAGATCGCGAATCCGAGAAACCATGGCGTCGCGAAGGCGTAGCCCGCGCGGAACTCCTGGCGGAAGTAGCCGCGCGCCTGCATGGTACGGTTAAAGTACAGGTACACCCCCGTGGCAATCGCCATCAGCAGGATTCCGTAGGCAATTACGATGGGCTGCCATCGCAGAACGGGATACGGCACGGGTTTGAAGATGCGGTCGAGTTCCGCCTGGACGACGCGCGTGCCGTTGTCGAGCGCGATCTGCGCGTTGCGGCGCAGGTCGACGGGATCGTAGCGGCGATATAGCCCGGCTTCCATGGCGCGGACGTGTTCGTTCCACAGCAACTGGCTGGCGGGCGTCCGCGGACGCCACTTCGCGATCGGAAGCGAATCGAGCGCGACGCGGTACGCGTCTTTGAACTTCGTGTCGATTGCGAGGTCGCTGTAGACGTAGTGTTCGGCGGCCCACTGGTTGACATCAATGCGCCCGCAGAACGAAGGGATAAACACGTTGCCGCCCGCGCGGGCCATCTGGCGTTGCGCGTCGGCGCGCACCTCGAACGCGCGTTGCGAGGCCATGTATTTGATGAACTCCCACGCTTCGGCTGGGTGCTTTGCGCCTTTGGGGATCACCCACGACCAGCCGCCCGACCAGCCGAACCGCGGTTTGCCTTCGGGGGCGGGCGGCAGCGTCACGCCGAAACGCAGGTCGCGCCGCGCGGACGCGATCGCACCGATGAACGGTTCGCAATCGATCTTCATGGCGACTTTGCCGGACATGAACGGGTCAATGTCGCCGACGGGCATCGAGGTTTCGAAGGCGCTGACGGCCTCGACACCGCCCATAAGATCGTAGAGTTCGGTCATGAATACGAGCGCGTCGACAATCTCCGGCGCGTTGAGGGTGCATGTCCGGCCGTCCGGGCTGATGAACTCGCCGCCGTTGAGCCAGCCGTAGAGGTAGAGCCAGGCGTTGCCGTAGTTGGGAATGAACCCCACGCGCGTCAGGCGTCCGTGCGCGTCGCGTTCGGTCAAGATCTTGACGGCTTCCTTCAATTGTGACCACGTGCGCGGCGGCCCCACTTTGTTCGGGTCGGATGGGTCCACGCAGCCGACGGCCTTCAGCGCGTCCGCATTCTTTTCGAGCACGTCAAGGTTGTAGTACAGGACGCGGTTGTCGGCGGTCGCCGTAATCGCGTACACCTCGCCGTCGTATTCGGATTCCTCCCAGCAGGCCCGGTAGAACTGATCCTCGCGAAGCGTCAGCGGATCGTTGGGGCGTTCGGCAAGGTCGCGGTCGAAGTATGGCTGCAACGATTCAAGGCCGCCCAGCACAATCCACGCGACCACGGCGAACCGCGGAAACCACACAACATCCGGCGGATCGCCCCCGACGATCGAACAGAGCAGACGTTGCGGATCGCCGGTCCGGTCGAGCGACGCGGTCTGCCCCATGATGACTTTGACAGGAGGATGCCCGTCGCGTCCGTCGTGCATCTGCTCGAACTCCTGGATGAGGTCGAGCGCGAGCACGTCGTTGTCGGTGCCGAAATACGACAGTGTAATTGGCTCGGCGCCATACGAGGGCATGGCGCGACCGATCAGCGCAGAGGCGATCAGTAGCGCGGCGCACACGGCGTTCTTTCGGATGGTCGTCATCGATACCCCATGGCCCTTTCCGAGACGCCGCCATCATAGCCGCCTCCGCGCGCGAGGACAAACGTCGCTCGTGATCGTGATCGTAATCGAATGAATACCGTAATACGGAGCCTTAACCGAACAGTTGTCATCCCGAGAGTCTCAGCCTCTGCCAACACTCGGCCGCGAGTAACTCGATTACGAGTCGTCATGAAGCGCGGCTTCACTCGGGAGGATGAAAATGCGGCGCGTCTCAAGCGGCGACCCGATACATCAAGCGTCACTGGACCGCCTGTCATTCTGAGCGAAGCGAAAAATCTCCTGGCAGGTGAGGCCGCTATCGCAGGTGAGATTCTTCGCTTCGCTCAGAGCTTGTGAAGAAATTGTGAAACGCGGGCGCTTTGCCTCTTGACTACGTATTGCCTGTCATCCTGAGCGCAGTGAAGGATCTCATAAGCATCAGAGGCCTATGCACATAGCGAGATCCTTCGCTGCGCTCAGGATGACAGGAAGGACGGAGCCGACAAAGGAAAGCGCAAGACTTTGATATTCCTTCACAGGCTCTCAGAATGACAGGTGGTCGGGTTTCTATTCTCGAGGTAGCACGAGCACGAAAAGACGGAGCTACATTGAGACTCGGGGGTGCTGGCGCGTTTGCCAACGCGCATGCACCCGCATTACAGTTCCGCAACGCCACGTTGGCGAACTGGCGATGGGAGGAACCACGGCATGATGACATTCGAACGATCGCAATCCGATCCGCGCGTGCGGCGATATGTCTGGCCCACGCGGGTCGTGTGGCAAACGGAAGGACTGCAAACGCAAGGGCTACTCGTCGAGAACGGTCCGGCGTGCGCGCTGAAACACGACGGCCACGCTCCGGGGATCTTGCTGGATTTCGGGCGCGAGCTTCACGGCGGCATCCAGATCGACAACGGCATCACGCCGGATCACGCACCGGTGCGCGTTCGCGTGCGATTCGGCGAATCCGTCAGCGAAGCGATGGGCGATCCCAACGACGACCATGCCGTCCACGACATCGTCTGCGAGATCCCCTGGTACGGCGCTACCGAGATCGGCAACACGGGATTCCGGTTCGTGCGCATCGATATGCTCGATGCTGGAACGCAACTCGACCTGAGGCAAGTGCGGGCCGTCTTCCTCTATCGCGATCTCGAATATAAGGGCGCGTTTCAATGCAGCGACGAGCGCCTGAACCGCATCTGGGAGACGGGCGCCTACACGGTCCATCTCTGCATGCAGGACTATCTCTGGGATGGCATCAAACGCGACCGGCTGGTGTGGCTCGGCGACATGCATCCTGAGACCATGGTCGCGAGCGCCGTGTTCGGCGACGTGGACGTCATCCCGAAGAGTCTCGATTTCGTCCGCGACCGGACGCCGCTGCCGGGATGGATGAACGGCATCAGTTCGTATTCGTTGTGGTGGATCCTCGTGCAGCAAAGCTGGTATCAGCATCACGGCAATCTCGACTACCTTCGGGAGCAGCGTTCGTATCTGTTCGCGTTACTCGATCTGCTTCAGGGACAAATCGCCGATTCGGGTTCGGAGCGCCTCGGCGATGCCCGCTTCCTCGACTGGCCGAGCAGCGGCGACCCGTCGGCGGTACACGCGGGACTTCACGCGCTGCTCGCAATGGCCTTCCAGGCGGGGGCCGCGCTTTGCGACGTGCTGGAGGATCAACGCGCCGGAACGTGCCGCGACGCGGTTGCCCGGCTCGCGACGTATGCCCCCCCTCCCACGCCGAGCAAACAGGCCAACGCGTTGCTTGTGCTGGCAGGTCTTGCCGACGCCGGCGCGACGAATCGCGACGTGCTCGCGATGGATCCGCTGTACGGACTCTCGACGTTCTACGGCTACTACGTGCTGCAGGCAAGAGCGCTTGCGGGCGATTATGCCGGATGCCTCGAAATCATACGGAAGTACTGGGGCGCGATGCTCGATTACGGCGCGACGACCTTCTGGGAGGATTTCCATCTCGAGTGGATCGAGAACGCCGCGCGGATTGACGACCCGGTTCCTCCGGGCATGAAGGATCTCCATGCCGACTTCGGCGACTACTGTTACAAGGGGTTGCGCCACAGCTTGTGCCATGGCTGGGCGGCCGGCCCTACGGCATGGCTGTCGGAACACGTGCTGGGGTTCCGGCCCCTCGAACCGGGGTGCCGGACGCTTGCGATCGAGCCCCATCTGGGTGGCCTCGACTATGCGGAAGGCCGCTTCCCGACACCATTTGGAACGGTACGCGTGCGGCACGAAACGCGCCCGGACGGACAGGTCGACACGGCCGTGGACGCCCCAAAGGGCATCCAAATCGTGCGCGCCCATCTGAATTCGAGGGCTGGCACTTGAAATCGGACCTACGAGTCGTGTAAAAGAGATGCGTGCACGTTTGGCGCTGGCAGTACGAAGGGGCGTAGTTCCTCGATGATTTCGAAGACGGGTCTATATGTAATTAGAGCCCTGGCACAATTAGCGAAAGTACCTTCCGACTCATGGCTTGGCACGGCCGTCTTGGCCAAGGAAATTGACGCCCCTGTGAATTACCTGGGCAAGCTGCTGCATATCCTGGCGCGGGAACAGATCATCCTGTCGCAGAAGGGCGTTCGCGGCGGCGTGCGCCTGGCGCGCCGTCCGGAAGAGATTTCATTATTCGACGCGCTCGAGCCCTTCGAGAACTTCCGGCGCTGGTCGGATTGTTTGCTGGGCCAGGAAGGATGCCCCGACGTGAATCCCTGTGTGCTCAATAAGCGGTGGGCGCCGGCACGCGACGAGGTGCTTCGGTTCCTTCGCGAAACCTACGCATCCGACCTCGTCACCGGAGCGGAACGTCCAGGAATGCCTTCCTGACCGCGTCAAGCGTCCGTTATCGCCTCGCCCAGACCATTGAGCATCCCATCGCAATGCCCAGAATGGCGAGACCCAACGTCGAGAGCGCCGGCAACCCGCTATGCGGATCGAGCGGATTGCTGCCGTTGGCAAGTTCCTCCGCGTTGGACAAACCGTCGCCGTCGTAATCGTTTTCGCCATCGGGCGTGCCGTCGGGCGTGTTCTGCCCGTTGTCGCCCGAGACGTCGATATCGAGCGGGTCAAACGGATTCTGGACACCGGGCGTGAGGGGATCGAGATCGCGGGTTTCGTCCCAATCCGACATCCCGTCGCCGTCCGAATCGACCGCAGCGCTTCCCGCTCCGCGATAGTCGAACGTCATCGAAGTCCCCGCCGCGCTGATGTTCGAGACCCGCAGGTACGAGGGCGCGCCGCTCCACCACTGCGTGTTCGGATCCGTGCTCGGACCACATACGACATACGTGGGCGCGCTCCACACGTCCGTGGCGTCCCCGGAGTTCGCGTCGTGTTCGAGGTCGAACCGTCCGTCGGCTTGAACCAGCGACGCCTGGAAATGATGGTCCGGGGTCATCTCGTTGAAACTGTTGTTGCCGAGCGTGTCCACGTGCCACAGGGCCAGGCCGCTAGCAGGGATATTGGCGTCGCGCCCGGATTTCTGCCGGTTTTCGACGAGGTAATACTCGTTTGTGCTCGACGGATTCGGATACTTGTAGACGACGTTGCTGCCCGCTTCCGCTACAAGCCCCGCCTGCGGCAAGACGCCCAGGACGTTCGTGGTGGTCCAGCCCGCAAGGCCCTTCAGATAGGCGCATGGCTCGACGGGGTTCTTCGAGTAGCTGCCGCTCGCCATGATGCACCAGCGCCCCACGCCCGCCGAATCGTAGTCGTAGTCGTAGAGGTCCGGCCACCAGCAGATCATGTGTCCGTTCTCATGGCAGAACGTGCCGATATAGAGCGTATTGCCCATATAGGTGATCTGATAGTTGAGAATGGTGACGCCGTCGAACTGCGCCGCCATGAAGCCCGAATGCGGCCAGAGCCCGCGCGCCCACCCGCTCTGCGTATTGCCCACGTAGAAGCAGTTTACGCCGTCCACGATGCCGTCGCCATTCGAGTCATACGCGCTGAAATCGAAGCCTTGCGCGTCCAGCGCGTTCAAGGCCTCCGTGATAAGCTCGATGGCTTTCGGGCCATTGTCCTCGGCCGGATTGTCATAGTAGGCCTTGTCGTGCAGCGCCATGTAGTACGCGCCGGGCACGAAGTTCGTGTACGTCAGCGCGCCGTTCGACACGTCGTAGTAGTAGTCGCGCACCGACCCGTTGTTCCCGTTCGCCGTGTAGCCGGGCTGGTTGCACAGTGCGTCTACATCCGCGGGCGGAATCGTGTGGAGTTCGTCCGGAAACTCGACCAGGAGGCAGATGCCCTGCACGTTGCCTTGGTCGGGAGGTCCACTGCTCGATCCCGCTTTCGCCTTCGGCATGCGCGCCAATGCCCGCGCGCGCGCCGCGAACGCTTCCGCGCGCGCGGCATCGGGCGAGATTCGCAGGTGCGGTTTCAGCCTCAGCGCCGCTTTGCCCGGCGAATCGATGACGACACCCGTCGATACGAGCGACCGCGCGTCGTTCGACAGCGCGGCATAGCAGATGACTCCGGTCTGCGGATCGCGGACAAGCGTATAGCCGTCCAGCGACTCGACGACCTGGTAGTATTCGTCGCCCCAGATGCGAACGGAGACGAGCGAACCGTCAGGCTGGCGCAGTTGGAATACGTCACCCCACACAGGCGCCGCGGATGCGGGCATTGCCAGGAGGGCCAGGAACATAAAAGCGGTAACGACGAGATAGCGTTTCATGACAGCACCTCGTGTTGGAATTGCACCCAAGAACCAACAAGCAACGGCTCACCATAGCACGCAGGTGCGCGAAGCGCAAGAGGATGTCTTTGCCTTAGCAACCGGACTGCACGAGTTCCGAAAAGTACGCGATCGTCTTGACCAGCCCATCGCGCAACGGCACCGTGGGTTCCCAGCCAAGCTTCTCGCGCGCCAGAGCGATGTCGGGCCTGCGGCGCGTCGGGTCGTCGGCGGGCAAGGGGCGGTAATCGAGCGTCGACTTGCTTCCGGTCAGATCAATTACGGCCTCGGCCAGTTCCTTGATTGTGAATTCGCCCGGGTTGCCGAGGTTGACCGGCCCGGCGAACCCTTCGCAGTCCATCATCCGGATCATGCCCTCGACGAGATCGCTGACGAAGCAGAACGAGCGTGTCTGCTGGCCTTCGCCGTAGATCGTGATCGGTTCGCCGCGCAAGGCTTGCACGATGAAGTTGCTGACGACGCGCCCGTCGTTCACGAGCATCCGCGGTCCGTAGGTGTTGAAGATTCGCACGATGCGGATGTCGACTTTGTTCTGGCGGTGGTAGTCGAAGAACAAGGTCTCGGCGACGCGCTTGCCTTCGTCGTAGCAGCTTCGGATGCCGATCGGGTTCACGTTGCCCCAGTACGGTTCGCGCTGCGGGTGCTCGGCGGGGTCGCCGTACACTTCGGAGGTTGACGCCTGCAGGATGCGCGCCCTGACGCGCTTCGCCAGCCCGAGCATGTTCAGCGCGCCCATGACGTTGGTCTTGATGGTCTTGACGGGATTGAACTGGTAATGCACGGGCGAAGCCGGACACGCCAGGTTGTAGATGCGGTCCACTTCGACGAGAATGGGCTGGGTAATGTCGTGCCGGATCAGCTCGAAGTTCTTGTGTCCGAGAAATCGGTGGATGTTCTCGCGGCGCCCCGTGAAGAAGTTGTCGAGGCAGATGACTTGTTCGCCTCGCTCAAGCAGCCGTTCGCACAAATGGGATCCGATGAACCCCGCGCCCCCTGTAATCAAGTTGATATGCGACATGGTTATCCTCCTGGCGGCGCATTATATCGTCCCGGCGAAGCGGCGACAAATAGCATGCAGTGGCTAGTGATTCGTGATTAGTAGTTGTTGAAACATGGAAAGGGCCTCGGGCGTTTGCCTGAGGCCCTCGATTTCGTTGAGATTACGCGGTCGCTTCGGAAGACTTTGTGGCTTCCTTGGCAGGCTTACGCATGCGGCCACCCCGGCCCTGCGCCACGGGCAGCTTGCTCTTGCGCCAGGTCTGCCAGACGTAGGCGAGGGTGCTGGCTACGAAGATACTCGAGTACGTTCCGCTGATGATACCGACGGTCAAGCAGATCGAGAAATCGCGCAGCACGCTCCCGCCGAACGCGAGCAGCATCAGCACCGTCAGCAAGGTACACAACGAGGTGAGCAACGTGCGGCTCAGCGTTTCGTTGATGGCCATGTTCATGATTTGGCCTAACGAATAGCCGCGTCCGCCGTAAAGCTTCAAGTCTTCGCGGATTCGGTCGTACACGACCACCGTGTCGTTGATCGAGTAACCGATGATCGTCAGGACCGCGGCGACGACCGTCATGTCGATCTGACGGCCGAACAGTGACAGCATGCACACCGCAAAGAGCGCGTCGTGGAACACGGCAATAACGCCCGTGATACCCCACACGAGGTTATAGCGGAACCACAAGTAGGCAATCTGGAATACGAACCCGTAGACAAGAGCCCAAACGGCATCCTTGCGAAGCTGATTACCGATCGCCGGGCCGACCACGGCCACGTTCTTCAGCGTGACCTTCCCGATGTCGGCCGGTTCGCCCGCGAGCGGCGCAAGCGCCTGGCGCACGCGCGTCTGGACATCGTTCTGATTCGCGGCGTCGCCAGTCTCGGCGCCGGTATCGGATCCTTGGATATCGCTGGTACGGATCGCGAACGCGTTCTTTACGTCATCGGCGCTGTCGCCGTATTCCTGCACCACGGGGTTCTTGAACTTCGCGTCGTCGAGCGCTTTGCGCACGGAGCCAATATCGATCTTCGCGTCCGTGTTGACCGTGACGATCATGCTCGTGCCGCCGGAGAAGTCGACGCCGAAATTGTTCTCGTATCCGCGGCCGAAGAAGATGGCAAGGCCCGCGATCAGCATGGCGACACTGATACCGAAGGCCCAGTTCCGCCACTCGACGAACGGGATCTTGGTGCCGTGCGGGATCACGCTCATCATCGTGAGCTTCTTGAGCCATTTGCGGCGAATCATGAAATCGAAGATCGCCTTGGTCACCACGAGCGCCGTGAACACGCTGGTGCCGATACCGAGCGCCAGCGCCACGCCGAAGCCCTGGACCGGGCCCGTGCCGAATTGCAGCAGCACGAGCGCCGCGATCAGCGTCGTCACGTTCGAGTCCACAATCGTCACCGTCGCGCGTTCATAGCCGAGTTCGATCGAGGCGATCAGCGACTTGCCGTTGCGCACTTCCTCCCGGATACGCTCGAAGATAAGCACGTTCGCGTCGACGGCCATGCCCAGCGTCAGCACAAAACCGGCGATGCCCGGCAGCGTGAGCGTCAGACCGAAGTACGCGAACATCGCCAGCAGGATGAACCCATTGAGGAACAACGCCACGTTGGCGACCAGCCCGCCGAAGCGATAGTAGATCGTCATGAACACGAGTACGATAAGGATGCCCGCCACCGCGGCGTGCAAGCCTTGTGTGATCGAGTCGTTTCCAAGGCTGGCGCCAACGACGCCGGTGTACTGCTCGTGAATCGGCACGGGCAGCGAACCCGAATTCAGTGCGATGGCGAGGTCGTTCGCCTGCTGCGCGTCGAACTGGCCCGTGATTTGGCCGCTGCGCGTGATCTTGTCGCGGATCGTCGGCGCCGAACACACCACTCCGTCGAGAACGATACCCATCGGTTTGCCGATGTTGGCCTCGGTGGCCTGGCCGAACTTGTTCGCGTATTCGGCGTTGAACTCGAAGAGGATCTGGTATTTGCCAGGGTTCTGATCGTCCGGCCGCGCCGCCGCCATGCGCAACCCCGCGCCGTCGATCAACGGCTCCTTATCCATCAAGTAGATCTGGTATTCCTGCGGGTCCCACGGATTCGGCGGCTGGCTCAGCGCCAGAATCTTGCCTTCCGGAAGAATGCCCGTCGATTCATTGACCTCTTTGATGACTTCCTTGATCTTGTCGACGTGTTCGATCGGCAGACGGAACATGCCGCTCCGCGGGTCCGGCGGTTTGAGGAATGGCGTGAAGCGCTTGTCGAACTTCGGGTTCTTGCGGATCGCGTCGAATACCTTGACGGTCTCGTCGCGCCCTGCGACGATGTTGAAGGTCAAATGCGCCGTCTTCTTGATCAGGTTGATAGCGCGCTCGACGTCCTTTTCGCCGGGAAGCTGGATCTGAATCTGATTCGTGCCCATGGCTTGAATCAGCGGGTCCTTCGCTTCGAAATCGTTAATACGGCGGCGAATGCGTTGAAGGATGAGATTCTGCACGTATTCTTCGGTGAGCTTTTGCTCCTTCATCTCCGGTGTCAGATCGAACCCGAGCACCATGTGGACGCCGCCCTGAAGGTCCAGCCCCAGGTTTACGACTTTCGTGCGGTCGAACTGCGACCACCGCTTGACGCTCTTCCAGGTGTCTGACCAGAAGTTCGGTTTCGTGAAGACGCTGTCCTCTTCCTTCCACTGCTTGACCCGAGCCTCTTGCTGCGCAGGCGACAGCGACAGCCAGCCCAGCGTCGGGTAGATGTAAATCACCGTAAAGACCAATACGGCGTAGATGATGATGGTGCGGTACAATTTCGTTTTCATCGATGACTCCAAGCAACGCGCGTTGGGCCTCGCATCGAGGCGTTCGCAAGGCGTTGCGTCATGGCTGCGGTTTCTAGTCCTTGTCCTGGCCTGCTTTCGAGGTCACCTGCGAAATCGCCCCGCGCAGGAACTCGATCTTGACATTGGGCTCGTCGCTCACCTTCAGCACGACGGTCTTCTCGGATAAGCCCACGACGGAACCGCAGATCCCCCCCGTCGTCACGACCTTGTCGCCTTTGGCGATCGCCGCGAGCATCTCCCGCCGCTCTTTTTCCCGCTTCTGGTTCGGACGGATCATCAGGAAGTACATGATGACCAGCATTGCCAGCATCATGAAGACAAATTGGCCGCCGATTCCGCCGGTAGGTCCCGCCGGGGCGTCAGCCGCTGTTCCTTGAGCCGCCTCTTGAGCCTGCGCCAACATCAATGGCCACACGTGTGCAACTCCTCCTTAACGTAGGGAACCGCCTTCCACCCCGTTCTCTAACTCTCGGACGAGGCGGCGTAGGATTTCAGAAACGCTTGTTTGAACGCGAGGAACCGCCCTTCGCGTATCGCGCTCCGGACACGAGCCGCCAATTGTAGCATAAAGAAAAGGTTGTGTAAAGTATTGAGGCGCAACACCGCAATCTCGCCCGCTTTGAACAAATGATGCAGATACGCGCGCGTATACGTTTGGCATACGGGACACGCGCATGCGGGATCGAGCGGACCGAAATCCGTGCCGAATCGCTGGTTCTTGATATTGAGCCGGCCCTCGGATGTGAACAAGCTTCCGTTGCGCGCGTTCCGCGTGGGCATCACGCAATCGAACATGTCGACGCCGTGCTCGATCGCATGCAGGAAATCCTCCGGCGGCCCTACGCCCATAAGGTAACGCGGGCACGCGTCCGGCAGTTTCGGCGCGGTCCACTCCACTACGCGGATCATCTCATCCTTGCGTTCGCCAACGCTGACGCCGCCGATCGCGTAGCCGGGGAATCCGATCTCCACGGTGCCTGCAGCGCTCTCTGCGCGCAGGTCGTCGTACACGCTGCCCTGCACGATGCCGAACAGCGCCTGTCGCTCGGGACTGCGTTCGAGCCAGCGCGCCTTGCAGCGCTTGGCCCAGTCGAGCGTCATGCGCATCGATTTCGCGGCGGCCTCGCGCGTCGCGGGATAGCTCGTGCATTCGTCGAAGCACATCATGATGTCGGAGCCGATCGAGACCTGGACGTCGATGGCCTTCTCCGGCGTCATGAAATGACGGGAGCCGTCGATATGGCTCTGAAACGTGACGCCTTCGGGCGTGACCTTGCGCAGATCGGCGAGGCTGAAAACTTGGAATCCGCCGGAATCCGTCAGGATGGGCCGGTCCCAGCGCATGAATGTGTGCAGGCCGCCCGCCGCATCGAGCACGTCCGTCCCCGGGCGTAGATAAAGATGATATGCATTCGACAAAATGATCCGCGCGTCAATCGCATGGAGGTCTTCCTGCGCGAGCGCCTTCACGCTGCCCTGTGTGCCCACGGGCATGAAGATCGGCGTCTCGACCTCGCCGTGCGGCAGATACAGCCGTCCCGATCGCGCCAAGCAGGACGCATCACACGCCTCGATCTCAAACCGCATAGGAGTCACCCCAAAGCCTAATGTTCAGGCGTAAGGTGGGTGCAGCGAAGCGCAACCCACCGATTCGCTATTGCCGGTGGGTTGCGCTTCGCTGCACCCACCCTACATGTCTCGCTTTTCTCAGGTCAGAGCGCAGGCCGGGTCACGATCTCGATGCAGTCGCACGCCTTCTGCGCTGCGGCACGGGCTTCTTCGAACCTTGCTCCGGTTGCCACCACGTAGCCGACTTGGTCTCGAGTGGCCTCGTCGACCACGTGCCGCATCACGTCGCCCGGCTTGGCAAACATCGCGACGCGTTCCACGCCGGGGATCTCGCGTGCGCCGTCGATACCGCAGACCTCCGTCACTACGCCGGAGCGTGAGGTCATCCATTGCAGCGCGGCGGCGCGTTCGCGGGGCTTCGCGGGTTCCGGCTCTTCGCCGATCGCGGCCCTCACCACGTTCGTTAGGGCAGCGTCTAGCCCCGCCGTGGCGGCCATGTCAATTGGGAACCGTTCGCAGATGGGAAACGCTTCGATCTCGGTCACGTACGCGCCTTGCGGCGTCACGACGACTTCACCGTGTACGGCTCCCTGCCTGAAGCGGATGGCATCGAGGCCCCGGGCGAAGGTATCGATCGCCGTAGCGGGGGGAACCGCGGGCGCCGCTACGCCCATGTCGAAATGAAACGGAGGCAGGCACGACGCCTTGAGGAGCGTTGTGCCCGCAAAGAAACGCCCTGCGTGGGCCACGCCGTCCACGTAGTACGCGACGCCTTCGGGCCGGGACTCGACCATGACCAGCTTCGCTTCGGAAACGCGTTTCGCTTTGGCCACCGCGAGTGCGATGTCTTCAATGTGCTCGACGGTCCGCGCACCCGCGCCGTGAAACGCGTCTATAGGACGCACCGTCACGGGCAGCTTGAGTTCGCGGGCGGCCGCTTCGGCTTCCTGGGCAGTGTCGGCGACCCGGTGGAGCGGCGTGGCCAGGCTGTGGAGGTCGAAGGCTTCGTAAAGCAGGGCCGCGTTGCACGTACGGAGCGCGGTTTCCGGCGTCGCGCCAGGCAGGCCAAGCACGGTGCACGCCGAAGCGATGGCGACGGATAACGACGCGTCCGCGGCGCATATCCCGTCGACCGCAAAGGTCTGCGCGGCGTCCATGATGGCGTCGAGGTCGCGATAGTCGGCGACGCAACGGAGATCGGCCTCGGCGAACCACGAAGCGCCGGGATCGGGATCCATGGCGATGACCTGGCAGCCGAAGTTCCGCGCAGCCCGCGCCTTCGCGCCGGCGTGCGGACCCGCGCCCAGTATGAGCACTCGTCGAACCATGCGCTCCCGTCGAGCGGCGCTGCGTTACTGCGCGCCGCAGTCTTTCGCGACTTCGTCTTCGCTCAAGGCTCTTCCGTAGAACTTGCAGTCGTCGATCGTGCCGGCGAAATGCTCGCCGCCCGAGTACAGCGGATTGAACCCGATGCCGGCCTCCACGCTTTCCGAACTCACGGTCTCGGGCACATCGATGCGCTGTCGTTTCTTTCCATCTATATATAACGCAAGCGAACCGCCTTGTTTGACCGCGGCCACATGGAACCATTTGCCGTTCTCGACGGGCACGCCCGGGGTGCTCCACATGCCTCCGCCCATTTCGATGCGCGCCGAAACAGTGTTGCCGTCGACGGTCACACGCAACGGGTCGTCCATGCCGCGGCACCATGCCGAGAAGATCTGCTGAATACTGGGAGCGGGCAGGCCGGACGGGCATACCCATGCGCAGAACGAGTAGTCGCGCTCGGGAAAGAACGCCAACCCGTAGCGCAGTTTCGACGCGTCATCGAATGCGGCCGCGCCTTTGGGATTGCCATGGCGGTCCTGCGCAGGCTTGAGACCCTCTTCGAGGGTCTTCGTGCCGAAACTCGGCGTCCCGTCGCCATCCAGCGGCGACGCGAACATCAGGCCGTCCTCCCGCACGGCGTAGAAAGGTTCCTTCGCGCCGCTATCGACGCGGAGCTTTCGTGCGCCCTCGCGATTATCCGCCGTGCCGAACGCATTCACGGTTTGGACTTTCCAGTAATATTCGCCATCGGCGGAAAGGCCGTCCTTCACGGTCGCGTGCGTGACCTTCAGGTCCTTCACGTCCGCCACCAGTTGTTGAAAGGCCGCGTCTTTCGCAACCAGCAGTTCGTACGTATCCTCCGGCGCGCCCGACGGGGTCCACCGGAAGAGCGCCGCGCCCGGGGCGCCCACGGCATCGGCCGCCGGCAATTTCAACGTCGAGGGCGAGGGCGGAACATGCGACGCGGGCAGCCACGCCTCGTAGTCGGTACCGTGCGCGCCCGCGCTTGCGAAATCGCACAGGAGTACGGGGTCGCCACCGTCCGTCGCGGTCTTCCACAAGGCCATCGGCGGGAAATGGACCATGTCACGCGCCATCGTGACGGGTTCGCGTTCGAGCCGAAGTTCCGCCATGTTGATGGGTTTGAGGTCCGCGGTCTCGACCGCGTTGAACTGGGCATCGAACGCCAGCAACAACGGCCCCACATGGATCGCCGCGCGTCCGCCGCGCGCCGGACCTTCGCCGACCTGGTAACGCGGCGTCATGTCGAACGTGAGTTCGACGGCGTCGCCCGCTTTCCATCCGCGATTCAGCACCAAGTATGTGCCGGGCTTGGGCACTTCGGCTACCGGCGCGCCGTTCAACGCCGCCGAAGTCTGTTTCGACCACGCGGGGATGCGGAAACGCAACGCCATCGTTACGGGCTTTTCGGGAGCGACTTCGATGCGCACGAGGCCTTCGACCGGGTACGCAGTCTTCTCTGTAATCTTGATGCGACCTCCTTCCGACAATGGCAAGTCGAACGCGCTCGGCCCGTAGAAATTCACGGCGAGTCCGTCCGTATCGCGCATGACCCCCCATTCGGAGACCATGCCGAGGGTCCGCGAACTGTTCACCGAGCAGCAATTCAACTCGGGCGCGCCGGGCCGGTATTGGAAGTTGATCTGGTGGTACGATGGCGCGCGCACGCCGTTGAGCGGCGTGTCGTACGTGCACCAGTCGCCCGAGGGATGTTGCGCGCCGAGCGCCTGGTTCCACAACGTCAATTCGAGTTCGTCGGCCGCGGTCGGATCGCCGGTCAGTTTGAGCGCGTCGATCGTCAGCGCCATCCACGCCACGCTGCAACACGTTTCGATGGACCCGGCGGCGTAGATCGTGCCCGACGCGCCCTCGTTGCTCGAAAACGCGCCCGACGGATGCCGGTCGAAACGGCGGATGCTGTCCCACAGCGTCAGGAGTGCCTTCTTGTACCGTTCTTCGCCCGTGGCCTCGTAAAGCGATGCGAAGCCTTGCACGATGTGCAGGCTTTCCCAGCGCGGCCCACTACCCGGCAGCCGATAGTACGGAACGCCCGCTTCACCCTGGGCCAGCCAATCGCCGTCTTTGGGCAGGTCTTCCTCGACGCGCCGAATCAGGTCCATGTAACGCGGGTTGCCCGTGCGGCGATACAGTTCGCCCATTACGTGCAGGATCGACAGGTTCATCGGCGGCGAACCGGCCTCGATTGGACGGCGCCCGCTGTCGACGTAGAGCTGGCAGACGCACTCGGCCGCGCGCAACACGCAGTCGTACGCCTTGCGGTCGCCCGTGTCGTCGTACCACATCAAGAGGCCGAGCATGCAGTGGTAATGCCCCCAGAGATCCCAGTGGCCTTTCAGTTGATCGTTCTGCGGCCACGGTCCGAGATAACCGTTCTCGGCCTGGCATGCGACGAGTTGGTCCACAAACTCCTGAACAAACGGCTTGACGCGCGGGTCGTTCGTCATGCGGCACGCTTGCACCGCCGAGATCAGGTATTTCCCCGCGAACTCGCCCGCCCAAGGCACCGGCTCGGCGTAGGGCAGATGCCGGTCGCGCCGGTGGAACATCTCTATCAAACCGGGATTCGCGCCCGGCATGCGCAACAGCCAGTTGGCCACGTTCCCGTCGATACGCGCGCCAAGCTCGCCCTCGAACCGCCATTGCCCATGCGCCACGCTTTCCATCGCCGGTTTCCCTTTCTCCAACGGCGCGTCCGCCGCCATACTCGCAACTGCCAAGACAAGACTAAGGGGGCAAATCATAAATGGACCTCCTGTCGTGAGCCGCAACCCTGAGTCACGAATGTAACAGGGACTCACGAGGTCCTTCAACATCGGATGCCGCAACAATGAAATCCGCGCCTCGGGACTGGTATCGTGTCGCCATGATGACCAAACGCGAGCGCGTGATGCGGACGGTCCGTTTCGAGGAAACGGACCGGGTCCCGCTGTACGACCTGTTGCAGAACGACGCCATCATCGAGCATTTCGCGGGACGCGAACTGACTTACGAAGACGGAGCCTACACGACCGGCCTCGCCGTCGGACGCGCCCTCGACATGACGCGGTCGGTTGGCGCGCCGCAGCGCCCGAAAGAGGAACTCGCGGCGAACGGGTTCCGATATCGGCATGAGCGGTGGACGGGATGGATCGTCGAACGTCCGTTCCACGATCTTGCGACGCTGGTCCCGTGGATCGAGGCGCGCATCGCCGAACTCAACGCCCAGGCGTACGGCCCGGATTTCGCCGAACGCATGCGCAAACACGTCGAGACCCACTGGGCCGCGTTCGCCGAGGCCGATCCTACCGGCCGAGGCGATCCCGCGGTGCTGGTCCTCGAAAGCGGCGTGGGGCTCGACGGGATGTATCACGCGACGGGCATGGGCTTGTTCACGGAACTCATGATCGAACGACCGGACCTGCTCGAAGAATGGCTTGAAGCGCTCGTATCGGCGGAAATCCGGCGCGTCGAGGCGATGGCAAATCCGGAGTACATCCCCATCGCGTTGACCTATTCCGACATCGCTCACAAAACGGCGACGATCTTCGCGCCGGACTGGCTGCGCGCGTACTGGATACCGCGCCTGAAACGGCTGAACGACGCGTGGCACAGCCGCGACACCGTCTGCCTGTTTCATTCGGACGGCAACTTGTGGGCCGTACTCGACGACTTGATCGATGCGGGCATCGACGGGTTGAACCCGCTGGAGGTCCTCGCCGGCATGACGCCCAAGGAGGTCCGCCTGAAGTATCCGAACCTGTTCCTGACGGGCGGCATTGACGTCAGCCAGCTTCTTACGTACGGCACGCCGGACGAGGTACGTGAAACGTGCAGGCAGGCGATTCGCGACACGCAAGGGCGCGGCTACTTCCTTGGATCGAGTACCGAACTCCACTGGGACGTCCGGCTGGAAAACGCGATTGCCATGTTTGAGACCGCATGGGAGACGGCCTCGTGAGTCAGGCCTCACTGCTCCCCGGTCTCGTGAAGCACCATGCTTTACGACGTTTAGCGCCCGTGTTCGTAATCGAAGTCGTAAACGACCTAAGATCGAAAGTCTGTAGCCTTAACAGAACACCCTTTTCCAAGAGGTTATGACCACTGTCAACGCTCGGCCGCGAGTAACTCGATTACGAGCACGATTACGAGCGCGAGCAAGAGCAAGAAAAGGCTGAGTTACATAGAAACTGGGGAGCACTGAGGGAGTCCGGCACGTGCAGTTGAAGTCGCCGGGAAGGGTTGGTACCATGCCTCCACTTTACAGAAGAGGTAGGCAGGCATGCTGAGCAATGTCGAGGCGGGCAAAAGGGCGGAGGGCACGTTCCTTCCGATTAACCTGACGTCGCTTCGTACCGACAGCATGACGCATTTCGATATCTACATCGAGCCGGGACCGGGCCAGCCCTACGTGCTGTATTCGGATCGCAATATTCCCTTCACGGAAACGGCCCGCGACCGCCTGGTGGACGGCAAGATTGACCGGGTCTTCATTCACAGCAGCCAGATCCTCGAATACAGCCGCTACATCGAAAACAACCTGGCTGGAATCCTTGCGGACACGGGCATCGCCACCGAAGAGAAGACGGAGATGCTCTACTCCTCCGGCAGCGGCGTGGTCGAGTCCCTGCTCAGCGAACCGCGGTCGCGCGATAATCTTCAGCGGAGCAAGGATGTGGTCAAGAACGCGGTCAATTTTATGCTGCGCGAGACGGGCGTCTTCCGCACGCTGCTCGCAACGCTTTCTTCCACGTATCAAGTCTATTCGCACAGCATGAACGTCGTAACCTACGCGGTAGCGCTGGCCCAACGCACGGGCCATAACGACGCCGCGATGCTGCGCGAACTTGCGATCGGCGCGCTGCTGCACGACGTGGGCAAGCATCGTATCCCGGCGAGCGTCGTGGAGTGCACGGGGACGTTGACGCCCGCGCAGTGGGAGCTTATGCAGTGCCATCCGCAATTCGGGTACGACTTGCTCGCGGAATCGCAGATGTTCAGCGAAATCGCCTTGGATATCGTGTTGCACCACCATGAGAAGCTTCGCGGCGGGGGCTACCCCGACAACCTCCACGGCAGCGATATCTCGCCGTTTGTGCGCATCGTGACCATTGCGGATATCTTCGATGCGTTGACGACCGACCGGCCGTTCCGCAAGGCGCGGAAATCGTTCCCCGCGCTGTCGGTCATGCGGGGCCAGGCCGTCGCCGATTTGGATCCCAGCCTGTTCAAAACCTTCATTACGATGATGGGCAACCCGGACGCCTAGCGCCTCGGGGCCGGCGGCCTTCACATGGCCTTGCGAGGGGGAAAAAGGGCGAGTCGATGCAGACACCCGATGACGAAATCGTCGCGCCGGTCGCGCTTTGCGACGCGCGAGGCGAACTGAACGCCGCCGCGCGCGGCTGGTCGCGCACGCCGCTGCATCGATGCAATCTGGCAGGGAGATTTCCGCGCAAGAAGCGATGGGACTATTGGTGTGTGCTCGGCAAACGCTTCCTGTTCTCCGCAACCATCGCGCACATCGACTACGCGGGCCTTGCGGCGATCTACTTTCTGGAATACGCGACGAAGCGATTCGCTGAGCAGACGTCATTCCGGCTCCTCGCGCGGCAGCCGATCATGCCCGACAGCATGGGCGGCACGATCGCGTATGACGTACGCGGCCTATCCTTGCGCTTCGAGGCCACAAACACAAGCGTTCGTATGCGCGTCCATTCCAGCCGTTTCGGCGGTCAACCGCTGCACGCGGAGCTCGACATCGAACGCGCTCCCGACTGCGAATCCCTCAACGTCGTCGTTCCCTGGAACCGGCGCACGTTTCAATTCACGTCGAAGCAGCATTGCCTGCCCACGTCGGGCAATGTCGAATGGGGAGGCGAGACGTTCGCCTTCGACCGCACCAGCACGTACGCAACGCTCGACTACGGACGCGGCATTTGGCCCTATCGCACGGCGTGGAACTGGGCGTCGTTTTCAGGGAAATCCGGCAAAGACCTCGTCGGCATCAACATGGGCGCGAAATGGACCGACGGCACCGGCGCGAACGAAAACGGGATCCTGCTGAACGGCACGCTGCACAAGATTTTCGAAGACATCCGGATCGACTACTCCCCCGGCGATTTCATGAAACCGTGGCGCATGAAGACCGAAGCGAGTGACACGGTCGACCTGACCTTCGTCCCCTTCTACGAGAAAGCCACCAAGGCGAACCTCGTACTCCTCCGCTCCGACACCCACCAGATGTTCGGGTACTACTCGGGAGCCCTGAACGTCGCCGGGCGCGCGGTGCGCATAAACGATGTTCTCGGCATGGCCGAAGAAAACGTCGCGCGATGGTGAGGCCGGCGGCTCATTCCAAGCCGTGATCAAAGCGCACAAACCAAGGATCTCGCATGCCTACTCGCGATCGTGGTCGTAGTCGTATTCGACAACTTACCTGTTAGTCGGGATAGAACGCGTACAGCCGACTCTCGTCCGAGCGAATCTCTTGGGGACTAATTTTCTGTTGCCACCACAAGGGAGTTGTGCTAGGGTCATTAGGTAAGCTACAGGGGAACATACAAGGCTGGCATGAGGGACTGCGAAGATGAAGCGTCTTTACGGCATGTATGGAATGGCCATTCTGGCGTGCATCATCTTCGCTCCGCCTGCCGTGGCAAGTTTGGGATACCCAATCATCCCGGTCGAGGGAGAGCTTCACGACAACTCCGACGATTTGGCCGTAGAGGAGATCTTAAGGAGCAAGGGCTATATTGAAGACCCCTCCGGTCCCACGGCGAATTTTACCCTGACCGGACCATCCTCGTTACGGTACCCTAGTTGGGACGAGACGTTTCAAGACACATCGCAACAGGGTAGCGCTCCCATTGTCTCACGAACTTGGTATTTCGGAGATGGAAGCGGACCGCATGTCTTCTCGCAGGTGAATCCTATTGCTTTTACGTATGCCAAGGCCGGAATTTTCAACGTGGCGCTAATCGTAGAGGACTCCAATGGATACTCGAACGTGAAGCGGGTCGATGCGTACGTGACCGTCTATCGATATGCCCCGTTGCTGCAATCGGACATCGACGCCCTGAATGACCTCAAAGCCGTGACCGGGATGCGGGATATCATATTGCAGCATCCGACACGAAAGTCCTTCTTGTTAGGCAACGGTTTTCACGAAGATATCGGCTTTGGCCATCCAATCCTTCACAACTTGTGGCCACCGAACCCCGACACTGGCAGCGCGGCCTGGACATGTCCCGTTTCGAGTGGCGATTACTGCGAAAGCGACCCGTTGTCATACACGGTCGATGGCCACTATCTGCCGATGTATTCGGAAGACTACCAAAGCTATCTCGGGCACGAATTCAACGCCCTGCACCCTGAGAATTCACTGATTCAGTACGCGGTTGCACGCAAAGGGGTGTATGACGCCCAGGCATCGCCACCCTTCATCGTAGAACGCAGTTACGGCTATCTGAATCGTAGCGTTGACTACGCAATTGACAATAATATGGCCATGTTTGGGATGCACATTCTCTACGCAACACCGTGCTGGGCGGCCTACGCGGGACGGGCAGGCACACTTTCGGCGGCGGACTACACTACCTTGCTCGCGCAACACGTTCAGGCCATGATGACCCACTACACGGATCCCGACAATTACCATCTCGACCCGGAGAAGCCCCGCCGATTCTCGCACTGGGTGATTGCCAACGAGGTCGTTGCGGATAAAGACGCTACATCGGGCGATCTGAAGGACCTGATCAAATGGGACAATCCCAAAGGGGATGGGCCAGCAGGCGATTGGGAGGAAAAGTATTGGAGCTACTATTGGCCATTGTTTCTTCTGTGCGATCCGCAGTGGAATTCCGGGACGGGCAAATGGGAGCCGCAGACTCCGGCGGGCGCGGCCGATTTCCTCATGGAGATATTCGACGCTGACCATGCGCATGCTTGGGATCCGAACGCGGTCCTAGTGTTGAACGAGTACGGGGCCGAATTCAGATGGCGTTCCTACAATACCTCCAACCCCACAGTCCTGGTGGAAAACGAGAAGTTCGCGCGCGTCAGGTCCGTCCTCCAGCACCTGCGTAGCGAAGGCAGCGGCCCCGACGCGGTCGGCATTCAGACCCATCTGGCTACCTGGCATTTCCTCACCTATGACGCCTCCTCGTACTCCGGCCCTCAAGAGGACCCATATGCACAGGAAGATTCGCTCCGCGTCAACTTGAACCAGTTGAAGAACATTCGCGAGGCGCTACGTGGCCTCACCGAACCTTCCGAAGGAGGACTGGAAGGGCTCAGAGTCATCATCTCCGAAATCGATCTACGCATGGGAATACCTCAGGAGCCCAACGCCGCGAATGGCGAGATGTACTCAATTTCAAGGCATCTCCCTGGTCACGCGGCGATCTGGAATGGTACGGATGGTTCGACTCTGAGCTTGCGCAGGAAGTGGCAGGGCAGGGTTCTTGAAGCACTTCTGAATGCCTGTTTGGCTGTTCCGGAACTCGATGGCATTCAGTCCTGGGACTGGATCGACGAGACCTCCTGGCTGGACAGCGGCTATTTGTTCGTAGGCAGCTCGTTTCCCAATACCGCCGCCTATCCCGACGAGAAGGCGTCACAACCTGGCATCTTCGGTCGCAACCCGGAAACCGCGGATCTCACTCAACGCGAAACATTCTTCGCAAAGCCCTCATACTACGGCCTTCGAAACGCGATCAAGAACTATTTCGGCAAGGCATTTATTATCCAGTCGGGTTCGGGCGCGGAAGTCATGCGCTTCGCTCGGAACGGCAACGTCATGCTGATGACGATGCCCGCTACGGGCGATACGAAGAAGTGGTACGAACACGTCCATGCCTCCTGCACGGCCCAAGATTGGGCCGAACTGGCCGCCTATACGGGTGCGCCGTTCCTTGTTAAGGACGCGACGGGCCAGACTAAGGCCGCCGTCACGGGAGCGGGCGACCTCTACCTGGCAGGCAACATCTATGAACACCAATCCTTGAGCTTAGGCGGAGGAGTTTCTTTCAGTGTTCAGGGAGAAGAAGGCGCGATCGTCTCGCAGATCGACGAAGACGGAAATCTGAAAATGAAGGGCTATTTCCTCGTGGGTGGACTGCCGTATAGGTGGAGGAGCAAGGACGAAGTGGACGTATATTTCGACGCTGACGACAAACCTTGGTAATAGTTGTGTTTGCCCTAATGTGGCAAGAGGAGGTGCCACCATGAAAACAAAGAAGCGCAGCCTGTTGGCCGGGCTGCCTATTTTGTTCTTCGCAGTGTTGGCCGTCGCCCCGGTTTCTGCTGATAGGCCTCAAGCGCCATTGTACGCGTGGCGTTGCGCCACATCTGCGGCGCCGTGGGCAGCGCGCGTTTCCCACAATATGATTCTATTTAATAATAACTTATTAGTGTTTGGTGGATGGAATGCATTACTTAACTCCCGTTTTAATGACATATGGGCATCGTCTAATGGTTCGGATTGGACCCAGGTCGTAAATCATGCTCCATGGGATCCCCGGGAATCGGCAGCCGCCGTCGTTTTCGACCGGAAACTATGGATACTTGCCGGCACGGGCTACGGAGACTACAACGACGTCTGGTGCTCGCCGGACGGCGTCGAGTGGACGCAAGCGACCGGAAGCGCGGCCTGGACCCCACGTGGAGCGAGCGCAATCGCAGCATTCAAGGACGGGCTGTGGCTCTTGGGAGGCATGACGTACCCATACGGAGTCGACGATGCATGGTACTCCCAGGACGGAACGAACTGGAGCCTGGCTCTGCTCGATGCCCCATGGACATCGCGATGGTCCACTTCCGCCGTGACATTCCAGGGCAAGTTATGGATCTTTGGCGGGGCGTATTTGGATGAATCCGTCGGGCCTTCCAATCTGAACGACGCTTGGTGGACGCTCGACGGTACGAACTGGACTCAGGCCCCGAATGCCCCTTGGCACCCTCGAATCCCATACATGACAGTTCTGGATTCCCAACTGTGGCTGATGGGCGGAAACTATGTCCAGGGATCGGGTCCACACGCGAGTGGGGGTATCTTTAACGACGTGTGGCGTTCGCCCGACGGCGTCACGTGGGTGCAGGAGGCCTCCGCTCCGTGGGAGGCGCGTCTCGGCCACGCCGTGGCCTCGTTTGATGGGAAGGTCTGGGTTTCCGGCGGGTGGCGTCCGGATTCCTATCCTTACGACCCCGATCCTCACCCGGCGGCGTATCTCAATGATGTGTGGTGCATGTCGCCGGTGACGGTTTCGGTCACCGCCGAGAATGGCGCGTGGCGTCAGGAAGGCGATGCGTTGGATTTGCGGATGGCGGTCTCCGGCGTTTCGGAACCGATCGCATATCAGTGGAGCAAGGACGGAGCGCCTATTGCCGGCGCGACGGCCGGAACATTCCGGATCGAATCGGTCACCGCGTCGGACGCGGGTTCGTACGCCTGCCAGGCCACCGATCAATACGGCGCGGTATTCCCTGCTGCTCCTGTTCCGATTGAGGTATTCCCCACAGGAAGCTTGCCCGCCCCCTGCGTCGCTCTCGCATTCCTGGGGGTAGGCGCGTGCCTGATCCTTGGAATCCACACGCTGCGAAAACGCCGGGTTGTAAAGCGACAGGCCGGCTGCTAATCGAGATAGAACGCGTACAGCCGCATCTCGTCTGCGCCCCAGGTCGATTCGGGAACGTAGCGAACGCCTTTGACCTTGCGCGCGATCGGCACCCGCACGAGGCGCTGATAATTGTCCTCGACCCGCGCGAGCGTTTTCCAGTCACCATGATCGAGGACCTCGATCCGAAACGCCTTGGTCATCTCGGGAGGCACGCACATGAGCTGGTCGTCTTTCTGGTGATAGCTCATCTGGATGTTCTTGGTCAGCGCGCTATCGAGCACTAGCGTGGCCTCGTTGATGGTGATGGCGCGCCCGAAGCGATAGGCGATCCAGTCGCCGGGGCGATGGACCCACGCGTGAATCGTGTCGCCCACGGGCCGGTTGACGCCATCGCGCACCGGCTCGGGATCGCCTTGGGTTGCCGCGAGCGACGCGCTTTTCGTCATATCGGAATACGCCTGCGGAACCCACGGCAGGTAGCAGTCGGCGCGCAGCAGCGTCTGCTGCAACTCGCGGATGCGCGCGCCGACCTCGCGCGGCGTCACGCTATTCGCCACGGCGAGCGCGGCGGCGGTTCCGGCGGCCTGGCCCATACTCGACGCCGTGCCCATAACACGCGTCGAACTCATCGCGGCATGCGTGCAACTCGCGCAACGCCCGGCGAACATCAGGTTGGCGATGTCCTTCGCGTACAGGCTGCGGTACGGGATGCCATAAGGCGACGGCGCCTTGTGGAAAATGGTCGCGGGATGGCCGAGCTCCACCGCTCGGAAACCCGCCGGGTGATGGTCGTCCATCGTCCAGCCGCCGTAGGCCACGATGTCCTCGAAACGCCCTTCGGCCTCGACGTCGTTTTGCGTCAGGACGTGGCCGCCGATATAACGGCGGCTTTCCCGCTTGCCGGGCAGGAACTGGATCCAGTCGAGCGCCCAGTTGTCCGCGCCGACGTTGGCGCGATTCTTGATGAAATCCCAGACGCCGAGCGTGATGCGCAGGAGTTCGTCGCGCAGGCGTTCCGTGTCGTAGATGGAATCGTCTTCGCCGCCGAGTTCGATCCACCAGTAGCCCACTTGCCACCACGAGAGCGGCTTGGCGCCGTAGGGAAGATCTTCGGGGCGCTCGTAACGATACGCCCACGAGGGGGGCTCGAACGGCTGCGGCGAATCGCACTCGCGCGATTGGAACAGGCACGTCATGCCCATCGTGTGTTTGTCGGCGAGTTCCGGCGCGATCGATTCGCCGTACTCGTCGCGCGCTTCGCGGCCGACACGATACGCCGCGCCTGTCAGCGGCGCGAGGATCGCATCGCCCGAGCAGTCGATGATGATCTTGGCCGAGACCGTGTGATAGGTCTGCGTGGTCAGTTGCCAGCCCGTGACGTTCTTGATCGTCGATCCGTCCATCTCCGCGTCGAGGCACGAGCAGTTCAGCAACAACGTGAGATTGGGTTCGCGGCGGGCGGTATCGTACAGGACCATGTCCCAGACGGAGTAGCTGCGCTGCGGATTGCGGCGCATGTTTTCGAGCCGGAGTTCTTCGAGAATGCCGGTCTCGCGCATGTTCGGGATGTGGTTGTGGCGGTCGGCGCCGCAGATGTGGACGCGGATCTCGCTCGAAGCGTTGCCGCCCATCACGGGCCGCTCTTGCACGAGGATCGTCTTGGCTCCGCCGCGCGCCGCGGCTACCGCCGCATTGAACCCCGCCATGCCGCCGCCCACCACGCACACGTCGGCCATGTGCGTTTCGCCACGCATCGTCGATTGCCGCCACGCCATCGCAAATCCTCCTTTTGAGGCCATCTTATACCAAGTTGTGATCAAAGGCGTACAAATCAACGGGTATCGCGCCCCCGCTCGTGATCGTGATCGTGATCGTAGTCGTAATCGTCTACGAATCTTTCGATTACGACTACGATCACGATCACGATCACGACACCAAGGCAGCGTCTATCTCCTTCGACGGTCCCGGCGGGTTGGTTCTCGATTACACGATTCGAAACGCAGAGTTGACGCGGGCGCAACGGAACGTTATAGTACTGACTGGTCAGTTCTGTAGACCCTGGGCTTGCGATGTCGGACAAACGTCAAATCATCATGCAGACGGCGGAGCGTCTGTTCTCGAACCGGCGTATCCACGAAGTCACGCTGGATGAGGTCGCCGAATCGGCGCAGGTAGGCAAAGGGACTATCTACCGCTATTTCCGCGACAAGGACGACCTGTTCTTCCAGGTGGCGACGTCGGGCTTCGACGAGATGTGCGAATTGCTCCGCGAGAACGTCCAGACGGATGCCCCCTTCACGGACCAGTTGTTGCAGACGTGCGAGGCTATCTCGGCATATTTTCAGAAACGCCGCGAGATGTTCCGCATGATGCAGGCCGAAGACGCGCGCATTCCCATGTGTAAAGGCGGGCTGCGCGCACGATGGCTCGAACGCCGCGATAAGCTGGTCGCCGCCGTCGCCGAGGTGATCGAGCGTGGCGTCCAAGACGGTATTGTCCGCGACGACATTCCGTCGAACGTGCTCGCCCATGTCCTCCTCGGACTGTTGCGCGCCCGCGCGCTCGATTTTCATCAGATTCCCGAAGAGTGGCGGCGCTTTGAAGTGTTGATTGACGTGTTCTATACCGGGGCGGCCAAGCGGCCGTCGGAAGCGCATTCCGTCCGCGCCGGAGCAAAGGCCGCGGGCCGTTAAGCATGGAGGCTGTACGCATGAAGCAACGCATACTACCGGTTCTGGGCGCACTCGCAGTACTGTGTGCCGCTTGCGCGACGCCTACGCCGCGGTGGACGCCCGAGAGCGTCGCGCCGCCCGCCTCGACGCCGGAGGGCGTCGAAAAGCCCGCGTCCCTGGAACAGCGCGCGCAGGTCGTGGAAGCGCCCGCGGCCGCCGTGCCGGAGAAGGGACTTCCCCTCACGCGCGACGGCGCGATCCTGACCGCGCTCAAGAACAATCGCGCGATCGGCGTGGCCCAGCTCGGGCCGCAGATCGGCGAGACGTATATCCCGGAAGCGCGCGCCGCGTTCGATCCCACGCTGATGGCAACGGTGTCGACGGGGCACAACACCCAGCCGGCAACGTCGAGCAGCCTTGCGAATCTGGGGAGCGCTTCGACGACGCTGCCGTTGAGCGACCTCGCCGCGCCCGGCGTGTCGCAAGCGCTCAACGCGGTACAACAGACGATGGCGGCGGCGAACCAGCGTGTCAATCCTTCGGTGAGCACGACCAACACCACCGGATCGCTGTCGGTCCAGGAGTTCCTGCCCACCGGCACCCAGCTTTATCTCACCGGAACCGCGTCCTCGGTAGATAGCACGGCGGCCAGCGATGTCTACCAGGGCACGTTCACGGTCGGCCTGAATCAGGCGCTGCTGCGAGGCGCGGGTACCGCGGTCAATCTCATTACGCTGCGCGAGGCGCAGAACAGTTCGGCGCAAGCGGTCCATGTGTTTCGAGGTGCGGTGCTCGACACCGTCGAACAGGTGGAACTCGCGTATTGGGATCTCGTGCTTGCCGGCGAGATCCTCAAGATTCGCGAGTTCGCCTTGTCGCTTGCCGAAGAGCAATTGCGCCGCAACGAAGACCTGCTTTCCGTGGGCAAGGCCATTGAAGGCGACGTGTTGACGGCGCGCGCCGAGAAGGCCAGCCGCCAGGCCGACCTTACGGATGCCCACGCGGCGATCCGGTCGCAGACGCTCGGCCTGGTCCGGCTATTGAATCCCACCGAGGCAAAGCCGTGGTCGCTTGTGTTCGATCCCGTGGACCCGCCCGATGTGGTGCAGGTCGCCATCGACCCGGATCGCAGTTCGGAAATCGCCATGCAATACCGGCCGGAACTCGCGCAGTCGCGCCTGGCGCTCGCGAATCTCGACCTCGAAACGTACCGCGCCAAGAATGCCATGCTGCCGCAACTCGACCTGGTAACTTCGTACGGCACGACCAGCCGAGGCAACGATCACGGCGGCATCACGCGGTACCTCGCAAGCGACGATTACGACAACTACAGCATCGGTCTCGAATTCCAAACACCCATCCTGTACCGCGCGGAGAAAGCGCGGCGCACGCGCGCGTTGCTGAATCAGGAACAAGGGACGCGTTCGCTGGCGAACTTGGAGCAGACGATCTCGACACAAGTCCGGCAGGCTGCGGTGGAAGTACAGAAACAATGGGACCGGCTCGGCGCAACCGAGGAAGCCGTCAAGAGCCGCACCGAGGAGGTGCGCATCGCCCAGGAACGCAACGCCGTGGGCAAGACCACGACGCTCGACGTGTTGATCACGCAGCGCGACTTGATCCAGTCGCAGATCGACGGCATCACCGCGCGCGTGAATTTTATTGAAGCCTTGACCAGTTTGTACGCGGCCGAGGGATCGCTCCTCGAACGGCGCGGCATCCGCCTCGACGCCGCGGGCGAAACGGATACCGCCACGAACACGGAGAAGACACCATGAAGGAGCGGCAGGTAGTTGGTTGCCTTTCTGAACGCGGCTCGCAACGGGCAGTATGGACGCGTATCGCGCGCGTGGCGGCCTGCGCCTTGATGGTGGTCGTTGTTGGCGGATGCAAGCAAGAGGCGGGACGCGGCCCCGGCGGCGGTCCGCCCGACATGAAGGCCCCCGTGCCGGTGCGCGTCGGCGACGTCGTGCAGCAAACCGTGCCGATCGAAGTGAAGACAATCGGAAGTGTCGAGGCCTATTCGACCATTGCCGTGAAGACTCAGGTGTCCGGCGAACTGGTCGAGGTGCTGTTCAAAGAAGGAGACATGGTCGAGAAGGGCCAAGTCCTTTTCAGGATCGACCCGCGCCCCTACGAGGTCGCTCTGAAACAGGCCGAAGCGAATCTCGCCAAGGCGGTGGCCCAGGCCGAACAGTCGCGCGCGGACAAGGCTAAGAACCAGAGCCTGTCCGAGAATGCCCAGCGCGAATACGAACGCGACGCCGACCTCGTGAAGCGCGGTTCGGTCTCGAAAGAAGAGTTCGACACCGCACGAGCGAACGCCGATGCCTTGCGCGCGACGGTGGTCTCGAATGAAGCGGCGATCAAGTCCAGCGAAGAAGCCGCGCGCGGAGCCAGGATCGCCATCGACGCCGCGAAACTGCAACTCGACTATTGCACCATCGCGTCGCCCGTCGACGGCAAGACGGGCAGCCTGATCGTCAACCAGGGCAACGTCGTCAAAGCAAACGACACGACGCCGCTCGTGACCATCAATCAGGTGCATCCGATCTACGTCACCTTCAGCGTGCCGGACAAGCATCTGCCCGCCATCAGAAACCATGGGGCCAACGATCCCCTCGAGGTCAAGGCGATGATTCGCAACGACGAGTCGGACCCTCCCGTGGGCACGTTGTCGTTCTTCGATAACTCGGTCAATCAGAGCACCGGGACTATCCGCCTGAAGGCGACGTTTCCCAACAACGACAACCGCCTCTGGCCAGGCTTGTTTGTGGATGCCGTGCTCCAGGTATCGGTTCTGCCCAATGCCATTGTGGCGCCGGCCTCGGCTGTTCAGGCGGGCCAGTCCGGCCTGTATGCCTACGTGGTGAAGCCGGATAACACCGTCGAACTGCGCACGGTTCAAGTGCTTCAGAATCAGGACGGCTCCGTGATTATCAAGGAGGGTCTCAACGCCGGAGAGAAGGTCGTGACCGACGGCCAGTTGCGCCTGGCTAACGGCGCCACGGCCAAAATCGTGACCGATGCGCCGAAAGCGCCCGACACCGCCAAGTCCGAAGAGGGCAAGTAAGCATGGGCATTTCCTCGCTGTTCATTCGCCGCCCCGTCATGACGACGCTCGTCGTCCTGGCGATCTTGCTGCTGGGCGTCCGCGGATACCGCGCCCTGCCCGTCAGCGACTTGCCGAACGTCGACTTCCCGACGCTGACGGTCTCGGCAAGCTTGCCCGGCGCGAGTCCCGAGACGATGGCGTCCTCCGTGGCCACGCCGCTCGAACGCCAGTTCTCGACCATCGCGGGTCTCGACTCGATGACGTCCGTGAACTCGCTGGGTATCACCCAGGTCACGCTCCAGTTCTCGCTGGACCGTTCGCTCGATGCCGCGGCCCTTGACGTGCAATCCGCTATTACGCTCGCCGGACGCGATCTCCCGCGCGACATGCCCTCGCCGCCGACCTACCGCAGGGCGAATCCTGCCGACCAGCCCGTGATCTACCTCGCGCTCAATTCGGAGGTCTTGCCGATCTCCGACGTGGACGAGTACGCGGAGACGCTTATAGCGCAGCGGATCTCGATGATTAGCGGCGTCGCGCAGGTTCAAGTGTACGGGTCGCAGAAGTATGCCGTCCGCGTGCAACTCGATCCGCGCGCGCTCGCGTATCGACAGATCGGCATCGACGAAGTCACCACGGCCATTCAGGGCGGCAACGTCAATCTTCCCGTCGGCGATTTGCAGGGCGAGCGGCAGGCGTTCACTCTCCAGGCCACCGGCCAGCTTCTCCGCGCCGACGCCTACGGACCAATGATCGTGGCGTGGCGCAACGGCTCGCCTGTCCGCCTGGACGATATCGGCAAAGTCTACGACAGCGTCGAGAACGACAAAGTGGCCGCGTGGTACAACAACGTCCGCGGCATCGTGCTTGCCGTGCAGCGCCAGCCCGGCACGAACACGATCCAGGTCGTGAACGACGTCAAGGCCCTGCTGCCCTCGTTCCGCAATCAGATTCCCGCATCGGTCAAAATGGACGTGCTGTACGACCGATCTCAATCGATTCGCGAATCCGTGGACGACGTCAAGTTCACGCTCGTGCTGACGATCAGCCTCGTGATCCTCGTCATCTTCCTGTTCCTGCGCAACCTCCGCGCGACGATCATCCCGAGCCTCGCCCTGATCCTGTCGGTCATCGGCACCTTCGCGGTCATGAACTTCATGGGCTTCAGTATCGACAACCTCTCGCTCATGGCGCTGACACTCTCGGTCGGTTTCGTGGTCGACGACGCGATCGTCATGATCGAGAACATCGTACGGCACATGGAACTTGGCGAGGCCCCCATGGAGGCTTCGTTCAAAGGTTCGCGCGAGATCGGGTTCACCATCGTCTCAATGACGCTTTCGCTCGTGGCCGTGTTCATTCCCGTGCTCTTCATGGGCGGGCTGATCGGGCGCCTGCTGAACGAATTCGCCGTCACCATCAGCATGGCCATTCTCATTTCCGGGTTCGTGTCGCTGACCCAGACGCCGATGTTGTGCAGCCGCTTCCTGAAACCCATCGACAAGGCGCATCACGGGATTCTGTACAACGCGATGGAAGCCGTGTTCCAGGGCATGATCAACGTCTATGGATGGACCTTGAAGCCCGTCATGAAACACCGCTTCCTGGCGATCCTGACGCTGATTCCGCTCATCTACCTGACCTTCCATCTGTTCAGCGTCATGCCCAAAGGCTTCCTTCCCAGCGAAGACACCGGCCAAGTCCTCGTCTCCACGGAATGCGCCCAGGGAATCTCCTTCGAGGATCTGAAGCGCCATCAATTGGCCGTTGCGTCGCTCGTCGCTCAAGACCCCAACGTGGCCAACTTCATGTCGTCGGCGGGGGCCGGCGGACCGACGTCCACGAGCAACGCGGGCCGCATGTTCCTGCGTCTCAAACCCCGCAAGGAGCGCCTGGGCGTCGACGCCTTTATTCAGGAGATGCGCCCCAAGCTTTCGCAAGTGCCCGGGATTAAGGTCTTCATGCTGAACCGTCCGTCGATTACCATCGGCGGGCAATTCACCAAGAGCCTCTACCAGTTCACGCTACAAGGCACGGATACGAGCGAACTCTACCAATACGCTCCCGTGCTCGAACAGAAACTGAAGACCTTGCCCGGCTTTCAGGACGTGACGAGCGACTTGCAGATCACGAATCCCGAAGTCGATATCAACATCGATCGCGATAAGGCGGCGGCGCTGGGGATTACCGCACAGTCCATCGAAAACGCGCTGTACACGGCTTATGGATCGAGGCAGGTATCAACCATCTACGCTTCCACCAACCAATACCGCGTGGTGGTCGAACTGCTGCCCGAATTCCAAATGGACCCGTCGGCGCTGTCGATGCTGTACGTGCGGTCGTCCTCGGGCAATCTCGTGCCGCTCGACACGGTCGCCAAGATCGAACGCGGCCTCGGTCCGCTGACGATCACGCACTTGGGCCAATTGCCTGCGGTCACCATCTCCTTCAACCTCGCGCCAGGCTATGCCCTCGGCGACGCGGTCGAACAAGTAAAAGAGGTGGCCAAGGAAGTGTTGCCGGACACGATCACGCCCAGTTTCCAGGGCACCGCGCAGGCCTTCCAATCGTCGATGAGCAACATGAGCCTCCTGCTGCTCGGCGCGGTCCTCGTCATCTACATCGTGCTGGGCATTCTCTACGAGAGCTTCATTCATCCGCTCACGATTCTCTCGGGGCTGCCGTCGGCGGGCGTCGGCGCGCTCGTAACGCTTCAACTGTTCCACATGGAGCTCAATATCTTCTCGATCGTCGGCATCATCATGCTCGTGGGTATTGTGAAGAAGAACTCGATCATGATGGTCGACTTCGCGATCGAGGCGCGGCACGACGAAAAGGTAACCGCGTTCGAAGCGATGTACAACGCCTGCCTGATCCGGTTCCGCCCGATTATGATGACCACCATGGCCGCGTTGATGGGCACGCTGCCCATCGCGCTCGGCGTCGGCGCCGGGTCTGAATCGCGGCGGCCTCTGGGCCTCGCCGTGGTCGGCGGCCTCATCTTCTCGCAGTTGCTGACGCTCTACATCACCCCGGTCGTGTACCTGTACATGGAGTCCTTCACGGCGCTGCTGCGGCGCCGCAAACGCGCCTAGAGCGAAAAGCGGGGACTGACTCGCTTATCGGCAGTTTGATAAGCGCGTCTGTCCCCGCTTTTCGCGGCATGACGCCCGCGCCACAAGATGCCATCAGGACGACTCAGTACGCTAGCGTGGAGCGCCGAGCCTCTGCTACGATGCGCCCGATGCACACGCACACGATCGTACTCGCCACCGCTAATGCGCGGTACAGCCACGCGGCGTTCGGACTCCGCTGGCTCTGGGCCAATCTGGGTCCGCTCAGGCCCTGCGCCTCGATACGCGAATTTACCCTCATGCAACCGCCTCTGGAAATCGCGGAGGCGCTTCTCGCGGATGAGCCTCGGATTATCGGGCTCGGCGTGTACATCTGGAACGTAACGTTAATGACGCAGGTGGCCCAAGCTATCAAAGCTGTGCGCCCCGATATCGTTCTCGTAGCCGGCGGTCCCGAAATCAGCTACGAGTTCGAGGACACGGCGCTCTTCAAGATCGCGGATTACCTGATTCCCGGCGAAGCTGATCTTGCATTCGCCGATCTAGCTCAAGCGATCATGGCGGACCGCGCCCCTCGCGAAAGAGTCATCCGTGCCGATCTGCCCGACTGCGATACACTCGTCCCGCCATACGAAGCCTATGCGGAGGAAGACCTCGCGCAACGCGTCCTTTACGTCGAGGCGTCGCGCGGATGTCCCTTCCGGTGCGAGTTCTGCTTGTCGTCGTTGCAGCCGCGCGTCCGCGAGTTTCCCCTCGAACCGTTTCTGGCGCAGATGGCGCGTCTGCTCGAACGCGGCGCGCGCCAGTTCGTCTTTGTCGACCGCACGTTCAATCTTCGGCAGGAACGTGTCGAGGCCATTTTGCGCTTCTTCCTGGACCGATGGCGCGACGGCCTGCGGCTGCATTTCGAGATTGTGCCCGACCGTTTGAACGCGCGCACGCTCGACCTGATTGCGGCGTTCCCTCCCGCTGGGCTGCACCTGGAAGTGGGCGTTCAATCCTTCAACCAGGAATCGCTTGCCGCCATCGCGCGCACTCAGGATTCGGACGCGACCCTAGAGAATCTGCGGTATCTTCGCGAACGGACGGGCGCGCTCATTCACGCCGACCTGGTCGCGGGATTGCCCGGCGAGACGTGGGAGAGTTTCGCGTCCGGGTTCGATCGGCTCCTGTCCACGCGTCCCCACGAATTGCAGGCGGGGATTCTGAAACGGTTGAAGGGCGCGCCGATCGCCCGCCACGTGACGGCGCGCACGATGGCCTTCGCCGAACATCCGCCCTACGAGATCCTTCAGACGGACACGCTCGCGTTCGAGCAACTCCAGCGTATCAAACGGTTCGCGCGGTACCTCGACCTTTACTACAATTCCGGCCAATTCCCGTCGAGTCTCGCGCTACTGTGGGGATCGCGGCCTTCCGCGTTCGACGCGTTCATGGCGCTGTCGGACTCCATTTGGGACACGACGCATCGGACCCACGAGTTCCCACTGGTCCAGCTTGCGCGGCATCTCCACACGTTTCTCACACAGAACACCGACGCCGAACGAAGACAGACCGTTGACGAAGCGATCACGCGGGACTTCCACCGTATCCCCGGGCGCAAGGACAAACTCGATTTTGTCCGTGAAGATCCGTGAAGGTCTGTACTGCGCGCGGGCGCGGGGCATCGTGCGGATATAGAATCGAGCGCGCAATTCGCGCCATAATGGGCGCGTACCAATGCCGAGGGAGGTGGCCGTGGATTACGAAGGAACGTTTCAGTCGTCGGACGGGCTCGAGTTTTACAAGCGAGGGTGGCTTCCCGAAGGCGACGCGCGCGCGAACGTCGTCTTGATACACGGATACGGCGAGCATTGCAGCCGGTACGCGCACGCCGGCGCGGCGTTCAAGCGCGCGGGATTCGGCGTGCACACCTATGACCAGCGGGGCTACGGCCATTCGCCCGGTCGCCGCGCTTACGTCGAGCGCTTCGATACGTTGCTCGAGGATCTCGACACGTACATGGCGCACGTAGAGCCGCTGTTGGACGGGAAGCCGTGGTTTCTCATGGGGCACAGCATGGGCGGCTTGATCGTGGCATCGTACGCGGAGACGCGCACGATCGCCGCGCGGGGGCTTATCTTCAGCAGCCCGTTTCTCGCGTTCAACGACGACGTCCCCGCCATTCTGTTTCCCCTTGCAAAACTGCTCGGCACGGTCGCGCCGTGGCTGCCGGTCAGCGGGGTCGACAATCAATACCTCTCGCGCGACCCCGAGGTCGTGAAAGCGGCGGACGTCGATCCGCTCGCGTATCATGGCAAAGTCGTCGCGCGCACGGGCGCGCAGTTCAACATGGCGATTACTCGCGCGCGCGAGCATTTCGGCGCGATCGCGCTGCCTTCGCTTATCCTGCACGGTTCAGCGGACAAGGTGGTACCGGCCGCGGGATCGCGCCTGCTCCACGAACGGTGCGGCGCGCGCGACAAGACGCTGCGGATCTTCGAGGGCGGATATCACGAGTTATGGAACGACCTGTGCAAAGAGGAATTCCTTGCTCTAGTGTGCGAGTGGATTCTGCAACGGATCCCCTGAGCGGATCGCGACGGAAAGGGAGTCGGCATCATGTTGTTCGGGGAGTACATGGTCAGCCAGGGGTTCTGCACGGCCGAGCAAGTCGACCGCGCCGTGGCGATGCAGGAAGCGGGCGACAAACGCCTCATTGGCCGCATTCTGCTGGACATGGGCGCCGTCACCTGGGAACAACTCGACAAAGCCATCGAAGACCTGCGGCCGAAACTGGGCTGACTCGGGATTGGCGCTGCGGGGTCACGGCCGCGTCAACCGCACGCGAGCGGCTCTAGATCGCCTGCTTCTCGATCCACTGCCGGTTCCGCACGGCCGAATCGAACGGGTTCCGATCCTCCGGTTCGTCCTCCCACGAATACCAACCGGTATAGCCGCCTTGCTTGAGCGCGGCGATACACTCGGCGACGTGGGCAACGCCTTCGCCAAGCAGACAGGTCTCGTGTCCGCCCGCGGCCTTGACATCCTTGATATGGGTATGGCGCACCAACGGACCGCACGCGCGGATGATGTGGGGGCCTGACACGCCTTGCGTACCGAGCCATCCGGTGTCGATGCATACGCCCAGCCACTCGTTC
The DNA here is from genome assembly GCA_964402555.1 of uncultured Nitrospiraceae bacterium. Classification (GTDB taxonomy): domain Bacteria; phylum Hydrogenedentota; class Hydrogenedentia; order Hydrogenedentales; family SLHB01; genus CAYOCT01. The sequence continues at coordinate 138,631 of CAYOCT010000004.1, read as the reverse complement.
CCGCCTCCAACCACATTGAGCAGCTCTTGCGCGGTCTTCTGCGGGTGGTTCTCGACGTTGAAGCGCACGCCCATCTCGCGGCATAGCGCCGTTGCCTGCTCAGGCGTGTTCTCGCCTATCCCGCCGTTGATCTGCGGGATGCCAAGCCACTGGCAAATCTCGAGCGTCTTTCGGCTCAATGCACCCCCGTAGCCGATCGCCTTGAGACCGCAGTCGTCCAGAATGGCTTTCCACGTGACGCCCTTGGCATGGTCCATGGCCTCCGGCGCGGCATGCGCCTCCCAGACCTCGACCGCTTTGAAACCGCACGCGGCGATCTCGCGGCATATCGAGCGCCACTCCGCCTCGTCCGTAGCCGCGATGGTCTTCTGATGTTGCTCGCCCCACTTCGCCAGTTCGAATCGATATCCCGACACTCGCGCGACCAGATTTGCCGTGACGAACGCGACCCGCGGCTCGCTCGCCGCACGAACGGTCGTGCGAGCCAACGATGCCGCGGTCAACGCCGCGCCGGACGAGACGCTTGCCGCAAGAAAGTGTCTGCGAGAGTACTGTCCAATCGGTTGCATTGCGCTGTTCCTCCGGTGGCGGTCTATACTGATTCCTGTGCACTGACGATCACATCGTATCACTGCTTGGTGCCGGTAGCACTCTTACTCGCTTCCTCATCGCCGCGATCGAGACCGCGCTGTTCGAGGGGCCAGCGCTGGCGCACCCAGGCCTTGGCATGATCGGCGCTGGCGATAGTCCCGTCGAGTTGTTCGTCTTCGAGGGAGCGCAGTATCGCCGAGTACACGGGGCCGGGCCGATAGCCCATGGCCGTTAAGTCGCCGCCGCGCAGCAGGGGCGGGGGTTTCAACTGATCAGGTTTGAGCGATGCGCAGTACTCTTGTATCCATTCGATTGTGCCGAGCGCGTTGTGGCTGGCGAGGCAATCGAGACGGCAGAGTTCGAGCAGTTCGGCGAAGCCCGGCTCTCGGACGAACCGTTTCCGCTTGCTCTCGCGCATTTCGGGGATGCTGTCCACGCGCATGTGATGCCCGACCATCCAGGCGATCCGTTCCGTGTCGTCGTTCGAGAACCGCAGCCTGCGGCAGATCTTTTCCGACATGCGCGCGCCGACTTTGCAGTGATTGTTGAATCGGATGCGGTCTTCGAAGGTCTGCGTCGGCGGCTTGCCGACATCGTGAAGCAGCACGCCCATGGCCAGCGTGCGCGACGGCCCTTCAAGCAGATCGAGCATCAGCATCGTGTGTTCGAATACGTCGCCTTCGGGATGGAACTCCGGCGGCTGTTCGACGCCTTTCATCGCCGCAATCTCCGGGAGCAGCGTCGCCAACAGTCCGGATGCGTCGAGAAGCGCGAACGCCCGCCGCGCGCCGCCTTCGGTCAGGATCTTGAGCAGTTCGTCACGGATGCGCTCCGCGCTGGTCTTGACGATATTCGGGGCCATCTCGCGTAGCGCGTCGAAGGTCTCGGGCGCGATTTCGTAGTCGAGGCGCGCCGCGAACCGCACCGCGCGCAGCAGGCGCAGGTAGTCCTCGGAAAAGCGCCGCCGCGGATCGCCTACGGTTCGCAGGCAGCGGCGCGCGATATCGTCACGCCCGCCGATGTAGTCGATGACTTCGTCCGACTCCGGATCGTAGAACAACGCGTTGATTGTGAAATCGCGGCGCTTGGCATCTTCGATCTCGTCCACAAACTCGACACCATCGGGATGGCGTCCGTCGCTGTACGGGCCGTCCTTGCGAAACGTCGCCACCTCGAATGCGCCTTCGCGCAAGGCGACAATCTGCACGCCGAACTCGGCGCCGACGCCAATGCACTTGGGAAACAGGCGTGCGACTTCGTCGGGCCGGGCGCTCGTGGCGATATCGTAATCGCGGGGTTCGACCTCGAGGATCATGTCGCGAACACAGCCGCCCGCGAGCAGCGCGCGATAGCCCGCCTTGCGCAGTTTGTCGCAGATGCGAATCGCTCGGTCGCGCCGCTTATCCATGGGAAGCGGTATCCTGCCCCGCCTCGTCGGACGAGCGCTTCAGCGCGCTCTGGCGGTACCGCGAATACACCCACGAGATCACGAGCAGCGACAGGCTCAGCCCGGCGAAGGACAGGAACTGATAGACGGGCTGCATCTTGCGGAGATCGACGGCGTAGGCCCGGACAATGGCTACGGCGAACAGGGCCAGCGCGGCCCAGCGGTAGCGGCTCTCGCCGAACAGCGCGCCGAACGCGACGCCGCAGGTTGCCAGGGCAAGCCAATGCAGCGTCAGATACTCGGGGCGCGCGTACAGGCTGAATCCGAACACGCCCATCACCGCGGCCACGCCCACCAGGGCCGAACGCAGCACGTCTTCAATCTTGCTCGGAAGGCGCTCCTGCCGCTGCAACACGACAAACAAGCGCTCGCCCACGACGTAGCTCGCGAGGATCAGCGGAAAGTAGAAGAGGAAGTTTGGATCTTGAACGAACGATTCGTGGCTAACGTAGAAGCCCATGTAGACGCTGCACGCGCCGATGCCCAACGCGAGGAAGCCCGAAGCCTTCACGCCAGGGTACCGCGTCAACACGCCGACCAGCAACAGGACGATGCCCAGCGCGTTCTGCACCAGGGGCGCCGGCATGCCGGCAAAGCGGCGCGCGACAAGCGTCGTGAGCATGAAGGTCGCCGCGAGATAGGGCAGCGCGGCAACCACGTCGTGTTCCCACGGCCTGCCGCCTTGGAAGCGACGCAGATAACGCTCCCAGAAATACGCGCCGAGATACGTGAACAACGCGACGAGCACCGTGTAGAGCGCGTAGTTGGGCTGCTGTTCGAACCCGGGAATGCCCATCGCAAGAAAGACGTGATAACACACGTGGGACGCCACGAGCAGCAATACGCCGCCGATCTCGACTTGCGGCGTGCGCAGGACGAATCCCGCTACGCCCATCGCGACGCCTTCGGCGGCCAACACGTAGGGCAATTCAGGCGCGCTGCTGCGATCGAGGATCGTAATCGTCAGGAGGATCAAGGCCGCGGCGGCGGAATGCAGCATGGCCGCGGTCGGACTGCGGACATCGAGAAACGACTCGGCCAAGAACCATTGGCCGCGTACGGTGCGGTGCTCGGGCAGCACGGGGCGCACGAAATGCTCGTAGTACCACGACACGAAGATCAGGGCGACGGCGGACCCGGCGCAGCAGAACCAGTTCGCGCGAAGGAGCACTCCGGCAAGCATGATCCCGCCCGGGGTCTTCACGTGGGCAAGACAGCCGACGAACGCGATGGCCAGCAGGACGAGGCCCATCGCTTTGAAGATAACGGTGCCGCTGCGTTTGTACGAGAACGCCATGGCCAGGCATTCGATGGCCATCGCGACCATCAGCATTTCGCCGGAGAGATATGCCTGAAGCGCGAGCGTGAACATGACGACCGTCTTGGCCATGTAGATCTGGAACAGGTAGTTCCTGCGCGGGCCGAAGGTCTCCGCCAGCATGGCGAACCCGAGCATCCCAGTGGCCAGTCCTAAGCGGAACAGCCACTCGTACTCGACGTAGTTCTGCCTCACAGAAATCCATACGAGGACGAGGAAGATAAACGAGTTCGTGCCCGACATCGGCGCGACGCCGCGCCGGTATTCGCCCGTCTTGCGCGCGTCGAGGATGCACGCGCACGAGAACATCGCGTAGCAGACCGTCAGGAAGCCGTTCGCGACCCAGAAATACTCGCGCGCCGGCATGTCGAGTCCGGCGGGCTTCGCAAGGAAGAAATAGAGATAGACGCCGTGCGTGGCGATCAACGCCGCCCACGTGAACAGCATCCAGCGGTGCGCGGCGTGAAACCAGAGCGCCGCGACGGCCAGCATCGCGATCGTCCCCAGGGCGTAGTAGACGTTCTCCGACGAATGCCCGCCCATGCAACTGGCCACGACGGTGTAGTACACGAGGAAGATCGAGATCCCCGCGACGGTCTGGCTCCGCCGCCAATGCGCCACGCCGACAAGAAGAACTAGGCAGGCGAACAGCAACGGAAACGCGAGCGTGTGGCTCGACGCCACCTGCATGCCTTCGACGAAGAACGCGGCATACGTGGCGAAATACACTCCGGCAAGCCCCGCGCCCAGCAGCGTCTGCGGAAACAGACTCGGGCTGTTGCGCCAGCCGATGCCGTAGACGATGGCCCCAATACTCGCGGCGTACACGAGCACCAGTTTCTGAACCGGCCCCATCACTTCGCTGTACAGCGTGACGCGCGCCCCGAGCACGATGGCCGTCATTAACAAGACCATCGTGACCCGGCTCAACCAAATCCCTCCGATGCGCGTTTCGAGGGTGTCGCCCGCCTCGCCGCCAAGGATGCGATCGACGTTGCGGTGCATGTCGTGCGGAAGCGTATGGCGCTGCGGTTCGCGCGACTGCGCCTTCTTCGGTTCGGCGGAAGGATGCCGTTCCGTAACGAGCGCGCGCACCATGTGCGTCAATTCCTTGACCTGGCGCTCCAGTTCCTCAATACGTTGGTTCGCTTCCATCGACATCCACACCCATTCTGCCCCGTTCGTCACGGGGCGATCATTGTAGCGCGAGATCCCGTGAAGTTCCATGAATCACGGATTGGTTACCGGTATTTCAATTGGTCAGGAGGCAGGAGGCAGAAGCGCAGGAGTATCGGCTCGCGATGTATAGGAGCCAATGCGCGCTCAACCAAGGGCTTCGCGTAGCGCGAAGTAGGCAGGCTTGGCTTGGCCGGACGCATCGAACAGAAGCCCCGAACCTTCTCCCTTGAATACTTCGGGTATCCACGAGTAGCGGTCCGTCACGCCCCAGACGAGGAATGCCGAACATCGCGTAGCGGACAGGCACGCCTCCATGACGTCGCGATAGGCGCGCGCCTGTTCGCGCAGGTCATCGGGCGACGCCGGCTCGCGCGTGCGAACGTCCATTTCGGTGATCTGCACGTCGAGGCCGAGGTCGTTGAAACGCGCGATGTTGTCGGCCAGCGCGCGCCACTTCGGCGTGTCGTATAACGAGAGGTGCATCTGCAACCCCACGCCGTGAACGGGGACGCCTTCTTTGAGCAAGCCGCGAACGATCCCGTAGATGGCGGTCGATTTCGGGTTCACGGCGTCGGCGCTGTAGTCGTTGTAGAACAGTTGGGCCTCGGGATCGGCCTCGTGCGCCCAATGAAAGGCCATCGCCATGTAGTCGGGACCAAAGGTCCGCAGGAAGAGGCTGTCGCGCCAGCGCCCGTCGTCGGCCACGCCCTCGTTGACGACATCCCAGGCATAGACTTTGCCGCGGAAATGGCTCATCACGGTGAAGATATGCCCGCGGACCACGTCGATGGCGTCGTCGTACGAAAGCCGGGCTTTCTCGAGCCACGAGGGAAGCATGTTGTGCCAGACGAGCGCGTGCCCGCGCACGGCCATCCCGTGTTCCTCGGCAAACGCGACAATCGCGTCGGCTTCGGCGAACTCGAAGCGGTCGCGCGCTGGGCGGGTCGGCCCGCATTTCATCGCGTTTTCGCACACGAGAACATTGAATTCACGCGCGAGGATCTCGCGGTAGCGCGGGTCGCGTATCAGCGGCTCGTGGCCGACGGCCGCGCCGATACGGAAGCCCCGCGCGTCCGCCAGAGCGCGCAACGTTGCCGCATTATCCTGCAATGGGCTGCCTCTCACTCCCGTTCTTGCCGGTTGCTACGCAAGAGCACGAAGGCGCTGCAGGCAAGTACGCCGGCCAACAGCGCAAGCAACGCACCGCTTGGCGCGGCAAGGCCGCTGGTCACGGTGACCGTGGCCGACGCGCTGGATTCGGTACCCTTGGCGTCTCGAACCATCACAGTGTAGACGCCGGAGTCGGACTCGGTCAATGCGTCGAGCCTCAACGAATCGTCGGCAGCCCCTTCCAAGTCCACGCCGTCTTTCCGCCACTGGTACGCCAAGGGGAAATGGCCGCCTTCGGTCTTCACGCTCAACGTGTGTGGCTTGTCCAGCGGCGCCCAGCCACCTCCGGTCAGCGATACGATCCGCAATGGAGTTCCTTCGGCTTTGCTTTCGGACGGCATCGCGCCGCCAAGCTTGGTTTGTCCACCTCCGGCGCTCTTGCTCTCGGGGACCCAGACGACTTGGTCGAGCCACGCGGCATCCATCCCTGCGCTTCCCGCGGCGTCCTTCGAGTACTTCCATCGCAACGTATGGGCGCCCGCGCCCAAAGCGTACTGCTTCTGGGCGAAGTACATGTTTCCTGAAATGCGAACTTGCAGGACACCATCGACGGAGAAGCGCAGGAAATCGTGGTCCGCTTCGGAGGAGACTTTCCACCAGAACGACAGTGTTCCCGGACCCGTTATCTCTGTGCTGAGTTCGGCGGCTTGATTATCTCCGAGTACCATAGACTGTCCGGCGTCCTGGCCGTCGTGCGTCGTCGCGGACTGGCCGAACCACGCATCGCCCGGCGAGGTCCATGGCAGCCCAGGACTATCCAGCGCTTCGCCCAGAAATACGAAGGGCGTGAAAACGACTTGGTCGACCCACCCGCAGTCTTGGCCGGCGGAACCGGTGGCGTCTTTCGAATACTTCCACTTGAGGACGTGTGTGCCGGCCCCGAGGATGTTGTACGACTTCTTCCCGAACCACGTGTCGCCGGAGATCCGGTCCTTGAGCACACCATCGACGGAGAAGCGCAGGAAGTCGTGGTCCACTTCGGAAGAGACTTTCCACCAGAACGACAGCGTTCCCGGGCCTGTAACTTGCGTGCCGAATTCGGCGGCTTGGTTGTGGCTAAGCGCAATGGATTGCGCCGCGTCTTGTCCGTCGTGCGTTGTGGCGGACTGACCGATCCACGCATTTCCAGGCGTGGTCCAAACCAGCGCCGTGTTGTCCAAGGCTTCGCCCAGAGGAACAAAGGGCATAAACACGACTTGGTCCACCCAGCCGCAGTCCTGGCCTGCGGAACCACTGGCGTCTTTCGAGTACTTCCATTTCAGCACGTGCGTGCCGCTCTCGAAGATGTCGTAGCTCTTCATCGAGAACCACACGTTCCCGGAGATCCGGTCCTTGAGTACGCCATCCACGGAGAAGCGCAAGAAGTCGTGTTCGGCTTCCGAGGAGACTTTCCACCAGAACGAGACTCTGCCGGGTCCTTGGACTTGGGTGCTGAACGATGTCGAGCCGTCATCCGCAATCGCGCCACTCGGGCCCGCATCCACGCCGTCATGGCGGATGAACTCTTGGCCGTACCACGGAGAGGCGTCGGCGTTCGTCCACGCCAGGGCCGTGTTGTCCAGCGCTTCGGGAAGCGGCGAGGGATAGAGACGTTGAACGGTATACGATTCAAAGGCGTTGGGGTTGCCCGCCGCATCGCGGAACTTGCCTGCCTCCACCCGGCACGAGAACAAGCCCCTGAGGAGCGGATGCAGCGTGAACGCGTAGCTCGAACCGCTTCCGGAGAAACCCACGACGGTGGCGTTGGCAGCCGTGATATCCCCGGCCGTGAAGTCGGTACTCGGCTCGCTCAGCATCGCAACGACCGCAATATCGCCGTCTACCGGGTCTGGCGCGCCGCACGACAAGGCTATGGCCGGCGGCATGGTATCCAGCCAGATCATGCCCGTAGCGCTATACGAAGCATTCCCCGCTATATCGGCGTATCGCACGTAGACGACCTTAAATCCGTCGCCCGAGGTCAAGGTCCAGGACCGGCTGGCGGCGTAAGGTTCCCATTGTTCGGTGTTAAAGTCATAGCTGTTGGAAAGGCGCATGCGCGTCAGTCCGCTGCCCGCGTCCGAGGCGCTAAGCGTCAGCGTGACGGAGGTCGTATTCGCAAACGCCGCGCCGCCGTTGATGAGAATACTGCCTGATGGCGGCGTAGCGTCCAAGCATTCGTAGGCCCCAATGTCATACTCGGTTCGCGTCCCATTCGCGCCCATGCCGGGAATATCGAACGGACGCGGAACGCCAAGGATATCAGTTCCCGGCGCATCGGCGGCCGCGCCCTTGTCGATGGCCGCCGAGCCCGATGTCAGGCGATAGTCGGCCATCCTGTACGCTGTGCCTGCGGCAGTGTAGCCAGTCACATCGCCTACGACCATGATTTCCTACGCCGTGTTCCCCACGATAAAAGCCTGGCGGCTGCTCGAGGCATTCTCATGAATAAGCCTGTTTACAAACGCGCCGGGCGTAAACGCGGCCGCACTGTCGGTTAACGTGGTCAGCCGGGTTGCCGCATTGTACAAAGGCGCGGCAGTCCATGTCCCGAAGATCGCGCCCCCTGCATCCTAGGCGAACTGCGGGAGGCCATCGACGTTGCCACTGGTGCCCGCCAAGGCGTTTATGGCCGCCGCGCCCGTCAGAGCAGCCACGTCCGTGTTATAGTACTCTACCGGTGTGTTATCCTGGAACAAACAGTTCGTCACGACCGGATCCGCGCTTGTCGAGGCCTCGCGGAGGCAGTAGCCGTTGTTGGCGCATAGCGCGCAATTCGTGAAGATGGGATACCCGCCGCTCGATACATACGCGCCGCCTCCCCCGGTCGAATTGCTTGAGTTATATGCAATAGTACAGGTGACAATCGTCGGCGTAGCGCCGGTTCCGGAGACGACGAACCCGCCGCCGTATTGGTCCGAAACATTCCCGCTTACCACGCAGTTTGAGAACCTCGGCGCGCACTGATCTACACATATGCCGCCGGCGTATCGTGTGGCCTTGTTGGCGCTGATAACGCAGCGCTGGAAGGTCGGCGCGGCGCGATAGCAATACACGCCGCCGCCGTAGCCCGAGTGGCTCGCGTCGCCGGCGGTATTGCCCGCAATGATGCAATCGGTGACCAGGCAGGAGGTCTCGAACCGGAAGTACATGCCGCCCGGCGCATAGCTCGCGCTGTTTCCCACCACGATGCAGTTGGCGATAGTGTTCGTCGCGTCGAGGTACCACGTGTAAATGCCGGCGCCTACGGTGTCGAAGGTGGTCGGCCCGTTGGCAAGGCCGCCGGTGACGGTGAAGCCGTCGAGCCGCGAGTTCGTCAGGGTGTCCATTGTAACAACATGGTAACGCGGGCTGGCCGTCGTCGCGTCGATCGTCGTGACGTTGGCGGCGAAGTCCCGTTGATCGCGCGCGGTCTCCGTGCCCGCGAACCCGCCGTAGAGCTTGCAGCCACTCTTGAGCGTAATGGCTTCGGGATAGACGCCGCCGCGGACCCAGACCTCGCCGCCCTCGGCGGGCACCGCGTCGATGCCTTGCCGGATCGTTCGGAAGGCAGTGGCCCAGGAAAGACCGTCCTCCTGTCCGGATAGGTTGCTCGCGTCGACGCGGACAGTCTTGACGGCAATCGTAAAGATTCTGGTTTCCTCGTATCCCGAGTCCGCATTGGTAAAGTGCACGGCGGCCGTGAAAGTACCATAGGGCAGAAGGTTCGCCTCAGCACTAAGAGCGACTGTCACCGAGGCTTCCTCTCCTGAGACGAGAGTGCCCGAGGTGTCCGAAAGATCCAGCCAGTGTTCCGCGGTCCAAGCCGTCCAATGAAGCACATCGTCGCCATCGTTTGTGAGCGTATACGTGGCCTCGGACGGATCGAACGGCCCGCCCCTCGGCCCAGCGGTGACAAAACCGTACGCCGGTTCGATTCGGAGCGCGTCGGGCGCTATTAGGGCGCTCAGTGACACGGCGGCATGAGGATCGTTGGCGCCCGTGCTATCCACGATGACGTGGTTCGCGAAGCGGCCCGTCGCAGTGTCATGGACAAGCACGTCGGCCGTAAACGATTCGCTCGGACGCAGCACAGCCGGCATCGATGGGACATTGGCGAGTTCGAATCGGCCTTCCATGCCGAAAACGCCCTTCACGACGGTATCGAACTGGCTTGGAACGGTGCTGCGAAACGCGACGCCGCCCTCCGTATAGGTCGTATCGGTCGCGCTGACGGAATTCAGGAGCGTAACACCGTCGCTGTCGTAGGCGCGGCCGGTGATGACCCCGTTCTTTCCCCATTGGACTTCAAGGCGGTACCACTTGTTCAAGGTCCAAGACTGCGCCACTGCGGCAAGAGACGTATGCGACGAGTACGACGGGTTGGCCTCGATGGCAAATATACCAGTGCTAGTACATAGCACCAGGGCATACGTACCCGACGACGTGGCCCCAAAGCTGCAGTAGTGGTACCCTCCACTGTCTACCGGACGCACCCAATAGGAAATCGTGTCGCCTTGCGACACATGCGCCGAGGCATCGTTCCGATAGATCCAGGCTGTGCTCGTGGCGTCAAGTCCCAAGGTCCCGTCGTGCGCCGCCCCTGAAACCACCGAGAACGCACCTGTCCCGGATACCGACGTGTACGCGGCGAGCGACCCGCTTTCAAAATCCTCGATGGTTGACGTTTCGAGACCGACCGCGCTGACAACCAGGTCGTATTGAGGGTCGCTGTTACTGACGGTGATGTGCTGCGTGACGGGACCGTAACCCTTGATAACAAGGCCAAAGGGCAGATTCTTGTCATCGGAAGGAGGAATCGAATCCGAAAGCGTTATGGTTACGGCTTGCGCAAGCACTTCAAGCGTGACATCCCGTTCGGCATGGTAACCGGTGGTGTCATCGTTGAAGGAGAGCATGTCCGTAAATGTGCCGACCGAAAGATCGTTCGCCGCCGCGTTGACCGCGACTGTAACCGTCACGCCCCCTCCGGGAGACAGCGTTCCGCTCGATGGCGTTATGTCCAGCCAAGGTTGCGTGGTTCCCGCCAACCACGACACGGTGAACGGACTCGTGTTCGCCAGGGTATATTCCGCCGACCTAGGCGGGAAGGGACCGCCCTGCGGGCCTGAGCACTTGAAGGCGCTGTCGGGCGCTATGGTCAAGGGCTCGAGGACAGTCAGATCGACGCTTCGCTCCTCGCGATAGCCCGTGCTGTCATCGTTGAAAACCAACGTGTTGGCAAAATCTCCCGGAGACAAGGCAGTCGCGACGGCGCCGAACGTTGCCGTTACAATCACGGATGCATCGGCGCTCAACGTTCCACTCGTGGGCGTGATGTTCATCCAGGGCTCGGCCGACATGGCGGACCAGGGCAGATCCGGCGACCCCGTGTCGGTCAGCGTGTAGGCCACTGCGCCGGGAGTAAAGGGCCCGCCCGCCCAACCCGAGGCCGTCAGTCCGGTTGACGGTGTGATCGTAAGGGGTTCCTCGACCGTCAGGACAATGACGCGCTCGCTATGCCGGCCATTGGCCGAGAATGTTACGGCATTCGCGTACGTCGAAGGCATGAGGGCGTTGGCAGCAGCGTTGAAAACCACCGCAATATCGACCTCGGCGCCTGGGGCCAGCGTTCCGTCCGCCGGCGTTACGTCCATCCAGGGCTGCGCCGAAGCGGCCGTCCAGGGCAAGGCGGCCGCCCCCGTATTGGCGAGCCGATAGGTCACGGAAGCGGGCGTGAAGGGCCCGCCCGCTTTTCCCGAAGCCGCGGCATCGGCTACCGGTAGGAGGCGGCAGAACGACCCCGCGTACTCGTAGGCCCCCATGTCGTAATTCCACCCTTGGGGCCGGGCCAGGCCCTGGAGGTCGTCGGGCGGAGCGCCCGCATACGTTCCGGCGTCGATACAAGGCGAACCGGCTCCCAGCCGAAGGTCTTGTGCCGACGCGTTGACGAATTGAGGATCGGCAAAGATATTCCCGGCGCCGAGCACGCCTCCCATGACGTCGGAGTACCGCACGACTGCGTAGGAAGGATGCTCGATCTCAGAGGGCGAATTATCCCACAGTATACTATTCGTAATCTTTGTTGTCTGTAATATATAGAATGCACCGCCCAGCGCGCCGCCGTCGACATATCCCTGTCCAGCGCTAGCCGAGTTATGGAAGAACGTGCAGTTTGCGAATTGGGGCAACCCGCCCGCAACATACACGGTGCCGCCCCGTCCATACCCTCCGTGACCTTGATAGTCGCCGGCCTGCCCGCCATCCCCGCCTTCGGCCCAGTTTTGCAGGAAGACACAATTCGTGATATTGGGCGCTCCGCCACTTATGTAGAGCGCGCCGCCTTTGCCATCCCCTCCATTCCCTGGCGCCCAACCAGAGTAATTCTTGCCTCCCACGCCGCCTTTGGCTCCGTTATTGATGAAGATACACTTATCGATAACACTATTTGAGCTAACTAAATATAGTTCACCACCGACCGCGGGCCAGCCATCGCCTGCAATAGGATACAGATTCGGTGTGCCATACCTTCCATAGACTCTGTTCCCGCAGAATGTACAGTTGCGGATTGTGGGGCTTTTCTCCGAGCAAAAGAGGCCGGCGCCCGCGCCCGAGTCAGATAGCCACCCATTGGTTACTGTAAACCCGTCCAGCGAGGCGAAGTCCTCGCCAACCACACAACGCCCGAACCATTGGCGGTCGATCGTGGTCGTGTGAACGAACCAGTCCCGCTCTTCGCGCGTGGTTTCCGTTCCTGCGAATCCGCCATAGATGTCCACTTGGGATCGCATGCTGGTCGTCCCGAAATAGGTTCCCTCCGCCACCCACACCTCGCCGCCTCCGGCCATGTATGCCGCAGTGACGCCCTCCCCGACAGTGGTGAATGCCGTTGCCCAGGCAAGCCCGTCTTCGACACCCGACGTGTTGTCGACATCGACGTACCAGACGGCCGCGGCGGCGTTTCCGGCCATTACGAACGCGGCCAGCCCTATAACCCGCGCGAGCGTCTTCATCATCTCCCCTCCCTGTGCGCCTATCGTACCATTAGTGTATAAGAGTGGACGTGTTTTGGCAAGCAAGAAGCACGCTGGCCCCCTTCCTGGAAAAGCCGTGAAGAACGGAGGCAGACACGCTTTGTAGACTGCCGAAAAGCGAGCGTGCCGTGCGCGAGACACCGCGAAAAGCGGAGACGGACACGCTTTTCAAACTGCCGAGAAGCGAGTCAGTCCCCGTTGTTCGCTCAGATCTGTATTGATAGTTGATATGACATATTGGTTATTGTGTTACTGCGAGCGTGGCCGAGTCCGAAAGTGCGTTCCCGGCCACGTTCCCTACTCGGCAGCGGTATGCGCCCGATTGTTCCGGTGTTGCCGAGGGTATCCCGTGGCAGGCCGAGGTTGCGCCAGGAATGTTTGTGTCGTTGACGGTCCATTGGTAACTCAGGGGCGCGGTACCGGTCGCGTTGAGCCACAGGTAGACGTTGCGCCCGGCGCTCACGGTCTGCGATTTGGGCTGGACGGTGATCGTGGGCGGCACGTTGACCACCAGCGTTGCGGGATTGGAGGTGGCGCTGCCTGCGCTATTCTTCACAACGCAGCGATAGGTCCCCGCGTTGGCGGGCTGCGCCGAGGGAATTCCGTGGCAGGCCGAGGTCGCGCCGGGAATGTTCGTGTCGTTCAATGTCCATTGGTAGCTCAGCGGCGCCGTGCCGGCCGCGTTAATCCAGATGTATACCGATTTCCCAGCCGTGACCGTTTGCGATCTGGGTTGTGCCGTGATCGCGGGCGGAACGTTGACCGCGAGCGTTGCGGCCTCCGATGTCATGGAACCAAACAGGTTATCCACCACGCAGGTATAGACTCCCTGGTCGGCGGCCTGGGCGGAGGGGATGCCGTGGCAAAGGGAGGTCGCGCCCGGAATGTTCACGCCGTTCTTCTTCCAGCGATAGCTCAGCGGCGCCGTACCGGAGGCGTTGAGCCAGAGGTAGACAGATTTCCCCGCGTTCACGGTTTGCGATTTCGGCTGGATGGTAACTAGGGGCGGGTCGCCGACGGTAAGCTGCGCGGAACCTGACAGGACGGTGCCGGACTCGGCGGCCACGCTACACGCATACGCGCCTTGGTCCGACACCGCCGCGGCGTCGATGATATACGCCGCGTCCGTGGCGCCGGCGATATCCTGGCCGTCCTTGATCCACTGATAGGCGATAGCGTCGGGACTCGATATTTGGATCGCGAACGTCACGCGCGCCCCGCGGCACACGGTTTGTGACGCCGGGCCGCTGATCACGCGCGGTCCGAAATACTCGTACGCGCCGATATCGAACCCGCTATACAGAGGCCGTGGCGTGCCGAGGATATCCTCGAGGGCGGCGCCGTTGGCCGTGCCCGCGTCAATACATGGCGAGTTGCCCGTCAATGCGAGGTCGAGTTGCGCGGGGTCAGTGAACAGCGGGTCGATATTGAGGTTGCCCGTGCCACCCGCGACGCCGTAGACATCGGAGTACGTGACCGCCGGCGTTGCGGACCCGCTCCCCGCAATGGCATTCGGAACCCAAGCCCACACGATGCAATTCGTCACGACAGGCGCCGCGTCTAGGTATCCGATTCCACCTCCGTAGCCGTGCCCGTCGTAATCGCCGCCGTAGGCGCGGCCGTCCCAGATTGAACAGTTCACGATGCGCGGACTGCCCGTATACACGCCGATGGCGCCGCCGTAACCATCGCCGCCAGGATAGTAAGGCACTTCGTAGCCCGCATAGCCCGCTTTGCCGCCGTGGGCGTGGTTTCGCACGAAGACGCAGTTCACGACTTCTTGCGTTCCACCTAGAACGCATAAGCCGCCACCGTACGCGTTGCCGCCGCGGCCGTTGGTCATGTGCCAGTTCCCGCCGCCCCCTTGGCCGCCAAAGGCTTCGTTGTCGTGGAACAGGCAATTCCTGACCGACGCCGATGGATCGGAGACACGGACCGCGCCTCCGTACGCAGGTCCGCCCGGCACTCCATTCGTCGATGTGGTTCCGTCCGCCCCTCGGCTGCCGGTAGCGCTATTGTTCGCGAACTCGCACCCTTCAATTACCGTCCCGTCGCCAGAATCGGCAATCGCGCCGCCACGTCCGGGCACGCTCCATGGCAACGCCGAAGGCCCCGCGCCCGTCACGGTGTTGTGGCTAAACGTGCACCCTCGGAAGACGGCGCTTCCCTCCGCAACATGCACCGCGCCTCCTTGGGCATCGATACCTGCCGTCGTGTTGCTGTAGAACACGCAGTCCTCGAACACGGGCGAGCCGCCGCCCACGTAGACCGCGGCCCCGCTTGGGGCATGACTGGCGTCCTCGTTCACGACGTAACAATGCTCGAATTGGCAGTGGACGATTCGAGGCGAGCCACTGTCGACGATCATACCGGCCCCGCACGAGTCGGCCATATAAGCACGCGAAGCGTGGCTTACCGTGAAGCCATCGAGGGTTGACGCGTCCGCGGCTACCACGCAGCGGCTCGCATAGCTGCCGTCAATGTCGACGATATGCAAGGCCCAATCGCGTTCGTCCCGCGACACTTCGGTCCCGGCGAACCCTCCATACAGGTGCACGCCCGGGCGCATCGTGACAATGGGATACGTGGCGGCGTTGTACTCGCCTTCAGCCACCCAGACCTCGCCGCCGCCGCTCGCATACGCCGCCTCGATCCCTTCTTGAATGGTGTTAAACGCGGTCTCCCACGTGCGCCCGTCCTCGTTGCCGGACGTGTTGTCGACATCGACGCACCAAATACCGCATGGAATTCCGCCGCTCCACGGCGACACTTCGTAAGCCCCCATGTCGTATCCGTTGCCCTGCGGGCGAATCGCCCCGTCCAGGTCGCTGTCCGGCGCGCCATAGGCTCCTGCCGTGTCGATGCACGGCGAACACTGGCGCAGACGCACGTCGCCCGAAGCCGCATCCACGAACCGCGGGTCCGCGTCGATGTTGCCCGTACCCGCAAACCCGCCTTGCACGTCGGAATGCGAGATCGTGGTCGTTCCCGAGTTTCCGAATTCGCCGTCCGGATCGCCCCACATGATGCAGTTGGCGATACTCGCGGTCCCGAGGGTGTTGATGGCCCGGCCCGTGTTGAGCGTGAAGGTGCAATTGACGAGCGTCGAGGCGCTTCCACTCGCGGTGTAGACGCCGCCGCCAAAGTACCCGGCATTGCCTACGAAGACGCAATTGACCATCAGCGTCGCCGCGCCCCCGCGATTGCTGATGCCTCCGCCGTAACACCACGACGAGCCGTTGTCGAAGAAGCGGCAGTTTCGCACGACTGGAGACACGCCATTGTTGTCCATGCCGCCGCCCCCTGTGCCCAAGAAGCCGGGGCCGGGGCAACGCGTGATCGTGAATCCGTCCAGAACGGCGTTGTTCGCGCCCGCCACGCCACGCGTCACCACGCGTCGTCCGTCGATGATAGCCGTTCGCGACGCGAGGTCGCGTTCGCTCACCGACGATTCGGTGCCTGCGAACCCGCCGTACAGATCCACGCCCGCCGCCATCGTCACGACCGGGGTCGTGCTGGAGGTATACGTGCCTTCCGCGACCCAGACCTGGCCGCCGCCGCCCGCGGATGCGGCGTCGACACCTTCCTGGATCGTGTTGAAGGCCGTCACCCAGGTGAGGCCGTTCTCGTTACCCGATGTATTGTCCGCGTCGACATACCAGACGTTCTCCGCCGCCCCGCACGCTTTGCTGATCGACGGACTCGATGCGTCCGCGGCGCCGTCAATGCTCGCCCGGACGATGCCCGTCGCATCCAGGAAGAAGTAGCGGTCGCTGCTCGTCCCGGGCGTACACGGATCGACGTTGCATTCGTAGGCCTGCCGGGTTCCGCCCAGCAGGAAGGTGTGGCCATCGCGCACTTGCCAATCTCCTGCAAGATACGGAGGCACGTGCGACGTCATCTCTTCGAAAGCCAGGGCGTACACGCCGTTGTCCCTGAAGTACGCCGCTTCCGCGTTGAACAGCAGGCAGAGGTCTTCCTGCACGCCTGCGTCGTTGACGGTTGCATTGCCGATACATGGCCCGTCGGGTACACACGCCTCAGCCACGGGATCGCTGGAAGGTCCGGCAGCCGCGCCGTTGTTTCCGCGCACGATGCCCGATTCGTCCGAGTAGAACCCCCGGTTCCCCGTGATTCCGAAGGTGTCAGGATCGGCGGTAAGCGTGTAGCCTGCGCCGCCGCCCGAGAGCGTGAACGCGTAACCGTGCCGCGGTCCGACCCAGTGACAGAACAGATAACTGGGCCATTCCAGTTCGTCCCAGGTCCCGGCGTAGTAGCCGAACACCGCGTAGTACGTCTGCTGTGCCTGATTAATCGTGCACACGTCCTCGACGACCAGGGCCTCGTTGGCCGCGATCCCCACGGAGGGCGCGCATGGGGCCTCGGGATAAGGATCGCATGTTTCATCAGCCGCACCAGCCAGGGTATATCGAACCACTTCGGTCGAATCGGTGTAGAAGAATTCGCATCCCGTCACGCCCCAATACACCGGGTCCGCGTTCAGGTGATACCTGTCAGTGGTCCCGCCCAGCGTGAAATAGTACCCGTCTCTGTCATAAGCCCAATCGCCGGTAAGGTAGGGCGGGTCGGCATCGGTAAGAAGATCGAAGATGACGGAGTATTCGCCGTGGTCGCGGTAGAACGCCCGCTCTGCTTCGATGACCATGCACATGGCCTCGCGGGCCGCGGCTTCGTTGGCCAAGATGTCTCCTGTGCCGGCTTCCGAAGACGCCACGAGAATATCATAGTCCGTGCCGATGGTTCCGCCGAGCGTGTCCGACGACACCCATGCGGTCACCGACCGCCCCTCGTTATCGAATGCAAGGGCGGGACTGAAGTCGGCTCCGGTATCGCAGTCCGCGTTGGAATTCAATGGCGCCGGCGCCGACCACGTCGCGCCGTAATCCATCGATTCGGTGACGAAGAGATCGGTGTCGGAGCCAAAGACGCCGCCGAATCCTCCTGCAATGCCCCATATACTTCGCCAAAAGCCTCTCCCGTCGGCCTCAATCGTGACACTCGTTGCCGCTGTCGCAGCCAGAATCTCGACGGGGGCGCTCCAACTGGTTCCGTTGTTCGTCGAGCGGGACGCCATAAAGGGCCAGACCGCAACCCAATTGCCGAGTCCATCGGTGGCTATATCCAGGTACGTCGACCCTAAGCTCGTCACCGTAGTCGAAGTTCCCCACGTAACGCCGTCGTTCGAAGAAGACGCGGCCTGGATACTCGCCGCTGGGTAGGCGTACCAGACCGCCACCCAGTGGCTCGAAGCGGAACCCGCCAGGCGCGGCGCGTAACTCATCTCGACGGAACCGAGCGGCGCCGCGGGATTGTCGTGCACGGAATGAAGGCTCGACCATGTCGCGCCAAAGTCGGCGGATTGCGAGCAGAGAATCGACTGTTGATAGTAATCCCGCCCGGCATAGTGGCCGGCGAATACGTACCGCGTGAAAGCCACGAGGCATTTCCCCCCCGCCTCGTACACTTCGGGGCCGGTGTCCTCGATGTTGTAGGGCGACACGACCACCGCCGCGGACCAGTTCTGGCCGTTGTTCGTCGAACGCGCCACGACGGCCTTGCTGTGCACGTCCGTGCCGCCGGTCACGTCGATGGCCGACGACCATGAGACGACCCAATGCCCAGTGCCCGCGTAGACCACGTGCGGATTGCTGTCGTTCTTCGAGTCGGACGCGGCGTCGACATTCAGCGCTTCGGGATCGGACCAACTCAGACCGTTATTCGACGAGCGGGCGACCAGGATGTCGCTGTCCGTCCCGATGGTTCCGCCGAGGCTATCGGCGCTGGCCCACACTACGACCCAGTGCCCATTGTCATCGGTAGCGATCGAGGGCGCGTTATCGTCGCCGGAGTCCGCGGCCGCATTCGTATTCAGCACGGAGGGTTCCAGACATTCCTGCTCTTCGTAGGCGCCCATGTCGGCGCGGCTGCCACGAGGCCTAGGCAAGCCGAGGATATCGACTGCAGGGATGCCCGTGTTGCTACCGGCATTCACGCAAGGCGAGCCGGTTCCCAGCCGCAGATCGCCGTTCGCCGCGTCCACGTACAGCGGGTCCGCGCTAAGATTGCCTTCGCCCGTGTAGCCGCCCCGAATATCGCAGTAGGTCACACTGGGTTGGACACCCGCGGCGGGTTCGATTTCGGAAGCGTCGCCCCAGAGCACGCAGTTGGTGAGCTTCGTCGCATTGGAAAAGGTGTAGACCGCCGCATCGTTCGTATTGCCTGTAAAACTACAGTTTACTATGGTACTGCTGCATCCCATTGCATCGTAGATCGCGCCGCCCGAGTTCGCCACAAAGACGCAGTTCGTTATGTGCGGCAACGAGGTCTCCACGTTCGCTATCGCGGCGCCGCCGAACAAGGCCGAAGTCCTATTGGCCTCGAACCGGCAGCACGTTACCGTCGGCCATGCGCCGCTGTTGTACATGCCGCTCCCACTGTTGAGCCATCCTGCGGAGCCGCGCTTGACCGTGAATGCATCCAGCGTGGCATTGCTCGCCCCCTCGACACATCGCCGCGCGTTCTGCCCGTCTATCGCGGAAACGTGGGCAGCGAGATCTCGCTCGCTACGAAGCGATTCCGTGCCGGCGAACCCGCCGTAGATCGCAACGTTCGTTCTCATCTGCACTACCGGGCTGGACGTAGCGGTATACGTGCCCTCCGCGACCCAGACTTCGCCGCCGCCCGCCGAGAAGGCCACATTGACGCCTTGCTGGATTGTCTGATAGGCCGCCTCCCACGAGGTCCCGTCATGGGAGCCTGAGACGTTGTCGATGTCGACGTACCACACCGTGCCCAAGGCATCGCCCGATACCAGGAGAAGGATTAGCAGCCCGGCAGCCCCCACGATCGTCTTCATGTCTATGCCTCTTCGAGCGCGTCCGGATAGCACAGCCGCGCTCCGTTGCTACCCGTCACCAGCAGGCGGATAGCCAAACTACTCCCCAGCGGTACCCTCTAGTACCCTTATTCTATGCCAATGGCGTTGTTTTGACAAGCGGTCTCCGACAAGACAGCTTCAGTGCGTGTATGTTTCTCCTTCTTGCTCTTGCTCGTGCTCGTGCTCGTGCTCGTTGTCGTAATCGAACTAATTAGGAGGGAAGAGAGCGGTTTCCAAACTGAATAGCCCTCTTCCTGCAGATCCAGCCACCGGCAACACTTGGTTACGATTGGATCGATTACGACTACGAGCACGAGCACGAGCAAGAGCACGAGCAAGAGCACGATGAGACGGAGCTACACGGAAACTGGCGAGCACTGAGCGCGGGCGGACATTGACCCCTCCGTGCCTCTATGGCACAATGCGACACATCCGGGTTCAACCCCGCGGGCGGGCTTCCGAGGGAGACATATGATGAGGATTGGGATACTGGGCATGAGCGTGCTGATTTCAATCATGGCGTCGGCGGAACAGAAGTACGAACCGAACTGGAAATCGATCGACTCGCGGCCGCTGCCCGCGTGGTTCGACGAGGCCAAGTTCGGCATCTTCATCCATTGGGGCGTGTATTCGGTGCCATCGTGGGGGCCGAAGGGCAAGTACGCCGAATGGTATTGGCACGACATGCAGAACAAGGACGGCGACACGTGGAAGTTCCACGCCAAGACGTATGGCGAGGACTTCAAGTATCAGGATTTCGCACCGATGTTCAAGGCCGAAATGTTCGACCCGGCGCAGTGGGCCGACATCTTCGCAAGGTCGGGCGCGAAATACATCGTGCTCACGTCGAAACATCACGAGGGATTCTGCCTCTGGCCGAGCGCGGAAAGCTGGAACTGGAACGCCATGGACGTTGGCCCGCACCGCGACCTTGCGGGCGATCTGACCGAGGCCGTCAAGGCGCGCGGCCTCAAGATGGGCTTCTACTACTCGCTGTACGAATGGTACAACCCGCTCTACAAATCGGACGTGCAGCGGTATGTCGACGTCCACATGCTGCCGCAACTCAAGGACCTCGTGAACCGCTACAAGCCTGCGCTCGTGTGGCCGGACGGCGAATGGGATCATAACAGCGATGTCTGGCGGAGCACGGAATTCCTGGCGTGGCTTTACAACGAATCGCCGGTGAAGGACGAGGTCGTCGTGGACGACCGCTGGGGCAAGGACTGCCGTAGCGCGCACGGCGGCTTCTACACGACCGAGTACGGCGATGTCGGCGGCAACAAGTCCCTCGGCGAGCGGCGCAAGTGGGAAGAATGCCGCGGCATCGGGGCGTCGTTCGGCTACAACCGGAACGAGACCGTCGACGAATACGCCAAACCCACCGCGCTGGTGCATCTGCTGATCAACACCGTGGCGCGCGGCGGGAATCTCCTGCTCGACATCGGGCCGACCGCCGATGGCCGCATCCCCGTCATCATGCAGCAGCGCCTGCTCGACATCGGCCAATGGCTCGATGTCAACGGCGAAGCCATCTACGGCACGCGCCCGTGGCGAGAAACCGCCGAGGGCGACGCGGTTCGTTACACAGCCAAAGGCGATGCGGTGTACGCAATTTGTCTTCAATGGCCCGGCGCCGAGTTGCTGCTGAAAACGCCGAAGGCATCGAGCGCGACCGCGGTATCGATGCTGGGATGCGACACACCTGTAACGTGCCGCGCCGATGCGGACGGGCTTCATATCGCCGTCCCGGCCTTGTCCGTCGCGGAGGCCCCGTCGCAACACGCCTTCGTGTTCAAGCTCACGGGAGTCGAATAGACTTGGCCAGATTCCAGTTAGAGAATTTCGTCCCCTGTCATTCTGAGCGAAGCGAAGAATCTCGCTCCAGGCGTTTCGCAGCCACAGGCGGACGCATGCTTCTTGTTTCGATCTTGACGCTCGCCGGATGCTCGGGCTATGGGCGCGGCCCGCTCGATGTCACCGGGCAAATCGAAGCCGAGACCGTCGAGGTCGGATCGAAGATCGGCGGGCGGATCAGCGAAGTGCTCGTCGCCGAGGGCGACCACGTGAAGCAGGGCGACGTGCTCGTGCGTCTCGAAGCCACCGAGACGGATGCCGCCCTGGCCGCGGCCAAAGCCAAACTTGACCAGGCCGAGGCGACGCTGGCGAAACTCGAAGCGGGCGCGCGGCCCGAGGAACTCCGCCAGGCTGAAGCCGCCGCGAAACGCACCGAGGAACAGTACAACCTCGCCAAGAAGGGCTTCCGCTCGCAGGAGGTCAAGGCCGCGTCCGAGGCCGCCGATGCGGCGCGCGCCCAGCGAGACGAGGTGAAAGCCAATTTTGCCCGCATCGAGAAACTGTATCAGGGCAACGCCGCGTCGCAGCAGCTTTACGATCAGGCGAAACACGCGCTCGAAGCCGCTGAGGCGCAGTACCAAGTCATGCAGCAAAAGAGCGGGATTGCCGAGGAAGGCATGCGCTCGGAAGAAATCGCCATGGCGAAGGCCGCGTACGATCAGGCCGCCGCCGCGCTCGACCTCGTCCGCAACGGCGCGCGCAAGGAAGACCTCGACGCCGCACGCGCCCTGCGCGACGCGGCCCTCGCCGACATTCAGCGCGCCCAGTCCGCCGCGGACGAGATGGCCGTCAAGGCGCCGCGCGATGCCGTGGTCGAATCGCTGGATGTCCATCCGGGCGACTTGGTAAAACCCGGCGCCATCGTCACGCTGGTCGATCCCGAAGACCTCAAGATCATCGTCTACGTCAGCTCGCTTATGCTCGGCAGCCTCCACGCGGACGAGAAGGTCGCCCTGACCACCGATGCCCATGGCGACGAGAAGTTCGAGGGCACGATCGCGCGCATCGCCAGCCAGGGCGAGTTCACGCCGCGCAACCTTCAAACGAAGGAAGAGCGCGCCCAGCAAGTCTTCGGCGTCAAGATCAAACTCAATTCGGCGGGCGGCAAGCTCCGCGCCGGGATGACCGCCATCGCCCATTTCGCGCGCTCCGAGGGGAAATCCTGATGCCCTCGACGGTCATTACCGCGCGCGGCCTCACGCGGCGGTTCGGCCATTTCACGGCGGTCGACAATGTCGATCTCGACATCGAAGAGGGCGACATCTTCGGGTTCCTCGGCCCGAACGGTTCGGGCAAGACGACGCTGATCCGCATGCTGTGCGGCTTGCTGCGCCCGAGCGGCGGAACGGCGTCGGTCCTCGGCTACGACACCGTGCGTGAATCCGAAACCATCAAGCGCAGCATCGGCTACATGTCGCAGAAATTCAGCCTCTACACCGACCTGACCGTCATGGAAAACCTGCGGTTCTATGCGCGCGTGTACGGCATCGCGCGCGCGGAACGCTTGGACCGGATTGAGCGTGTGATCGGGATTGTCGGCATCGGCGACTACCGCAAGCGCCTCGCGTCCGAACTTTCCGGCGGATGGAAACAGCGGCTGGCGCTCGCGTGCGCGCTCGTCCACGAACCGCAGATGATGTTTCTCGACGAGCCGACCGCGGGGATCGATCCCGTCGCGCGGCGCGACCTCTGGAACCTGCTGTTCGATCTCGCCGCGCAAGGCTGCACGTTCTTTGTCACGACGCATTACATGGACGAGGCCGAACGGTGCAGCCACGTCGGTTACATCTACTTCTCGAAGCTGATCGTGTGCGGGACGCCCAACGAATTGAAGCTACTGCCCGACGTGACCCCGGCCAACACGGTGCGGCTCGAAGTGCGGTGCCCGCGCCTGGCCAACGCGATGCGCGCGCTCAACGAACTGCCCTACGTGCGCGACGCGACGATCTTCGCGGATTCGCTCCACGTGCTCGCCGACGCGGGCGCGGGCATGTACATCGCGCGCGACCTCGCCAAGGGCGGGTTCGAATCACCCGAGGTGTACCCCATTCCGCCCACGCTCGAAGACGTGTTCGTGACGCTGACGCGCAACAAAGACGCCGCGCGCGAGGAGGCCGCCCGCCGTGTTTAAGGGATTCACCTCGATCGCGTACAAGGAGACGATCCACGTCGTCCGCGACCCGCGCACGTTGTTCCTGATGCTCCTGATCCCGAGCATCCAGTTGACCATCTTCGGCTACGCCGTCGACATGGACATCAAGCACATCCCCACGGTCGTGTTCAATCTCGACGGCCGCCCCGACAGCCGCGCGCTGCTCGATACCTTCAAGAACTCCGGGTATTTTGATATCCGGCACATCGTGTTTTCGGACCAGGCGCTGTTCGGCACGATCGTCCGCGGCCAGGCCCAGGTCGGCATCAAGATCCCGCCCGACTATACGGACAACGTCCTGATGGGGCGCAAGGCCACCGTGCAGGTGCTCATCGACGGCAGCAATTCGAGCGTGGCCATGCAGGCCCTGAACGTTTCGAACGCCATCGCCCTGCGCAAATCGATCGACGTCGTCAGCCGCGACGTGCTAACGAAAGGCACACTGCCCATCGAGGCGCGCCCGCGCGTGCTGTTCAATCCCGACATGAAGACCGCCAACTTCATGGTGCCTGGACTCGTCGGCCTCGTCCTTCAGTTGGTCACCATGATCCTGACCTCGTTCGCGATCGTGCGCGAGCGCGAGAACGGCACCCTCGAACAACTCATGGTCACCCCCGTGTCCCGGTTCGGTCTCATGACCGGCAAACTCGTCCCCTTCTTTTTCGTCGGCGCGTTCGAGACCACGACCGTCCTGTGTCTGATGCGGTTCCTGTTCCGCGTGCCCATCAGCGGCAGCGTCGGACTCCTCGCGTTCTTCGCCGTGCCGTTCCTGTTCACCTCGCTCGGCATGGGCCTGCTTGTGTCGACCTTCGCGCGCACCCAGATGGAAGCCATCCAGCTCGCGTTCCTGATCGTGCTGCCGTCGGTCCTGCTAAGCGGGTTCATCTTCCCCCAAGAGACCATGCCCCTCCCCATCTTCATCATCGCCCAAGGCATCCCCCTCACCTACTTCATCCGCATCCTCCGCGGCATCATCCTCCGAGGCGCCGGCTTCGACGACCTCTGGCAATGGGGCGCCATCCTCGCCGGCATGGGCATCGTAGTCCTAAGCATCAGCGCCATGCGCTTCCGAAAGACCCTGACGTAAGATAGTCAACGACATTCTATTTTCCAGCCCTTGCGTCTTCCCTTGTTGAGGTAACGTCGTCGGGTAGAACGGAGGAGTACCAGTGGTGTGACATCAAGTATGTGCCATTTTGGCAAGCGACCTTCTGCCTTGTCTGGCCGCAGGCAACATCGAGCTTAAGAGCCAGAAGCTCACTCGTTCGAACATCATCGAGAAAAGAAACATATTGGGATGGATCCAGATGGTCCGCCGCAAGACATAACAATATAGAACATAGCCCAATGTGCGGCGTAGGTATTCGCGCCTTCCCGTACATGGGCATAATCGGAGGATCTATGTGTTTGCGATAGCCCATAGCCTCGCATTCCCGTTGGGTGAAACTAATGTTTCCAAGTTGCGCGTGAAACACTGGATGGGACCCGCCTTCGTCTTCGCTGAAATCATAATGCAATCCGAGGAGAGGCCGGGTAGTGTGGCCCGTGGATGGTTCAAGATAGAGTACCCCAACAGACGACTTCACTACCGCGCTTCGGCTGCAGTCGACGCGCTCTGCAGTTCTGACGAGAATGTCCACTTTGTCTGAGGACTGCGAACTGCGATAAGGCCAGGAAGGGAGGCAGAAGGCCGAAGATATCTCTACGACTGTCGATTGATCTTCCAGGCAGTTCATTTTGACACCTTTTCCCGCAGTGACTGAATGCGGTTTCAATAACGCACCGCACGCGGTATCGAATCGCATCCAGATGCTTGAATAGACACGCTCAAGAGTGGAAGGCTGTAACCGTAAGGTCTTCTTTCTCGTGTTCTGAGCACTGACTCCGCTCGAACGTTTGTGATGTCGTTTCATCCTTCAATACAGTCCGAGCCAAGGGCCTATCTTGTCGTACTCACTATTCGCAATACGGGCCAGGTCTGCGCCCTGGGGAAACCAGCTTATGTTGCCGCGGGAGTTCACTTGACTGACTGGCTTACGCGTTATCATGCAATAGAATCCAGCCCTCGACTTGTTATCGACGCTGCAAAAGCAAGCTGGAACTCTTCGGTGCAGTCTGGCTTGAACGAAAGACTTGCCATCTGCGCAGTTTTCGGCAACGATGACGTCATCCAACTCGCCTCGCCACCAGTGTGGGTCTCGTTCGTCTGCAAAGGGACCGACATATCGTGCAGCGGAGAATACTTCTTGAACTTCAGACGTGAAGTGAGATGTGGATATATTTAAGTAGCTAGCTGCGGCTACTTCGTTAACGAGCAGTCCTGGAAAACGCAGGAGTGAATCGTAGAGCCAATAGCCAAGCAGTACTGCGCGCCGGTCTTCCAACTGCTTTGCATCATCAGAAGAAGGAAGAATCTCACTTACTATCTTCTGGTCTCCCGACCCGTACAGGGCAATCTGATCTGCGAGCTTGGGGGCCCAAGAATCTCGGCCATCACTGCTGACGGCGTTTTGAGATCCCGAAATCGATGCGATCCACGGAGTCTCTTGTAGAGGGTGCGTGTCTTCTGGAAACCGTTAGCCAGAATGTCGATCCTACGAACCATTTCCTGCAGAGGGCTCGACTCCAGGACTATGCGCCCATCTCCCCAATTGCGTTGCCTCTCCAGAACGGGATCTAGTGCACCGGCCGCATAGAGGCAAATGGGCAGGTTCAGCCTTGCTGCCACCTTAGAAACGATCGCCTCCGAAAGCCCTGGATACTGGGTTGTACCAGATAGATCGCGGTCGCAGACAATAAGCGCAGTATCTGCATACGGGTGCCCAGAAAGTTCATTGCTGAGACGGTCTTCGTACGCTTTGCTTGACTCCGTCTCGGCTGGTTCGAACGGGATAGCGCAAATACCGGGGTAGGAGTTGAGCAGCTTAAGGAGCTTCTTAGCCTGCCGGGCATTGTCTTCGAAAAGTAGTACCTTTGTTTTGTGCATAGTCATCCTTTCGCCCTCCTCGGATAGGAGACTCGGAAACATGTGTTGAAACCCGCTGGCGGGTCAACGATCTCTATACGCCCTCCCATCCGTTCTACGAGTTCCTTCACCAAGCTAAGGCCCAACCCCATACCTGAGCCTAAGGGATTATTGAGGCGTGAGGTGGTTGTAAACAGGGGATCCCAGACGCGCTTTCTCAGATTGGGCGGGATGCCCACGCCCGTATCCAAGACTTCGACAGAGTGCCATTTTGGATCGTTCCAGGCGCGAAACACGATTCTGGCATCCGTGTTCGCTGATTGCATAGCAACGATGGCCTTCAGTGCGTTTGTGTAGAGGTTCAGCAGGACGCCGCTGTATACGGTGACGGGCATCGGGGGCACTTCAATCTCTTTAGGTATCTCGCATTCAACAACGATATGGCGTTTCTCCGCAAAGAGCCCAAACTTGTCGATCACGTTTCGAACTTGGGCCGCCGCCTTGAAGGGACCTGATACGTCTTGCTGGACCGCGTCCGTAAATATTCTCGTATAGTCGAGGTGAGCCTGGAAGGCATCGTAGCTTTTTTCGACGACACGTAAGCTCGAAACGACAGAGGGACGAAACTTGGCCACCTTGCGCATTTCTGCAATAGCGTCTTCCATTGAAGCGATGATCCGCGTGGCCTCATGCGTGAGGAACCCTGATACAACGCCAAGAAGGCTCATTGTCTCCAACCGGCGTCGGGCTTCGCGGTCATAATCCTCGACCTCCTCCAGTCGTTTGGCGAGATGCGAGTACTGCTCAATAAGTCGATGCTTGTCTGGAGCGGTCAACGCTGGACTGCTCCTGATATAGGCAATTGCGGCACGAAGGTCTTCCCGTGTTTCACGAAGGGCCTCTTCTGCCCGTTCCTCGTCCTCTTCCTGGGTCTTCTTCTTGTCCTCCTGGGCCAGGAATTCCAGACCTCCTCGGACGACATCGACAAGACTCCTGAACGCCTCATTGTCTAGGAAACCCTCGCGATCCATGGACGGGGTAAGATCGTCGGGCGAAGCGTCTCTAGATGCAGGCGCCGACTCGACAAAGACTGCGCCGACTAGTTGGAAATTGCTCGGAAGGTTGAGCATGGGATTCTCCCCAGGTCTTGCCGCGATCTCCTTGGGGATTGGGAAGTACTTCGACGCAATGGAGGATCGCCAGTCTCGGCGGTTATGGGCATTGTCCCTGTCCAAGAACAGCCAGTCGTCGTCCTCATAACCGTAGGGCTTCACCCGAAATCCGTGGTCTACTATGGCAACCCCGTGGTTTTCACGAACCCAGGTCCACGCCTTCCTTCCGTCTACTCCTGTGCCTTTGAACAAGCCCGCTCTTCGGGGAAAGAAACGTATATCGGCAAGCAGTCCTCTAGAAATATTTGAATTCGAACGCTTTCGCAGAGTTCTTTCGCTTGCTAGATTCGCAAAACCGACATGATACGTGAGTTCATTGTCCTTAAGATCGATAGTAAGCCGAGCCCACGAGTGCTGTAGAATTTCGTCGGCAAGATTGGTTTCGTCTTCATCTGGGCCATGAATTCCCGGCAGAGTGACTACAAATCCGGGATCCTCTGTGCGCTGTGCCCTCGTTGTCGTACGCGCGAAACGTCCGCGTTCAAGACCTTCAGTAGGGGACACGATCCGAAGAACGGATGTTCGGAACCTGGAATCTGTAACAACGGTTTTGTCGACCTTTAGTTGGCCTATCCTCAAAGTAGTGCCCGTCGGTTCTCCAATGGGCGCTTTGGTAAGCTGATAGGGGATCTTTACGGTTCCCATGTCCTTTGCTTTGTCGATCTTCTGCCAATCGAAGTCAGCTACTAGCCTTGTTCTGCATCGCCTGGCCCTGTCTATAGCAACTGACTCAAGGCGCAGTTTCCGGCCAAGGAATCGAACGGCGAACCGTCCGATTCCTTTTTGTCCAGTCATCGGTCGACAGTACTTCGGCGAGTGGCGTTCCGAAATCTTGTGAGATGTGGCGATCCTCATCCACCTGCTCAGGAATTCTTCCAAGGTCATACCGCTACCTGAATCCTGAATAAGGAGTTCGTTCGCATCCTCGTCAATTCGAATAGAACAAGAAGGTGAGTCCGCGTCGTAGGCATTCTTGACGAGTTCGACTAGCGCCACATCTGGACTAGCAACCAGTCTTTCGCCGAGTTCTTGGAGAAGACGGCCCTCAGCTTGAAATGGCACTTCAGCGCTTACAAGATGATTCTCAGCAACCATTGTTGGTCTTTCTTAGCCACTCAGAAAGCACTGCGTTGAGTTGCCTCACCTCAATCTTCTTAAGGCTCTTGGCGTGAGAGACAATTCGTTTTTCAAAATCAAAGTCGACAAGGTATGCCTGAAGATGCGTCAGAGAGACGCGCTTGTCGGCATGTACTCCATAAACAGAACCGACGGCTTGGGCACCGACTGAATTGACGAGAACTTTGGGGCCGTGTTCAATGAAAGCGGAGTGAACCAACAGATTGGGCAATGGCATCCATTCGTAATCATACCACGGATCTTGATTCTGACAGGTATAAGTATCCCTCAGACTATCAGGAATAGAGTCCAAGTAAGCCCGGACTCTCTTGGACAGGAGAGGTCCGGTCGACTTTATAAGCCAGCATCGTTGGCCCGCCTGGACAAAGTGTTTCTGGAAAGCTTTCGGACTGAGAAGACGCAGGTCGTGCGGAACGCTGCGCAAAGTGGTGACACACGGCAGAACATCACCCTCTCGCAATCCATGGTGAATGCGTTCGCCCTCAGTCAGCGTGAATATGGTCTGCGCGCCGGGACTGATGCCCCTTCGCGCCCAAACACTATCCCGTGGGGCGTGTGAGAGGATACTCTCTTTGCGACCGCTTATTCCCATTCGCTGTCTAATCGTGAGATCCTTATCCACATCGAAGTATTTCCATTTGCCGGTTCCGTTGCGCTTGTCAATCACCGTAACGCACGCGGTGGTAAGCACAGACGGAAAGATCGCATTCTTGAAACGGTACACCAGGACATCGAAGTTCTTCTCACAAAGATACTTACGGAGCGGCGCGGACGAGGGCCTTGAGACCCATTCGAAAGGCACGATGAGAGCGATAATTCCGTCATCCAGTGTCTTTGCAAGAGCAAGAGTCATAAAGTAAAGATATAGGTTTCCGTGAAGATCAAGCCGAATACCCGTCAGTTGGCGAAGCTTCTCGGTGACAACCTGCTTCCAGGGAGATTCGATGTCATGATGACGCACATAGGGAGGGTTCCCGATGCATGCATCGAATCCTGTTCTTTGAAATTCAAAAACGCACTGGTTGTGGATGCGCGCGCGTGCTGGTAGTCGTAGGCGTGCGAGGGATGCTGGGTCAATCTCGACGCCATCGTAAGAGTCGTAGTGGCCGCCAAGCGCAAACCTCCCGTCGCCTGAACCCATATCGAGGACTCGTCCAAGAGTAGGCCGCCGTTCCAGTACGAGGCGCCAGAGCAGGGCCACGATTGGCAGTGGTGTCTCAACCTGAGACTGACCGAGTTGGTAAGCGGTCTTGGTTACTTTCATCGACAATAATCCTGGATCCATTCCCTGCATAACTCTAGCCAAGTTCGGCTCTTGGATCAACACTCAGCGTGAAAAGCGGTGAAAGACACGCATTTCTAACTGCCGAAATGCGAGTCAGTCCCCGTCTTTCGCTTAGTATCGAGTCTAAAGCTTTGTCCGCAATATGCCGAAATACCATTCTGAGTGGCGATAGTTGTGTGTTCGGATTGCGAGGTACTCCCGGGATGAAAGTACTGTTCAGTAATCCACCGTGGTGGGAAGGGTTGCATGGCTGCCCGCCGAACCAGTTCTGGCGCGCGGGCGTGCGGGCGGGGTCGCGCTGGCCGTTCACGGGCTATATCTATGGAAAACCGGACCATTTCGCGCCGCGGGACTATTTGCCGTATCCCTATTTCATGGGCTACGCGACGACCTATGCGAAGCGCGAGACGGGCGCGGATGTGCGGTTCCGCGATAGCATTGCGTTGCGCGAGTCGTATGAGAAGTACTACCGGCACGTCCTCCACGAACAGTACGATTACCTCTTCATCGAATCCGCGACGTCTAGTTGGGAAAACGATTCCGCTATCCTCAGGGAACTGCGCCGCCTCGTGCCGAGAACCAAGATCGTCCTGACGGGGCCGATCTGTTCGACGCGTTCGGAGGAGATCCTGCGCGACTTTCCGGTCCATGCCTGCATCCGGGGCGAGTACGAAAAGGGGTCCGTCCGAGTCCTTAACGGCGAGTCGGGCATCGTCGATTTCGACCTGCTGACGACGGAGGAAATGAACGCCGCGCCGTACCCGTATTACGACCACGTCTACGCGAAGCGTTATTGGGATGGCTGTCCCGCGGGGATGCCGTATCCGCACGCGCAGGTGTGGGCGAGCCGCGGCTGCCCGTACAAGTGCATCTTCTGCGTCTGGCCGGCGACGATGACGAGCAACGATCCCGACGGGACGCGCCCGCGCCGCGCGCGCCGCTATTCGGCGGACTACATGCTCGGGTTCTTGACGGAGCTTGTCGAGCGGTACAACTACAAGTCGATCTATTTCGACGACGACACGTTCAATCTCGACGACCGGCACGTGCTCGAAATCTGCGGCGTGATGCGCCAGATCGGGCTGCCGTGGGCGGCCATGTGCAGGCCCGACACGATCGAACTGGAGACGTGGCGCAAGATGCGTGACAGCGGTTGCTTCGGCGTCAAGCTCGGCTTCGAGAGCGGCAACCAATGGGTCGTGAACCATATCGTCAACAAGAACCTCGATCTCGAACGGGCGGGGCAAGTCGTCCGCGAACTCAAAGCGATGGGCATGACGGTGCATGGCACGTTCACTTACGGCCTACCGGGCGAGACCGCCGCGCAGATGGAAGACACCAAACGGTTCATCGCGTCGCTGCCGTTTGACACGTTCCAGGAATCGGGCACGGCCGTGATGGAAGGCACGCCGCTGAGCACGTTGCTCGAACGCGGCAGCCTCGACCGGTATGCGGGCGCGCATATCGAGGACGGCTTCGCCGCGGAATCCGACGGCGCGAAGAAGATTGAGCAGATGCGGCTCGCGGCGCTCGCCGGTTAGAGTAGTGGGTCGTGCAAGATGCCGCGAAAAGCGGGGACAGGCACGCATTTCAAACTGCCGAAATGCGAGTCAGTCCCCGTTTTTCGCTCAGCACGGACGCGCCGCTGATCGTCTTGCAATCGCCGTGAACCTCACCGTATGCTTCGGACCATGTATTGGCCCAGCAGACATACGATTGGGGATATCGCCAAGGCCTGCGCGTTGTGGCTCGGCCTCGGATTGAGCCTCGGCTTCTACTACACGTTCACGTACTACGGGCGATCGGGCTGGCCCATGCCGATGCCCGAGCCGTGCGCCGCGCTCATCCTCTATTACTTCTCGGTCCTCAACACCGCCACGTGGGTGCAGGCGCTCCATTGGATGCTGGTGTTCCCGCTCGCGGGGATTCTTTGGGTGACGGCGTTGACGGTGACCGCGCCGTTCTTCGGAGGCAAGCGCACGGAGTACTTGTGGACGCTGGTCCGTTTCTCGGTCACGTGCGTCCCGCTGCTCCTTCCTCTTCCCGTGATGGCGTACCTTGCTGGGTCCAGCATCGTCGGGTTCAGTTTCCGGCAGATGATCGACGTGGCGTTGCGCCACGCGACGTATTCGCCTCCTTCGTGGCTGACGCCGTTGTACGTCGGGCTGGCCATCGTGGGACTGGTCTGGCAGATCTTCGTCTACGCGAAGCTCTTTGAACTCACGGGGAAAATGGCCGTGCTTCACTATCTCGTGAGCGCCATCCTGCTGGTGTTGCTCACGTGCGGCGCGGCGACGCTCGCCGTCATTCCTGTCCGCTATTGGCTGGGCATCTGACGCCCGCCGCCGCTACTTTGCGAGCATCAACCCGAGCCAATAATAGAACCCCAGAACGTGATTCTTGATCAGCGAAGGTTTGCGGACCAGCCGCGCCAGCGCGCGCGCCATGTAGCGCGGGCGGAAGTAGTAGCGGCGATACGCGGCCTTGACGGTGGCGCGCAGGGCCTCCGCGTCCGGGTACGTGTTAGGAACGTACGACGGCAGATGCTGGCCTTCGTACTCGCCGCAGTACCCGACCGACATCGCGAGCGAGGCGAGATCGGTTCCCGGCCAAACGTGGTACGAGAAGAACACGACGTAATCGATGTTGAGTTCGCACGCAAATCGCAGGGTCTGCTCGGCCATCTCGGGGGTCTCGGTGGGGAATCCAAGAATAAAGAACGCGCGCGTGTCGAGGCCGGCTTCCTTGGCCCAGCGTACGGCGTCGCGGCACTGGTCGAGCGTGTGGCCTTTGCGAACGAGGTCGAGGATCTCCTGGCAGCCCGATTCGATGCCGTATTGAATGCTGTAGCAGCCCGAGGCCGCCATGCGTTTCAACATGGCCGGCGTGACCGTATTCACGCGCGAGATGACCGACCAGATCATACCGAGCCGCGCCTTGTCGAGTTCGTCGCAAAACGCGCCGACCCATTTCTCGGTCGCGCAGAAATGGTCGTCCCAGAAGACGACGTTTCGAATCCCCCGCTCTTTCGACAGCCGCGCCATTTCGTCGACGACGTTGGCGGGGGACCGCCGCCGGTAGGGCGCGCGGAACTCGCCCGCGTTGTAGCAGAAGGTGCAGCGCGCCCACGGGCACCCGCGCGACGTGATCATGGACGTCACCGGGCGCCGCGCGCTAAGGCTCGGCAGCGGGCAGTACAGTTCGTGCTTGTAGATGCGGCGCGCCGGATGCGGGAACCGGTCGATGTCGCGGACAGGTTCGGGCGGCGGCGTCTCGACGATCGTCCCGGTACTGTCGCGATACAGAATGCCACGCACGTCGTGAAACGGCTGGCGCTGGGCGAAACGATCGACGACTTCGCACAGCACGACTTCGCCGTCGCCAGGGATCAGCAGGTCTACGCAGGGGCACTCGTCAAGGATGGTTCGCGCGAACGCGGTGACGTGCGGGCCGCCCATGACAATCGGGACTTCGGGACATTGTTCCTTGAGCGTCTTGGCCAGGGCATAGGCGTCGTTCGGCGTCAACGTTGTGTACGACGATATGCCGACGACTTCGGGACGAAGCGCCGCTACGGCGCGCGCCGTCTCGGGCACGTCGAGTTGTTCGGCTATGGCGTCGACGAGCGCGACGCTATGTCCGCGCGCTTCGAGCGCCGACGCGAGATACCCCACGCCCAGGGGCGGCAACAGGCCGATCTGCACCTTTTTGCGCGTGTTGCCCACCGAGCCGGAGTAATCGTAGGGCGGCAGGACTAGAACGACGTTCATGGTTAGTATCCTTGACGGAAGAATACAGGAGTCAGGATTCAGAATACAGGAGGCTCTTGAGACTCAGGAGGTGGCGGAGTCCAAATTCCCTTCTTGGCCTTCGGGGGGATGAGCGGCCGACGTTTGGCCGCGAATACCGTATTTCGCCAGTTTGTCGCGGAACGTCGAAAGTTTCAGGCCAAGGTTGGCGGCAGCGCGGCTTTGATTGCCGCCTGCTTTCTCCAGCGCGTCCACCAGCATCGACTTCTCGTTATTCTCGATGGCTTGCTTGAAGCCGGCGCTTTGGGAGGCGTCCGTCACGGGTTGCCCCGCACCGCCACGGATCTCCATGGGCAGGTCCTGGATGTGGACCTCGTCGCGGCTGCCAATGCCCAGAATGATTCGCCGGACGACGTTCTGAAGTTCGCGGACGTTTCCCGGCCACGAGTAATCCCATAGGGCGCTCATGGCATCTCCCGAAACGACAGGGCGGCTTTCCCTATTGCCATAGCGGCCAAGGAAATGATCCACGAGCAGCGGTATATCCTCGCGGCGGTCGCGCAACGGGGGAATCCAGATGGGGAAGACGTTGAGGCGATAGAACAGGTCGCTACGAAACGCCCCTTCCGAAACACGCTTTCGCAGGTCGACCTTCGATGCGGCAACAATTCGGACATCGGCCTGGATTGAGGCCACGCCGCCGACGCGCTCGTAGGGATGGCCCTCGAGCACGCGCAGGAGTTTGACCTGGATCGACATCGGCACGTCGTCGATTTCATCGAGGAACAGAGTTCCCTTGTCGGCCATCTCGAAGCGCCCCGGCTTGCTTTCGACCGCGCCGGTGAACGAGCCGCGCTCATGGCCGAAGAGTTCGCTTTCCATCAGTTGCTCGGACAGCGTGGCGCAACTGACCCGGATAAACGTCTTCTTCTTGCGCGATCCGCGTGCGTGAATAGCCGTGGCAAACATTTCCTTGCCGGTGCCGGTCTCGCCCCAGAGCAGCACGGGCACGTCGCACGCGACCGCGATGTCGAGCAGGTCGAACGTGGACTTCATCGCCGCGCTTTGGCCCACGATGTCGCCGTGCTGCGTGGCCTTGGCGAGTTCGGCCTTGAGCGTCGTGTTTTCCGTCTGCAGCGCGTGCATCTTGGCGATCTTCTCGAGGATGAGGACGAGCTTCGCGCTCTCGAAGGGCTTGGTCACGTAGTCGAAAGCCCCGAGCTTCATCGCCTGGACAGCGTTGTCCACCGTGGCGTACGCGGTGACCATGACCACTTCCGTTTCGGGCCAGCGGCGTTTGATCTCGGCCATGAACGCCATGCCGTCCATCGCTTTCATGCGCAGATCGGTGATTACGACGTCGTACTTGTCTGCCTGAAGCTGGACCAGTCCTTCCTCGGCGCACGCCGCGACGTCGACGTCGTAATTCGCGTCGAGCAGGTCGTCGCGCAAGGCCGTCCGCTTGATCTTCTCATCGTCAACCAAGAGCAGTTTCATGCCGCTGGGACCTCCTCGTTTAGGTCACGCACGCTGTCCGAAGCCAAGACCGGCAGGAGCACATGAAAGACCGTTCCCTGGCCCACGGTCGATTCCACGTCGATGGAGCCGGCGTGGGATTCGATGATCTCCTTGACAATCGCCAGTCCCAGGCCGGTGCCTTTTCCGGGTTCCTTAGTCGTATAGAACGTGTCGAAAATGTGCTCCAAGTTCTCGGGGAGTATTCCCTTGCCCGTGTCGGCCACGTCGACTTGGACCATGCGCGTCTTGTCAGACAGCGTGACGGTCCGGGCGCTGAACGCGAGTCTGCCCGGAGGCGCGTCGGGACCGAGTCCATGGCGGGATTCATCGATAGCGGCCACGCCATTGAGGGCGAGGTTCAGAAGGGCCTGCTCGATGTGGTAGCGGTCGCACGCGACCCGCGGCGTATCTTCCTTGACATGGACGGCGATCTCGACGGAGTTGTGGCGCGCCATTACACGGATCAACGCCACGACGTTGTCGATGATCGCGCGAATGTCCTCCGGTTGCGGGTTCATATCGCGCTGCTGCGAGTATTCGAGCAGGCGCTGGATGACGCCCGCGATACGTTCCAGCGCGTGCTGGATCATCTCGAGGTATTCCATGTTCTGCGTCAGATTGGCCGGCTCGCGCTGCAACCTGCGGAGGCAACTCATCATCCCGTCGAGCGGGTTGTTGATCTCGTGGGCGACGCCGGCCGCGAACTGTCCTATCGAGGCGAGCCGGTCCGCACGCAACACGCGCCGCCGGGACTCGGCCAGTCCGGCGGCCATCTGATTGAAGGCCCCGGCAAGCTTGCCCAGTTCGTCATCGGAATACACCGGTGCGCGCGCGTCAAAGTTGCCCGTCGCAACAACCTTGGTGGCACGCAACAAGGCGCTGATCGGCTTGTTCAACACAAACGTCAGGAGCATGGCCGAACAGAGTGTGGCAAAGAGGCACAACGCAATGCCCGCCACGATCGCGCGATTGAGCAGGGCCAGGTCTTGCGTAACTTTCTTGTCCGCTACGCCCAAACGTACAGCCCCACCCTGGCCGCCCCCCACAGGGACCGTCACCTCGAGGATCAGGCCCTCGGGACGCCGGAACGCGCGCAGGCCGCCCTCGGGGAGATCGACGCTGGCCGGGACCTCGAGCAACTGACTGGGCAGCTCTTCGGGCGATAGGGCAGGATGGCAGGTGGCACATAGATCGCCGGCCTTCCCGGCAAGGTCGGGGGGCGCTTCCTTGGGGAATGTGAATCCGTGGGAGAGGATGCTGCCTCGCGCATCTTGAACCAGGATGTACCGCACGCTGGGAAAGGACGCCATGGTCTGGTTCAACTCATGGTCGAGGACCTCTTTCTTGGCAAGGCCTCCGGTTTGAAGGCGCGCCGCCAACGAGGTGGCCAGTGAGAGCGCCATCTCACCGCGCGCCTGGTAGTGCGCCCGCAACACGCTGCCGCGCATAATCGAAAACGCGACCGACGCAAAGAGCAGGCTGATCAGCAGTCCGATCCCAAAGACTTTCACGTAGATCGGCACCGAGACCAAACGCCAGCGAATGCGGCCCGCCAGATCCTTGAACTGCCTCAGTATACCCATCGGCACGAAGTCCCACCTGCCCGGTGAACGCACACCTGGAAAGGTAGTATCTAACGAAATTGCCGAAAAAGTCAAAGTGCGACAATTCGGACCAGTTCATGCGGCATTCCGAATTAAGATTTGCGGAAATCCGTAAATGAATTCTGGGTTCAGCGGTACACGCAATCGACGATCAAGCGGCATCTAGACTGTAACAAGTTATCGTAACTCAAGTTACGAATTTGGGCATGGTTTTGCCCCGCAGCGTGTTTCATTGGCGTCGCTCTTGCTATGGATCTTGGTAGCCAGGCAGGTGGACGGGTGTGTTCTTTCAGCCCGGACACGGGGCGCACTGTAGATGGGCAGTTTCACTGGCGGGGCAGATGGGCGCCCGGAATGCAACCGGGTGGGCTTGTCATAACCAGACGGAAAGAAGAGGGCGTTATGGTGGACACGGCGAGACTAGCAGTCAATGGACATGAGGTCGAGTTCCCGATATTCGAGGGTACGGAAGGCGAGCGCGCCATCGACATATCGAGTTTGCGCGACAAGACCGGGGTCGTGGCCTTCGATCCAGGCTATGCAAGCACGGCGTCGTGCAGGAGCGACATCACCTTCGTGGATGGGGACAAAGGCATCCTGCGGTACCGGGGCTATCCCATCGAGGAACTAGCCACCCAACTGAAGTTCCCGGCAGTGGCGCATTTGTTGATCTACGGGCATCTGCCTAACGCGCGGCAGTCCGTCGAGTGGCGCCGCAAACTTACCCTGCACAGCTACATCCACGAGGACATGCTCAAGTTCTTCGAGGGGTTCCCGCCGC
Source organism: uncultured Nitrospiraceae bacterium (assembly GCA_964402555.1). Classification (GTDB taxonomy): domain Bacteria; phylum Hydrogenedentota; class Hydrogenedentia; order Hydrogenedentales; family SLHB01; genus CAYOCT01. The sequence continues at coordinate 100,816 of CAYOCT010000004.1, read as the reverse complement.
AGGCGCATCCGATGGCCATTCTCTCCGCCATGGTTGCGTCGCTTTCGGCGTACTACCCCAACTTCGACGACGAAGAGAACATCGACCTGAACATCGTTCGCCTGATGGCGCAAGCCAAGACCATCGCGGCGTACTCGTACAAGAAATCCATCGGACAGCCGCGCGTGTATCCGCGGACCGAGTTCAGCTACGTGGCCAACTTCCTGCGCATGATGTTCGCAACGCCGGTTGAGGAATACATCGTGCCGCCCGTGCTCGAGGAGGCGCTCAACCTGCTGCTGATCGTCCACGCGGACCATGAACAGAATTGCAGCACGTCGACGGTGCGCATGGTGTGCAGCAGCCAGGCGAACTTGTTCGCGGCGGTATCCGCGGGCATCTGCGCCTTGTGGGGGCCGCTCCACGGCGGCGCGAACCAGGCCGTCATCGAGATGCTCGACCGGATCCATCAAGAGGGCGGCGGGCATCAGAAATTCCTGGAGCGCGTCAAGAACAAGGAAGCGCGGCTCACGGGATTCGGCCATCGCGTATACAAGAACTTCGATCCGCGCTCGAAGATCCTCAAGGCGTCCATGGACAAGGTACTGAATAAGCTCGGTATCCACGATCCACTGGTCGACCTGGCCAAGGATATCGAGGAGGCCGCCCTGAGCGACGACTACTTCATCTCGCGGAAGCTGTACCCCAATGTCGATTTCTACAGCGGGATTATCTACCGTGCGATCGGCATCCCGACCAATATGTTTACGGTGATGTTCGCCTTGGGCCGCATGCCCGGATGGATTGCCCACTGGCGCGAACTGCGTATGAACAAAGGCGAGAAGATCCACCGGCCGCGCCAGATCTACATGGGGCCGAACATGCGTCCCTTGGCGGAATCGATCGTCGAGGACATTACGAGCAGCAAGGTGCAGTGTGCCTAGCCGTTCCCCGATATCTCTCGCTCCCTCTTCGCGGTAGATACCGGAACGTGCGTTGAGGAGAGGTCGAGCGGCGCTAAAACCCATCGCTAGCGCCGCTCCCTCTCACCTCGCGCAATCGAGGCGACGGCCCCACGAGCGTAACAAGTCATTCTGAGGGCATCTTATCATTGGGCGGGAAGGCCGCAAGAAGCCGCGAAAAGCAGGGACAGACACGCTTTTCAAACTGCCGAAAAGCGACTCAGTCCCTGTTTTTCGCTCAGTTCTGGAACTATGCTTAAGTGGTATTAACTATGGATCAGTGCACTAGAGATACTTGCGGTGAAAGTAGAACGCGGCTACGATGGCGAAGGATAGGATCGCGGCGATCCACCCGGTGCTTACGAACACAGGCACGAGTCCTAGCCCCACACCAAACACCAACGGGGGAAGGTCCTTCTGGCGGATCCCGTAGACGACCATCCCGGTACTCACGGCGCCCGTAACCACCACCACGGCCCACCAAAGACCACTCGGTTCGGTATTCATGGGTTCCCTTGCGCTGTGCCGAGGGACTCTGGTTCAGCCTCGGATGCGGAGCGTTTGCGATGCCATTGATAGATACATTCGCCGGCAATGGTCATCAATGGAAATAGAACAACCGGATAGAGGTTGATGCCGAAATAGCCCGCGGACCAATGATGTATGACCCAGTCAAGGTTCGGGCGCCACGCGAAATCGTTGCCCACGAAGACCTGGGTCGCTTCTTGCAGCATGCTCAGTCCAGGAACCCACCACAGGCGCGGCCAGCAAACAACAGCGAGCGCGCCGCCGATGGCAAAGCATCCCAGCCCCGCCTTCGTTGCGCCGGGCGCGGTGGGCGTAGTCCATGCCGCCTCGAGCAACCCCAGGCAGATCGTAACAAAAACCATCGCGCCGAATTGTCGTGCCTTCATGCCTTCCTTTGCTCCTTTGTCGTGAGCCATCCTAATAGCATCTTATTCCTTGCGCGAGACGCCGCGAAACGCGGGGACAGACACGCTTTTCAAACCGCCGAAAAGCGAGTCAGTCCCCGGTTTTCGCAAGCAACTCCTCCAATAAATCAAGCGTCGCCGGCGCATAGCCAGCGTAGTGATTATTCACGTATCCGAAGATCTGGAATCTCCGGTCGAGCAGCGCCTTGATGTGCGGGACCCATCGTTCGAGATCGCCACGCCGATCCACGACGGTCTCGTTCCAGGTGGTCGTCTTCTTCTCGATCCCATAGCGGTCGCCCAGCCACCGGATATACGCAAACGGTCCCGAAAGAATCCCGTCTTTGGCGAACAGTTCGTCCGGACGGGACATCCAAGGGTGATCGATCAACGCCAAGGTTACCCGGTGTTCACTCAGTAGATCGAGCAGCGCCTTCCCTATCCACGTCTTGTTGCGGACTTCGACGGCCCACGCGAATCCGTCCGGTAGCGTGGGCAGAAATGCCACGAGCCGTTCGAGAAACGCGTCGCGCGTGACGCCGCTGTCTTTCGCATAGTACGGGAATTGGAGGAGCAACGGACCGAGCCGCGGACCGAGAATCGACATGGTGTTTACGAAGGCCTTCAGGTCCGCGTCGCATCCCTGAAGGAACTTTTGGTGCGTGATCGCCTGGGGCGCTTTCGCGGCGAATACGAAGTCCTCGGGCGTGCGGTCGCGCCAGCCTTCGACGGTCGACGCCCTCGGCACGGCGTAGAATGTCGAATCGATCTCGACGGTGTTGCGCTTGCGCGCGTACGCCGCGATGAAGTCTCTCGACTCCGTGCCGGGTTCGTAGAACTTGCCGACCCAATCGGCGCAACTCCAGCTCGAGGTCCCAAGTCGAAAGAGGGACGGGTTCATGGCCGATCCTCTGGGAGTAGGGGCCGACGACAGGGCCAACGCCTATCTCCCTGATCATTTTGGATTTTAGATTTTGGATTTTGGATTGAACACGAAGAGACAGGCGGAGCCGAGGTCCACAGGTCAATCCAAAATCCAAAATCTAAAATCTAAAATCCTTACATCGCCAGGATGGGTTTGCAGTCGTATCCTTTGGAGGCTTTATCCACAAATTCGGGCGTAAGTTCCGCCACATAGGCCTGGCCGATGCCGGTCAGGTCGGAATTGAACAGGACGTATTTCATGCCTGGCGACAGCGACGGGTGCGGATGCGTCCATTGCGGGTGCGAGCACGAGGAGCGCGGGTCGCAGATGTACGTGGCGCCGCCCGTCGGGGCATGGATGAGAAACAGGCCCTCCTGCGGCCAGTTCGTATCGGAGACGATCCATTGCGCGTCGCTGCTCGCGGACGAGTGCCAGTAGTAGCGGCCTTGCGCGATCACGACGGGCTCGGCATCGCCTTCCTTGTACGTGACAATGGCGTGTCCCGGCGGGATCAGCGTGCCTTGGATCAGGCCGGTCGTGCCAAACCACGTCAGGTGCGCGAACTTCATAAAGGGGTATTTCCGGAGATGGCCGCCCTCGGCGTCGACCAGATAGGGCTGGCAATCGGCCGGCACGCCGAAGTAGAGCGTCTTGCCCAGGGGGTCGATATGAATGTGGTTCTGGAATTTGCCTTCGTCCAGCACCGTGATCTTGCCGGTCGCCACTTCGGCGCGGAACAGCACTCCGCGTCCGCCCTCGATCGCGCAGCTTCCATAATAGGCTGTTCCGGCCGCGTCCACCGATCCCAACGAAGGCGGGCCTTCGGGAAGCGCCCCAGGCAGTTCCGCGACCGGCTCTTCTTTCAGCGAATGAAGGTCGACTTTCCACAACTCGCGCCCCGCTTGATACAGGGCACAGTGGGTCGCCGGCGATACGACGGCGCCCGCCATCGCGTCGCAGGCGGTCATCTGCACGAGTTCCGTACCGTCGGTCCTCGCCCGCATCAGGTCCCAGGGCGCGTCGCGGCCCGCGCCGCGTTGCGAGAGGACGACCACGTACGCGTCGTCTTCGGTAAACGAACACATCTCGAAGTAGAGATTGGTGCTGATCGTGGAATAGTGCGTGAGACGGATGATACGCAGACCGGACCGCGGGTCGCGCCAGATGGCGCGTTCCGAGTTGTAAACGGAACCTTTAGCCATAGTAGGGGAATCGCTCCTTTCGTCTTGTCCGTGATATGAAACGTTAGAATACGGCACGCAACAGCAAAAAGAAAACTTGCATCGGACGCACGCCGCCGAGGTCCGGCCACGCGGGACGCAGCCGTTCGAGTTCGGGCTTCATGGCGGCCGCGATAGCGTCGAGTTGGTCGCGCCAGTCGAGGCAGAGCGACAGCGCGCACGCGAGGCATTGGTTCGCCCGCTCGCGGTCGAAGCCGAAGGCCATCCCGTAGATACGTGGCGCCAACAAACGCAGCGACGGATCGCCGCGGCTCAACAGCGCGCCATAATCCCGCACAAGGATCCGGTAGCAGCGGAACATGCGGCGAATGGCCTCCTCGGCGCTTGCACGGGAAAGCCCGGGAACGCGCTCCATCAGCGGCGCGGCGTACGCGTCGACGAGCCACGTCTCTTCGCGCGGCCCCACGCTTTCGGCGCAGCGCTGCATTTCCGCGCCAAGGCTCGGGCCCCACGAAAGCCGGATGGCGAGTTCCATGGACGCCTCGAATACGTCTTCGGCATCGCCCATCGACAGGCCCATCTTCTTGCTCAGAAGACGGATGCGATCCGCGGGATACGGCTTCGAAGTATCGTCGTGGCCGTACGCATGGGCATAGGCATCCGCGCCCCACTGCGCGTTATGAGTCAGCAGGCCGAGCCGGAACGCGCTGGGCGAGAGGTATTCCGAGTGATCGTGCGCGAGCCTCTTGAAGGCGCCAGCCACGGCTCGGTTCCGCCATTCGCAATCGTTCATGTCCGCCGCCATCGCCCCGAACAGCGCGGACGGTTGCGCTCCGGGCAGCGCCTTCCGAGCAAGATACCAATGTGCGGCGGGCCCCCACGCGGAAGCCGCGGCTGCCGCAAAGAGCGTTATTGCCGCTATGCCAAATCGGACCACGCGAAACCGAACTCCTGAAGTCTGCGCATGGTATCACATTCCCGGGTTTGGGATGCGCGGGAATATCTGGTATTCTCGCCCTGCAAGCACGGAGGGGAGGAATACTCAGATGGGCGCGTCGAAGAGCTCAGTTGAGATCAACGGGGATCTGAATCTCGCGCGCGAAATCGCCATGTCGTTCGCCGGGATCGGCATGTACCGGTTCACGTTCGATGGGACGATTGTTCAGATGGACGAGGGGGCGTTGCGCCTGTTCGAGATCGAAAAGCGCTTCCGCAACCCGGCGGATGTCGTCGGCAAGAATATCGCGGATCTGGTTGTCTACAAGGGGACGCCGGGGATGCTCCGCAAGGAGATTCGCAGGCGTAAACGCATCCGGAATCGCGAGTGGGAGTTCACAACGCTCCGGGGTCATGACAAATGGGCGCTCGAAGACTCGTTCCTGGTGCGCGATCCGGAGACGGGCGAGGAATCGATCCAGGTCGTTATCCAGGACATTACCGAGCGCAAACACGCGGAAGAGGCGCTGGCGCATGCGGCGCGGGTAAGCGAACGGCTGCGTGCGTTGATGGTCTCGCTCAATGCGTGCGAGAGGGTGGACGAAGTGCTGGGGCCGCTGCTCGAGACGGCGGTGGACGTATGCCGGATGGATGGCGGGGCGATCTTCCTTGCCGAAGGGAACGAGGCCGTGCTTCGGTATTATCACGGCGTTGACGAGGCGCTGGTGCGCGAGGTCGGGCGCCGTTCGCTCGAATTGCCCTTGGCCCAGGCAGTCATTCATAGCTCGGATCCTGTCGCCATAGGTTCACTGTCCAAGAAGTACCGCGATTTGCTTGCTTCGTTCGGTTTCCACCACGTGTATGCCGCGCCGCTGCGAACCGGCGGAAGCTTGTTCGGCGTGCTGGTCCTGGCAAGCAGACGCAAGCAGGCGCCTGACGCAAGCAGCGTTCACACGCTGGGTGTGCTCGCCCTGGAGATGGCGTCGGTGTTCCACCGGCTGAGGACCGAGCAGGCGTTGCGCTATCGCGAAGAGCAATACCGCTCGACACTCGATTCGATGGCCGATTCAATCCACGTAACCGGGACGGATCTGAATATCCGGCTAATTAACCGCGCATTCGTGGCGCTCTTGGAGGAACTGGGACTCGACACGAACGTGGTGGGACGCCCGGTGCTCGAGGCGTTCCCGTTTCTGCCTCCGAGTGTGCTCGATGAATACCGCCACGTCATGGCCTCGGGCGAGATTGCCGTAACCGAAGAGCGCAACGTCATCAACGGACGCGAAATCGTTACGGAAACGCGCAAGATTCCGATCGTCGAGAACGGCAGTGTGCGGGCGATCCTGACCGTGATGCATGACATGACCAAGCGGGATCGCGCGGCCCAGGCTTTGCGGGAAAGCGAAGAGAAGTACCGCACGCTGGTGGAAGTGTTTCCGCATTCGCTCGCGATCTTTCAAGACCAGACCGTAGTCTTTGTGAACGAAGCCACGCGGGCGATGTTCGGCTACGCGCGGCGCGAAGACCTGATCGGCCGCGATACTTTGGCGGTCGTGGCAGACCGCGACCGGGCTCGATTGGCGGACTACGCGCGGCGGCGTGCACAGGGCGACGCGACGGTGCCCAATCGTTACGAAGCGCACATCCAACGGGCCAACGGCGAGGAATTTCCGGTCGAAGTATTCTTGATGCCGGTGATGTTCCAGGGCCGTCCGGCCATACAGGCCTTGAGCATCGACATCACCGAGCGCCAGCGCGCCGAGCGCGCCATTCTCGAGGGCGGCAGGAAGTACCGCAACATCCTCGAGAACATTCAGGAGGGTTATTACGAAGTCGATCTCGATGGACACTTCACGTTCGTCAATCCTGCGTTGTGCCGCATCATGGGCTATCCGGAAGAGGAATTGATGGGGCTCGATTATCACGCATACTACGACCCGGCGGTGATCGAGCGCGTGTTTCACATCTACAACACGGTCTACATGACAGGCAATCCCGTGCAATTGCACGATTGGGAGGTCGTCCGCAAGGACGGCACAAAGGCCGTGCTCGGCGTGTCTGTGACGCTCATGCGGGACGCCGAAGGCCAACGGGTGGGCTTCAGCGGGATCGCGCGGGACGTCACGCAGCGGATACGGACGGAGCAGGCGCTACGGGAAAGCGAGGAGCGGTACCGTGAGCTTTTCGAGAACGCGTATGACATTGTGTACACGCACGACCTCGAGGGATGGTTCACGTCGCTGAACAAGGCCGGCGAAGAGATCAGCGGCTACACGCGCGAGGAAATGACCCGCACGCGGTTGGAGGACATCGTTCCTCCCGAGATGCAAAGCATGGTGCAGGCCATGATCCGGCGGAAGCTGGGCGGCGAAGTGCCCACGCGGTACGAACTCGAGATCGTGTCCAAGGACGGCCGCCGCATTCCCATCGAAGTAAGCACGAGGCTGATCGTCAAGGACGGCGCGCCTGTTGGAATCCAGGGCATCGCGCGCGATATCACCGAACGCAAGCGCGCCGAAGAGGAGCGCAAACGCCTCGAGGCGCAGATTCAGCATGCGCAGAAGCTCGAGGGGCTGGGCGTGCTCGCCGGTGGGATCGCGCACGACTTCAACAACCTGCTTGTAGGCATGCTCGGCTATGCAGGCCTTGCGCTGGCGAAGCTGCCCGAGGAATCGCCCGCGCGCGCGTACCTCGAAAAGATCGAATCGAGCGCGCAACGCGCGGCGGACCTCACCAACCAGATGCTGGCCTACTCCGGCAAGGGGTCCTTCGTGGTGCGGCCGCTGAACCTCTCGAAGCTCGTCACGGACGTTGGGCATCTGCTGGCGGCGTCGATCTCGAAGAAGGCCATACTGCGCTATCAGTGCGAGGAGGCGCTGCCTTCCATGGTGGGCGATACTTCGCAACTGCACCAGGTCGTCATGAATCTCATCACGAACGCGTCGGACGCGCTGGGCGACGATGCGGGCATGATCACGATCGCCACGCGGACGATCCAGGCGGATCGCCCGTATCTTGCGGACACGTATCTTAACGACGACCTGCCTCCGGGACTGTATGTCTGCCTTGAGGTATCGGATACGGGTTGCGGGATGGATGCCGAGACGCAATCGCGCATCTTCGATCCATTCTTCAGCACGAAGTTCGCGGGCCGCGGCCTAGGACTTGCGGCGGTCCTCGGGATCGTCCGTGGCCATAAGGGCGCGATCAAAGTGTACAGTGAGCCTGGGCATGGAACGACGTTCAGGGTCCTTTTTCCGGCATCAACCGAATTCGAGGCCGTGCCCGCCGTCCATCCGGCGCCGAAGTCCGGCTCGCCCCCGGACACGTGGCGAGGCAGCGGCACGATTCTCGTGGCGGACGACGAGGAAGCGGCGCGGTCCGTGGCGCGGGAGTCGCTCGAACGCAATGGATTCACCGTTGTTACGGCTAATGACGGCCAACAGGCGGTCGAGGCGTTTCGCGCGCGTCTTGGCGAGATCAGATTGGTGCTGCTCGACCTCACGATGCCGGTCATGAACGGCCAGGAAGCGTTCGAGGCGATCCACGCGATCGATCCGAATACGCCGGTCGTGCTCTCCAGCGGCTATACCCAGCAGGACGTACAAAGCCGGTTCAGTGGGCCGTTGCCCGCGGGGTTCATCCAGAAGCCGTATCTCTTCACGGAACTCATCAAGAAGGTCCACAACATCCTGGGAGACACGTGATGCGGTGCGATATGTGCGGCGCGGAGATCCCGGCGGATGACGTTGCGCATTGTGCGGGATGCGGCGCAGTGCTTTGTCCGGGGTGCGACGTGGGCGGTTTCTGCGCGAATTGCGCGGGCGGCGGCGCGCTCGACTAAGGCGTCACACGCGGCGGTCCGTCAAGGTCGACCACGAGAACGGAGAGCGTGTCGTCGGGCAGCGTGTCGGGCATGGACACGGTTTTCGCCGCATTATCCACACGCAGATCCGTTCCACCGTTGAGCCAGCGCGCCTTGACGATCGTGTTCTGCAATCCCGGCAGCGCAAGCGTAGCGCCGGGGTGGCGATCGAGATGCACGTAGAGGCGATTGCCCTTGGCCGTGCACGTGCCCGCGGGCAGCGCACGAAACGGCGAGCGCGTGGCGCCGTAGATCGACTCGCCGTTGGCGGCCAGCCAGGCGCCCATGGCTTCGAGCCGGTCGACGAGCGGCGCGGGGATCGTGCCATCGGGGTCAGGCCCCACATTGAGCAGAAGGTTGCCGCCGCGGCTCACGATATCCGCGAGCCCGCGCAAGAGTTCCTTGACACTCTTGAACTGCGTGTCCTTGGCCGAGTACTGCCACGACTCGCCAATCGTCATGCACGCTTCCCAGGCGTACGGCTTCTCGTGTTCGAACGCCATGACGGACCCGATCTCCGACGGCTGTTCGCGCGTGTAGAAATCGCACAACGTCGACACGCCGCGCTCGCCCAGCCCGAGGCGGTCGTTAATCAGACAGCCGGGCTGTAACGCGCGGATCATCTTCACTAAATCCGCGGCGCGCCATGTGGCGGCAGGATAGTCCCATTCGCCGTCGAACCAGAGGCAGTCGATCGGGCCATATTTCGTGCACAGTTCGCGCACCTGACCGAATAGATACTCGTCCACGTACTTGGGCAAGTTCGTGTCGAAGTCCGGGTGATGCCAGTCGAGCATCGAATAATAGAACCCGATCTTCAGGCCCGCCGCACGCGCCGCCGGTACGAGATCGTGAACGAAATCATGCTTCGGCGCGCGGTCCACCGAATCATAATCGGTCAAGGCGCTGTCGAAGAGGCAGTACCCGTCGTGATGCTTCGACGTGAACACGACGTACTTCATCCCCGCGGCTTTCGCGATGCGCGTCCACTGCGCCGCGTCGAATGCCCGAGGCCGAAACACTTCGCCATACCGCACATACCCCGGCCGCTTGCTCGCATCCGACTTCATGTCAAAATAATCGAAATCCGCGTTCGGGTCGCCCCCCTGCACGGCAAACGGCCCCCAATGCACGAACAGCCCAAACTTCGCGTCGACAAACCACCGCAGCCGATCCGCCCGCGCCGCGTCGTCGCCGGTACTTGCGAGCGCAAGGCTCAGGATCGTCAGAAGCGTTCCGGTGCATGGTAATGGCATAGGGCATCCTTGTGTCGGACAGGTCGGACTTGTCGGACAAGTTTGGCGGCACTCAGCGCTTAGCGCCGAGTGCCGCCGAAAAAACTATTCCTGAAGGTTCTTGCGCCGTCTTCCGGCGGCTGCGAGAAGACCGGCCATTGCTGCTGCTAGAACTAGGTCGCCCGCGGAGCGGGTTATACCGCGGCCGACTCCGAGGACGCCGGCCTGGGTGGATTGAATGGCCGGTGCTTCGGGGGCGGCTAGCTGCACGGTACCGGCGTGGCGGACTACGAAGCCGAGGTAGGTAACGCCGTCGATCTCAACCTGCAATTCGCTGCCGGGAACAAGCCAGCCTTGGACATCGGCGGCTTCGTGCCAGATGCCTTCGTGCAGGTAGTACACGCCGAGTTCGCTCGGATCGATCCCGGAGGGCACGGGCAGCCACACGCGCTGGGGCACAACGTAGACCTCGGGCGGTCCGAGGACGTAGGCCGGGCCTTGGGCGCGGTCGAGTTCGGGCGCTTCGACCTCGTGGACTTTCACGAGGTCGTTCGCCTCGGCGCTCAGGTCCATCAGGCTCGTATCGAGGCCGGCGTAGGCCGGCTGCGCGATCGGTTGTGTGCCGGCTTCCTCTTCCACGACGGCAAACCGCACAACGATCGGGCCGGCTTCAATGCCGGACGCGGTCCTCGCACCGAGGGTCATTGTCACGGTGTCGCCGACAGTCCACGGGACTTCGGGCCTGTACTCTACCCAGCCGTCGTTTGCAACGCCGCCCACCGGGATCCACTCGACTGCCGTGCTGTCCAGACCGGCCGCCGTGACCTCGCCCCAGACGCTTTCGGGATCGATGGCCTCGATGGCGCGCAGGCGCACGAACAGGGCTTCGCTGCCGGCAATGTTGAAGACGCCGTCACCGGCCGCCGCCGACGGAAGGACGCGCTCGAAGACCGCCTGTTGGGCCGCCTTCTCGGCGGCCTTGCCGCGCCACCCTTCTGCGGCCGCACTCAATCCGGCCGCCTCGCCGCATCGATTGACCGTCCGCACGGCGTAGAAGTAATGGATGTAGACGGTCTTGGTTTTGGGATTGCACCCGGTACCCGGCTCTTCGGTAGGCTCGGCTGCGGCCAGATCGTCGTAGACCGGAATGGTTACCGTGCCAATCAACTGCGCATTGGCGGGACTATCCGGATCGCTGCGATAGACTTCGTACGCGGTTGCGCCATCGACGGGAGTCCACGTCACGCGGACGCGATCGGCGAGCGTCCCTTGCGTCGCAAGGACGTTGTTCGGCGGGGCAAGCTCCGCGCACGTTACGGACAGCGTAGCGGCATCGGACTCCGCGCTCCCGGCCATATTGGCCACCGTGCACGTGTACGAACCTTCGTCGGTCTTGGCGACGGATGCGATCGTGAACGAAGTCCGTGTCTCGCCCGCGATCTCGACGCCGTCCTTCTTCCACTGATAACTCAGCGGCTGCGTTCCGGTCGCGGCCACGCTGAACGTCGCAGGATTGCCGTAGGCCACCGTGGCCGATACGGGCTGCGTCGTAATCGCGGGCGTGTCGTTAACGGACAACGCGGCTTCGTTGGAAGCGAAGCTGCCCACGACGTTGCTCACGAGGCACGAATAGGCGCCTTCCTGCGTTTCCGTAGCAGCGGCAATCTCGAACGCCGCGCCGGTCGCATCTTCAATCGCGACGCCGTCTTTCCGCCACTGGTAGTACAACGGGGCGGTGCCCGTGGCTTCGACGTGGAACGCCGCGGCCGCGCCCGGATTCACCGTAAGCGATGCGGGCTGGGTCATGATGACTATGCCGTCGTTCACGGACAATGCCGCGGGCGCGGAAACGGCGATCCCGCATCGATTCGAGACTTCGCACACGTACGCGCCTTGATGGACTTCCTGCGCGGAAGGTATCGATAGCAGGGCCGCGGTCGCGCCGGGAACCGCCGCTCCGTCTTTCTTCCACAGGTAGCTCAACGGTTCGCTGCCCGAGGCCGCCACGCTGAACGAAACTGACGTGCCCGGATTGACCGTTCTGGAAACGGGCTGGGTGTCGATGGCCGGCGCGTGGTTCACGGTCAGCGTTGCGGCGGACGACATCTCGGTCGCACACATGTTGTTGACGCGGCACGCGTACTCGCCCGCATCCGCATCACCGACGGAAGCGATCGTGAATTCGGGATTCGTACTGCCCGCAATCGCGACGCCATCCTTGAACCATTCGTACGCGAACGGTTCGGCGCCTTCGGCCTCGACCGTGAAGGTAACCGCCTCGTGGAAGCATGCCGTCTGGGAAGCGGGCGGCACAGCGATTACCGGAGGTTCGTTGACGACTAGCGCTGCCGGATCGGAAACCGCTTCGTTACAGCTGTTCGTTACGACGCAGGTATACGCACCCGCGTGAGCGCGCGCAGCGCTCTTAATCGTGTACGCAGCAGCGGTGGCGTCGGCGATGGGCTCGCCGTTGCGCCGCCACTGGTAGCTCATCGGTTCCGTGCCCGACGCTTCGACACCGAACGCGACATCCTCTCCGGCACACACGGTGCGCGAAACTGGTTGGAGCGTGACCGTGGCGCGCGTCTTCAAGGCGATATCGACCGGTTCCGTAGCCACGCCGCCGCATGCGTTGGCAATCGCGCACGTATAGGCGCCTACGTTCGCTTCGGTGGCGGACGCGACGGTGTATTCCGCGACCGTAGCCCCGCCGATCGCCTCGCCGTCCTTGCTCCATTGGTAGCTCAACGGCTCGGTGCCCGCGGCCTCGACGCGCAGTGACACCGGTTCGTTCGGACACACGGTCTGCCCTGAAGGCGCGGTGACGATCGACGGCGCAGCGTTCAGTTCGAGCTTCGCGCCCTGCGAGACTTCGTTGCCGCAATCGTTGGCAATCTCGCAGGTGTACACGCCCTCGCCGGCCTCGTTAGCCTGCGCGATCCGGTAGGTCGCGTCGGTGGCCCCGGAAACGGCGACGCCGTCCTTGGACCATTGATACGTCAACGGCTCGGAACCGAGCACCTCGACATGGAATTCGGCTTCGGTCTCGGGACAGACGTGCTGGTCCGCGGGCTGCGTCGTGATGACGGGCGCGACGTGCACGAACAGTACGGCCTCATTCGACACGACGGCCGTACAGAGGTTAGCAACCTCGCAGGTATACCGCCCCTCGTCGGCAGCACGCGGCGAGTCGATGGTGAATTCGGGGCCCGTAGCGCCCGCGATCTCGGTTCCATTCTTGCGCCACTGGTACGATATCGGCTCGAAGCCCGTGGCCGCTATGTCGAACGTTACCGGATGGCCAAGGCATGCCGTTTCTGAAAGTGGCTGCTGCACGATCACGGGAAGCTCGCGTACCGCAAGCTCCGCGGGATTCGTCACGAACTCTCCGCACGCGTTGCTTACCTTGCACGTATAGACGCCGGCGTGGCCCACCGCGGCACGTTCGATTACGAATGGGTTCGTCGTGGCTCCGGCAATGGGGGCGCCGTCCTTCCTCCACTCGTACGCCATGGGCTGCGTGCCCACAACATCCACGGCCCAGAAGACGCGAGAGCCTTCGCATGCCGATTGCGATGGCACAGGCTCATTGGGCGACGGCGGTTCGATCACAGTCAACTCGGCTTCGTTGCTGGCCACGGCCGCGCATTCGTTCGAGACGACACAGTCGAAGACGCCGGTGCCCAAGTCGGACGCGGCCACCGCGGCAAGCATGGCGCGCGTCTCGCCAGGCAAGTCGACGCCGTCCTTGCGCCACTGGTACGACAACGGCGGCTCGCCGGTCGCGCTCACTTCGAGGAGCGTCAACGAGGCGCTGCATCGCGACTGCGATAGCGGCTGCAACGTGAACTTCGGAACCTCTTTGATCGAAAGCCGGACCGTATCCGAGACGGCCTCGCCGCATCCGTTGAACACGCGGCAGGTGTAGGCCCCTACGTTTTCCAGCGCCGCCGCCGCAATCACGAAACTCGATTCCATGGCGTCTGGAATCGGAGCGCCATCCTTGGACCATTCATAGCTCAGCGGCCCCGTCCCTGTCGCCTCGACCACGAACTCGACCCGCGATCCTTCGCACACGTTTGCATCGGCTGGCTGGCTCACGATTTCCGGCAGATCCGCCAGATCGAGGTACGCCACCTCCGACGAAGCCTGCATGCCGCACCCGTTCGACACGTAGCACGCATATGCGCCCGCGAACGAATCAGCGGCACGCGTAATCGCGTAGAGGGCCTGTGTGGCCCCTTCGATCGGCGCGCCGTCCTTTGCCCATTGATAACGCAGCGGCTGCGTGCCCTCTGCCCGGACCACGAGCGCCGCCGCGGCATCAGGACAGACCGTCTGCGACGCCGGGCTGGCGACGATCTGGAGCGAGTCCTCGACGACCAGTGTCGCCGGCGCGGAATACACCGCGCCGCAGCCGTTCGTCACGTAGCAGGAGTACACGCCCGCATACGAATCCAGCGCCTGCCGCAGGCCAAACAGCGGCGTCGTCGCGCCGTGGATCGGTTCGTCATCCTTGAGCCACTGGTACTGCAACGGTTGCGACCCCGAAGCCTCAACGCGCAACGTCGCCTGGCCGCCCGGGCACACCGTCTGGTCCAGCGGGTCGGCAAGGACCACGGGCGCGACGCAGTCGCCCACGCTGAGATCCACCTCGCGCACGATCTCGGCCTCGGACAACGAATTTACAAACCGCACCACGTTCCGGTGCACGCCCTCCGGCAGTTGCGCCGCGTAGAGGTTGAGGCATGCCATCACCGTCACGCCCGTGCCCGCCTCGAGCGTGCCCGATTCGGGATATACACCCAGCCAGTCCGGCCCGGCCGAGGCGCTCCAATGGATCGCCGTGCCGCATCCGTTGGTAAGACGGTAATTCACGCAGTCCGGGGCAAACGGTCCGCCCGCGGGCCCATTCGCCACGAAGTCCGTTTCCGGCGTCACCAGCATGCAATCGTTCACCGAAAGCGATGCGCGCCGTACGCGGCTCACGCCGTTGTCTACATTGACGACCGTCACCGCGCCACGGTACAGCCCGGAAGGCAGGCCGTTCGCAGCCGATCCGACGGCCACCGATAACGCGACCGAAGCGCCGGGATCGAGACGGCCCCACAACGGCGCCACCTCGAGCCACTCCGCGGACGAAGACACCGCCCAGTCCACGGGTTCCTGGCCCAGGTTCCAGAGCCGGTACGAGCGGCTGTTGCATCGGAAGGGGCCTCCTAACGGCCCGCTCGAAACTAGATCCTCGTTCGGATCGAGCGACAGTGCGTCGACGGGATCGCCGTAAACCACAACGTCATCGATATTCCAGCCGCCTGCTGTACCTGACCCGTTGGTCGGTCCCATCGTCCAGCGCACGTATACGGCGGGCTGTCCGTCGGCGACCGCGCTGATATCGTACGTGCACTTGACCCACGACTCGTCGCACGCATAGCCCGACCACACGGTCGTCCATGACGCGCCGTCGTTGCTCACTTCGACCGACGCGCCATCGCTCGAATCATATATACCGAGCCACCGCCAGAACTCGAGTTTGACGTGTTCGCGCGCCGAGCAATCCAGCGCCGTGGTCGTCAGGCTCTCGGCCGGCATAAAGTTCGTATAGTCACCCTCGAGGTTGTAGCCGTAGACCTGTTCGCCCGTGTGTCCCGCCGACGGATCGTGGCACGCGCCCCCTCCGCCTTGCGGGATGCCGTAGGCCCAGCCACCCTCCGTAGTCCATCCCAAGTCCGAATCCAGCGGGAAGCTGTAGAACGCGCCAGGCGGCGGATTGGATACGCTTAGGTTCACCGCGCGCGCCTGCGCCAATCCGCTGCTCATGTTGGTCACGTATACGTTCCCGGTGAACCGGCCCTCGGGCAGTTCCCCGGCTGCGGCGCCGACTGACACGGCGAGGTCCATGCTTTCGCCCGGAGCGAGGGAGCCGATACCCGGGGCCACCGCGATCCAGTCCGAATCGCTGGCCGCGCTCCACATGAGCGGGGCAAAGCCTCGGTTGTGCACTGTGTACCATCGCATGCCGGGGGCGAACGGACCGCCCTGCGGTCCACTGCTGGTCAGGCCCTCGTTCGGGCTCAGCCGGAGATCGTCCATAGGCGATCCTGTCAGGGCGACGTCGTCGATATTCCAGCCCGAGTACGCGACTGAACTGTCGGACCAGCCCATCGTCCAGCGTATATAGACCGTGGGCTGATTGTCCGCGATGGCGGAGAGATCGTAGCTGCACTCGGTCCAGGCCTCGTCGACGGTGGCCGATCCGTACGCATTCGTCCATAGGGTGTACCATGTGAAACCGTCGTTACTGGCTTCCACCGTGGCCCGGTCGAAATCCGCGCCTTCGACACCCAGCCAGCGCCAGAAATCGAGCCGGATATTCTCGTATCCCCGGCAATCGAACGCCGGGGTTGTCAGGTGATACGCAGGCATGTTGTTGTCGTAATCGCCCTGCAAGTTGTAACCGTAGACGCTCAGCCCCGTGTGTCCCGATGTCGGATCCGGATTGTGGCTGCCAGCGCCTTGAGGCACGCCGAAAGCCCACTTGCCTTCGACGGACCACCCGGGATCGGCATCCATCGGGAACCATTGGAAGGCCCCGTCAGGCGGCGTCGCAATCGAGAGCACCGCGCTCCGCGTTTGCGTGAGCCCGTTCTCCGTGTTGGTGAAGGTAACGGTGGCGGTATAGGTCCCGTTGGCGAGGGACAGGGCGTCGTCATTCAAAAGGACCGCTACGGCGGAGATCTCCGTCGACTCGAGCGTGCCGTAGGATGGCGCAACGTCGAGCCACGGTACGTCCGCCATGGCGGTCCAATGGACCTGATGCGACCCATGGTTGGCAATCTGATATTCGAAATGTTCGGGAACGAACGGGCCTCCCGCGGGACCTCCCGAAATGAACGCGTCCTCTGGCTCGACTCCGAACGGATCGGCCACGTTGAGTGTGACGTTGCGCGACTGGCGGGCTCCGCTCGATTCGTTGACGATGGTTACGGTGGCGGCGTATCCGCCCGGAACCAACGCTTCGGCCTCGACGCCGAAGGTCACCGTGAGATCCGTCGTAGCGCCCGCGGCAAGCGTGCCCGCGGCCGGTTCGAGCGCCAGCCAGGGCGTTTCGGACGATGCGCTCCATTGAATCGGCGACGCCCCCATGTTGGCGAGCGCGTAGGTCGCGTTGGGTGGATCGTAGGGACCGCCTTGCGGACCCTGAGCGTTGAGACCTTCTTCCGGGGTGACCCCAAGGTCGTCCGGGCGGACGGTCATCGTCACGGGCACGACCAGAAGCGGCGTGGTCGCGTCATCGGACTGGACCAGAATGTCGCCCTCATAGGTTCCCGCGAGCAAGTTCAATGAAGAGAATGTCACTTGCACGTTGGTGGAATGGCCCGGCTCGACCACGCCTGCGTCCGCGTCGAACGTGATCCAGGAAGCGGCTTCCGCGGCCCTGAAGTTCTGGGCGGGATCGCCGAACAGGTTGGTTTCGTAGTAGCACCACCGGATGCAGTCGCCGTTGATGCCATAGTAGTTGTCTTCCTTGCTGTCGTGGTTGGCTGGCCCTAGCGCCACGATACGCTCGCCGAGGATGGCATCCCAGAACTGGCGGTTGAACCGCTGCGAGGGGCCGTCGGTGCTGTCGCCCGTGCCCCAGCCGTAGCGCGCGTTCATGACAGCGCCGAACGCGCCGTGGGCCGAATTGGTGAGGACTTCGGCGAAACATCCGGGCGAATCGAACCATCCCGGGTCGCAGCCCTGCGAGTACATGAAGAAGTACTCGGAGTTCGTAAGGTTCGGGATATCGGAGGTGGTCATCTTGGCGCAGTACGTCTGGTTCGAGTGGCCGAGATGATTGAAGGCGTGAGTCCGGCCGTTCATGAGCGAGATCAGCGCGGAGGACGGCCATTCGTACGAGGCGGTATCGTAGAGGTTGGTGGACACATCGAAGGTGAAGAAGTCGGGCTGGGTATGGTTCGCAAAGCCCACTGTAGTGTACCCGTCGGCGTTCGAGCCGAGGCGGATCTGCTCCATCATACCGGTGGCGTAGTCGGAGGCGCCTCCGAAGCCCAGGTACTCTCCCACCTCGACCACTTTGTCGAGATACGGCGCGGCGGTCGTGTTGTACGAAAGCGTCTTCTTGACGAAGTTGGCGAGTTGGTCCGCATTGCCGATCGGAGCGCGCCCGATGGCGACCTCGGAAAACATGTCGACATCGGATCCGCCGGGGCCGTCCGTGGGTTCGCCGTAGGCGCCATCGGTATCGTAGTCGAAGGTACAGGCAGGCGGATCGACGCATCCGAAGTACATATCCACCGGCATATAGTCGGCCTCGCCTGAACCTGGCCACGGATCGGCATAGAACATCCGCGGAGGAATCAGCGATGCGCTGCCGGCAAGAAGACAGTAGCGCGTGCCCCAGGTCCGGTATGCGTCGGCGACGAAATTCCGGATGCGAGTCTGGTCGTCGTTTCGGCCGTCCGGGCGCTGGCCATCGTAATGATTATGGATGTACTCAAGCGTGACGATGGCAGTCTTGAGACCCTCGGCATTGCGGGCGTCACGAAGGGTCTGGAGGGTGTATATGCCGGTAGCGGCGGCAAGGGCTTCCGTGGTAACGATGACGTTGTCGAACGGCCCTCCGGGCGGGAATTCGAGCGATTCGGCTTTTGGATCCAAAGCGGGTTTGGCCGGATAGGTTGCGAGGGCGCGAGGGTTGTCGGCCCGATCAAAGACCCACGTTTGGACGTCGCGCGTAGGCATGCACGCGGCCTTGGCGGAGGCTGCTTTGAGGACCGCCTTGACGAGGATGCGGGACGCGAAGGTAGCGGCGCCGCTTGCCTGGTCGTATTGGATGGGATAGAGGTTGAGAATGCGAAGTTGGTAACCGCGTTTGGATTGCGTGCCAAGGTCTTCGTATGCCGGGATGGCAGGCGCGGGAACGGCGTTGGGCTGTGCGGCGGCTGCGGCGCGGTTCGCCGTTGCCGCGCTACCTATGGGATATTTGGGCTGGCCGAGTGCGAGGGTCAAGGGACCATCGAGCGCGGCGACTTCCTCGGGAACGACCTCGATGTCGGCGATCTCTTTCCCAAAGGGCACAAGGATCATGCACGGACGGACCGGAAGCAGGGGCACGCCTTCGCGGTCGACCGTCTTCAGGCCGGGAATCGACAGGACGTCGGCCTCCTTGGCGGGTGTAGAGAGCTTCGCTTCGCTCGCGATGACGCTACGGGTGTGGACCGGGGAGTCGAAAGTGTATTCGAGGAGGATCTCATCGCCGCTGGTGTCGAGTTGGCGGACGGGGCTTACAGGCTCACCTTTTCCTGGGGCGAGCGTACGGCCGGTCTCGCGGCTGCGTAGCGTGTAATGCAGCGTGCCGTCGCCAGAGTTGCCGAGTTCGAGGGGCTCGGTAATTTCGCTTTCGAGGTGCAGTTGGACGGTCAAGCTGGCCGGATCGGCCCAGACTTCGGGCGAGGTGATGATTCGTAGCGTTACGGCCCGGTTCTGCACGACGCCGCTGGTAAGATCGGTAATGGCCACGTTGCCGTTATAGACGCCTTCGCCCAGTTGGGCCGTGCTTGGATTGAGGCCCACCTCGAGGGTGGCGCTACTGCCGGCGGCAAGCTGGCCGCCACTGGCCGACAGCGTGATCCAGGCGGGCGTCGCGCTCGCCTGCCACTCGATCGCGTCAGGCCCCGTGTTCTGAAGTTGATAGGATTGCGCGGCCGGCGCGAAGGGTCCGCCGGGATGGCCCACGGTGTCGAGTCCGACGTTCGGCGAGACGGTCAGCGGGTCGATAAGATTGCCAAGCAGGCCGATATCATCGAGGTTCCACCCTGGGTAGGTGACCGAGTCGTCCGTCGGTCCCATGCTCCAGCGCACGTACACGGTGGGCTGACCGTCGGCAATGGCGGAAAGGTCGTAGGTACATTGCACCCAGTTCCCGTCGCAAAGGCTCGAACCGGTGTGCTGCCAGACGACGGTCCAGTGCGCGCCGTCGTTGCTGGCTTCAACGGTGGCATGGTCGTAGCTGCTGCTTTCGACGCCGAGCCAGCGCCAGAATTGAAGCTGTACATGTTCGTAATGGCTGCAATCGAAGGCATTGGTCGTGAGGTAGTACGTTCCCATGTGGTCCGAGTAATCGCCCGCGAGTTGGTAGCCGTATACGCGCGTGCCCGTGTGGCCGGAGCTCGGATCGCCGCAATGGCTGCCAAGACCCTGTGGCACGCCGAAGGCCCAACCGCCTTGAACCGACCAGCCGGGATCGCTGTCCAGCGGGAACCAGTAGATGGCAGTGGGCGGACGCCGCGAGACGCTGAGCTGGGCGTTCCGCGTCTGCACGATGTCGCTGGTTTCGTTGGCGAAGGTGAGGAGGCCGCTGTACGCGCCTTCAGGCAACGCGCCCGCGACCGTGGTGTTAAGGGAGACGACGACGTCCACCGAGCCACCGCCGGGAAGTGTACCACCGGGCGGGTCGCATTCAAGCCACGTTGCATCCGGGGCGGCGCTCCAAAGGATGGGCGCCGAACCTTCGTTCTTAATCGTGTACGTCTTGCTCTCCGGGCTGAACGGACCGCCTGCATTACCGTCTGATGTAAACCCTTCCTCGGGCGCGAGTGTCATAAAGTCGTGAATCGTCAACAACGCGTTGCGCTCGACATAGGCGCCGCTGCCTGTATTGGTGAAGGTGACGATGCCGTTGTGCGTGCCGGGAAGAAGCGAGGCCGACGCAGCGCCGAAGCCTATCGTTACGTCTTGCGTGCCTTGTGCAGGAAGCGTGATGTGGGACGCGTCCGGCGAAAGCCAGTCGACATCGGCGGCTATGTCTATCGTAATCGGCTCGTTGTTCACGTTGGTCAAGCTGTAGACCGCGCCGTTTGGCGTGAACGGACCTCCGGGATACCCTTCGCTGATAAGAGACACTACAGGAGTAACAACGAGGCCGTCAGCCGACATGCCGGCCACCATGGCGATCTCGTTTTCGTAGAGTTCCTGCATGTCCGGCTTACCGTCCAGATCTTGATCGCTGTTGAAATTCTGCGGGGCGAATGCGTTGAGCATCAGTCTACGCGTTGGATCGAGGGTGATCGCGTTGTTGTTATCCGTGGGCGAGACCGTGAAGCCGGCAAGGGCCGTGGCCCCCGCGAGACCCAAGTGCTGGCCGTCAACATTGCACAAGTCGGCGTGCACCGTCAGCGCAGGCACTTCGTTGGGAGTTTGAAACAGGAGCGTGGCGTTCCAGGGATATACGGGAAGTTGGCTCGTATAGGAACTGGACAACGTTACGCCCGCGCGGTCGAGAAACCCGTGTTCGCCGTATTGGTCCAGGTCCCACCCGAAGTAAATGATCTTGCCGCCCGCGTCGAAGAACGCGACCAGAGCGTCCAGGCATCCGCCGGTGTAGCTGCCATATGCGTCGATAATCGCGAGATCGTACGAGTTGGAGTTCAACAACGAAGCCATCTCGGCATCCGATGTCGCTACATCTACTGCCGTGATCCCCAGGGCTTCCAGCGCGGGCGTCACATGGTCGACGCCTGAACCGCACTGTTCCCAGAAGAACGCTACGCGCAATGGCTCTCCTTCTCCTTCTCCTTCACCCTCGCCTTCACCTTCACCTTCACCTTCACCTTCGCCTTCACCTTCACCTTCGCCTGAGGCATTCTGGGTCGAGAACACCGTATTCGACCACGGGCTTTCAACAAAGCTGCTTGCCTCGGTCGCCTCCACCGTCCATTGCCGCAACGATGGGGTCGCCGTGGGAGACGACGTGGTCAACGTAGCGCGGAGACGTACCGCAGGCTCCATAAGACTTGCCAGGGATTGACCGCTTGTGATACCCGCATACCCTGGTATCGGCGTCGAACCGGTCGCGGGCAAGACGTCAATCGTGATGGTGGTAAAGGCGGGCGCCACGGTATCGAACAGAAGGTCAGTCCATCGCCACAACGAGGCTGGAGCTATCGACGGCGTGATCACCGTGCCGGTCGAGGCAAACGCGTAGTTGGTCACCGAAGACAAGCGCTGGTTGAACGCGGAGGTCGTTTCGTACACGTCCGTGTTGTACAGGAAGACGGGCGGCGGATAGGTCGAAATCAAGCCTTCGCCGACGGGAGCCCCAAAGGCCACGGGCTGCGTTGTGTAATCGCGGTAATGCCCCATGGTACCGCTGCACGCGACGCCGATGGCGTAGTAGGTGTCGGGT
Organism: uncultured Nitrospiraceae bacterium; assembly: GCA_964402555.1. Classification (GTDB taxonomy): domain Bacteria; phylum Hydrogenedentota; class Hydrogenedentia; order Hydrogenedentales; family SLHB01; genus CAYOCT01. The sequence goes on along the minus strand of CAYOCT010000004.1, from coordinate 78,611 downwards.
AGAAGTTGCGCCAGGATGGGACCGGAACTGTAGAAGCCGTCTCCGGCGGGAGCGTCGGGCACGACATAGGAATACAGCAGGATGTACGTGCTTTCGATCGCGGGGTCCTGGGCTTGGTAAACCACGAACTCGAGCGTGGCCGGAGCGTCGAGTTTCATATGGGTCTCAATCTGGGTCAGCACCGCGTTCTGCGTTGCGTGATAGAGGTTAAGATATCCTTCTCCGGTGACCGACGGACGGAACTGGGTCGAGCTGACGGTGTCGACGTGATTCGTTCCGCTGCTCACGGCCAGCATCACGCGGCCACTAGCGATCGCCTGCGCGCCGTCCAACGTGTCGGCCGCAAAATCGTCGTAGCTGTCTTGCGTGAAGGCGAACGGCGACTCGGCCTCGGGCCGGCGCGCCTTGGCACGGTAGTAATAGGTCGTGGCATCGGCGAGGCCCGTGAAGGTATAGGAGGTATCGAGGGTCCATCCGCTACTCGCGAGAGGCGAGCCAAACCCGGAATCACCGGCCATCTGAATCAGGTAGTCGCGGGCGTCGGGCACGGTGGACCACGACAGCGTGTTGGAAGTCCCTGTGGTTATCTCAGGTTCGGGATCGAGTTCGGGCGCGGGGAGACTCCCGCCGCCTGCGCAATCGAGCGGGTGAATTGCAGGATTCAGTGCGGCGGCTACGTAGAGCGCTGGGTCGCGGCCAACGTTCAAGAACTCTTCGTAGTTCGAGCAACCATCGCCGTCGGCATCGCCATCCTTCGCGAAGTAAGCCGGTAACTGGACGTAGTTTGCCGGGTCGACGATGGGCATCGAGACATCCATCAACCTCAAGAGCATCTGCGCAAGTCCAACCGATCCGGAAGCCGAGACCTCGTTATCGCCGAACGTGGCCGAGCCTTCGCCAACGATCATGTGCCCGATGAGTTCCTCCCACCACCCCGGAGTGAGTGCGTGAAACAGGTCCCAATAGGTACCGACATCCAAGCGGAACCGGGCGTCGTTGGCGTTCCACGCCGCGTGGACCATCTCGTGCGTCAGGCCATTGACGTTGAAACTAGTATCGCGCAGGACCTCCTCGACGAGTTTGAGCTCGATCGAGCAGTCCGGCATGCCGTTGCCGTCGACCGTGGCCGAGAGAGGATCCAAGGTCACGTGAACAGATCCGTTCATATCGCCGGACGCCGTGTCGAAGTAGGGCAACAGTTGAACCAAATTCGGCGATAGAGCGGTCATCAACGAATTGTCGAGCACGGCTTGGGCCGCGCCGCAGAATCCGTTGATAGGCACTCCCGTCTTCGGATTCCTCCCCGAAGGCCACACGGGAGTTCCGTCAGCCGCTGCCCCTGCGCCCCACCCTGCAACGATCATCGCACAACAAAGGATCGTTCTCGTTCTCACCCTCGAAACTCCTCTTCTGATCCAAGACATGAAGACACAGTACCCCCGTGCAATCGAGTCTTGACGATGAATGTACCTGCACAGTGTTTGTGAGCGGCGTCACCCGCTCCTGCCTTCTCCACGACTGAGTGTATACCGCAGGCGGGCGTTCGTCAAGAGTTTTCTTTACTACGAAAGTGGCCGAATGCGCTAAGGGAGGGATGCCGCATGGCGGTCAGGACGCAGCGTTCGCATCCAGGTGGCGCGCGAGGAGATCGCGGAGGTCGTGGACCGCATGGAATTTGGCGAGGCACAGGGAAATGCCGGCGTGCTCGGCGCGTTTCCGATCGTGGTCTCCAGAGGTAAGGAGCACTATCGGGAGCGTTGGCGAAAAGTCCGGGTCCCCTCGCAGCATGGCGCAGGTCTCGTACCCGTCGAAAACCGGCATCTCGGTTTCGAGGAAGACGAGATCGGGCTGCGTCTGTTGCGCGAGATCGTAGGCCTCGTGGCCGTCGGCGCCCAAACGCACCGCATGGCCCTCGGCCTCAAGTTCGGCGCACAGCGTCTCCATGCACGCCGTGTCCACGCCCGCGACTAGTATGTTCGCCATCGAAGACCGCTCCACCCACGCGTACGATGAACCAGCGCTACCCATGATACCAGTCCTGACTGCGCGCCGCAAATGCCTTGACACCGTTGCGGATCGTACTTACAATGATGGCTGAGGGGGTCACCCTTCCTGGCAACAAGGTGGAAGCGAAGCATTTCTAGGGCGGAAAGGAGTACGAATTCCATGAAACACGTGCGTGGCATTACACGAAACCTCCCGGCCATGGCCAAGCCCTGTATCGGGGATGACTGCGAGACGAATACGGGGGCGACGGTAGGGATTTCGCTCGGTTCGGTGGTGGTGGTCATCTTGATCATCCTGAGCGTCATGTCCGATATAAAGTCTGGCGCGTAAGCCCGCCGCCCGCGTTGCGGCTATTTGAAGTGATCGAATCCTGTGCGCGTGGGGACTTGGCCGTCGACACGGACGCTTTGCCATGCCTCGGTGAACTCGCCCACGATGTGAATGGGAACTTGGAACTCGCGCCGGAACGCTTGCACGATGTCTTCCGCATGCGCGCCGTCCACGGCAAACGCCAACTCGTAATCTTCGCCGCCTGACAGCATGAACTCGGCCGGGTCGAATCCGAACTTGGCGCAGTACTGGGCCAAGCTCGGCTCGACAGGCAGGTTCGCGGCATGAATGTCCGCGCCAAGCCGCGCCGTCTCCGCAAGATGACCAACGTCTTGGATGAGGCCATCGCTTATATCGATCATCGCATGAACTTCCGGGCGGTTGCTAAGCCATTGCCCTTCGGAAATGCGGGGCGTTGGGTGGTAATGGGCGTGAACCAGGGCCGGAGCCGCGTCGTTCCGCGTGAGGGCGCGCAGACCTGCGCCGGATAGGCCCAGGTGGCCGGTCACGGCCAGGGCATCGCCCGGCAGCGCGCCGCGCCGCGCCAGGTAGCGGTTCCCGATAGTTTCCCCAAGCACCGTTACGTCGAGGGTCATGTGTTCCTGCGCGCGCGTCGTGTCGCCGCCGACAATCACCGCGCCGCATTGCGACATCGCGTCGATCAGACCGTCGTACACGCCTTCGATGAATGCCACGTCGCGGTTGCCCGGACACGCCAGCGATACTAGTCCGAACAACGGGGCGCCGCCCATCGCGGCGATGTCGCTCAGGCTCGATGCAGCGGCCTTCCAGCCGATATCCTCGGGCGAACCGTAGCGCTTCCGAAAGTGCACACCCTCGACGGACAAATCGCTGGATACAAGCAGCAGCCGGTCGCCCACGCGCAGGACAGCGCAGTCGTCACCGATGCCTTCCACGACGGACGGCGCGGTCGGCAGTAGCCGCGCGATGCGATGTATGAGCCCGAATTCGCCGATGGCATCGAGCGTGTCCGTGGTCATTTTGCCTCCTCGACGGCCCGCCACGCCTCTGGAAGCGCCGCTACTACGTCCATGGCCGTCATGCCCCGCTGGGTATTCGCGACGGCGGCGAGGTCGCCCGCGAAACCGTGCACGTAGACGCCGATGCATGCGGCTTCGCGCGGCGCGATACCCTGCGCCATCAGTCCGCCGACCAGCCCGGACAGCACGTCGCCGGTGCCGCCTTTCGCGAGGCCCGCATTGCCGGTCGTGTTGACGCGGAGGTCTCCTGCGGGACCGGCGACGACGGTCCGGTGGCCTTTGAGAACGGCGACACAACCGTAGCGCGCGGCGGCTTCTCTAGCCGCTTCCTCGCGATGGGTCTGGATGTCCGCCGTGGATTGGCCCAACAACCGCGCCATCTCGCCGGGATGCGGGGTCAGAACGCGCGGCGCGGCGGCTTCGTTCAACGCGTCCGGCTGCGCGCTCAGCGCGTTCAGGCCGTCGGCATCGACGAGCATGGACACGGGACAGCGCCGCATGAATGCGGTGGCGAACGCCTGCGTCTCGGGATGTTGCGAGAGGCCCGGACCCAGCACCACGGCCTGTTTCGTTGTCGCGAACGCAAGCGCTTCATCGAGGGCTTCGAGCGCGAAGGTCTCGGCTTCGGTGGCAGGCATAGGCAGGCTCATGCTTTCGACCGGCGTCATTGCGATAAGATCCGCCAGCGGACGCGGCACGCCCGCGGTGACCAGGCCTACGCCGGACCGCAACGCGCCTTCGCACGCCAGCCGGGCCGCGCCGGTGAATCCTCGTGAACCGGCCACGATGAACAGATGGCCAAATGTGCCCTTGTGCGCGGCGCGGGGCCGTGAAGGCAGCCACGCGCGCACATCTGCGAGGGTTATCTCCATGTTAGATTCAACACCCCTTTAGGTCCACGTAATCCCCGCCCCGCTCATAGTCCACTACGCTGGCGCGGTACCCTTCACGCGACCTCGCCGGCCGCCTCAGTGATTCTCTCTTCGTTGATTCCAAAATGCGATGCGGTCCAAACCGCCTTCCGCTCTTTGATAAGGATCAACTGGGGCGACTTGTGCGCGACGTCCAGCGCTTCGGCGATCGCGTTCGACACGGGGCGCGACTCGATCACTTTGACCAAATGAAACTCGGGAGAGCCGGCGGGAGCGGTCGCGAGATACTTCATCACGCGGCGCTCCGCCGCCGTCGATATCGAACACCGCGTGCTGTGTTTGAATACGAACACAGGCTCACTGTCCGACTTCGCGAGACACGCCTCCCAATCCTCGATACGCGTCATTTCGATCACGCCGCTCTCCTCGCCGCGCCTAGCGCCATTATTCTACCACACCTTCCGCTGCCACCTTCGCGAGACAAGAGTCAGCGGCGAACACGCGCTTATCTCGTTCCCAAGCTACGCTTGGGAACGCACCTGGCCGCGAAGTTGCACTTCGCGGACCTCGAAGCGAAGCTTCTCGCTCAAGCGGGTTCCCAAGCACAGCTTGGGAACCAGTGGCGATCGTATCTTAACTTTGGGTGTGAACGCCGCGAGAAGCAGGGACTGGCTAGCTGCGCCATGGGCGCTCGCGTTTCGTCGCGGCAAGCGCCTCTCGTATTACACCCGCGTCTTCCTCAATCTCGAAATCGAACATCCCTGCAAGCACGTGATCCGCGCCGTTATTGAACGCGTACTGGAAGGCGTCCTTTGGAGGGATCGCGCCGGCCGCCATGACCTTGAACGCGATCCAGGGCTTGTCGACGTCCTTCATAAACGCGATGAGCGCGTCCGGATCGCTGCACCAATACCCCGGATCCTCGTTGTACGGCCCCTTCACTTCGTCCGGTTTCGGCGCGCTGGGATACTTGTGGTGGTGGAAGGTCTTGATATAGAAATCCGCCCCGACCTTGTTCGCCTCGCACTCGTGCAGCACCTTGAGATCGTGCGCGCCCACGCCCGACGGCAGGTTGTGCTCCTTGGCGATGTCGACCGCTTTGCGGACGAGTTCGACCTTGCCTTCGCCCACCAACTGATCCGACCGGACGCCCCAAACGTAGATCGCGTCGACGCCGTCGTCGGCAAGCTGGCGCACCTGTTTGGCATAGGCCGCGAGGTCGCCCTCGATGGGTTCCGTGGGACAGATGATCCACTGGATCTTGCCGCCGTGGTCGTAGCGGTGTTTCTTGAGCGTGTCCACGATGCCCGCGGCCGTGTGCACCACGAGCGTGTTGACGCCGTTCTTTTCCGCGAGCGCGAGCGTCTCGAGGATCTTCGCCTCGGTGTTGTAATGGGCGCAGAGGTTGTACACGTATTTGAGGTCGCGGCTGTGCGTGTAATGCGTGAGGAGATTGCCGCCCAGCAATAACCGGCTCACCGACAACTCGCCGATCTTGCCGCAGGGCATCGGCGGCACCGCAGCCGCCGGTTCCTCAGCGCCGCCCGTAGCGTTCAGCGCCAGCGCCGCGGCAGGCGCAAGCAGCGATCCTTTAATGAATGTGCGGCGTCCGGTCGTCCATGCCATCGTGATTCCCTTCCTCGTTGTCCAAGCACGGCTCGTATGCTAACGCGTAGCGCCGAACGTGTCAACGGACGAGATGCAAGGGTTCTCAAACAGGTTGACATTCCCCAGACCCGCGTTCGATTATCTTACCAGCCATGGAAAAGCCGACTCTCTATATGGAAACAACGGTTCCCAGCTACTTGCTGGCTGCGCCTTCGCGCGACCTTATCGCTCTTGCCAGACAGGATATCACCCGCAGATGGTGGCATCGGGACCACGCCCGCTATACTGTCTACATATCCGACATCGTTCTCGAAGAGGCCGGAGAGGGCGATCCGGAATCCGCTCGTAGGCGACGCGAGTTCCTTAGTCCGTTTCAAGTGCTCGATGCCTCCTCTGAGGTGGAGTCGCTGACCGCGATGTATATGGAGAAGAGAATCGTGCCTGCGCGGTACGAGCATGACGCGGCGCATCTTGCTCTGGCGACCATGCATGAAATGCGTTACCTTTGCACGTGGAACTTCAGGCATCTCGCCAATGCGCTGGCATTGAAACGCTTTGAGCGGTTAAACGAGAAGCTCGGGTTGTTCGTGCCGCAGGTGTGCACGCCCGAGCAGCTACTAGGAGAGTAACGATGGCGTTCGACCCGATCATCCAGGAAGTCTACGCCGCAAAGGACAAGCTCGCGCGCAAGTATGGCGGTGACGCCGCCAAGCTCTTCGCCCATCTTCGGGAGGCGGCTAAGGCGCACCCGGAACGTATGGCCCGTCCTCCAAAGCCACGAAAGTCGAGCGCGCGCAAGCGCGCGTCCACGCGATCGTCGAAGTAGACCCGCACCGAGCACAAGCAGGCATCGTCACAGGTATGCAGCCGAGAGGCCTGTTAGTCCGTCTTTGACGCGGACCGGTGAACACGCAGGGCCTCGGACGGACCACCGACTCGTAACAGGCGACGCTGCCCGCCAGCGCAAGCGCGACCGCGCAGGCGACAACCCAACGGAACCGGTGGCGTTCGCGTTGCGCGATCATGCATGCCGCCCCGGCGAAAAACGCAACCACGCCGAGGTTGATGTACCACGTGCCCGCCGCGTCGTAGTAACTAATCCAAATCGGGATATGCCATTCGACGACGGCATTCCCGCGCGCGCCGAGATAGACGATGTTCGCCGCCGCAAAGACCAACCCCGCCACGGTAAACGCCCGTGCCTTCCGCAACACGTCCCGCGAAGCCAGCCGCACCCCCGCCCGAAACAACACCGCCCCATAAGCGCACCCGGCCACAAGCCCCGCGCCCGCTACCGCTGCGTCGACTAAGAAGGATTGATTACTCATCGCGGAAACTATGATAGCACGTACAACCTGGTGTCCCGAATGACAAGTTTGTGTCAGAACTCACGGCCGTGCGTAAGAGAAGGAGATATGGAGATTAGGGAGGTGCTGGAGATACCGGAGCGACGTGAACAGCGCGACACATTAAGGTTCTGCGTCCGCACGGAATCGCCTTCATCCCCACCGTCTCCATATCCCCCTTTCTTACACAACAGCCTTACGAATTCTTCAATGGAGTTGAAAGTCACCACACTTGCGGTGCGCGAGATCAATCGAGAGGCGTGTTTCCTCCGGCGCTGATAATTGGGTACAATCGCGGGCATGCCAGTGGAATCGCCTGAAATATGGAGCGTCAGCCAGCTTACCCGGCGCGTGAAGGGGCTGATCGAGACGGAGATCAGCTATGTCTGGGTGTCGGGCGAGATCTCGAATTACCGCGTGTCGCCGGCGGGGCACGCGTATTTCACGCTGAAGGATAAGGACAGCCAGATCGATGCGGTGATGTTCCGCGGCAAGCTGATGGGGCTGCGCTTCGGGCCGGAGAGCGGACTCGAGGTCATCGTGTATGGCCTGGTCACGGTATACGAGAAGCGGGGCAGTTATCAGATCGTCTGCGAGGAGATGCAGCCGAAGGGCATGGGCGCGCTGCAACTCGCGTTCGAGAAGCTGCGCAGGAAGCTCGAGCAGGAGGGCCTGTTCGACGAGGCGATCAAGAGGCCGCTGCCGATGCTGCCGCGGACCATCGGCATTGTGACGTCGCCGACGGGCGCGGCCATCCGGGATATCCTGAACATCCTGCGGCGGCGGTTCGCGAATGTGCATGTCTTGTTGTACCCCGCGCGGGTCCAGGGCGAGGAGGCCGCGCCGGAGATCGTCGAGGGGATCAAGGTGCTCGACGCGCTGGGTGTGGACGTGATGATCGTCGGGCGCGGAGGCGGTTCGCTCGAAGACTTGTGGCCGTTCAACGAGGAGATCGTGGTCCGCGCGGTGTTCGAGGCGAAGACGCCGATCATCTCGGCGGTCGGGCACGAGATCGACTTCACGCTGACGGATTTCGCGGCGGACGTGCGCGCGCCGACGCCGTCGGCGGCGGCGGAACTGGTCGTGCAGGAGCAGGAGGCGCTCGTGCGGCGCGTCGGCCAGTTGCGACAGCGGTTGGCGGGCGCGATGGAAAGTCAGGCGGAACGCTTGCGGCATCGGCTCGCGATCGCGCAGTCGAGTTATGTCTTTCAGCGGCCGCAGGAGATCGTGCGGCAGCGTAGGCAGCAGACGGACGAGTTGCGGGAGCGTCTCGAGGAGGCGATGGGCGCGCAGGCGGAATCGCTGCGGCAGCGGCTCGACCGGGCGTCGCGTTCGCTGGCGCTGTTGAGTCCGGGGCATCAGTTGCGGCGTGCGGCGGAACGGTTGGCGATGTTGCGGCAGCGATTGCATCAGAGCGGGCCGGCGACGCTGGAACGGTTGCGGGCGCGGCTGAACGCGCTGCATGGGCAGCTCAACGCGCTGAGTCCGCTGGCGATCCTGGGGCGCGGCTATGCGCTGGCGTGGAAACTACCGGAACGGACGCTGGTCCGCGAGGCGGATCAGCTTGCATGCGGGGACGTGGTCTCGCTGCGATTTGGCAAAGGCGGCGCGACCGCCGCGGTACAACGTATCGAGGATGACATCGATGGCCGAACCGAAGTTTGAGAAGGATCTGGAACGACTCGAACAAACCGTCGAGGCGCTGGAAGCCGGGGGCCTGTCGCTGGACGACGCGCTGAAACGCTTCGAGGAAGGCGTGAAACTGGCACGCCGATGCGAGAAGGCCCTGACGGATGCCGAACGGAAGATCGAGATCTTGACCAAGGACGCGCAGGGCGAGATCGTGGCCGAGCCGTTTGCGGATGAGCCGGGGTCGGAGGCGGAACCAGGCGCCCCGCGCCGCGTGCGCACAACAGAGGACGAACCCGGCGGCGAGAAGAAGGAAGGCGGCGGGCTGTTGTTCTGAATGTGACTGTCCCTCGCTCGTGATCGTGATCGGAGTCGTGATCGTAGTCGTAATCGAGTTAGTCTCTCGTTCCCAAGCTGAGCTTGGGAACGTTATTGAACACGAAGCTGTGCTTCGTGACCCGCGAAGCGAAGCTTCGCGTCCAACTGGGTTCCCAAGCACAGCTTGGGAACCAGTCGAATTGGCCAATAGGCGGGGCCAGATCAGCCCCGTTCGGCAATTCGTTTCAACGCCTCAATTTCCCGCATCATTTCATCGTGCTTCTTCTGCAAGTTGGCCACCCTAAAGAAAGTGGCCGCGGTGAGTATCAAGATGGGCCCAAGCAAATAGATTTCCATTTCTCATCCTCCTTATTCGCGTCGGCTCCCTCGAAGACGCTCCTTGAGTACGCCTCAAATCGTACCACCCAACCTGTCTCTGTGTATAGCGGGGATTATTGGGGACAACTATTAGGGACGGCCATCTATGTTCTACTTCTTTTGGGGTTTGGGTTTCTTCTTCTTGGGGGCGTCCAACGGACAGGTGGAGTAGTACATACTGGAGGTTGCCGAGCTCTGAGTAGCTTAGGGAATAGGTTCCGTTTTGACAACGAACCACAACGTGCCGCTCTCAGCGTGAGATCCGCTTACGTCAATGCCATCGTTTGACAGCCTTTTGCTGCTGAAGGGATCAGGCCGGCTCCACCGTCAGCGACGCCTCGACCGATCTGTCCCCGAAGGTTGCCGTGACCCGTCCGGACACGGTCCGGGGCGTCGCGAAGGTCGTCACTTGGAAATCCGCTTCACGCGCCCCTTCGGGAATCGTGAGGGTGCTCTGCAAAAGCCGGGCCGCTCCGCTCAAACCGTCCAATGAAAGCCGGACCTCAAACGGGAACGGCGCATCGTCGCTCAAAGTCACTTTCGCCATCATAGAGCCGCCGCCGGTAGTCTGGCTCGAGGACAGGGAAAGCTGTTTCACCACCACGGGAACCATGAGAATCGGGACATCGTGCCCGTCTTGGTTATGGCCGGCAGCGGCGATACACCCCTTGTCGTTGATGTCGTAGGCCCCGACCACCCACGACCAGTCGGCGGGCAGGTTCGCGTTCAAGTCGTACATCGTCCCGTTCCGCCACAGCACGGCCCCGTGTCCGCCGTCGCTGCCGGTAGCCTTTCCTACAATGTCCCCTGCGGTGTTGATGGCCTTGGCTTCACTGCATAAATCGTTATTGTCGGCAATCCCATAGTCCCCCAACGCCTGCATGCCGCTCGAAGACGTCCACCGGAAGGCATGATAGCCGTCCTGAGCCTCGGCCCGGCCTACAACGACGCCGTAAATGTTGATAGCGGTCGCGTGGGCATTGTCGCCACCCAGGGTGTTCTTAATGAGCAAAGACTTTCCGTCGGCGGTCCATCGGCGCGCCTGTCCGGCGTAGGAATAGAGAAGCTCCGTGTTGGAAGCCCCCACCACCGTCCCCGTGTTGTTGATGCCGTACGCTTTACTCCCGGCCGCCGCGCCGGGCACGAGGCGGAAGCCATCAACATCATCCCACAGAAATGCATATTGCTTCCCGCTCGCATCGTGCGACTGGCCCACCACCGCCCCCTTGTAGTTGATGGCGTAGCCGGAACTTAACCTCCCGCCCAGCGATACCATGCCGGTGGACGCTTTCCACAAGAACGCGTTGTATTCATAGGTGACGTTGGCCAGATTCGACGAGCCGGTCACCTCGGTGAAATCGTTGATGTCGAAGGCCTCGGCGTCGCCGCCCCCCAGATCGCCCAGGTCCAAAGATTTCTCCGATCCGTAAGGCCGCCACAGCATCGCGTGCGACGTGTCCCCCTCGAAAACCTTTCCTACGATTTCCGTGTTGTTGTTGAGAGCGACCGCTTCGCCAAAGCGCGTATCCAGGACGATAATCGAGTACGTCAAACTGCTCGGGGGAGGCTTCGGGCATCCCGGGAGCGCAAGTAGTAAGAGCAGAAGGAGTTGAAAACCGCCGAAGCGCCACATCTACAAAGGCCCGTACCGCATACGTTCACCTCCCACCCCGTGCGAACCGCCCACTGCCCTGCCCCAAAATAGCCGCCGTACTCACCGCAATCGTCTAAACCGCGAGTCCCGGCGCGGTATTCCGACCGCGCCATCCCTCCTAAGCCCCGGCGGGCAAGAACAGTTGGATGTCCCCAATTTCCTATATCTGTGTTTATCGGTGTGCATCGGTGGTTCAAGAAGAGATTAACCAGCGATGCACACCGATAAACACAGATGCCTTGAATCAAGTCCAATGGCGCTGTTCGTCACTGTTCATCGACGGTTCATGAGAATGACCAGCTATCGATAGACGCTGTTTCGTTGTTCCGGATTGTGGGCAACGCCTACATTGGGCCTTTGATCGCTCCTCAATCTCGGAATTTACCCTACGTTCTTCTTAAGGAACTCGTAGCTGATCTTTACGGCTTCAAACACGTCGCCATCGCACTTGTCCTGCTCGTAGACGTACCATTCGATGCCGGATTCGCGGCCGGCCACGAAGATATCCGGCCAGTTCAGGATGCCTTCGCCTAGCGGGGCGAACATGCTCTTGCCGAGGCCTTTCTCTCGCGCAAGGTCTTTCGCGTGAATGACGGGGCAGCGGTTCTTGCATTTGCGGATGTAGGCCGCGGGATCGGCGCCGCCGACATGCACCCACGCGAGGTCGAGTTCGGCGCAGACGTTCTCGGGCTTGGTTTCGTCGAGCAGGATGTCGAGCTTGCAGCGCGGGTCGTCGGGATATTTGGTGAATTCCATGTTGTGGTTGTGATACGAGAGCCGCATCCCGGCCTCGCGAAGTTTGGCGCCGACGGCATCGAGCCGTTTGCATCCGGCAATCCAATCCTTCAGGGTCTTGCGGCAGTCGTCCATCATGCCGCCCGGCGCGACATCCTTGCAGCCCACCGTCTTCCAGAACGCGACCGCGGTGTCGAAGTCCTTCTCGAACGACTCGACGCTGGTGTGCGCGGCGATGGCTTTCAGGCCGGCCTTATCGAGGGCTTCACGAATCTTCTCCGCGGGCAAATCGGGCATGCCGCTCCACTGCACATACTCCCATCCGATTTCGCGCGCCTTCTTGAGCGTCCCTTCGAGGTCCGCCTTCGCGGCGTCGCGCACGGTATACAGTTGAAGCGCGATGCCGGCCTTCGCTTTGGATTCCATTTCGGCTGCCCAGCTCGAGGTCTGCGTGGCTACGGCGGCCGCGCCCATCAGGGCGAGGGCTTCTCTGCGCGACAAGGTCCATCCATCCGATCGATTCATGGTCTCTTCATCCTTCTGTTGCGAAGCGGCTGCTTCGAGTCGAACGCCAGTATGGTCTGATCACAAACCATGGCGCAACTCTTGGCCGCGAATCCGGCATCCGCAAACGCTTCGCGCAAAGCGATGGAAGCGACGAATCGCCTGATTCGCAGTTTGTCGAGCTGACAGAAATTCGGCAGTCGGACGGGCCAGAATAGAGACCAACCCCCATTGACATGACTGCGTTTCCCGCATTAACGCATTTTCTGACAATGCGTTAAGAAGGCCGCCTGTCCGCGCGCTCCCTCCGGGCATATGGGTTGCTCAACCTCATCGGTTCTGACACTTGAAACACAAGCGATGAGGTAGCGGCCTATGAGTAAGCACACGGTGATTTCGACGACAGGAGCGGCGGTTTTGCTCGGCGTAGGGTTGTTGATGGCGTTCAGCGCCAGCGCGCTCGAGACGGTCGTCCAAGTCGGCACGACCTATGTGGATGCGGGGGCTTCCGCGCAAGATAACTATGATGGCGACATCTCGACACGCGTCGTTACCGCGAACACGGTAAACACGGCGCGTGTCGGAACCTATTCGGTTACGTATACGGTCAGCGATTCGTCAGGCAACACGGCGGCGCCGGTCGTCCGCACGGTCAAAGTCGTCGATACGACGGCCCCGGTCATTGCGCTGAACGGCAGCGCGAACGTGACGGTAACCAAGGGCGCGTCCTACACCGATGCAGGCGCGACCGCGACCGACAATTACGATGGCGATATCACTTCGAAGATCGTGACCTCGAACTCCGTGAACACGTCGGTCGAGGGCACGTACACCGTTACGTTTAACGTGAGCGACACGTCCGGCAATGCCGCCGCGCAGGTCGCGCGCACGGTCGTTGTCAAGGGAAGCACGGACACAACGAAGCCCGTCATTACTCTGATCGGCAGCAATAATGTGAAGATAAGGATCGGCACGACCTACACGGATGCCGGCGCGACCGCGACCGACAACGTGGACGGCAACATCACCGCCAACATCGTTACCAATAGTTCGGTCAACAATTGGTGGCCTGGCACCTACAAGGTCACCTATAACGTCAGCGATGCGGCGGGCAACGCGGCGGATCCGGTCACGCGCATCGTCAAGGTGACGTTCTTCAAGACCGATGACGATTCCGAACTCGCTATCGCTTCGCCGGTGGATCGCGCGACCTACTTCGTTTCCTCGAACGCCTCCAGCGCGCCGCTGACCTTGACCGCCGTTGCTCCGTCGGGCGCCGCGTCGGTCGAGTATGCCGTGGACGGCACGCCCGTGGGTTCGGCCACCGACGCCCCGTTCGCCGTCACGGTCGACATGGACCTTGCCTCGTTCGGCTGGGGCGAACATCACGTCGCGGCCGTCGCGAAGTTCACGACCACCGAGGAAACCGTGTCCGCGGAATCGGTCTTCACGCTGGCCCCGGTAGCCGCCGGTGAAGACGCCAATGGGAACGGAATCCCAGACAATCCGTTCGCCACGCTGCCGCTCGAAGGCGACATGTGGATGCACACGGTCACGGTCGCGGAGACGGGCAAGCAGAAGGCCGTAAGCATGATGCGCTTCGAGGGCCTTTCCGATGACGAAACGTCGAGCGCGCCTGTGACGATGGTTGTCGATCTGCCCGGCGATGCATCGCGTTCGGCGACCGTGATGGTCCCGCGCGAAGTGCTTGCCGGCAACGAGACGGGCATCGTCCTCGTGAGCGTCGCCGCCGATCTCGATACGCTGTTCGGCACGGACCAGGCTGCGCTGCTGATGCCGGAACCGAAAGACTATGCGCTCGCCAACGGCGGGTTCTACGTGGAAGTCAATGTCCTGACCACCACTGACAATGGTGTGACCTTCGGCGAGGTCAGCGAGTCCACAATCGCATTGAACCCGGTGTCGGTCACGATGCAGGGCGTCCAGACCGCCGAGGGCAGCAGCGTGTCGCTGCAGAAACACCCGATGTACGTCGAGAGCGATAGCACGACGGGCGTGACGGTCATTGCCCAGGATGGCGAGTGGAGCGACACACACGTCGAGAACCTTGCGGTCGAATCCGACACGCTGAGCGCGGACCTGACTTCGCTGTCGGTCTTCGCCCCGTACGAAAAGACTGGAGATAGCGCCGTGCCGTCCGGGTGCGTTGGGGGCAGCCTCAACATGACGGTCACCACGGGCATGGCCGGCGACCTTATCCTTCTGGCTTCTGCGATCCTCGCGCTCCTGGCCGTGAGCGGAAGGAAGGCCGCTCCTTCCGCCCGCGGCACGCGCATGATGTAGATGGGGTAGGAGCCTGTATGGCCCCGCCGGTGTTACGCACCGGCGGGGCTTCATGTTTCTGGGCAGGGCCTGGTGAAATGAGCCTGGCATTGTTTCGCTAAGAGCTGTTGCAAAGTGAAATTGCTCGTTCTTCAAAATGTCGATAAGATGGCATGCGAACGATCTGGCCTTTTGGATCTGCCGAGACTCAGGGAGAACGAACCATGAAGACCCGCCCACATGGCATTGCGCTCGCGTTTGTGCTGCTCATGTCATTCTGCGTATGCGGCTTCGCCCAAGAGGCGCCGCCCCCGCCAAGCGCCGATCCGCGCCCCGTGATCACGACCTACGCTACGACGGTCGCGGCGCATGGCGCGAAAGGCGACGGCGCTACGGACGACACGGCTGCGTTCCAGGCGGCGCTCGATGCAACAGCCGCGCAGGGCGGCGCGGTGTTCGTGCCCGTGGGTACGTATCGCATCGCGGGCGCGCTTTCGGTCCCGCAGGGCGTGACGCTCAAGGGTGTTTGGGAAAGCCCACATCACGCCGATATCGGCAAAGGCAGCATCCTGTATGCGACGGGCGGCAAGGGCAGCGAGGACGGCCCGCCGCTGATCATGCTTCACCAAAGCAGCGCCGTAGTCGGGCTGACCATCTTCTATCCCGAACAGAGTATCGACGATATCCAGCCTTACCCGTGGTGCATTCAAGGCACGGGGATGCATGGCGCCGTGATCGACGTCACGCTCGTGAATCCCTATAAGGGCATCGATTTCGGGACGTATCCGAACGAACTCCACTACATCAGCAACGTGTTCGGCCAGCCTTTGAATACCGGCATCTTCGTGGACAAGACCACGGATATCGGCCGCATCGAGAACGTCCATTTCAATCCGCACAGTTGGGCGCGCGCTGCGTTTCCCAACGCGCCTTCGGGCGGCGCTCCGTGGGAGAAACTCCAGCAGTATCTCGAAGAGCACTTCACCGGATTCGTGCTGGGCCAGACGGATTGGGAATATATGCGGGATTGTTTCTGCATCTTCCCGAAGATCGGATTTCACTTTGTCCGCACCGAGCGCGGCGTGCCGAATGTCGTGCTGACGCAATGCGGCGCGGACATCTGCGCGAACGCGGTCCGTGTCGACGCCTCGCAGCCGCACGCGGGCATCGCGTTCGAGAACGGCCAGTTCATGGGCACCTTCATCGTCGGTCCGGAGAATCGCGGACCTGTCAAGCTGTCCAACTGCGGTTTCTGGCCGATCAAGAAGACCAACGAACAGATTATCGCCCAAGGGCAGGGCACGCTGACGTTGACGGCCTGCCATTTCGCGGGGTGGGGCAACGCGGATAAAGACGCACCGTGCGTTCGCGTCGAAGGCGGAACCGTGCTCATGAGCAACTGCGACTTCTTCGACCCGAAGAAACCGCAGATCGATATTGGCAAAGAGGTCCAGGGCATGACCGTGATCGGCTGCCGGCTCCGGGGCGGCGCGAAGATCGCCAACCATGCGGGCAAGGATCGGCTTCAGGCGGGATTGAATCTCGCCGAATAGACGGGGTCACAATTCGGCTGTGTCGCTACTACGCAGCCATTGCTCGAACATGAGCAGCGCCCACAGGTGATGGCCGTAGTGCTCCTTGCCGGTCTGATGTTTCGCCAGCAGGGACCGGATACAGGACAGGTCCAGATACTCGCCGCAGCGCGCGTCGTTGGCTAAGACCGTCGCGTGAAAGAGGCCGGCGAGGCCTTCTCGGAACCACCGTTGAACCGGGATCGCGAACCCTTGTTTGCGCTGCGCGATGAGACCCGGGGGAAGCAGATCGCGTACGGCGTGTTTTGCGACGCGCTTGGAAATGCCGCGTTCATATTTCAAGTGAAACGGCAGCGTGGCGGCGAACTCGACAATCCGGTGATCGAGCAACGGCACGCGCGCTTCGAGCGAATGGGCCATGCTCATGCGGTCGACCTTTGTCAGGATGTCGTCCGGCAAGTACATCGCCGTGTCCTGATGCAACATCCAATCGTCCGGGTCGGAGGGTCCTAGACCGGCGTGTTCCTCGAAGCGGTCGAGGGCCTCGTCCGCAACGCGCGAGGCAAACTCGGGCCGGTACAGCGCGGCACGTTCGGAATCCAGAAAGCAGGTCTCACGCCTGCGGAAACTCGACCGAGGATCGAGCCACGCATCGTGGCTGAATCGCCGCAGTTTCGCAATGCCTGGCGACATCGGCGCGATGTGCAACGCCCCATCGACGAGCGCCCGCAGGGCGCGCGGGACACTACGGTACGCGGCCACCTTGCGATTCATGTGCAGCCACGTGTAGCCGGCGAACGCCTCGTCGCCGCCATCGCCGGACAGAGCGACCGTCACTTGACCGCGCGCCAATTCCGACACGAACCACATGGGCAACGCGGACGAATCCGCAAACGACTCGCCGAAGTGTTGCGCGATTCGGGGCAGCACGGATGCCATGTCGGGCTTCACGATCAACTCGGTGTGGTCTGTGTGAAAATGAGAGGCGGCGATCCGCGCGTAGGGCGTCTCGTCGGCTTGGGGATCGTCAAAGCCGATGGTGAAGGTCTTGACCGGCCTCGAACTCGCTTCGCTCAGCAGACCGACGACCGTGCTCGAGTCGATACCGCCGCTCAAGAACGCGCCGAGCGGCACGTCGCTGATGCGCTGGAGGCGTATCGCGTCGCGCGCGAGTTCGAGATAACGCGCGGCGGCGGTATCGAGCGTCCACGACGCGTCGCGTTCGAAGGCAAGCCGCCAGTAGCGCTCGACGCTCGTCCGCCCTTTCTCGAAGACGAGTTTTTCGCCGGGACAGAGTTTCTTCACGCCGCGAACGATGGTATCGGGCGCGGGCACGTAGAGAAAAGTGAAATACGCGTCGACGGCGGCGGGATTCAACACATCGGACACGAGCGACGATCGCATGAGCGCGCCAAGTTCGGACGCGAAGACCAGCCCTCCCCCCCACTCCGCGTAAAACAACGGTTTGATGCCAAGCCGATCGCGCGCAAGCAGCAGTCGCTCGCGCCGCGCGTCCCACAGCGCAAATGCGAACATCCCGTTGAGTCGGTCGAGCGCCGCGTCGTCGTATTGTTCGTAGGCGTGAACGATGACTTCGGTGTCGCTCCGCGTGCGAAACGTATGGCCTTGTTTCTCAAGGGACTCCCGAAGTTCCTCGAAGTTGTAGATCTCACCGTTGAACACGACGACTACCGAACCGTCTTCGTTCGCCATGGGCTGATGGCCGCCGGGCAGATCGAGAATGCTGAGGCGGCGCATGGCGAGCGCGGCATGCCGATCGTGCCACTCGCCGGCGTCATCAGGTCCTCGGTGGATCAGCGCGGCATTCATCCTCGCGAGGACGTCAAGATCGAGGTCTTTGCCGGAGCCGCCTCGAACCATGCCGCAGATGCCGCACATGGCCTACGCTCCCCGCCGCGTTGCGAGCAGTTCGGCGTACAGCGCGCGGTAGCTATCCACCATCTTGTCCATGCCGAATTCGTCGCGAACGAAACGCGCCGCGTTGCCGGCCATGGCGCCGGCCTCGCCGGGATGGTCGAGCATCCACGCGATTGCGACCGCAAACGCGCGTGGGTCGCGGGACGCGATGAGCCGGCCGGTCTCTCCGTCGCGCACCAGTTCGGGAATGCCGCCTACCGAGGCGGCGGCGACGGGACGCCCCGCCGCCATCGACTCGATCAGGGCATTGGGAAACCCTTCGGCCTTCGAGCAGAGCACGGACACGTCCATCAATGCGTAGAGATCGGCAATCTCGGCCATCGTGCTGACGCGCGTGAAGCATGAGGCGATCCCGCGCGCCTCGATGGCGCGTTCGACGTTCCGCACGAGCGGCCCCGTCCCCACCATCAGGAAATGCACATCGGCGCGGCGGCGCAGGAGTTCCGCCGCAGTGTCGACGAACAACGCGTGGTCTTTGACGGGACTGAAGTTGGCCACCATGCCGACGATATGAGTGTGAAACGGAATTCGGTAGCGCAGGCGCAGTTGATGCGGATCGGCGTTGCTGACGAAGGCGTCCGCGTGGATGCCGTTGGGAATCACGCGGAACAGCGCAGGATCCGCTCCTTCGCGCCGCGCCGCAAAGTCGGCGACAGCGTGACTGTTGGCGACAATCGCGTGCACGTGGCGATTCGCGCGGCGCTGCATGAACAGGTGCCTCGGCTTTTGCCACGTGGCAAGTTCGCGGCGGCTCGATATGACAACGGGCACGCCCGCGTCGCTCGCCGCGAGGTTGGCCGCGAGGTCAAACCCGAACAGAAACGTGTGAAGAACATCGGGGCGGTTCCGTTTGAAGACGTTGCGAAGTTTCCATCGAAGCGTCAGGTCCCATCCGCCGCGTGCGCCGAGGACGTCGACCCGCGCGCCGCAACGCCGCGCCTCGCCCACCAGCGCGCCGTCCTGGCGCGTGCACAGCACGGTGAGTTCGTGATCGGGCGCGAGGCCGCGCAGCAGATACACGAGCTGGCGTTCGGTGCCGCCGATGCTTAGCGAAGGTATTACGTAGCAGATACGGGTCATGGCGCGGCGCATCATAGCACGGATTGCAGGAGTTCGAGCAGCCGCGGGGCCGCGCGATGCAGCGAGTAGCGCTGTTCGACCGTGGCTCGCCCCGCAAGACCAATGCGGCGGCGTTCCGCGGGATCGCGTAGTTGCAGAAAGGCTTTGATCCAGCTTGAGGTCGCATCGGCGAACAATCCGTTCTCGCCGTGCCGCATGAATTCCATCGCCGCGCCGAACGGCGTCGCGACGCACGGCACGCCGCAGGCCATGTATTGCAGCGCCTTCAACGCACACTTGCCGCGCATCCATGCGGTCGCGGGCTGCGGCATGATGCCCGTCGTGAACCGGTGCAATTCCGCCACCTCGGTTTCGATCGACCAGGGCCTGATTTCCGAAGGCACAAACGGAACGCGCCGGGGGTCGGCGCCGATCAGGCACGTCTTGACGGCGGTATCTCGCAGTGTGTTGATCGCCTCGGCGACCGGCTCGAGACAAATCGTGGTGCTCGGATTGCCGATCCAGCCGACGCGAAACGCGCCGGGGTCGCGCGACGAGGGGACGAAACGCGTGGTGTCGACCACGGTCGGAAACGTCTCGACGCGCGCCGCGCCCGCCTCGCGCGCGGCGGTTTCGAGCCAGGCATTGCCGGCAAGCACGAGATCAGCCACTTCGAAGACGCGCATGATCTGGTCGCGGTCTTCGATCACGGTCCACGGGAATTGAAGCGGATGCGGCGGCGCGAGATGCACCGCGTCGTCGATGTCGTATACGAGCCGGCGCGCGCGTTTGCGGAGCAAGTCGTCCAGGCCGCGCACGTACGCCGTCATCACCGCTTTCTGCACGAACACGATGTCGTAACGGCGTGCGGACAAGATTTGGCGCACTCGATTCAACGTCTCGCGCGCGTGGTACCAGAAGGGACGATGCGCCCGGCCTGGCCCGGTCAGCTTCGCCAGCGCGTCTGGCGTCAACGGACATGCCACGGTACATTCGACGCCTTGCGCGCGCAGATACGGCAGGAACTGGCTCACGCGATAACGCGGGCTTGCCGCCACATCGGGATACAATGTCAGAAACAGTACGCGCAACGAATCACCCTCTCACGGTCAAACGGCTGCGCACCTCGTTCAGCACGTTCGCCACGGAGATAGTATCGAGACAGCTCGCGCGCTTCAATGGGCACGTCCCCGGCTGAATATCGTCGGGCGACGTGTTCCAGCATCCGATACAGGGGTTTGTGCTCCGGATGGCCGTGAGATTAGGTTCGTCGCGAACCAAGATGGCGGGGTCTGTCGGACCGAAGAGCGCGACCGTGGGCGTTCCCGCGGCCAGCGCGAGATGCATGAGGCCGGAATCGCATCCGAGAAACAGCGCGGCGGCATGCAGCACGCACGCCGCCTCGCGCACAGTCGTCTTGTTCATCAATGACGTGCCCACGCCGATCGGTTCGTCATCGTAACCGAGCTCGACGATGGCGTAGCCCATGGCCTCGATCCGAGCGCAAGTCTCGCGCCAGCGATCCATGGGCCAGCGTTTGGTCTCCCACGACGCGCCGGGCGATACCGCGACAAACGGTTGCTTCAACGCATCGATCGACGAAACGTGCCAATCCGTGTAGTGCAAGCGAGGCCGGTTCGCGGGAACCGGCACGCGAGCGCAACGCGCATAATGCTCGATGCGATAGACCGCGCGCGGCCCGCTACGCAGCAACAGGTAACGATCCGGACAAACCGCCGTGTCGTTGATCGCATCGACATGAGGATGGTCGATCAGCAGGTCGGGATAGTTGCACCACGCCGTGATGCGCGCGCCGGGATGCTGTTTGCGCAGCGCTTCATAGATGGGCAACGCCATGATTTCGTCGCCCAGACGCCAGCGCAGTTCCACCACGATCTCGCGCCGCGCGCCGAACAATCCCTTCAAAGCCCAGCGCAAGGGCTGCAGACCCCAACAAACGCGGTGGCCAGCCGCTACGCCACCGTAGTGCCGTCCCATGCTTCGCCTCATTCAGTTGTAGATGAAACGTCTATGGCCCGCTCTGTAGACGTACACTTCATGCTTAGTGTCGTCGATTGCGTAGAGAATGCGATAGGCGCCGATACGTATTCGCCATCCCGGCTTGTCAACGAGTTTCTTGGCGCCTCGGGGCCGAGGGTCTTTCGCGAGCCGCTCGATCGCCACGATAAGACGCTCGGCATCTTCCTCCGGCAGCCGACGCAACTCTCGGACCACGCGCTTGTCCACATGGACCGTGTAGGGGGATGTCATCGCCCGCGAAAAACCTGTCCACGAAGCGAATGCGCCGGAACGAAGTCTTTTGCGGACTTCCGTGCCGCGTCGAAATCCTCTGCGTCCGCAACTTCTTCCCAGGCCTCCAACAATCTGGAGTAATCGTCGACGCTGAGCACAACAGCGGACTTCTTCCCGGATTCATCGACGAGATATCGTGGTTTCGGCGCCTTTAAGGCCACAGCAATATCCTCTTTGATCGCTTCGAGATGGCCACGCGAAGCCATGGCCACGCTCACAAGCGATTATATCACGCCCGTTCCCTCACGGGATGAAACTCATATCGTGCCGCAACGTGCAGATCCATTCCGCGAGGAGCTTTGCGGCGTTCTCGGCGTCGCGCAGCGAGATGAGTTCCACGGGCGAGTGCATGTAGCGATTGGGAATGCTGACCAGGCCGGCCGCGACACCGCCGCGGCTGAGCTGGATCGCGTTGGCGTCGGTGCCGGTCGCGCGCGGCTCGGCGCTGACTTGATACGGGATCTTCTTGGCCTTGGCCACTTCGACAAGTTGGCGGAATACCACCGGATTGACGTTCGGCCCCCGCGCGATATCGGGTCCGCCATGAATCTTGCTGTCGCCGTGGCGTTTGGGGTCGGCGCTCGGATAGTCGGTCGCGTGGCCGACATCGACGGCGATGCCTACGTGCGGATTGCAGCCGTAGCTGCTGGTCGTCGCGCCGCGCAGGCCGATCTCTTCCTGGACCGTCGTCACGCAGTACACGGCGCAATCGAGCTTCTTCTTTTCGAGCAGGCGCAACGCCTCGATGATCACGAACGCGCCAATGCGGTCATCGAATCCGCGCGCGACGGCTTTGTCGTCGCGTAGTTCGAGGAATCCCGCGTCCGTTGTGATCGGATCGCCGACCGCCACGGCCTTCTGCGCGTCCTTCTTGTCCTTCGCGCCGATGTCGACCCACATCTGATGCATCTTGAGCGGTTTGCCGCGATCTTCTTGTTCGGTGAGATGAATCGCGGTGCGGCCGATGATGCCGGCGACGGGTCCCTTCGCGCCTTGAATCGTCACACGCTGGCCCGCGAGCACCGTGGCGTCGATACCGCCAACCGCAACAAAGGTCAGAAAACCCTTGTCGTCGATGTTGTTCACCATCAGGCCGATCTCGTCGACATGTCCCGCAAGCATGACGCGCAGCTTGCCGTCGGGATTCTTCACGGCGTATTGGTTGCCGTGCACGTCTTTGTAGACCTTGTCCGCGAACGGCGCGACGTACGCCTTGCAGACTTTCTGGATCTCTTCTTCGAACCCCGAAGGGCTGGGCGTCGTGACCAGGCGTTTCAAGAACGCCAGCGATTCATTGCGCATGGATTACACTCCCGATCCGCGAACGGATAATTTGATCTCTTTGAGGTTCTTCATGACGGGATCGCCTCCCCGTCCGAACAAGTCGTGCAGGCGTTCGTATTCCGCGAAGAGCTTCGCGTACATCGCATGGTTCGCCGCGTTCGGACTGAAGCGCTCGGGGCGCAAGCGCGCCATTTTCGCGGCGGCCTGCGTGACGTCGTCGTATCCGCCCGCCGCAGCGCCGGCCGCGACCGCGCCCCACATCGCCGCGCCGAGCGCGACAGTCTGGTCGCTCGCGCTGACGCGGATCTCGCGGTTCGTCACGTCGGCGAAGATCTGCATGAGGAGCGGGTTCTTGCCGGGCAGTCCGCCGCACGCATACAGTTCGTGGATGGGAACACCGCTTTCCTCGAACTGCTTGACGATCTTGTAGGTGCCGAACGCGGTGCTTTCGAGCACGGCGCGGTACATCTCGGCGGGCGTGGTCGTCAGGGTCATGCCGACCATGAGGCCCATCAGGTCCGCGTTGACCAGGATCGAGCGGTTGCCGTTCCACCAGTCCAAACACAGCACGCCCGATTCGCCCACTTTCAATTCGCCGGCGTGTTTGCTCAGATAGCCGTGGACGTTCGTGCCTTCCTTCTTCGCTTTCTGCGCGACCCAATCCGGCACACAGTTGTCGACGAACCACGCGAAGATGTCACCCACCGCGGTCTGTCCGGCTTCGAATCCGTACATGCCGGGAAGGATGCCTTCCTTCACGACGCCGCACTGGCCGTCGACCACTTGCTTGTCGAGGCCGCAGACCATGTGGCACACGCTCGTGCCCATGATCATGACCATCTTGCCGGGTTCGGTCACCGTGGCGGCGGGCACGGCGACATGCGCGTCGACGCCGCCGGTGGCCACTGCGGTGCCAGGCTTAAGCCCGACTTTCTTCGCGATCTCGGGCAAGAGGCCGCCGGCCTTCACGCCCGCGGGATAGATCGCTTCGCTGAGCTTGTCGGCAACGACGTTCTCGAAATCGGGATGCAGGGCCTTGAAGAAATCTTTCGACGGATAGCCTTCGTCCCAGATGGCTTTGTATCCCGCGGCGCAGGCGTTGCGCTTTTCCTCGCCGCACAATTGCAGCACGATCCAGTCGCCCGCCTCCATCATGCGGCTCGCGGCCTTGTACACTTCGGGCGCTTCGTTGAGGATCTGGAGCGCCTTCGGAAAGAACCACTCGCTCGATATTTTGCCACCGTACCGCGCGAGGAACTCCTCGCCGCGTTCTCGTGCCGTTTCGTTGATCAGATCGGCCTCTGGCTGGGCGGCGTGGTGTTTCCAGAGTTTGACCCACGCGTGCGGATTGTCGGCGAACTCGGGCTTCATGCACAGCGGCGTGCCCTGTGCGTCCGTCGGCAGCATCGTGCATGCGGTAAAGTCCGTGCCGATCCCAATGACATCGTCGCCGCTGACGCCGCTCTCTTCGAGAACCTTGGGAATGGTCGTTTCGATCACGTGCAGGTAGTCTCGAGGATTCTGGAGCGCCCAGTCGGGTTCGAGACGCTTCCCCGATCCGGGCAGCGCGACATCGATCACGCCATCAGGATACGGCGTGACCGCCATCGCGACCTCTTCGCCGTTGTCCACCGCAACCAGCAACGCACGCCCCGACTCCGTGCCGTAATCCAAACCCAAGACGTATTTCCGGCCCATCGCCCGCACTCCTTTCCGCGTAATCCAACCCTCGATCTACGGCTATCTTACTGAAACTCGCGGCGCACAACCAAACGCATGGATCCGCGGCGCGCATGTGCTATACTCCGCCGGGACATCCCGCCGAGATGGCACTGAAGCAAAGGGAAAGCCATGTTCAAGAAGATTCTGAAGATCGCCGGGGGCATTATTGTAGCGTTGATCGTGGTGCTGTTCGTGGTGAAAGCGTATCGCGACGCGCACTATTTTGACAACTACGACCCGAAAGCCCCGCTCAACGTCACGGTGCTCGAGACCCAGGACGTCAACAAGGACACACCGGATAAGGCCTACACGATCACGAAGTTCACGATCGACGGGTATCATGGGGAGAAGGTCCCCGCGTTGATGTCGGTGCCGGTGAAACGGCCGAACGGCAAATTCCCGGCCATCCTGTTCTTGCACGGCATCGGACAAAACAAGAACTTCCTCAAGGAAATCACGGCGCCGTTCAACGAATGCGGCTTCGTGTTCGTGTCGTTCGATCAGTACATGCAGGGCGAGCGCAAGGTTCCGGATGGCGCCTCAGGGCTTGACCGCGCCAAGGCGTTCCTAGCGCGTCCTGGCAAGACGATCAACGAGGCGCGGCGGATGATCGATTACCTGGCAGCCAATTCGGACATTGACCCGCAGCGAATCTACCTGGTCGGCGCGAGCTACGGCGCGATTACGGGCAGCACGGTCCTGGCGAAAGACAAACGCATCCGCGCGGGCATCCTCGTGTATGGCGGCGGCGATCTGGGCAAGCTGCTCGATTCGCCCGCGATGCATCTGGGCGCGGCCACGGTGCTGGGGCTGATCGACGCGAAACGCATCAATATCGAAAAGGAACCGCTGCCCACACTGACCCGCTCGCAGTATTGGCGCGCGCACCTCCTCGTCAAGACCGCAACGGTGCTGCTGCGGTACTTCATGGGCGTATCGGATCCGATCCATTACGTCGGCCAGATCGCGCCGACGCCGGTCTATTTCCAGAACGGCACGCACGACATCCTTGTGCCACCCGCTGCGGGGAAGGCGTTGCAGGAAGCCTCAAAGGATGTCAACAGGAAGATCACGTGGTACGACTCGGATCACGTGGGATTCGATGTCGCGCAGACCAAGCAGGTGCTGCTTGACGCCCTGAAATGGCTCGTCGAAGAAGACGATCCGATGCGGCCGGCGGAAGACAAAGTCAAAGAGATTCCCGCGTTCTGATGCGCCTCGCGCCATGGATTCGCGCGGCGCGACTTGATCTTGGCGCACGCCCGCTCTAAGCTCAGCAACGTCATGACTACTTCAACGAATCTGCGCGACCTCTGCCGGAAATATCAGATCCGGTTCAACAAGGGCCTCGGCCAGAATCTCTTGCTGGACGACAACATCAACCGGATCATGGTCGAAGCGGCCGGTCTGACTCCGGAAGAAGACGTGGTCGAAGTGGGCGCCGGCCTTGGCGCGCTGACGCGGCGGCTGTGCCAATGCGCAGGGCGCGTGCTGGCCGTCGAGATCGATCGCGCATTCATGCCGTGTCTCGAAGACCAGTTCCGCGACGCGGCCAACGTGAAGCTGTTCCGGGGCGATATTCTCAATCACTCGGTCCCGAAGCTGCTCGAGGAATTCCTGCCCGGCGGCGCCACGTACAAGATGGTGTCAAACCTTCCCTACTACATCACGACGCCCATCCTGTTCCATTTCTTCGGATCGCCGGTGCGTTTCTCGCGGCTGGTCGTCATGGTGCAGGAGGAGGTCGGACTGCGGCTCGTGTCCTCCGTGGGCGCATCGGATTACGGCGTGCTTTCGATCGCCGCGCAGTACCATGCGGCCGTCGACATCGTGCATCGTGTGCCGCGGACATGTTTCGTGCCGCAGCCGAAAGTCGACAGTTGCATCGTGCGGTTCCGCATGCGCGAGAAACCGTTGTTCCCCGAAGTGGACGCGCCGTTCTTCATGGCGCTCGTGCACGCGGCCTTTCTGCAACGCCGGAAGACGTTGCGCAACGCCTTGACCAAGTCGGGCAACTTCGGCGCTCCGCAGGAGATCGTGCTGGCCGCGTTCGACGAGACGGGCATCGATCCCGGGCGGCGGCCTCAGACATTGAGCCTCGACGAGTTCGCCGCCCTCGCACGCGCCGTCAGGACACGCCTTAGAAACCAGGAATCGTAACGCGCCGGGAGACTTGCCATGACCGAATCGAGCAAGAAGACGCGGGGGCGCGGTGAAGCAAAGGGACGGAACGAAGACCGCGTGGCCAGCTACTACGAGCAAATCGTGGACAGCCTTGCGAGCGGCGTGATCGCGTTCGACGAACACGGTGTGATTATGACGGTGAATCGCGCCGCGCGCGAGCACCTCGGCGTGGGTGAGCAAGACCTTTGCCTCGGGATGCGCCTCAGCGACCTGCTGCCCGGTTCGCCGTTCGCCGACGTGCTGCGGAGCGTGCTCGATACGCACGCACCGCTTTCGCGCCGCGAGATTCTCATCCCGATGCCCGACGGATGCAAGAAGGAGATCGGGTTTTCCGCGTCGTTGCTGCACGGCCCGCACCGGTTCAACGGGGCGGTCTTCTTGTTCGTGGATATGACGGAGCGGCGGACGCTCGAACGCGCTGCGGAACTAAACCTGCAATTGGCAAAGATCGGTGAACTGACCGCGGGAGTTGTCCACGAACTCCGCAACCCGCTCAGCGTTATCGCCGGGATGGCGGAACTCCTTCAACGCAGGTTCGACCCGCAGGAGAAGACGCATAAGTTCGTCACGACCATCTTGAACGAAACCCGGCAGCTCGAACGGTTGATTGCGCAGTTCCTCGGGTTTGCCAAACCGTTCGCGCTCGAAGCGAGTCCGTGCCATGCCAGCGGCATCGTCGAACGAACCATCGCGTTATGCGAACCGCGCGCCGAAACTAAGGGCGTCTCGCTGTCCTCGCGGATCGACAGCGGCTTGCCGAGCATGACCGCCGACGCTCCGAGGCTGGCCCAGGCGCTCGTCAACATCGTGAGCAACGCGATCGACGCAGTCGCATCCGGAGGGCATGTCGAGTTGCGCGCGCGCCGCGATGACGCCGACATCCTGTTCGAGATAACGGACGACGGACCGGGCATCCATCTCGCTCCCGGCGAGGACTTGTTCAAACCGTTCTTCTCGAAGAAGGAAAGCGGCACGGGCCTCGGCCTGGCGATCTGCCACCGCATTGTCACCGCGCATACGGGAACTATCGTCTACGGGAACCGCGAGGAAGGCGGCGCGTACTTCGAGGTGCGTGTTCCCATCGAAAAGGGAGCGCCTCGGTAAGCGACGCCGATTAAGCCGCGGACGGCGATTAGCTCGTGGCCGAGGTGGATGTTTTGGACGAAGTGGACTTGCCGTGGCGCGCGGCAACATCCCTGCACACGCCAAGGAAACCAGCGTTTGCCCGATCAAGGCGCCACCCTAGCGCTCACACCGCGACAACACCGAGCACCCTCGAGTCGCTTTGAGAGCTTACCCCCCAGCGTATCGAAACGCGCCACCCCCTGCGTCGTTGTGGAATGGAAGGCCCGCGTACCGCGGGAACATTCCCCCGCCTTTTGAACCGGAGCGATAAGGCCCCGGCCCGCCTATTCTACTGCCCGCGGTGGAACGAATCCGAGGCGCGCGGGCCTTCACCAACAACGCAATTGTACTACTGGGCCGTGTTATTTCTTCTTCGCGACTTTCTTCGCGGCTTTCTTCACGACCTTCTTCGCGGCGGCTTTCTTCACCGGCTTCTTCGCGGCGGCTTTCTTCTTTGCGGCCATTGTCAGCTCTCCTTACCTTTTCCTCTTAGACCTTACTACCCTAAAGCCCGCCGAGTACCCCCACGGCAACAGGCCGTGGCTCGACGGTATCCGCTTCACGCGCCGCACGGCGCGGGAAACTGCTGGCCGGGGCAAGCGCCCGAGACTGCGCGCCTGGCAGGAGAGCCTTGGAACTTCAGGCCGCCAGATGCGGAAGACGCTTGCGTCGCGGTGGCATGTCGTGCGCTGTATCGCCGTGTCTCTTAGTTTGGCAATCGACCATTTGTATGGTGTACTAGAGGTGAAGTGAAATGCGCTCCCTTCGTATCCTCTCCGCCGCAAGAGATTGCCTCGCTTGCACGCGCGATGCGCGTTGCGATCTCACTCGCGTGTTGTGCTCCGATCGTCGCTCCGCGCCGCTTTCGATTTGTGCCGCGTATCGAAGGCATTCAATCGATAAAACGCAAGAGGATGAACGTGCGCACTCGTTCGCGAGCGTGCCGCCATGCGTTGCGCCATGCGCGGCGCCGCTGACGCGATCGTCATTTCACCCTGTGTTTACGGGGTCAATATGCGATCGCGTGGCGCGCGTTCGCGCGCATCGCATGCCCACCGTTCTTCAACTGTCTTCCAACGTCGCGACTCTCCTTAGCAAACATCGGCAAAAAAGGCAAGCTTTTTTTTCGTGAACGTTTTCTTGGAGTGTGCGCGTTCGATCGATTCGCGCGCGTTCGCGCGATCGATTTGTCGCGATCTGCGATCGCAACATGCGCGCACACGATTCTGTGTGGCCGCCGATCTTCGCGTCGCTCAGATCGACAGACAAAGCGATGCTGAATGATAAGGAGGCCGCGTCTTGCGAATCGCTGACTGGCGCGTCACGCCGCAAGCGCATCAAAAACACAACGTCCATGGCGCGCTTAGCGCGCCATGGACGTTGCCGGATGTTTCTGAAATGGAGACCGCTACGGCTGAACCGTGATTTTGAAGGGACACGCGAGCGGAGCTTCGGCGCCGGCCTCATCCTTCTTCATGACGGGAGTTCCGTTCGCGCCGAACGCTTTGATCTCGACCGCGTGATCGCCAGGCGTCACTTCGGGCGCGAGCGTGAGCGTGCCCGTCCACACGCCATCGCCTGCCGCCGCGTCGCCATGCGAACCGTTGTCGTACATCTCGACCGCGCTCGGGACGCCTTCGACGGTCGCGGCGAGTGTGTCGACCACGTGGTCCGGATCGCTTACGGCGACTTGGAGCAGCATGTTGGCGCCAGGTTTGCCGATGGCCGGATCGGATTTCGCATCGGACAACGCCAGGGGCGGTTTCGGCGGAGGCTCAGGCGGCGCAGGCGTGACCGGCGTGCCGACGCTCTGGATCTCGATCTTCGGCGCGCTACCATGCGGCGCGCCGACGCCGAGGTCCTTGAGATGTTGGAGCAGCGGGACCATTTCGTCGAGGGGTCCGGTGATTGTCACGGAAACGGACAGGTCGCCAACGGCCATACCGGACCACAGGACTCCGGCGAGCATGCACGCGAGAACGGTTCTCAGAGCTACGCCTTTCATAACGCCTCCTTTCCGCACATCAGTCCATGCGCAACGCCATGAGCATATACCGAAGCGAGCGGGGATGCAATGGCCCTCACAGCGCCGTCATTTGCCCAAAAGGATGCCGTCCAGTCCGAAGAAGTAGCCCTTGGATTCCGCGTTCTTGCCCTTGTTCACGAAGGCGAGCGTATGCGGTCCCGCGGTCAATTCGGTCGGACCGAAACTCCGCTCGTTGGTCACGACCGTCGCGCTGAACAGATCGAGGGGCGCGCCTAACGGCTTGCCATCAAGCTGGATTTCGAAAATGCCGTAGTCGAACGAAAACGTCATGACGAGCAGGATACTGTACGTGCCGGCCTCTTTGACATCGAAGGGCACGGTCAGCGTTTGATTCGCTTCGCCGGGAGTCCAGAAGAGTTGTTTGCCACCGCTCCACGCGCCGTCCTGCGTCGAGAGCGGCCCCGCCGAAGCCTTCGCATTGGACAACAGGGACTCGCCCTCGATCATGGTCGAGTAGTCGTAGTAGAGGCGCGCGTAGCCCTTGGGCATTTCCGGGTACGTCTTGTGCGGTTCGGTCTGGTACCAGAACGCGACGGAGGAGAAATCGTCGGCGCGCTCTTCGAATCCGGACTTGACCGATCCGTCAGGATTGAACGTCACGCCCTTGTGTTCGATCTCGACGTGAAGCGATTTCGTGAACAGCACCGGATCCGGGATATGCCAGCGGTAGACGGTCGTGCAGTCAAACGGGTTGTTGCCTTCCATGAGCGGCGCGCCGTAATACAACGTCGCCATCTTGCGGAATCCCCAACCGTCGCAGAAGTAATCCTCGCTGCCGGTGCCGCGCAGTTGCGGTTCTTTCGCGCCGTCGATGAAGAAGAAATCGTCGCCCTCGCCCCACCAGCTCGCGAGGTGCTGGCGCACGCTCAACACCGTGCCCACGTAATGCCCGCGTCCTTCGATGTCGGCCAGCGTGTAGTTCCGGCCCATGACCGTCGGGAACTCCTGGCGGTACATCGCGTGGAAATAGGCCGTATCCTCGGCGAGCTTCGGCAGCTTCCGCCAGTCGATATAGTAATAGAATGCGCCGATCGGCGCGCGGCCTTCATTCGTCACCGTGATCTTCGCGGACTTGCGAAACGGCATCGGCCAATAACAGTTGCGGCCGCGTCCGTCGGAGGTCACCGTGACCGGCAGCGACGAGAACGGCACGTCCTTACCATGGCCGATGACGAAGAAGTCGCCGATGGGACATTCGATCGACGGATGTTCCTCGCCGTCCCAGTACGCGCGCAGCACCAACAGGCGCGAGTAACAACGTTCGTTCGCCGCAATCGTATTCCAGAAATGCGTGATCATCCCCGGCCCCTCGAGGTCGGCAATCGTCAGCGTGCCGCCCGGCGCGATGGGCCGCGCGTCGCCGTTTCCATCCTGCCAGTTCGGGTCCGATGACGAGGCCCGCTCGGACGATCCGTCTTTGAGTGCGGCCAGCCCATCGAGAGGATCTCCCGATTGGGCATGCGCCCCCAACGAGACGGATGCGACGACGAAGAACATAACGAACATGAATCGACACGTAGCCATGGCGCGATCTCCTCCTTTGGTCTTCCGCATTGCGAGCCCAGGTTAGTGCGCGGCAAGAATTGCAGATGTCTCCCGTGATTTCAACTCGAATACTGCCATTCGCGGTTGCATTCGGTCACAGGACGATTGTGCGTTGTTCTCGCGCTGAACGGTACGCGGCAAGTATGACTTCGAGCGTGTCGCGCGCGGCTTCCGGACCGTAGGCGGGTCGGACCTTGCCGAGGAAGCAATCCAGCCAATGGTGGATGCCCGCGGTGACGCTTCCGTCCCACCAGGACCGCATCGATTCGACTTCGACGGGCACGAGCGGCTGCCGGTCTTGGCCTACAAGTATCGGGACGTCGGCGTCCATCGTGATGTGAATGGAGGCGTCTGGGAAATACACCTGTTTCGTCTCGCGCCACGCGTCGGTCCTGCACGAATAACAGACGCACAACTGCACGAGCATCCCGTCGTATCCGAACGTGACGGCGACATTGTCGTCGGCCTTGTTCTCGGGTTGGACGACGAAACGGCCCCATTGGCAGCTTACCGTCTTCGGGCGTCCGAACCACCACACCACGAGGTCGACGATATGCGTGCCCGTGTCGATCAACGCCCCGCCGCCGGCGCGATCCCATGTGCCCTTCCAGTTGGCGGGCTGGTTCATGCGGTCCAGCTCGTCGCCGACCAGTTGGCATAGCGCAAGGAAGGGCTTGCCGTATTCGCCCGAGTCGACGATGGTCTTGAGGCGGCGGTGGGCCGGGTAGAAGCGCTGGTTGAGGGCGCAGTAGAACTGGAGACGCGCGGCGCGCGCCGCCTCGATCATCCGGTCGGCCTGCTCGACAGTCATCGCGATGGGCTTTTCGAGCAGGACATGCTTTCCTGCCGCGAAGGCGTCGAGGACGACCTGTTCGTGGAGGTAATGCGGCAGGCACACGTCGAGCGCCTGCACCTCGGGATCGTCGAGTACCTTTCGATAATCGTCGTACAGACGCGCGCAACCGAGGCGCGCGCCCACGGCTTCGCGATACGCCTCGGAGGGATCCGCGATGGCGGCCACCTTCACGTCGCCGCGCTCTTCAAACGCCTTCACGTGCGCGCCCTGCACGACCGCGCCCGCGCCGATGATCCCGATGTTCAGCATACCCTCGCTCCTCCTATAAACCCGTCCATGCACGCCTTCGCGCTACCTACACGTACCTCTAGCTCCAAAGCACAACCCTCACTCGTTCCCAAGCTGTGCTTGGGAACGCACTTGTTCGCGAAGTTGTACTTCGCGACCCTCGAAGCAGAGCTTCCCGTTCACGTGGGTTCCCAAGCACAGCTTGGGAACCAGTTCCTGGCCCGTTCTTAGTCCATCAACGCGCGGGCCTGCTCGATGCTCAGACGCGCCGCTTCGACCGTGTTGCCTTTCAACACGCGCTCGTAATACGCGAACGACTCGAACTCGACGGACAGGTAGCCGGCGTAGCCGATGGCTTCGAGCGCCGCGAACATGCCCGGCCAATCGACGCGGCCTTCGCCGAGCATTGGAAACAGGAACTTCCCCATCTCAGGCAGGCCGATCGCATCCTTGAGATGGACGTGTTTGATGCGGCGGCCCCATTGCCGAACGAGCCAGCCCGTATCGAAGTTGCCTTTCAACACGTCGTGCGACGGATCGAAATTGACCCCGAGATAGTCCGAATCGAAATGATCGATCAGCACGCGCGTCGTGTAGTAATCGTTACAAAGATGGCCGAACACGCCCTCGACCGCGCCGTGGACGCGGCAGCGTTCGAGCGCTTGTACGATGCGCCCGAACGCGTCCAGCGTCATCTCCCACGCGGCGCCTTCCGAAAGATGATCCGGGATGCGCGGCGCGTTCGGGTCCCAAGGCGCGGGCCCCGTGAACAGGTTCACCGTGTCGACGCCTGCCGCGGCGCACGCTTCGATGGACTCGATCGTGAACGCGATGCGGTCCTCGCGTGCACCGTCGTCGAGGCAAACGTAATCCTGCTGGACTACGACTTCGCTCACGGCCAGCCCGCCCTCGCGCGTCAACGCGACCAGGTCCTTCAATTCGGACTCGGATTTCGCGCGCGGATTGAAGTGGGCGCCGGTCCATTCCACCGCGCCGTACCCCAGCGCCTTGAGTTCCGCCACGACCTTCGCCGCGGGCATCGCGGCAAAGCCCAAGGACGCCAAGAATCCGATTCGTTGCTCGAACATCGCGTTCTCCCCGTTCCCGCCAAGAGGTGTTGACTCTATTCTGAACCGAGAGAACGATACGCGAGCCGATTCCGCCGTGCAACATAGTTCGTCCCAGCGGTTGATCCCCTTTTGCGGCATTTGTTACGCTCTCTTCGTACGTTGCATATGGTTCTGAACGGGTGGCGACGGTAATGAGATTGTTTTTGAAAACGGGCACGGCGCTGGTCTCGACAATGCTGGTGCTAGCCTTGTCGGCCGGGTGCAAGCACCCGAAGGAGGAGCGCGCCGCCACGGCCGTGGAACACTCCTGGGCCGACCGTTACACCACAAAGCCCGAACCTCGGACGGTGACCGCATTTCCCCCGGTGCCGATCGCGCCTGCTCCGAAACAGGCCGGTACCCAGAACCTGTTTGCCAATCCCGGTTTTGAAACAGGCCAGGAGTATTGGGATGTGGCCGGCGACAAGGACCGTTGTCTTGTGTCGCGCGCGCTGAGCGCGGAAGGCCAGACCTCGCTTCAAGTGCTTCCGGCGGCCTCGGGCGACGTCTTTGTCGCGCAAGCGAAGACGCTCAAACCCCGCTCGTTCTATGCACTCAGCGCGCTGGTCACGGCGCCGGACGCGGGCGAGGCAACGCTTGAAGTACATGACGCCGCGGGCAACGTGTTGATGAAGGGCGAGCCGGTCAAGGGGCCGATGTCCGCATGGGCGCCGCTGGCACTCATGTTCGTATCCGGTAACGCGAGCGGCGAGATGAAACTTGGGGTTCTCGTGGCGGGCGCATCGGGCAATGCGCCGGTCTTGATTGACCGGTGCGAGTTGCGCACGCTGCCTACCGAGAATTTCCTGCCCAGCGGCACGATGGAAGCGTTGCCGGAAGACGGCGCCATGCCGGAATGGTACGCGCAGGGCAAGAGCGCGCCGCTCGCGGACGAAGGCTATCAAGGCGATCATGCAATGGAGATCCCCGCGCCGCGCGATGGCGATTCTACGCTGGCGTGCCTGATTCCCACGCGTGCCGCGATTAAGGGGCGCGCCGTGTGGGTTAGCGCGATGATCCGAAGCAAAGGCGCGGAAAAGAGCGCGCCCCCCGAGGTCACGATGACGCTGCGCTTGTCGGCGGCCGACGGCACGCGTTCGGAAGTGTCCGCTTCGTGCCCGGGTTCGGGGGAGTGGCGAGAGGCCACCCTGACCGCAACCTTGCCCGATTACAGCAGCGAAGACTCGCCCGATGTGCCGCCGTTCCACGTGCTTCTGTTCACGCGGCCCGCGGGCGTTGAAGGCCGCGTCTTGGTGGACGACGTGGCGATGCTCGCCATTCCGGAAGGGCATTTCGACGGGGGATTGGTCCCGGCAAAACCGGCGTCGTGATCGTTTCGAGTCCGGCTGCCGCCACGCGGCGGGGCCGAATCGGCAACTGAGGGAAAGGCCGCAGATTGGCTACGTTCGCGTTGACCGCATGGGCCGGCGCAGGGCTGGCCGGGTGCCTAATCGCCACGGCGGCGCTTACGCCGCTCGTGATGCGGTTCGCGCACCGGGTCGGCGCCGTGGATCGGGGCGGCTACCGCAAGGTGTTTCGCGGCGATATTCCGTTGCTCGGCGGGCTGGGCATCGTCCTGCCGCTGGCCGCGCTCGGCCTTGCATCGTGGGCCGCGGGCCTTCTCATCGTTCGCCACTGGCAGTGGGTGTGGCTCCACTACAAACCTTGGTTCGACCTCCTGTTCTCGTTTGCGGGACGGCGCAATGAATGCATGACGCTGGCCGTGGGCGGCATCGCGATCGCCGTGCTGGGTGTGGTCGACGATACCCGCGGGATGCGCCCTCGCTGGAAGCTGCTCGGGCAACTTGTCGTGGCGGTGTTCGTGTGCGCGTCGGGCTACGCGCTACAAACGGTCTCGCTACCTTTCGTGGGCGTGGTAGACCTGGGCGCAGGCGTGGGCGGCGTCCTGACGGTGTTCTGGATCGTGGGCCTGATCAACGCATTCAACTTGATTGACGGCGTCGATGGGCTTGCCACGGGCATCGCGCTGATCGGCGCGATAGCGCTAGTTGCTCTGAGCGTGATTCAGAAGAATGTGTTCATCACGTTCGCGGGCGCTGCGCTGACGGGAAGCCTGCTGGCGTTCCTGCCGTTCAACTTCCCTCCCGCGCGGATCTTCCTCGGCGATACCGGCAGCATGCTGCTTGGCTACGCGCTGTCGGTCCTGCTGCTGATGGGCACCCAGAAGTCCGAGACGGCGGCGATTCTCCTCGCGCCGATGTTCGCGCTCGGATTCCCGATCTTTGAAACCCTCATCTCGATTCTTCGGCGCTACGTCGGCGGCGTGCCGGTGTTTGTCGGCGACAACCGCCACACGCATCATCGCCTGCTCGGCAAGGGCTATTCGCAGCCGCGCGTCGCGCTCACGCTGTACGGTGTGGCCCTGGCGCTTGCCGTGGCCGCCGTGATGTCGGCGCTGATACCCGAAGGTTCGTTGTGGATGGCGTGCCCCTATGCCCTCTACCTGGGGACGTTGCTCTTTGTGGCATGGCTCGCGGGATACTTGAGGACCACCACATTCAAGGCGGTCCTCAAACGCCGCGAACGCAACAAGGTCTTCCAGGCCCTGGCTCGCTATGGGGCGCTCCGCGTCAACGCGGGCCTGGCCTCGCCAGCTTCGCGGGCGTTGTTGGAACTGTGCCGTCAGGAATTGGGCCTGCGTTGGATCGCGATCGGCATGAAAGAGGGCGGCCTGTTGATGGCCACTGCCGAGGCCTCGAAGGAAGCCCAGGGCGATCACGTAATGGTCAAGACGGCCGACGGACAGGATGTTCGGATCCGGTTCGAGTTCGAGTCAGCGCCGGATCTATACCGGCGCCAGGATGTGGTGGCATGCCTCGCGGGGATCTTCGACGGGATGCGGGTCGATCAAGCTGCCGCTGCAGAAGACGGAACGTAGAACGAACCTTCCAAGTGGTTCAACTACAATATCTTACCGGCTGATTACGATCAGAAACCCAAATAAGACAAGCATCAACAGCTTCATGGAAACACTCCTTCCCTCGGCTAATGGAGCAGCCCGCGCTCACGCAGCCTTTCAGCGCGTTCCCTTGCCCCAGGATCGGCGCTCTTACCTATATTATACCTCAGACTTAGGAAAAAGTTTCAGTGGAAGGATGAAGGATGGATCTATTCGTCCGCAGTCCGGTAGTAATACTTGTGGCCGCGAGCTTACACACCGTTTCTTCGCAAAGTTGAAGGGAGACGGCGGATAGCAGCGCGGGCCATCGAGCGGTCAGCTTTTTCCGGTGAGGAGTCCGATCAAAACGGCCATCCCCTTTGCGAGGGGCTGCTTTACGGGATATCGCACAAACTCGACGTGGCCATCCATATAGAGCACGTTGCTGCCGCCGGGGACGTGGTTGAAGAGCTCGGTGTCGGTCGAGAAGATATCGAACATGACGTAGATGTCGCTCTGGGCCTTGGCGCCGGCGGCGGGGTTATTCGGATCCGTGATGAGGAAGCGCTCGGCTCCTTCGCGAATGCGATACACGGTCGGGCCGCCGCCGTTGCCGTCCCGCGCGTAGGCGTACGGCATGGCCACATCCGAGTCGGCGATGTTGCGGCTGGCTTTGTAAAGCAAGTATTGCGGATCCAGAATGTGCTGGACCGCCTGGTTGAGAAGATTCATTAATATACCAACAAACTGCGCCGGCGCCGTGAAATCGGGCCGCAATGGAGGCACGTCGGCGCCAAACCCCCTCAGTAGCGACGCGATACTGCGGGCGCCCGCCGCGTCCTGGCGGTCGGTGTCGCCGCAACGGTCAAGAATCCACCCTACGTACGCATAGCTGACGTCCACATCCTCGCGGTCGCCGAAGTTCTTCGCGAATTTCCAATCACCTTGGCTGTCCTTGAGCGAATCCACGGTTTCCTTTGCGTCCGACGGACAGACCAAGATTGCGGGATCGGTCAAGTATTCCGGATACAACGCCATGATGAGCGGTCCAGCAGCCAGATTGACCTGAAGAATGTTGAGCGCCTCGAACTGCAGTGGCGGGAACTTCTGCCCGGCCGCCTCGCCCGAGTACATCTTGAAAATGAGGCCCCACTGTTTGAGGTTGTTGGCGCAACTCGAACGGCGGGCCGCTTCACGCGCCCGGCCGAGCGCAGGCAGTAATACCGCCGCGAGAATGGCGATGATCGCGATTACAACGAGCAGTTCGATGAGTGTAAATCCACGATTTCGCATGTCAACATCCTCAATGAAGGTGACGTACCATACTCGATCTCGCCGAAATAAGCAAGATGGCCGCGCCAAAATGCGTATATTGCTGATAATGAAATTGCTGATTCCTTATTATTCGTCAAGAAAATACCTTTCTACAAAGCACATATATCGTAGATTTATCGAGTGACTGTCCTGACTGCGAAACGTAGTTCCTTCGGCGAGCGTCCCATGCGTCTTTTTCTTCCGTGACCGGGCCAAAATACGATTTAGTAATATGCATGTATTATAGAAATATACTTATCAATATCCATGCGGAAACACCAGAAAACGGCCCTATTTTCGGGCTTTTTCGCGATCTCTTATCTCGCCTATCCACGTCGCACGATTGAAGAAGGGGCTCGGCGCTCCATTCCTTGGGGCAGCCCTCTCGCATCTTCGCGCCGCGAAATCGCTGCTAGTGCAGGCATAGATCCTTGCTGGAATTAAGGTTAGCGAATGGTTAGCGAGCGCAATATTTAGTGTTGACAGAACGGCGAAACCACTATATAATGGGGTTCGTGCTCGAAAGAGCGCACGGAGATGGTGGGGCAAGGGAGAGTAGAAGACTTCGCGAAATCACAGGTTGTTCGCGGCTTTGTCGTTGCCTATCGAAGGAGTTGAATCGTCACGAGGGAGATCGTTCGCCAGGGCGCGCGGCGAGTGCCGCGCGGCGGAACCTTGGCGGTTGCGATTGCGAATGGGAAATGGGCCGCGTTCGTGTGAACGACGGTATGGGACGCTGGAAGGAGAAACGGGGATGGTGCAGTGCATTCGTAAACGGGACGGCGCGGTCGAAGCATTCTGCGCGGAGAAGATCACCCAGGCGATCCTCAAGGCGGCGCGCGCGTGCGGCGGGGAAGACTACGAACTGGCCGATCGATTGTGCAGGCAGGTCGTCGAATCGATCGCGGCGGAATTCGACGACAGCCGGACGCCGGACGTCGAAGGCATCCAGGATATCGTCGAGCGGGTCTTGATCAAGAACGGCCACGCGAAAACCGCGAAGGCCTACATCCTCTATCGCGAGAAGCGAACCAGCGCCCGCAATCTGAACGCGCTGATTGGCGCAACCATTGAGATGTTCTCGGGCTATTTGACCGACCAGGACTGGCGCATCAAGGAAAATGCGAACACGCAGAAGAGCGTGAACGGGCTGAACAATTACGTGCGCGAATTCTTCACGAAGAACTACTGGCTTCACGAAGTGTATTCGGCGGAGATCCGCGAGGCACACGACAACGGCGACGCACACATCCACGACCTCGGATTCCTCGGGCCGTATTGCGCGGGCTGGGATCTGCGCCAGCTTCTTATGGAAGGGTTCGGCGGCGTGCCGGGCAAGGTCGAGAGTTCTCCGGCGAAGCATCTGCGGTCGTTCCTCGGGCAGATCACGAACTCGACGTTCACAACGCAGGGCGAGACCGCGGGCGCGCAAGCGTGGTCGAGCTTCGATACGTACTGCGCCCCGTTTGTGCGGTACGACAAGTTGACGTTCGAGCAGATCAAGCAATGCCTGCAAGAGTTCATCTTCAACATCAACGTGCCGACGCGCGTCGGGTTCCAATGCCCATTCTCGAACCTGACCTTCGACCTGACCGTGCCTTCGACGTTGCGCGACCAGGCCGTGATTTGCGGCGGCGAATTGATGGAGGACACGTACGGCGACTTCCAGGCCGAGATGGACCTGTTCAACGAGGCGTTCTGCGAAGTTATGATCCAGGGCGACGCGAAGGGCCGCGTGTTCACGTTCCCGATCCCCACGATCAACGTCACGAAGGATTTCGATTGGAATTCGCGATCGGTCAATGCCTTTATGCGGATCACCTGCAAGTACGGCATCCCGTATTTCGCGAACTACGTCAACTCGGATCTGTCGCCGGAAGACGCGGTGTCGATGTGCTGCCGGCTGCGGCTGGATACAAAGGAATTACGCAAACGCGGCGGCGGCCTGTTCGGCAGCAATCCGCTGACGGGGTCCGTCGGCGTGTTCACGATCAACTTGCCGCGCATCGCGTATCTGTCGTCGTCGGTACGCGAGTTCAAGGCGCGCCTGTGGCGGCTGGTGCAAGTGGGGCGCGCGTCGCTCGAACTCAAACGCAAAGTCATCGAGCAGCAGAGCGACCGCGGGCTGTATCCGTACTCGACGCATTACCTGCGGCACGTGAAGGAACGCACGGGCGAGTATTGGCACAATCATTTCAGCACCATCGGCATCGTAGGCATGAACGAGGCGCTGATGAATTTCTCGGGGCAGGACCTGACCACGCAAGAGGGCCAGGTGTTCGCGATGGAGATCATGGATTTTCTCCGCGATCTCCTGCGCGAGATCCAGGCCGAGACCGGGCACGTGTACAACCTCGAGGCGACGCCGGCCGAGGGCACGTCGTATCGACTCGCGCGGCTCGATAAGAGCCGCTATCCCGATATCATCGCGGCTGGCAACGGCACGCCGTATTACACCAACTCGACGCAATTGCCCGTGGGCTACTCGGACGACGTGTTCGAGGTCCTGCGGTTGCAGGACGAATTGCAGTCGATGTACACGGGCGGCACGGTCCTGCATGCGTACATCGGCGAGAGCATTGAAGACCCCGAAGTGTGCAAGCGTTTCATCCAGCAGGTATTCCGCCAGTTCAAACTTCCGTACTTGTCGATCACGCCGACGTTCAGCGTCTGCAACTCGCACGGCTATCTCAAGGGCGAGCATTTCGCCTGTCCGCAGTGCGGCGGCGTGACCGAGGTCTGGTCGCGCGTCACGGGGTACCTGCGGCCACTGGCGAACTACAATGACGGCAAACGCCAGGAGTACCAGGACCGGAAGAAGTTCACGGTGCCGGCCTTCGCGTTCGAGACCGAAGCGGACCCGACGGGCGCCGCGGAACTCGATGTGGCGGAAGTCCTGGCATGAAAATCGCCGGTATCGAGAAGTGCTCCTTCGTCGACTATCCGGGCCGCCTGGCCGCAGTATTCTTCACGCCAGGATGTAATTGGGATTGTTATTTCTGCCACAACCGGCTTTTGCTGGGAAATCCTGAACCGTCTTCATGGTTGACGCCGGAAACGGCTCTTTCCTGGCTGGACGAGCGCAGGGGGTTCCTCGAAGCGGCGGTGGTCAGCGGCGGCGAACCGACCCTCCAGAAGGGATTGGCCGAATTCATCCGCGAAGTCCGCGCGCGCGGATTCCTCGTCAAGCTCGACACCAACGGGTCCCATCCGGAGGTCTTGCGCGAGTTGATCGAGGAGGGCCTGCCCGACTATGTGGCCATGGACATCAAAGCGCCGCTCGGCAAGTACGAGGCGATCTGCGGGTTCGCGGTAGACCACCGCGCCATCAATGAAAGCATCGACCTGCTGCTGTCCGGCGCGACCGACTACGAGTTCCGCACGACGGTGGTGCCGCAATTGACGCACGCCGACGTTCACGCGATCGCGAAGCGCATTCGCGGCGCGCGCCGGTTCGTGTTGCAGCAATACCGGCGTAACGCGGCGCTGGCGTCGCAGGACCGGCCCGATCCGCGCCTCGAGTTCGAGCCGCATTCGAGCGCGTGGCTGCTCCCGATCTACTCCGAAATCGAACCGCTCGTGCAGCGTTGCGAGACGCGCGGCTTCGATCTTGAACGTCCCGCCGCTCAGTCCAGCGCAGCTTAGTCGCGTTTCCGCGGGGCGCGGGCAACGCGATGCGCCCCCTCACTTGAGGAAGGGCTGAACCATGCCGATACCGGAATTGACCAGCGCGAACTTGCCGTACTTTGTCGAGCGTCTCGGGCGCATCGAATCGGAACAGCAGCGGCGGTGGGGCAAGCTGACGCCTGCCGGGCTGATGCGGCATCTGCGTTACTCGGTCGAGTCGACCCTTGAGGGCGGACCGAAACCGAAGGACCGGAGCGTACCGCTGGTACGGACGTTGCTGAAGTGGCTGTTTTTCGAAAGGTTCACGACGTGGCCGAAGCGGGTGAAAGCGCCCGCGGAACTCACGCCGCCCCCCGAAGGAGATCTCAACGAGGAACGCCAGAAGCTTATTGCGGCGCTGGACCGCTTTCTGGCCGAAGCCGCCGCCTCCCCCGACCGGCTCGAGGTCAACCCGCTCGTGGGGGCGCAGCCGTTGCGCTACTTCGCGAAGATCCATGGAGTGCATTTCCATCACCATTTCCGGCAGTACAACGTGGTGTGAATGGGGCGGCGGAATAGCGAGCAGGACGCTACGCAGACGTAGCGGAATCCATGAATCGACATGGGGGCACAGAACGCCAATAGCACGGCGCATCATACGGGAGATAGATACCAACAGGTTGTCTTGATTTTAGTCGTGATCGTGATCGTGATCGTGGTCGTAATCGGCAGGTTCGTGATCGATTACGATTACGACCACGATCACGATCACGATTTGGCATCAACTCGTATTCCGAATGGCCGACGTCAGTCCTGCCAGCCGTAGTCGTAACCCGTCTCGTACATGGCTATGACGTTTTCTGGGGGCGTGACGGATTGGATGTTATGGCACGGCGCGAGAATGTAGCCGCCGCCCTCGCCAAGAATGCGGTAGTTGTCG
Source organism: uncultured Nitrospiraceae bacterium (assembly GCA_964402555.1). Lineage (GTDB taxonomy): Bacteria > Hydrogenedentota > Hydrogenedentia > Hydrogenedentales > SLHB01 > CAYOCT01. The sequence goes on along the minus strand of CAYOCT010000004.1, from coordinate 36,245 downwards.
AGGACTTCCTGCCGGACTTCGTCCACGCTGCCGAAGGGCAGTGTGTACTGATTGTCGACGCCGCCGTGGAAGATGAGGGCGTCACCGAAATCCCGTTTGAGCCCCTCGCGTTCCATGCCCTTGCAGCGCCACTGAATCGGATTCAACACTTGCGTCCCGGTGGCAATCAAATCCGGCAGCGCGTCGCGGCACGCTCCGTCCGTGTGGGTGAAGACGAACGAGCCGTTTTGGCGCGTCAGGTCCATCATACGCTTCATGCCCGGCAGGAGAAACTCGCGGATCTGTTCGGGCGAATACATGAGGCTGTCCTGCGCTCCGAGATCCTCAGCCACGTAGGTGATCGAAACTTGGCCTGGGATCGCATCGAAAATGCGCAGCGTGTTCTGATAGGACAATTCGAAGAGTTTGCCAAGAATGTAGTGGGCGATGTCGGGGTATTCGATCAGGTCGAGGAACGCCTGTGTGTCGCCACGCAGGAATTTGTACTGATAGAACGGTTCGGATCCGCCCCCCCGGATAATGTCGCGCTCGTGTCCCTTGATGGCCTCGGCTAGGTGGCTGTAATCCCAGTGGTCGGGGTCCGGCCATGTGTATTCCGCCTCGATCGCCTCGACGCTGTCGAACCGGGCCAGGGGCGCGGTCGCGGCTTCGTCGTAAACGCCCGTGCCATAGTCGACAATGCGATGCCGGATGCCCCAGATGTCCTCACCCTTTTTCGGCGGCGGGCCAACGTACCTGCCGCTCACCGTAAACGGCGTGTCGATGTGGAGGTCTTTGAGAATGGTGTCCCATCCGGCGCCGAGGTGGGATTCGATACGTTGAATGGCTTCCGAGGTGGCCCAGATGTCCATGGGCACGCGGTCCGGCTTCTCGCGGCGAAGCACCGCCAGCCAGCGTTCTCTCGGCGACATGGTTTCCTTGCGCATGAAGTTCCTCCTGAATGGCCGTTGCTTTTCATCATGGTTCCTCAAACGGATGGGCTGCGTCAACCTTAGGGTATGGGACGTATAGGACGTATAGGTCGTATAGGACCTATAAGGCCTTTGCCGAAACGTGACTCTTTGTTCGTGGACGGCTTGGAGCTTCTGCGGGCAAGCCATCTTGCGGGTCTCGTTGATCTGCGCAATCCACCGCTATAGGATCGAGAAACTATGTGCGCCATGATCGATCTGGAATCCATGTACGCCTGTGAGCGAGAGTTCCCGTCGCGCTTTACCCCGGTGCGCGAGACGGCGTACGGCCGTCTGTTCTGCAACCCGGGCAATCCGTTGTCGAACGACAGCAATCATGCGTTGATCCTGCGTTTGAACGGAGATCTTGACTGGGCCATCGCGGATATTGCGGACTTCTATCGGGCAAGGTGTCTGACGCCGCGTCTGTATCCCGCGTTTCTGCCGGACGAGTGGCCTACGCTCAGGCCTCACTTAGAGCACCACGGTTTCACATGCGAGGAGTACGAGGACCACTATTTCCATTGGGCAAGCCCTTCGTCAATCGTTGCCGCGCCGGAGGTTTCCGTCGAGCGGGCCCGCGGCATGGATACTTCCATCGCCGAACTCTTGCATTCGGTCCAGGGTAGCGACCGCACCGTACGCGTTTTGTACCGGCACCTGCGTCACGAGGCCTTCCACTTGTTCGTGGGCCGCGTCGCGGGGAAGGCCGTGACACTTGCTTCGTTCGAGGTTGTGGGAAGCTGCGCGCGCGTCGATAACGTGATGACGCATCCTGCGCATCGCGAACGGGGCTACTGCCGGGCCTTGATTCACCGCATGGTCCTCGACTATCCGTCAATCTCGCTCGCGCCGCTATATCTGTGGGCTACCGATCCGGCGGCCATGCGCATCTATCGCGAGGCAGGCTTTGTCGAGTTCGCGACCCATCGTCCTTCGTGGGGCGCATGGCAGGATCAGGCGGACGACGACACCTTGAGCACCTGAGGCACGGACTGTTCGCTCTTGAAAAGGCCCGTGGATCGTATCATACTCAACAGGATCGAATTCATGGGCGCGGCGGTCCGAAGGGCAGCTATGGTCAAGCATGGGCATATCGCGGGAATGCTGTTGGGTGTCGCGGGATTTCTCGTCCAACTGTACGGGCTTCTTGAAGGGACGGTAGCCATCGCGGTGGCCGGAACGGCGGTTCTCACACTCGGGCTTGCCCTGTATGTCATGGCGAAAGGACGGAATCCACTGGCGGCCCTTTGGGGATTAGTTCCGGTGATGGGGCCGATAGTCGTGCTGCTGCAACGGCCCAAGTCCGAAGGCCCGTCAGGTCCCATCCTCGATGAAATCCTTATCGAAGAAGACCCGCATATCCGGCCTGCGGCCCGGACTGGCGGCCGTGCCGCGCGGCCCAAAGTGGGCGTGGCGGGAGGATGGCCTCTCTTGATCGTCATGATCCCGTTGGGGGTGTTGACGATTCTGTTGAGCCCCTGGCTCCCGCACGTCTCCGCTCCGGAACAGACGCGTCCGCCCATCGAGACACCCGCTCCGTCGCCGTCCGTCGAAGTCGCGGTTGCCACGCCGCCTCCGGCGCCCGTCAAACCGCCGGAAGAGCCGGTCCCGGCGCCGAAACCCGCAGAGCCTGTTCCTGTGAAGGAACCCGCACGCGTGGCAGAGCCTCCTTCTGAAGACGATTCCGTCACGAAGTACAGCAAGCTCAAACTGGGTATGACCTATGAGGAAGTCCGCGAGGTGGTGGGCAAAGACGGCGCGCTGCTTTCGGGCGTGATCGGGGGCGACACGATCGTCCGCTGGAAGTTCCCGGACAAGGCGGCGTTCGTGGCGCGATTTCACAAGGACACGCTCGATCGTATGACGAATCTGACGTATCCGCCAAAGTCGTACGCTCCGCTGGAAATGATGGCCGAATTGACCGAGGACGAAACCCAGCCTTCACCGGAGAAGGCGGCCTCGGCCAAGGCGGAAGACGAACCCGTGGAAGACGGTTCGGAAGCGGCGGCCGAATCCACGGTGGTTGCGGCTGGCGAGGAACCGGACGTAGAAAACGCAGATGCCGAGCAGGCCAAGAAGCCTTCCGTAGTGCGTGTGGGTTCGAGTAATCCGCCGCCCGAACGCGTGCGCAAGGCCAAGTTCCCCCGCTACACGCAGGGCATCGCCAAAGGACCGCATGACGTGGTGCTCATGAATGGCACGACTTCGGAGTTGAAAGTAGCGTTGCGCACGGCCGCCAAACGGGGCCGCGACTTAACGATCCCGGCGGGACGGGCCGCCACGGTCTATCTCCCCAACGACACGTATTCGCTTTACTACATCGATCCGGAGAAGCCCGAAGCGTTGCAGGGAGGCGGAAGTTTCTCGATCGCTTCACCGCCCGACACCATCCGCATCCAAATCCGGTAACCTGGAGCGCCTCATGGATTCTCTTTTCCGCACACGTATCGTTCCCTCGCGCATCGTTCTCGGCACGGCGGGATTCGGTTCCGAAATATCGAGACCCGCCAGCTTCGCGGTGATGGACGCGTATGCCGCCGCTGGCGGCAACTTCATCGATACCGCGCATATTTACGCGGCCTGGATCGAGGACGGGTGGGGCGCGAGCGAGCGGACGGTCGGCGAATGGATTCGCGCCCACGGCGCGCGGGACGCAGTCGTGCTCGCGACGAAGGGCGCGCATCCGCCGCTGGATGCCATGCACCTCGGCCGCGGCGGCAAGGCCGATATCGAACGGGACATCGAGGAAAGCCTGGACCGGCTCGGCGTCGATTCGGTCGATGTGTACTGGCTGCACCGCGACGACCCGGATCGGCCCGTTGGCGAGATGATCGAAACGCTCGCGGCGTTGATGCGCGACGGACGCATCGGATGCTATGCGGCGTCGAACTGGACCACGGAGCGGATGGACGCCGCGAATGCGTACGCCGACGCGCACGGCTTGCCACGACTGGCCGCGAATCAATGCGGCTGGGCGCTGGCCGCCCACGGGACGGATCCCAACGCGCCTTCACCGATGCGCTACGTCGACGGCGCAATGCACGCGTGGCATGTCGAGCGCGCGTTTTCGCTCGCGGCGTATACGGCGCAAGCGCGAGGTTTCTTCGGCGCGGCGAACGCCGCGTGGGCAGCAAACGGATTTCAAGGCGAAGCGCCCAAGGCGCGCGAATACGATACGCCTTCGAATCGAGCGCGGCTGCTACGCACCATCGAAGCCGCCGCAAAGAAGAATTGCACGCCCAGCCAGATCGCTCTTGCGTACGTGCTGAACCAGCCGTTTCCCGCGTTTGCGATTGTCGGCACCGGCAACGCCGCACATCTTGGCGAAGCGATGCCTGCGCTCGAGATATCCCTCAGTAGTGAGGAGTGCTCGTACCTGGAAGGCTGATGCGCGCGGGGCGGCATCGGATAGACTGCCGTCACATGCAAACGCGGCACGCCGATGCGAGACTCTGGCGTGCCGCGTTGTTCAAACGCTCTCCTGACGAACCACTACGCGGCGTTGCGCCGGCGCAGTGCCGCGGCGCCCGCGGCCAGCAGGAACCCCGCCAATGGCCAACCCACGACCGGAACGCCCGCACCGCGCACTACCTGGTACGCCTCGCCCGGCGCCCAGTTCATGCTGTGGCCGATGCCCCACAACGGCTGGCCGTCCGTGCCTTGAATCGTATCATTGTCGCGCACCGCGAGGCCCAACGTGCCGTCGCCGCTGCCGGTATCCACGGCCACAATGTACGTAGACCCGTCCTTAAGTTCCTCAACGCTTGCGATCGATGCGCCGCTCACGCCGCGCGCCATGACGGGTTCGAAATCGCCCTCATCCACACCGGTGACCGGCTGATTGAACGTCACCTTGAATTGCACTTGCGATGCGCCGATCGGACTGAAGGTCTCGATCGAGCACACCGGGCTCATCGTCGTACGCTCGACCGACGCGACGCGGGGATAGCCGTATTGCGCAATCCAGTCTTCAATGCACACGTCGAAGCAATGGCGTACCACGACTTGGTGGCCCAAGGCGCTGAGGTGAATCCAGTCGTCAATCGGACCCATGTTGTCGATGCCCAGCAACGCCGGATCGAGACCATACTCGCGGATCAAATCGGCCCACTGGTTTTCGTAGAACAGCATGGCTTCCCACGGACTCTTCTTGAATGTCGGATCGCCGCCTTCGAATGGCGTGTAATTGTCTTCCAGTTGGCCGGGCAGCGGCACGACGCCGGGGCCGAAGCGGAACGCGTCGACGCCGGTGGGGTCCCAATGCGGGGCATGCTTGCACTCGCCGGCCCATGGGCTCAGCCATGTGGGAATGACACTGCCGGGATATCCGAGTTCGTGCTGCAAGACGCCGTAATTGTTGACGAACCGGCAGCGCTCGATGCCGCTAACGGTCTGCGCGACCTTTTTCTCGCAGCGGATCATCGCCTCATTGACCAGATTGCACATGATGAGCGCCGTCTCCGGCGAGGTCGAGCAGTCGTTGCCCGCCTTCTTGATGGCGTTGACGTAATCGTATCCGCAAATAACGACGTGAATATTGGGACGCGTTTCCACGATGTTGCGCGCGACGGCCGCCACGTTGTCGGCGATCCAGGTGAAGAACGCATCCTCCTGTTCGGGGGTCTCGTGGTTTTCGAACCAGCTTGTCGGTTCGCCGTACATCAAGTCATTGCCGCCGAGCGTCATGAATACCACGTCAATATCCGGGCTGGCTTCAAGATACCCGCGCGTGTTCTCGAGTTTGAACGGCGAGGCCCATTGCGAGGCTTTCGTGCCTCCGAGCGCGATATTCATGAAGTCGACGTCCGTGAAACCGCGTTCGTCGAGGACGTCGCGGAACGTCCCGTCGAAGAACATGAAATGCGTCCAACTGTCGCCTGCGAGCAAGATTCGACGCGGGCCTTCCGCCCGTGCGGCGGACGCCGATACGCATGCTACAAACACGATTCCCAGGCATAAGGTTCGATACATGGCACTACCTCCTCAGCGCGGACTGTTGCGTCCGGCATGTCATCGGGGAACGCGGGCATGCGGTCCCCGCGCGAGGATTTGCTGAGATAAAGGTGGAGGGAACTACCTTGGCACTGCGAACCACGTTACCACTTGCATGCGTACGTGGGTACTTCGGCAAGGCGCCTCGCCGCCAGAACTGCACAGCAAAGTCGCGACTCCTGTGACTCCTGTTCGCATTATACCCGTAAGGCCTCGCCGTGTCCATAGCCGCGTGGCCCTAATTGCGAGAAACGGATGCGTTGGGCGGCATTTGTTGCGGCTAGACCAGGCTGTCGTCACTCGGTCCGATCCGGACCAGATTGATGCGCGCGAAATCCGCTTCGCCGAGGCGATACTTCTCGGACGCGGCGCGGAGGTGTGCGGGAGGCACGGGAAAGGGCACGTCCCGCCCAAAGTACTCGCGGCGTTTCGCTTCGAGAATTCGCAGCCCGACCATGTCGCAGGCCACCGGATCGACGCCTAGAATCATTCCGTTGTACGCCCACGTGTATCGAGCATCAAAATGATACGGAGCCGTGCCGTGAAACAGAGGCGCGAACAGCACAAGGACATTCAGCCGCGTCTTGCCTCGGACTTCGGGCAAATCCCACACGCCCGCGGCGTCGGCGCAGTCATCGCGATGCCACTGCGCCGGACATTCCGCAAACGCCAGGTAGTTCTGCACCAGGGTCGCAACACCCGCCCAAGGATGAGTCCGCATCGGCCGGACGTTGACGAGCGCGGTTGCGTTTCGGAACACAGGATTCGTCCGGACACCGGCGTCGTCAACGGCGATCGCATTCGAGGACACGCCGGCCTCGGCGATACGGCGCGCGATCGCGTCCTCGACGGGGGCGGGCGTTGGCAGGTGCTCCCAGCGGTTCGTCTTGACGCCTACGATATCGCCCGGGCCGGCGATCCGGCGCCATGCCATGGCGCAGTCCGTTTCCATCAGCGACGCGACTCCGGCATCCAGCATGCGTTGGACAACGGCGGCATTGACACGGCCCGCGGCATCGAACACGGCGGCATCACGAGCCAAGACCACTCGCGAGCGCGCAGGCGCCGGCTCGAGAACGGCCGCGGCATACGTGCTTGGACTTTCGACCGCGGCGCCGGCACACGCCGCGCCCGCGGCGGCGCGCATGAAATCGCGGCGGCTGTATCCCGAATCGTCAGGGCGCATTCCTTATCCCTCAATCGCCGGCGCCAACCGGACCCCGGCGCGGCTGTCAACGCTCCGCATACCGTTGGCGTTATCCTCATGACATGCGGCAGGCGGTATTGTAGCTCAACGGATGCTCTGGGGCCAGAGTCGCAGGTAGCATGGACGTGGGATCCGGGAGTTTCCCCGCGGATGAAACACTTGGCATCGAGGCCGGTATACTAAGAGAAACCAGGCGGGAATTTGCAACGCGCCATTATGTGGAGTACACTGGGACCACTGTTGCAGCTTACGTCCGCCTATGGAGCGTTGCGGACCAAAACGAAAGGAAATCCAACGAACATGAAGCATCTGAAACCGATCTCGAAGGCGCAGTCGAGCGTGTCGACGACCGATATCATCACGCTGATTACCTCGATGGTCACGGCGCTGGTGCCCATCGTGACCCTGATTCTGGACGCATCGGCCACGAAGAAGCAGCCGGCCGAGTAGCGGAAGGCCTGCCGCGATACGATGCCGCACGGCGCGGGGCGTGGCTCCGCCGCAGGGGTGCGCGTGTCTGTGCGCGGATGGAAGGACGTCAAGCGAATGAAACATCTCAAGCCCATATCGAAGGCCGAGTTGACGTGGTTCGAGCAGAGCCCGCTGGACGGACTCACGCTGTTCCTGCAGATTCTGGCGGCGCTGGCGCCCATTCTGAGCGCGGTAGTGGCGCTGAAGCCTTCGGAAACGGCGAGCTGATTGCGACGCTCGCCGCGTCTCCGGTCTCGATCGCTCGAAAGTGCGCACACGGCTTGACTTGGAAATCGTAAAAGTATAGGATAGCTTCCGTGGTCGAGTGGGTTCATGCGTGGGGCAGACCCAAGGCGCGGAAGCCAACCACGCGGGTAACAACGGAGGAAACATTGTTATGAAGCACGTTCGCAGTATCACCCGGACCCCAAGCCACGCCACCACTGAGACCACCTCATTCCCTTGGACTCTGGTCGTCGATTTCGTTGTGGCCGTACTGAGCGCCCTGAAGCCGATCCTGTCGGCGAAGCTGACCATCGTAACCTGACGGTTCGGACCGTAGCGCAGAGTTCGTGAACGCACTTCCAAGGGCGGCGCCGCTGGGCGCTTACCGGGATTCGCTATGAAGTAGAAAATGGCTAGGCGGGTAGATTGCCCAACCATGCGGAGACATATGATGAAACATTTAGGAAAAGTCTCGGTTGTCCGTTCCAGAATGGCCACCCGCCGCGCGGGCGGCGCGTTCCGTGCGGAACCTGACTTTGCCGATGCCAAGAGCGATTTCCTTAACGCGATCTGGAAGGCGTTCGGGGACTTCGTTGTACAGAAGAAGAACGAACTCAGTATTGGGTAAGCCGAAGGACTACGTTCGGCGCCGGGGCTCCAGAGCTTGAAGTCCCGGCGTGTTTTTTCTCAGGCAGCCGAGTCCGGCCGTTCCCCCATTGGGCCGGTGGGGGGAACTCCTGAGGTATGGGACGTTCGCCATGATCCGAGGGGAACATACGATCATCCGCGCCGCGGAACCTGACGACGCCGTGGCGATGCATGTTTATTACGATCCGCTCTGTCCGCGCTGCTGCCTGATGGACCATCGCCGCGAGCCTATCTTTCCCACGTGCGACGAACTGCGCGAAGTGCTGGCCCAGAAGGAAATGGGACGCCCGTTGATGTACGCGGTCGAAACCCACGACGGCATGGTTCGCGGGTTCTGCACGCTTCGCTCCATCAACACCGAAGCCCGTTACGGCGAAGTCGTGATTATGCTATCGGATGCCGCCGACTACGAGGGTCCGGTCGCGGAAGAGGCGCTTGCGTTCTTGCTGTGGCAGGCCTTCACCCAGCAGCAACTGCACAAAGTTATTGCGCACGCCATGGATTCCGAGACGGCCCTGCTTGGGTTCCTTCGCGCGCGCGGGTTCGCCAGCAACGGCGTGCAGCGCGAGGTGACCTATACGCTGGGCCGGTGGCATAATGCGGAAACGTTGTCGCTGTTTCGTCCCGTAGCGGCGTCCGAGGCCGGGACGGGAACACGGAGTGCCGAGCATGCCCCTCACGAGTAGAACCTATCTGCGCCGCGCCGAACGCGACGACTTGGACACAGTGGTCGCGTGGATGGAGGACGAGGATTTCCTGCGCTTTCTCTACGGCGACCCGGCGCGCTCGCCTAAGCAAATCCGCGAGCACGTGATCACGATGCTGGGCCGTTCGACGGGGCAGACGCTTCCCGGCGGCATCTATCTCATGATCGATTCGCCCGACTACGGCGCGGTGGGGCTGTTCTCGTTGCAGAACCTGAGCTGGCGCAACCGCGCGTGTTCGATCGACCTCTACATCGGCAACAAGAAATTGCGCAACCGCCTCGTGACGGGCATCGCGTTCTTCCGGGCCATGGAGTACTGCTTCGACGAACTGAACCTGCACCGCGTCGCCGCGTTTATCTATGCGTTTAACACGGCCTCGTGGCGCATCATCGAGAAGGTTGGCGCGACGCGGGAACTCACGCTGCCGCGGCACGTCGCGCGCGACGGCGAGTTGTTCGACGTATACGGATACGGCCTGTTGCGTTCGGAGTTTGACGCATTCCGCCAGAAACACGCCGCGGCCACGGGGACCTTGTTCCGTTCGATGGTCGAGGACCGGCAGGCCGTGGCCGCCTTGGGCGCCGATGCGCCGGAGCCTTCGCGGTGAACGCCGCCGGCGCCGTATTCCTCGCGGCCCTGGCCGTCTACATCGCGTTCGCGATGGCGATGGCACGGCGCGGCAAGCCCGGCCAAGAGGCCCAGGGTTCGCTGGCCACGTTCACGCTGTCAATCCCGCCGTTTCTGGTCGTGTGTTGTACCGGATTGCAGCGCGCGGCGCGCCGGCACGCCGTGATCGCAGCCTACGCGCAGAGCGCGCTATTCGCGCTGGCATGTTACTTCGGCAGCCACATGGGCGTGTTTTCGCGCCATCTCATCTCCCCGGTATACATTGCCCTCGGGCTGCTCGCGGGGCACCTCATCTTCGGCATCAGCCTGCTGATCACGCAACGGTCGGTGAGTGCGGCGGCGGTGCACTTCGTCGATTTTGGATCGCTCTGGAATTTCGCCGTCGAGAGTCCGCGCGTGCTCATGCAGTTCATCGTGGTGAGCGTTTCCGAGGAACTCATCTACCGCGTCGGCGCGCAGCCGCTGGCCATCGCCGCGACGGGAAGCCCCATGCTCGGCATCGTGATCGTGGCTATCGCGTTTTCGCTCGTGCACGAGCACTTCTTCCGGAATTCGGCGCTGCAATCGGGCGAGTTCTTCGCATTCGCGATCGCGCTCGGGGCGCTGTATTATGCGACGGGAAGCCTCATCCTCGTGATCGTGATCCACGCGGTGCGCAATATCGAGATCGCGTTTCTGGAATACCTGATCCGGGTGGACGAACTCGAGAGCGAAGAGGCGGCCGCCCGCGAAGCCGAACTGACACAGGGCGAGCGCCTGCTGGTCTTCCTGGTGCTGCCCGTGCTGCCTATGAGCATCGCGTGCCTGGAGTACGTGGGCGGGCCTGACGCCGCGCCCGCGCCCGCAAATCGTTTCGTGGAGTGCGCATGACGGATTCATCGTATCTGGTTGAGATCGACCACGTGGACAAGCTGTTCACGACGCATCACTTTTTCCAGCGCGACACCGATACGGGACAGCGCTCCTTCTACAAGCGGCAAGTTGTCCACGCCGCAAAGGACATCTGTTTTGGGATTCGTCCCGGAGAAGTGTTCGGCCTGCTCGGCCCGAACGGCGCGGGCAAGACGACGACCGTGAAGATGATCTCGGGGCTCGTCAAGCCCGATGGCGGCACGGTGTACGTGGACGGCATGGACGTCGAGCGGAAGCGCCTGCAGGTCTTGAAACGCGTCGGCGTGGTGCTCGAAGGCACGCGCACGAGCATCTGGCCGCTCACGCCGATGGAGAACCTTATCTACTACGGCAACCTGAAGGACGTGCGCGGGCGCGTGCTGAAGGGCCGCGCGGCCGACTTGCTCGCGTTCATCGGCCTCAAAGACAAGATGAATATCCAGGTGCGCCAGCTTTCGCGCGGCGAAAAGCAGAAGCTCGCGATTTGCATCGCGCTGATCGCGGATCCGCCGGTCCTGCTGCTCGACGAACCAACGACCGGACTCGACGTGCAGAGCAGCCGGAACATCAAGGACAAGGTCATCGAGATGACGCGCACGCAGGGCAAGAGCGTGCTCGTGACGACGCACGACATGAACGTGGCCCAGGAGATCTGCGACCGCATCGCGATCATCAACCACGGCGTGCTCGTGGCGTGCAAGCCCAAAACGGAACTCCTCGAACTTTTCTCGGACCAGGTCTTCGAATTCAAACTCGATCGCGCGCCCGAGCCATCGGATCTCGACGATGTTCCCGGCGTGCGCAACGCCCAGGTTTCGACGGTGGATGAAACGCCGGTGCTGACCATTTGGGTCGACCCCGGCACGGACCTCCGAAGCGAGGCGCTATACGGCACGGTCGAGCGGTTGCGCGCGCGCGGCTATGGGCTGCGCTCGATAAACGAACGGCAGCAGTCGCTGGAAAGCGTCTTCCTGCGCCTGACCAAGAGCGGGAAGGGCGAATGATGAAGCATGCGAAGCGGACGATAATGGGCGCTTCGATCGAACACGGAGGCGCATGGGTTTCTTTCTAGTCATGAAAGCGGAGATGGTCCGCAACTGGATCATCATGCGGCGGTACTGGTTCCGCACGCTCACGGGCCTGTTCATTGGCTACGGCATGTTGTTGCTGCTGGTGTTCGGCGTTATGTCCAGCGGTCCCGCGGTCGACGAGATGGCGTCGAAGTTTATGTCCAGCGGCCAGGCCGCGACCAATTGGGCGCTCGGCCTGATCGTCGGCATGTACGCATTCGCAATCGTCGGCATGTTCACGCAGGGCCTGCAAGAACTCGCGCAGAGCGGCCAGCTCGAACAGCTCTGCATGAGCCCGCACGGACTGGTCACGAACTTTATGGCGCGCTCGATCGTGAGTTCCGTCACGAACATCCTGAGTTCCGCGCTGATGATCTGGCTGATCGCGAAAAGCGTCAAGGGCACGCTCCACGCCGATTTTGTGCCCACAGCCGTGCTGCTCGGGCTGGCGTATTTCAATCTGATCGGATTCGGTTTCATGGTCGGCGGACTGGTGCTCGTGTTCAAACAAGCGGGCCAAGTGGCGGTTCTGGTACGGATGGTGTTGTTGTTCCTGGCGATCCTCGCGACCGACAAAGTCGAGAGCTGGCGCATCGTGTGGCGTTTGATGGCGCACGCGCTGCCGATCACCGACGCGGCCATCTGCCTGAAATATGTGCTCATCCAGGGCCAGACCCACGTGAACAGCGCGGGCGAAACCGTGGCCGGTTCCGTGTTCGCGCATCCGTCGTTCTACTTTCTGATGATCAGTTGTGTGTTCTGGACGCTCGTGGGCATCTCGCTCTTCAAGATTCTCGAGAACTGGAGCCGCAGCAAGGGGACGCTGGGGGCCTATTGATGCCGCGCGAGTTCCTGCATCGTTTCGAACGGGACGGCAAACGGTTCGCCATGGACCCGGAGAGCTGTTTCTGTTTCGAGTGCGATCCCATCTCGTGGGACGTGCTGGACCTCTATCCGCAGACGTCCGTCAATCGCATCTATTGTCTGCTGGAATCCAAGCATAGTCGCAAGGAACTCGAGGAAGTCGTCGGCGAACTCGAGTGGCTGCGAGCCACCAAGTCGATCCTCGCCACGCCCAAACGCGAAGACATCCTCAAGATCTACGATATCGAACGCGGCGTGAAACAGATGTCGCTGTCGTTGTCGCGCGAGGAACCCAAGGCCGAGCAGGCGCGCCGCCAATGGTTCGGACGCACGTCTCCCGCGCCGTTGCCCGCGAGCCGCGACCTCGCGCGCGACGCCGTCGCGTTGCTGCTCGCGCGTTCCGAGGCGCAGAAGGAACTGCACCTCGAATTCGTCGAGGACAAGCGCGTCGAGAACCCCGACCTAATCGCGGAGTTGTGCGCGTTTGCCCTGAAGTCCGCGAAGGTGGCTGGCAAACAACTGACGGTGTCGGTACGCGTGACCGGCCTCGACGTAGCGCGGCTGCCGGAAGCTCTGAACGGCCATACGGTCGACGTCCGCCTCGCGTTTCAGGATGCGCAGGAAGCCGCGCCGCATGTGCGCGCGCTCGCAAAAGCGTCCGGCGAAACGCTGGCGCGGCTCTCGAAGATCCTTCAGCCCGACGCGCCCGGCGTCGTCGGGCAGATCATCGTGCGCCCGGACCATCCCTCCTACGGCGGCGCGGTGCAGGCGCTCGACGAAGCGGGGTTCGGGTTTATCGAACTCGACCTGGACTCCGCGTTTGCCGCGCATCCCGATCTCGATCCGCAGAGCATGCTCGAGGGACTCGAACGTTCCGCCGTGTATTACGCGCAATGTCTGCTGCGGCGTCACGATTTCCGCCTCGACCCGATCGCGTCCTTGTTCTACCGCATTTACATGGGCACGCCGTTGCGCCGCTCCGATCCCGCGGGCACGCAGGAATTGGCCGTGGACGAACAGGGCGGCATCTATCCGTCGCTTCGCATGAAAGGGATCGACGCGTTCCGCATCGGCTCGCTGGCGGAGGGCGTGTGCGACGAGAGCCGCATCCGCCAATTCGATGACATGGGCGCCCTGACGACGCAGGCGTGCATGACGTGCTGGGCGCGCAACCTCTGCGGAGGCGGCACGGCCGCGGTACATCATGCTTTGTCAGGTTCGTTCCGGACGCCGCATGCGCCGTGGTGCGGCATGCAGCGCGCGTGGATGGAAGCCGCGGTATCCGCGTTCCAGATTCTGTCGGCTTCGGGCGTCAACTTCGAGCGTGTCTACAAACAACTCGGGCACCGAGGCAAGCCGTCGCTCTTAACGATCGCGCGCGCGGCGCTCACGATGACCGTCGGCATGCGGCCCATCGAAGAGGCCGACGCCGAGATGCTGGTCCAATGGGAGAACTGGAGCGAGTCGGCGTATTTCCTATGCCACGAGAGCGGCCTCTTGCTCGGCACGAAGTACGACCGCGAAATGGACGCGCTGCATCCGCGCCCGATCGAGACCGAACTCATCCTGACCCGGCGCAACGGCGAGGCGTTCGGCCTGCTGCGCCTGCGCCCCGAACTCTTGCCCGGCACGGCCACCGCGTGGATCTTCATGCGCGACCCGGCTGACTACGCGTCCGACACGGTGCGCAAAGGCTTTCGCGCGATCCTGAAAGAGGCCGGCGGCCAACAGGCGATCCGGCGGTTGATGACGCCCGTGTCATCGAAAGAGGCCGGGCTGCGCGCGTTTCTCGAATCGGCCGGCTTCACCCAGGCAGGCGTTCAGCGCGAGGCGTTGTACTTGCACGGCGCGTATCACGACGTCGCGGTGTACACCATCGCGACGGACGTGCTGTAACATGGAAGACCGCTGGGCGCGCCGCATCCCGTTGTTCATCCGGCGCGTGCTCCAAATCGGCGAACTTCCCGCGTCGCTAGCGCGCATGCTCGAAACGCGCGGCGTCACTCTAAGCGCGTTTGACCGCAACGCGGCGGCCGTCCCATTTCCCGATGCCTATTTCGATGCCGTCATCCTCGGCGAATCCGCCGACGTAGTCCAGCGCGCCAAGCTCGCGCGGTTCCTCTCGCGGCACGGCTACTTCTTCATCCTCGGCGGCGTCGACCGCGAAGACCTTGCACCGGCACTGGACGAAGAAGGGCTTGCGCTCTACACGGCGTTTCAAGCGCCGGAGACGGCCGGCGTTCACGTCGCGGTGTGGCACGATTACGCGCCCATCGAGCACGCGCAGTCCTGTCTGAGCGAACGCCATCCCGAATGGGCGCACCAGATTCTGTGCGAGATTCCCGAGTCGTATCGAGACAGTCTCGAAACCCAAGTGGCCATCGCGGCACAGAAGCAGCAGTGTCTGCTCGATATGGACCGGCCCGGCGACCCGCGCAGGCAACTGCTCCTGTTCGGCGGGTCGCTCATGTTGTTCTACCAGATTACCGAGGTCTGTCCCGATTTCCATTTGGCCTACATGTGCCAGTCCGAATTCTGGCGCCGCATCGGCGATGAAACGATGGCGGCGCGGACGTTGCGCATTGCGGAGCAGGTTGCGCCAAACCCGGCCACTGCGCGGCAGATCGAATCGTACCCGGCTGTCCGTTCTGTTTGGGTCGAACCCGATCCGCCCGCCTGGGTCGAACCGGCTCGCATGCCTCGCGTGCTACTGGTGACGCACCCGCGACCGCATTTCGGCCTCGACGCGTTGTTCGATGGACTATGCAGCGTGCTTGGCGACGCCAACGTCGTCGAGTTCCCCTGGAAGCCGCTGCTCCATGGCCAGCCGCCCCCGGAACTCGCGCATTATCCCTGCGCATGCGACCACGCGGGCGAGCCGCTCGGCCTCGACGCTTTCGTGGCCGAACTGCGGCAGGGCCAATTCGATTACATCCTCTACGGTGACATGGAACAGGCGCTCGAACGCGAGGCCGCGCGCGCGATCCTCGATGCTGCCGGATCGACGCCGCTGTTCTTGATCGACGCGCAAGACGAGTGTGTCGATCACTCGCGGGAGACTCTCGCCTATATGGGGCGCGGCGGCGCGCAAGCATGCTTCAAACGCGAGATGCTCGCGTGCGTTGACTATGGGCCGCGCGTATTTCCGTTGCCGTTCGCCCATCCTGACGCGCGCGTCGCGTCCGACATCGCGAACGAACGCCCCACCGCGTTCTTCTGGGCCGGGCAGCGCTGGCCGGGATTGCGCGAAGTTTACCTCCGAACGATCGAGAGCGTTCTTGGCGAACGTTTCGATCACGTGTACCCTCCGGGCGAGTACATCCAGCGTATTCGCGATGCGCGCATCGGCTTGAGCGCCTTCGGCGCGGGGTTCGACACCGTTCGCTACTACGAACTCCCCGCACAAGGCTGCCTGCTGTTTTCGGAGCCGCCGCCCATTCGTATCCCGCACAACTTCCGCGACGGCGAAACCGCCGTCTTCTTCGAAGACCTCGATGAATTGCGCGAGAAGCTCGAGCACTTGCTGGCGCATCCCGACGAAGCGGCGCGCATCGCCCACGCGGGACACGAGCATTTGAGGCGCCATCACACCGCATCGGCTCGCGCGCGACATCTGCTCGGATGGATCCGGGAATCGCTAGCGTAGCCTGCGCGGGAATCCAACCTGGTCCCAGTTCTAGTGTCATTGCGAGCCAACGACCCGGCTTCGCCGGGCCACCAAGAGAAGAAACATGAAGATTGCATCACCGGAGGCAACTTTCATTTTGTGTCTCTTGAGATCTTTGTGGCTGTTTTGGGCTTGGTAGTGACATGAGCAACCACAAAGTGCTCAAAGATCGCAAAGAGCGTTCCGAAAGGCGATTTAAGTGAATTCTGAGGGACCTTGTACGCTTGTTTCTTAGGAGGAGCGGCTTCAGCCCGACGAAGCAATCCCCTGGTCTTCTGCATACAACGGACCAGGGGATTGCTTCGCTGCGCTCGCAATGACACACTGTGTTTCGTAATGGTTGGCTGAATTGCATCACGGTAGCTCGTTGCGGGAATTCGAGGACGGCTCCAAGGAGGTTTCAACATGCTGCTCTTCTGCGCGCTCCTAACGGTTGCGGCGGCCACGAACGTGTTACCCATCGTTGAGCCGTCGGCGGATGTGCCAGCGCCGGCCAGCGCGCCAGACATCGCCTCGCGCATGTACGTGTCGGTCGAGAAACAGGCGTCCAATCTGTTAACCAAAGTCCACCCGTGGGACGCCGATCCGGCGCTGAAACTGATCACCGAAAGCAAGAGCAACGAGCATTGGATACGGCCCAACACCGGTACCGTCGCGGGCTTGGCCTTTCTCTACCGATTCGGACCGTACGACGCGTCGGTTGTGGGCGTTTCCAAGGAACGTCTGCTACAAGACACGATCATCCCGATGATGCGGTATCTCGCGGCGGTGCATCTCACGGGGTCGCGGCCGACGAGCGACGGGAAATCCTGGGGCAGCCAATGGCAATCGGCGCATTGGGCGCACATGCTCGGCCGCGCGGCATGGTGGACATGGGACGACCTGCCCGAGGATCTGCATGCATCCGTCCGCAAGGTCGTCGCCCACGAGGCGGACCGTATCGCGCATACCGAACCGCCGCACCAAATCGTCGACGATACGAAGGCGGAAGAGAATGCGTGGAACAGCCAGATCCTCTCGGTCGCGATAACGATTATGCCGGATGACTCGCGGCGTGCGGAGTGGGAAGCGGCGTTCCAGAAATGGGCGCTGTCGTCCTTCCTGCGTCCCGCGGACGAACATTCGCAAGAGATTGTCGACGGGCGGACCGTGGCGGAACAGTTCACCGGCGCGAACATCTACGACGACTTCACGCTCGAAAACCACGGCCGAGTGCATCCGGACTACATGGCCACGTTCCCGTTGTCGATGTCGTGCCTGCTCGATTTCACGATGAGCGGGCGGCGCGCGCCGCAGTCCACAACGTACAACTGCGCGGGCATCTACGCTGTGCTCAAACGCTTCTCGCTGCCAAGCGGCGGACTCGTGTATCCGAACGGGCAGGACTGGGAACTGTTGCGCGACCCCGAGTGGCTGTACACGCACCTGCTCATGGCAACTCAGGGCGGGGACCCGGACGGCTGGGCGCTCATGCTGCCTTGCCTCGAAACGCAGGAACGCATGCAGGCGCGATCGCCCTCGGGAACCGTCTTCCTCGACGACGAGTTCTTCTTCCCGTCAACGCTGTCGGACTTGATCTACTACGACGCCATGGCGTGGCTTGCGCTTCGTTACCACGGTCCCATCGCAGAAGTAGGAAAAGCGGAGACAGACACGCCGCCCGTTCTTCCAGGCGTGTTGCGGCTCGACGGCGCGCGCATCATTCTGAATCGCACGCCCGTCGTGATCGCCACATTCAGTTGGGGCGCGCAGGTCATGGCGCAGATCAACGTCTTTCAACGCGACCGGCTGACCTCGCCGCATGCGCGTAGCGGCATCGGACATATCCGCCTCGCGGGCGCGAAGAACGATCTGCCTCTATATGTCCGGCATGTTGGTGTGATCGACGAAGCGAATCGATTCGACGCCTCGCTGGAACTGGATCATGGCGACGGCATGTTTCGCGCGACGCTCGATCTTCACTCCGAATCGGATGGCACGTGGCGCGTACGCGAGAAGATCGTCGCGCTTCAAGACGTCGAGACGGAGGAAGTCGCTACGGGCCTTATCGGCATCCTCAACAACCCGCACTGGGTATACGAGCGCGGCGAACGATCAATCGTCCTGGGTGGCGAGAGTCACGTCGTCCGCTCGGGCGATGGCACGCAGATCGAAGCAACCGTTTCCTCGATCGACGTCGACGGCGTCCTTCACATTCAGGCCCCCAAGCCGATGCGCGCCCTCTACTGCGGCGCGACAAAGGCCGACCGCGCGCGATTCACCGACGAACTGTATCTGAATTTCATCGGCGGGAAGCGCGCATGGAAAGCGGGTGAGGTTGTGTCCGAGTACGACGCGACGTGCACGGTAACTTTGAAGGGCGGGGACTGAAAAGCAGGACTTGCCCGTGGTGTCATTGCGAGGAGGGCTTCAGCCCGACGAAGCAATCTCCCAACTGTTGTATGCTGAAGATCAGGGGATTGCTTCGTCGGGCTGAAGCCCTCCTCGCAATGACACGGGACAAACTGTCTTCGAGTTCACGCCGAGTTCCGAGACAGAAGGGTTCATCCAACCAAACGTTAACCTGGTCTCCTCAGGACATCGTGTGAACCGTCGGGGCTAGACTGAGATGTTGAGGTTAGCGCCCACGTTGGGGTCGATCGTGGCGCTTTGGATAAGTTGGATCGCGGCTTCGCCCATGAAGCGCTGGGCGTCCAGACTCTTCTTGGCCGCAGCTACTTGGTATTGGGTCTGAATCGCGGTCGTATCGAGGGCTGCGCGCACCGCCGAAATCGCCAGGTCACCGTACATGCGTGGTTTCCCCTCTCCTTAGGCGCGAACGTCGAGCCTGGTACCAGTCCGCGGTTCGAGTCGTGCGGCGGGACGCTTGGTCTCCGTGCGTGCGACGTTCTGCGTCTCGCTACGCTTGGGCTGGACCGGCCGTTGCGCCGGGCGGGCGTGCTGGACGGGCCGGACGCCTGTCGATGCCGCGGCAACGCCTTGTGTAGCCATGATGGGTGTTCCTTTCCAAATGCTCGCTCGGTCTAACAAGAGACATTCTACCACAATTCGGCGAAAAGAGCTGGACTTGATCGAGTGGACGAAGTGGACACTATGGTGTTTCGGTCCCCATCGTGGGGAACCTTCGCCGAGTAGCGGGGTTATACTGCAATGGATGCTGGAGTTGGGCGGTATCCAAGCTTTGACGAGCACAGCGCACCGCGAGGAGACTGTCTATGATCGAACCTGTATCCTCGAAAGCAGTTAGCCGCCGCACGGCGTTGAAGGGGGCGTTGCTGGGCGCGGCGGGATTGGCCTTGGCGAACCGGAAGAGTGCCGCCGCGGAGGCCGAAGTAGCATCGCCGCCCGCGAAGGCGAAGTCGGTGATCCAAATCTGGATGTGGGGCGGGCCGTCACACCTCGACACCTTCGATCCAAAGCCGGACGCAGGCCGGGACTATTGCGGGCCGCTGGACAAACCGATCGCCACCAACGTCGACGGCATTCGCATCGGCGAGTTGCTGCCGCTGCTTGCGCAACAGGCAGACAAATACTCGATAATCCGCAGCATGACGCATTGCGTGAACGGGCATGAAACGGCGTCGTACATCGTGCAGACGGGACGAAAGCCCGACCGGCTGGTGTATCCTTCGGTGGGCGCGGTGGTCGCGGATTTCAAAGGCTATGACCACGACTACCAAGGGATCGTACCGCCGTACATCGTGCTGACCGAGCCGCAAGGGCGCTTCTCGGAAGCGGGCTTCCTCGGCCAGCGGTACAAACCGTTCGCGACCGGCGGAGATCCGAACAAGAAGCCGTTCGTCGTCGAAGGCATCGTTGCGGAGGGCGTTTCGGACGAGCGGCAGATGGGCCGCCGCGAATTGCTCCACGCGATCGACACGCTCGGCAAGGCCATGCCGGACAACCCGCATTTCGCGCAATGGAACCAGTGCGAAGACCATGCTTACGCAACGATGTTCGGCGAGGCGCGCAAGTTGTTCGATCTCACGCAGGAATCGGACGAGACCCGCGAACTGTACGGCCGCAATACGTTCGGCCAGTCGTGCCTGATGGCGCGGCGGCTCGTCGAAACCGGCGTGCCGTACATAACGATCAATTACAAAGGCTGGGACACGCACAAGCAGCATTTCGAGATTATGCGCCGCAAGCTGCCGGAAATGGACAAAGGCATGGCGGCGCTCTTGCAAGACCTGAGCGAGCGCGGCCTACTCGACAGCGCGATCGTCTGGTGGACGGGCGAATTCGGCAGAACGCCGAAAGTACTGTGGAACGCGCCGTGGAATGGCGGGCGCAGCCATTACGGCGACTGTTTCTGCTCGGTGGTCGCGGGCGGTGGGTTCAAGGGCGGGCGCGTCGTCGGCGCGTCCGATGCAAAGGGCGAATTCCCCGCGGAACGGCCGGTGTCGCCCGCGGACCTCATCCGGACGATGTACGGTCTGCTGGGTATTGACCCGGAAGGTTCGCTGCCCAACGGAAAAGGCATGGACGTGAATGTCTTGCCCAAGGCGGAAGACTCGTTCAAGGGAAGCGGCGACTTGGTGGAACTGACATGATTCGACGACACACGCTGCATGGAGTGTGGATGGGCGCCGTGCTGGCCGCATGCGCAAGCGCGTGGGGCCAGACCGAACCGCACTTGGGTTACGTGTACCCGGCGGGCGGGCAAGCGGGAACCACGTTTCAGATCCTGGCCGGCGGACAGTTCCTGCGCGGCATTTCGGACGCCTATATCACCGGCGAAGGCGTTCACGCGGAAGTCCTCAAGCATTATCCTCCGCTTAGGAACTTGAAAGCCGATGAGCGCCGCGAACTTCAACTCCGCATTCGCGACGCATGGATCAAACGATGGGCCGAACTACCGGGAAGTCCTCCCCCGCCAACGCTGCCCGGCTTGCGTGTCGGTCCGGGCAAACTCAAGAAGGCGTCAGGCGATTCGGTGGCCTTGCCGCCGCATCCCTTGATCGACAATCTGGATAACCTGAGCGTGCGAGGCATTGCAGGACTGGTGAAAGAGATCCTCGAGATCAAAAAACGGCAGCTCAACCCGCAGATCGGCGAAATGGCGCTGATCGAGATCACGATTGATCCGTCGGCGCCGCCCGGCGACCGCGAACTGCGGCTCAGGACGCGCGCGGGTTTGAGCAATCCGATGTGTTTCGAAGTGGGGACGTTGCCGGAAGTGCGCGAACAGGAACCCAACGACCCGAAACTCCCCATCGTACTCCCCGAGGATCCTCCGTTCAGCGTGCCGTTCGTGGCGAATGGACAGGTAACGCCCGGCGATGTCGACGAGCTTACGTTCACAGCCAAACGCGGCGAACGGTTGTACATCTCGGCGCAGGCGCGCCATCTGGTGCCGTACCTTGCGGACGCCGTGCCCGGATGGTTCCAAGCCGTGTTGACGGTCTACGACCCTGAAGGACACGAGGCGGCGTTCGACGACGACAATGCGTGCGACCCTGACCCGGCGTTGTGTTATGACGTGCCCGAGGACGGTGTGTACACGGTGGAAATTCGCGACTCGATCTATCGCGGCCGCGACGATTTCGTGTATCGCGTTACGGTTTCGGATCAGCCGTCCGCTGCGGCGCAAGCGGCTGCTGTCCCGGAACTCGAAGGGCTTGAAGCAGCCACGGAAAAGAAACACAACGACAGCATCGAATACAGCCAGGGCGTCAAGCTGCCCGTGGCCGTCGACGGCAGTATCGATCCGCCGGGCGACGTGGACGTGTACGAGATCAAGGGCAACGAAGGAGAACCGATCGTCGCCGAGGTCTACGCGCGGCGAATAGGTTCGCCCATGGATTCGGTGCTGCGGTTACTCGACGATTCCGGCAAGGTGATTGCCTGGAACGATGACCACGACGACAAGGCGTTCGGGTTGGTGACGCATCAGGCGGACTCGTACGTAAGTGCGACCTTGCCGAAGACGGGCAAGTATTTCGTTCACGTGAGCGACGCGCAGGGACAAGGCGGCGAAGCGTACTCCTATCGGCTTCGTATCAGCCCGCCGAGGCCAGACGTGGCGTTGCGCATGACGCCTTCAAGCGTGAACGTCCTCGCGGGGCGCTCGGCGCCGATTGCGGTCTACGCGATACGGCGGGACGGTTTTGACGGCGATATCGAAGTGGCGCTGAAGGACGCGCCCGAAGGCTGGCAACTCGACGGCGGGACGATCCCCGCGGGCCGCGATCGGGTCATGATGACGCTGACCGCGCCGCGCGAACCGTTCGAGGAGCCTGTCGCGTTGCATGTGGTGGGAAGCTTCCAGGTCGCGGGAGAGACGGTGCAGCGTGACGTTGTGCCATGCGAGGATTTGATGCAGGCCTTCGCGTACCGGCACCTGACACCGTCGCAAGCGCTGCTGGCGGAGGTTCGCGGGGCGCGGCGATCCGGTCCGCCCGTGACGCTGGCCAGCGATGCGCCCGTAAAGATACCCGCGGGCGGTTCCGCCGACGTGTACGTACGCGTGCCGCGCAATCCAAAGCTACAGGACGTGCAGTGGGAACTCTGCGATCCGCCGAAGGGCCTTGCGATCGAAGACACGGCGCTCGAACCGCCTGGGGTAACGATCCGCGTGAAGGCGGACGGCGATGCGCTCAAGCCCGGCTATTCGGACAATCTGATTGTGCAGGCTTTTGTGACGCCTCCTGAGCAATCGAAAGGTTCGAAGCCGGCACGGCGGCAACAACGCGTTCCTCTCGGAGCGCTGCCCGCGATTCCGTTTGAGATTGTGCAGCCTTGAAATGCTATAGTGCACGCCATTCACGATCCCTGGACAGTGCAAAACCGATCGGATGTAGAAGTATGAAGGAAGCGTTGGCCCCGTCAGCCCTAATCGAACGTAGTTGCGCTCCCGGTCTGCATGAGGTCCGCGCGCGCAGAAACGGCATCGAGGAGATCTTCGTCACGGCGTCGCGTGAAGACCATGCGGCCCCGGAAGCGATGTTTGCCCGCGTTGCCAAGACCCTCGAACGGCGCGGAGCGCGACCTCTATCGCAGGAAGTGTTCGGCATTCCGCGCGACGTCGTGGGCCTCCCCGCGTTACGCGCCTCCTTGGGCGAGCCGCGCTGGCCCGTGACGTGGGTCGAAGACGGCGCGGAAAATCTCGGGGGTATCGGCGGAACGCAGGTGTGGGCAGTGGCCGGTTGCGACGTGTCAGCGCATGAATGCGGCGGCGATGTCGTGGGGTGCGTCTTTGAAGATGCGTTCGCCCGTTACGGTGTCATCGGGGGCATGGTCCCGCCTGACGCCGAGGCATCGCCCTACGATCAGGCCGCGGCAGTGTTCGACCGCATGCAATCGACATTGCACGCGCTCGATATGGATTTTCGCGACGTGGTGCGGACGTGGTTCTACAACCGCCGAATCCTCGAATGGTACGGTCCGTTCAACCAGGCGCGCACCGCGTTCTTTAACCGCCTGGAGCTCTTTCACGCGGTCGTTCCGGCCAGCACGGGCATCGGCGGATGCAACCCGGCCGGCGCCGCGCTCACCGCGCACGCGTTCGCCGTCCGCCCGAAGCACGCCGGCGTTCGCGCGTTCGCCGTGCCTTCGCCACTGCAATGCCCTGCTATCGAGTACGGGAGCGCGTTCAGCCGGGCCCTCGAAGTCGCAACTCCGGATGGCGCGCGCCGGTTGACCGTATCGGGCACCGCAAGCATCGCGCCCGAAGGCGCGACCCAGTATGTCGGCGATATCGACGCGCAGATCGCGCGCACCATGGAAGTCGTCGAAGCGATCCTCCAGGAACGCGGCATGGAATGGTCCGACGTCACGCGCGCCATCGCGTACTTCAAAGACGGCACGCAGACTCCCCCCTTCCGGCGATACTGCGAGTCGCAGGGCCTTGCGCAACTCCCCGTGCTCTGCGTGCATCAAGATGTCTGCCGCGACGATCTGCTCTTCGAAGTCGAAGCGGACTCGATGAAGCTCGGATAACTCGGAATCTCCTGCAGCTAAGTCGACAATTGACGAACCGTCAGGATTCAAGCATAATCACTCCAGCCCGGTAACAACGGAAAGACATGCATTTACAGGAGGTGTCGGGATGCATGGCCGTGTGTTTTCCACAGTCCTGCATTGGGAAGGCGACTTGTGTGTGGCGGAATGCCCCGAAGTGGGCACCGTAAGCCAAGGGAAAACCGTCCAAGAAGCGATTGCCAATATCGAGGAAGCCACAGCGCTTTACCTCAAGCATTTTCAATATAGTGGCGAGACTCCGAACTTAGGCTCGGAGTAGTGATGTTTCAGACGATCACACGTTCTCGAAAGGAGGAACGCATCTATGTTCGGGGCATTGGCGCGATGGATTAAGGCTGTCGGTTACTTGTTGACGGGGCAGCTTGACGCGGCGCGTAGAACGCTGGACATGAATCCGCATGTCATGCGCGCGAAATACGACGAGATCCTGCGCGAGAAGACGGGCAGCATCCAGCAGTACAAGCAGGCGGTCGCGGGCTTGATCGCGCAGCAAGAAACGAAGATGCAGAAGGTCAAGACGCTGACGGAGGAGGTCCAGAAACTGGAGAACCTCAAGTCCGGCGCGCTCGCGAAAGCCAAGCAGAAGGTCCAGGCACTCCAGGCCGCCGGCAAGTCGACGGACGATATTCAGAAGGACGAGGAGTATCTGCGCTGCCAGGCGGCGTTCAAGGATTTCTCGTCCACGCTGGCCGAAAAGCAGTCGCGGATCGAGGAACTCGAAAACGACATCAAGGACTACGGCTCGCGGATCGCCGATCACAAGGTCCAGTTGCAGTCGCTGTTGCGGGACTTGGACAAGCTGCGCGCGGAACAGGTCGATGCGGTCGCCGAGGTTATCAGCGCGAAAGAAGAGAAGGACCTCGCCGACACGTTGACGGGTATCGCCAAGGATGGCACGTCCGAAGAGTTGCAGCGCCTGCGCCAGTTGCGGCAGGAAGTCAAGGCCGAAGCGCGCATCTCACGCGAGATGGCGGGCACGGACACGCGCGCGCAGGAGGCGGAGTTCCTCGAGTTCGCGCGGAAGTCTGAGTCCAACAAGGAATTCGACGCCCTGATCGGCCTGGCCGCGTCCGCCGAGAAGGCCGCGCCGCAGCCAGAACAGAAAGAACAGGCGACGGGATTGCCCGAGTAGGGACGAGATCGCGAACCACAGATCGCTGTCAAACACCGTGATACGCGTGTCATTTCGAGCGCAGCGAAGCAATCTCTCGGGGGTCGCGTGTGAAAGCTTGGGAGATTGCTTCGCTGCGCTCGTAATGACACGCAACTCGACAAAGAGGCGCCAACGTGATCAATGGAGCGGCATGCCGCGCGTCTCAGCCGCCGTGAAACACCCCGGAGAGCAGCTCGATGACAACGCCAGACTACCCCTTTGTGAACCGTTTGGGCCGGATCATCAACTCGGGCCAGTCGCGCTCGATCCTCGTTACGGGGAACATCTACGACCTGTTCTACCTTGAAACCAAGAGCGACTACCTGTCGCTGATCGAATTCCTGTGCGCCAAGTGGTCCGTGCCGGGTGTAATCCTCGTCGTGTACGAAGTCAACGGCCCGATTCGCTTCGCAAGCAAGGCCGACTTGGACAAGGTCCGCGACGCGTGGCTCAAATGGCGTACGGGGCTTGACGCCGACGACCTCGCGATCAAACGGATGCTGTCGGCCGCGAAGACGGCCGCGCGGCAAACGGCCACGGCCGAAGCGTTCGACGCCAATCTCGATGCGGCCACGGGCAACCCTACACTCGCGCTCGAATTCCTCCGCCAGTTGTGCCTCTGCTCGAGGCTGCGTCCCGGCGAACGCGAACTGCTTCCCGAACGCCTAGTCGTGATCGTCGAAGGGGCCGACCTGATGCTGCCGCCAGGCGAGGTCACCTCGCTATCCGGCGTGGACCGCCACCGGGTGGGCATCTGCCACGACTGGTTCTCGGATCCGGATTTCATCAACGGCGACGACAGCGTCGTGCTGCTGTGCGAATCGAGAAGCCAGATCAATCAGCACGTGGCGCGCCTGCCCGAGATCCTCGAAGTGCCCGTGCCGTCGCCCGACGAACCGGTCCGCGGCCATTTCATCGCGTGGTTCGACGAGCGCCAGAAGGACGGCAAGAAACTCAAACTGTGGAGCGCGCCGGAAACGCTGGCGAAACTCACCGCCGGATTGTCGATCCACGCCTTGTCGCAACTGCTGAAGGGCGCGGTGCACGAAGATCGCGAATTGCGGCAGGCGGAGGTCGTCGAGAAGGTCGAGGACTTCATCCAGGGCCAGTTGGGCGACGATATTGTCGAATTCAAGAAACCCGAGCACGGATTGGACAGCGTGATCGGCTACACGCGGCTCAAGGCGTTTCTGAAAGAGGAACTCGTGCCGAGGTTTGCCAGCAGCGGCGACGACGCCCTTCCAGGCGCGGCGGTGTGCGGTCCGATCGGCGCGGGCAAGACGTTCATCTTTGAGGCGCTCGCGGCCGACCTCGACATGGTCGTCCTCGTGCTGAAGAACATCCGCAGCCAGTGGTTCGGCCAGACCGATGTTACCCTTGAACGGTTGCAGCGCGTGCTTGAAGCGCTGTCCAAGGTCGTGATCTTCGTCGACGAAGCCGACACGCAATTCGGCGGCGTCGGGCCGGATTCGCATGAAACGGAGCGCCGGCTCACGGGCAAGATCCAGGCGATGATGTCGGATACGCGCCTGCGCGGGCGCGTCATCTGGCTCTTGATGACCGCGCGAATCCACTTGTTGTCTCCGGATATCCGGCGGCCGGGCCGGACCGGCGACCTAATCATCCCGATTCTCGACCCCGAGGGCGACGACCGAAAGGCGTTTCTCGAATGGACTGTCGCGCCCGCGCTCCAACGCGCGCTGTCTGCCGAGGAATCCGTCCAGCTTGACGCGGCTACACAAGGCTATTCGACCTCGAGCTTCTCCGCGTTGCGTTCGGAACTCAAGGCGCGCGCGAAACGCAATCATGGCGCGCTGGACTTCGCCGCCATTATCGCGACCATCGGCGACCAGATTCCGCCGGCCATCGCCGAGACCCGGCGCTATCAAACGCTCCAGGCTCTCGTGAACTGCACGCGCAAGAGCTTGCTGCCCAACCCGAATGTGACCGCGAGCGATCGCGAGGCCTGGGCGGAGGAAATCCGCCGGCTCGAAATGAAAGGCATTCGTTGATCATGGTTAGCCTCGTCTGGTTCGTCGTGCCGGTGCTCGTTCATGCCGCCCCATCGCCTCCCATCACCGTCGATCTCGCCGAAAAAGGCGGCTATGCGACCTTCACGAACCGGTTGCATCCCGGCAACCGCATCGGGTATCGCTTCCATGAACACACGCCGATGGTTTGGGGAGACGTGCCCGCTGACAACGCTGCCGCAGGGATCGACCCGGAATCCGTGGCGCGGCTCGAGGCCTCCTTTGCCGCCCGCACCGGCGTCGTGGTCCACGTGACCGACGTTCGGGAAGCCGAATGGGCGCAGCAACAATGGAAGCACTATCTCGTGCCTGTCGAGGACGGTGTCGAGATGCTGTGGGTCGTCGAGACCAACGAAACGGGGCTGAACCGCTACTACGGCGTGCAGCAGTGTTTTCGCATGGGGGGCGTGACAAACCAGGCGTGGCGCCGGGCCATCGCGGAGACGCCCGCGTTCAGCGAGTTCGACCTGTGGCAAGGCCCCGAAAAGGAGGCCGCCGTCAAGACGAGCCTGACCTATGTCCCGCGACGGGGCGCGTGGGAGGCGCTGCCCGCCTTGAAAGAAACCGTCGGGGCGCGGACGCCGCGCGGCCTGGCGATCGATACGGAACGCACCGGCGGGCATCTGGAATCGATGCCGGAAGTAGGGCCGTATCACGCCAAAATGCTCGAACCGGTCGATGACGGCACGATTGTACGCGCGGACAAAGACAAGACTTGGGTATGCGGCATCCGCTGGGAAGCGACCAGCCACGTCACCGACCATCATCCGGCGGATTGTCTTCACGCGATCGTCAATATCGGCGGCATCCCCCCCCACTCCAAGCGCGCCCTCCGAGGCAAGATCCTGTGGTTCAAGGGTTCCCCGCAGGAAGTTGCCAGCCACTCGGCGGGATTCTAATAGCGCGATACCGTTCGCAATCCCGCGCGCGCTTCTGGTATAGTCCTTTAACGATAGGGCACGTCATTTTCCTGGCCGCGGCGGACTGCCAATCGACCAGGTTTTCAGGAGGTGTAGCTTGCGAAATCGTCACAGCAAACTGGAATTCCTTTCGTTGTTGGGATTCCTGGTGGTCGTGTTTCTTGTCCTGACGAACGGGTTTACCGCGCGCATCGACGCCGGGAGCAAGCAGGCCGACGTCTATACGGCCATCGAACCCATCGGGCAGGTCCTGAGCATCATCCAGGACGAGTACGTCAAGGAGCCGAACATCGATCGGCTCGTCGAAGGCGCGCTGACGGGGATGATGAATTCGCTGGACCTCCACAGCTCCTACATCACCTCGGAAGCCTACCAGCGGATGCGTGAAGAGACCAAAGGCGAGTTCCTTGGTATCGGCGTCCAGATACGTTTCGACGAAGACAAGAACATCCTGGTCTATCAGCCCATCGCCGGTTCGCCGGCGGCGAAAGTGGGCATCATCGCCAACGACCTGATTACCAAAGTCGACGGCGTATCGACCATGGGCATGTCGCTCGACGAGGTGGCCAAGCGCATCCGCGGGCCGCGCGATTCGATGGTGAAGGTCACGGTCTGGCGCCGGCACGACAAGGGCGAGGGCGAGCAGCTCGAATTCGACATCAAGCGCGCGCCGGTTCCTTTGGAGAGCATCAAGGAAGCGCGTCTGATCGACAAAACGATCGGGTATGTCCGGATCAGCGATTTCAAGGACAACACGGCCAAGGACCTCGAGAAGAATGTGAAGGAGTTGCTGGACAAGGGCATGACCTCCTTGATACTGGATCTGCGTTGGAATCCGGGCGGCCTGTTGAGCGCGCCTAAAGACGTGTGCGACCTCTTCCTGCCCAAGAACACGCTGGTCACGTATACGCAGGGGCGCAAAGGCGGACGCCTGAACGCGACCGAGAATATGAAGCTCTTTACGGACAAAGCGCCACTGCTCCCGGAGACGTTCCCGATCATCGTGCTTGCCAACGACAACACGGCAAGCGCCGGTGAAATCACTACGGGCGCGCTTCAATTCTGGGCGCGGGCCATCTTCGTCGGCGAGAAGACGTATGGCAAAGGCAGCGTGCAGACGGTGATCCCGCTGGCGCATCCGGCCGAGAGCGCGTTGCGTCTGACGACGGCGCTGTATTACACGCCCGCGGAAGTCACGATCGACGGCGCGGGCATCAAGCCGGACGTCGAGGTCGACATGTCGCGGAAAGATGAGATTGCACTGCTGCGGCAGATGTTCGACTCGGTAAAGGACGACGCCAAACTCACCAACGAGCAGAACCACGGCGGAGTCACCGGCAACGAAGTCGGAGAGAAGACCGTGGAAGACACGCAGTTGAAACGCGCGGTCGATATCCTCAACGAGGATTCGGTATTCGCAAACCTGCTCGCGAAATACCACAAGGATCCGCACGAGACGCAAGTGGCGGCCCCGCCGGACAAGGTCCTGGTGGAAGGCCCCGCGAAGGAATCCGTGGAAGAGCTGCCGCTCGATGCCAGCGAGCCTCCCGACGACGCGCCGGCGCCCGAGAAGTAGAGCGGCCCGATGCGTCCCGGCGACCGAGCTCTCGACGAACTGCGGCCCGTATCCATCACGCGGCATTACACCAAGTTCGCGGAAGGTTCCGTGCTCGTGGCGTTCGGGGATACGAAGGTGCTATGCACCGCCTCAATTGGCGAACAGGTGCCGTATTTTCTGCGCGACACGGGCAAGGGATGGGTGACTGCCGAGTACGGCATGCTGCCGCGCTCGACGCAGGAGCGCACGATCCGCGACAACGTCAAGAAGGGACGCGCCCTCGAAATCAGCCGCTTGATTGGCAGGTCGTTGCGTTGCGTCATGGACCTGACCGCGCTGGGCGAACGGCAGGTCATCGTCGATTGCGACGTACTGCAAGCCGATGGCGGCACGCGCACCGCGTCGATTACCGGCGCGTACGTCGCGCTTCATGACGCGCTGAGCGTGCTGGTCAAGCGCGGGAGCCTGCCGCGGCTGCCGATGATCGGCCAATGCGCCGCCGTCAGCGTCGGCGTGGTCGATGGCGAGGCGCGGCTGGACCTGTGTTACGAAGAGGATTTCCGCGCGGACGTGGACATGAATCTGGTCATGCGCGAAGACGGCACGTTCATCGAGATCCAGGGAAGCGCCGAGGGCGCGGCGTTTTCGAGAACGCTTCTGGATCAAATGCTCGACGCGGGCGCGGCCGGCATCCGCTCGCTGATGCGTATTCAGAACGAGGCGCTCGAACGTGCGTGAGCCGCTTCTGATCGGCACGGGCAACCGGGGCAAAGCGGCGGAACTTGCGCTGCTGTTGCACGACCTCGCGTGGGACGTGAAGTCGCTTGCCGATTATCCTTCCGTGCCCGAACCCATCGAGGACGGCGACACGTTCGAGGCCAACGCGATCAAGAAGGCTTCGTACTTCAGCGAACGTTTCACTGTGTGCTGTGTGGCGGACGATTCCGGCCTTGTCGTCGACGCGCTCGACGGCGCGCCCGGGATTCACTCGGCGCGGTATGCGGGAGAACACGGCACCGACGCGGACCGCACGGCGAAACTCTTGAGCGCGATGCGCGACGTGCCTGAGGGCGCGCGCACGGCCCGGTTCGTCTGTTGCATCGCGTTCGTCCGGCCCGGTTGCGAAGCGCATCTCGAACGAGGCGAAGTCGAAGGACGCATTGCATTCGAGGGGCGCGGCGCGCGCGGCTTCGGCTACGACCCGGTGTTCGTTCCGGAAGGCTTCACGGAAACCTTCGGGGAGCTTTCGCCCGAGGCCAAGATCCGTGTCAGCCATCGCGGGCGCGCACTGCGCAAACTCCGCGCGTACCTGGAAGCCCTGTCATGCAAATCGTGAGGCCGGACGACGAGGGAATACGTTGCGCCGCCGAGGCCCTGCGCCGCGGCGAGGTCATCGCGTATCCCACGGAAACAGTCTATGGGCTTGCCGTCGATCCGTTTTCCGAAGAAGCTATCGCGCGGCTTTTCGAGGCGAAGGGACGCGACACCCATCATCCCGTCTTGCTCGTGGTGGCTGATGAAGCGCAATTGCGCGGCGTCGCCGCCGAAGTGCCCGATTCCGCGGCCGCGCTCGCCAAGGCATTCTGGCCCGGCCCGCTGTCGATGCTGTTCGCAAAATCGGCGCGCGTCCCGGAGTCTATCACGGCAGGCGGAAACCGTGTGTGCGTTCGCGAAACGTCGCATCCTATAGCGCGCGCGCTTTGCGTCGCGGCGGGATCGGCGATTACGTCGACCTCGGCCAATCGCGCGGGACAGCCTCCCGCGCGATCCGTCGCGGAGATCGATTTGCCCGGCGTCGCCATCGCGATCGACGGCGGCGAACTTCCGCCGAGCGCGCCCTCGACGCTGTTCGATCCCGAGTCGGGCACGGTCGTGCGCGCGGGGGCGATTGCCGAAGCGGTCCTGAATTACTACAATGATCACCGGACAGAATGGCGGAACACGCCGTAACATGGAGGCGGCCATGCGCATTGCCGTGGGTTGCGATCACGCGGGATACGAGGGAGCGAATCCGTACAAGCCGGAACTCGTCAAGCATATCGAGGGCTTGGGACATGAGGTTGTCGATTGCGGCACCTTCAGCGCGGACTCGGTCGACTATCCCGATTTCGGACAAAAGGTCGCGGACGCGATTGTCCGAGGCGAGGCCGAGTGCGGCGTCTTGATGTGCGGCACGGGCATCGGCGTGAGTATCGCGGCCAACCGTACCCCGGGCATCCGCGCGGCGGTCTGCGCGACGCCCGACATGGCGCGCCTTGCCCGCGAACACAACGACGCCAACGTGATCTGCCTTGGGCGGCGCGTCCTGACGCTGCCACAGTGCCTCGAATTCATCGATATCTTCCTGTCGACGCCGTTTAGCGCGGGCGAACGCCACGTGCGGCGCGTCGCCAAGCTGGGATAATCCGGCATTCCGGAATGGAGTCTCCGCATGAGCAATCTGACCCCGCACGAAATCGTTGAAGAACTCGACAAGTACATCATCGGACAGTCCGAAGCTAAACGGAAAGTCGCGATCGCCTTGCGCAATCGCTGGCGGCGCCAGCGCCTCGCGGACGAGTTGCGCGACGAAGTCATTCCGAAGAACATCATCATGATCGGCCCGACGGGCGTCGGCAAGACCGAGATCGCGCGCCGGCTTGCGCGGCTGGCGGACGCGCCGTTCATCAAGGTCGAGGCGTCGAAGTTCACCGAAGTGGGTTACGTCGGACGCGACTGCGAATCGATGATCCGCGAACTGACCGAGGTATCCGTGAACCTCGTCCGCGAAGAAGTGAAGCGCGAAGTGGCCGATAAGGCCAAGGAACGCGCGGAACGCAACCTGCTCGATCTGCTGCTGCCGCCGCCCGCGCCCAAGGCGCAGCGTGTCTACCGGCCCGCGGACCCGAACGCGGGCGACGAAGCGCCGGCAGCGCCCGATCCGCAGGAGGCCGCCGAGGCGCGGACCCGCGCCATCATCCTCGACAAGCTCCGCGCGGGCGATCTCGATCAACGTGAAGTCGAGGTGGACGTGCGCGAGGCCGCCAACACGCCGATGATGCAGGTGTTCTCGAACGCGGGCATCGAGGAAATGGGCGTCAATATCCAGGAGATGTTCGGCCGCCTGATGCCGCCGCGCACGAAGCGGCGCAAGGTCACCGTGGCCGAGGCGCGCGAGATCCTCGAACAAGAAGCGCTTCAAGAGTTGATCGATATGGACACGGTGGTGCCGCGCGCCATTGAGCGCGTCGAGGATTCCGGGATCGTGTTCCTCGACGAGATCGACAAGATCGCCGGGCGTAGCTCACCGGGCCACGGACCGGACGTGTCGCGCGAAGGTGTGCAGCGGGATATCCTGCCCATCGTCGAAGGCTCGACCGTGCTCACGAAGCATGGCCCGGTGCGGACGGATCACATCCTGTTCATCGCGGCGGGCGCGTTTCATATGACGAAGGTCTCGGACCTGATTCCCGAACTTCAGGGGCGGTTCCCTATCCGCGTCGAACTCGACAGCCTTGGCGCGAAGGAATTCGTGCGGATCTTGCGCGAGCCGCAGAACTCGCTCATCAAGCAATATCAGGCCATGCTGGCCACGGATGGTGTGACCGTCGAATTCACCGACGCGGCGGTTGAAAACATTGCGCGGCAATGCCAGCGAGTGAACGAGGAAACGGAGAACATCGGCGCGCGCCGTTTGCACACGGTCATGGAATACCTGCTCGAAGAGATTTCCTTCGATGCCCCGCAGTGCGGCGAGAAGCACCTGCTGATCGACGCGGCCGACGTGAACAAACGGCTTGCGGGTATCGCCGAGAACCGCGACCTGAGCCGCTATATCCTCTAGTGGCTCTCTGAACGCCGAAGGGCGCGTGTCGATTTTGAGTGTCATTGCGAGCGCAGCGAAGCAATCTCCCGAAAGAAGTAGTCCGCAGTGGGTGAGATTGCTTCGTTGCCCTCGCAATGACACAAGTGCATCGATCCTTGGCGAATGGCCCAAATGCAGGCCGTAGGAGAACACCGTGTTCCGATTCGATTCCCTGGAGATCCTGGGCGTGCGCGCCGCAGTACTCACGGACGCGAGCGACGGTGACTGCCGGCTGCACGGGGCCGACCCGGCCGGCGCAGCCGAAACGCGCGCGCGAGTTTGTTGCGCTCTGGGCGTTGCCGCGCTGGACCTCGTGTGTGCGAAACAGGTTCACGGAACAATGGTGCAATGCGCGGAGGAACGCGACCGGGGACGCGGCGTGCGCGAGGGAATCGACGCTTTCGACGCTACCGACGCGATGGCCACCGGCACACCAGATACACCACTCGCGATCTTCGTGGCTGATTGCGTCCCGGTGTATCTCTTCGACCCCGTGCGGCGCGCTATCGCCCTCGTGCATGCGGGGCGCGAAGGCGCCTCGAAGCGCATCGCCGCACGCACCGTCGATACCCTTGTCCAAATGTACGGGACCAGTCCGAAAGACCTGCATGCTGTCATCGGGCCTTCGGCGGGACCGTGCTGCTACGAAGTATCCGAGCCAATGGCTGAAGCATGGCGCGCATCCGGGCTTCCAGCGTCCGGACGCTATCTCGATTTGTGGGCCGCCAACGCCACGCAACTGGCGGCGTGCGGCGTGCCCAAGCCGCATATCCAGGTGTCCGGCATCTGCACCATCTGCGACACGCGTTTCCATTCCCACCGGCGCAACGCCGACGGACGTAGAAACATGGCGCTCCTGATGCTGTGACCGCGCAATGCGCGTTGTGATGCGAGCGGGAATGCGGCATAATCTGGCGGAGTGATTCGGATAGAGCACTACGCAAAAGACGGACGGACACTTTTCTGAGGTTTGAAGAGCGGCCCAATCCCTGCTTTTCGCGGTGCGTGGCTTTCAAGAACAAGATGCTATACGAGTGATCCGCCGCAATTGCGTTGTCGACGGTCTGGAGCGTGGACGTGAGCAGGGAGAGGATTGAAGGCGACCTCCGGTCGCTGGCGGGACGGCTGACCCATCGAGGGCCGAACACCGATTCCGAACGCACGGCGGCGGAGTATGTCCGCGACCGGCTGCGGGAATCGGTCGCCGACGCCGACATCGACGATTTCTTCGGCGTGGATTCGCCGTGGATGATGTTCGCTTCGTGCTACGCGGAATTCGTCCTCGTGACGATCGTCGCGACGTGGTGGCCGCGCTTGGCCTTGTGCTACGGCGCGGCGGTGTTCATCGTGTACCTGGCAGAGTTCATGGGCTACGAACTCATGAGCCGCTTCTTGCCACAATACGAGACCCAGAACGTCGTTGCGCGTATGCTCGCGCCGCGCCCGCGCCGGATGCTGGTCGTCATGGCGCATTACGATTCGGGGCACGAAGGCCCGCTCGAGTCGCCGCGATTCGCGCCTTACATCCGTTGGCTACACGCGATAGTCGTCGCGGCGATGGTGGCGATTATGCTGAGCTGCGCCGCCGAGGCCCTGGGGATCTACCCGGCGCACTGCGCCATGATACGCTGGGTTTCCGCGGGCATCCTGATAGCCGCGGCCTGCGCTCTCGCCTACAACGCGATGAGCGGCGACTACGTCCGCGGCGCAAACGACAACGCCTCCGGCGCGACGGCGCTCTTGGAACTCGCGCGGCGGCTTGCGGCCCAGCCCATCGAAGACGCGGACATTCATCTCGTCGCCACCGGCAGCAACAAGGCTTGGATGATCGGCGCGCGCCATTATCTGACGACGCATCACTTGGACCGCGAAACGACGTTCATCCTCAATCTGGACAGCGTCGGCGATGCCGCGCTGTGTTACACGATCCAGGAAGGCATGCTTCACCTGCACCCCTCTGCACTGGAGATGGTCGAGGTCGCGGCGCGGCTCGCCCCGGCGCACGCGGCGCGCCCGCACGTGCATCGTGCCGCGTGTTCCGATGCGCTTATGGCGCTGACGCGAGGCTATAAGGCCATGACGATCACATCGGTCGATGCGGGGAATTTGCCTGAGTCGTTACATGAGCACAACGACACGCTCGCAAACGTCGATTCGGACGCGATAGCCCGCGCGACGGATTTCGCCGAGGCTATCCTTCGCGAGCTAAGCGCGTAATCGCAGTCACGTCAGAACCGCGCCCAGGCCCTAACCCAAATTGTTCGCGCTATGTCTTGAGGAGAAGAGGCCGACAATCGATCGGTAAAACACTGCTATCTCAGACCCGGCGTGAACTCAACAACGACCTCTCACGTGTCATTGCGAGGAGGGCCTTCAGCCGGACGAAGCAATCCCCCGGCCTGTTGTGCGCAGAAGATCAGGGGATTGCTTCGTCG
>CAYOCT010000003.1:99445-219833 GCA_964402555.1 uncultured Nitrospiraceae bacterium | reverse complement strand
ACGAACGCGCGAGACCTTGACATTTCTTCACAAGCTCTCAGAATGACAGGTGGTCGGGCGCGCCTTGATTATCGGCGCCAAACGGAACGCGCTACATTTTCATTCTCGCGAGTGAAGCCGCGCTTCATAACGACTCGTAATCGATAACGACCTTTCGAGCACGATTACGATCACGAGTAGGGGCGCAAGACGCTCGGCTTGCTATCAGTGCTGAATCTGGCGGCGATGCGCCTCGAGATCGTAGCCGTGCTCGCGCAAATGGGAGATGGTCGCGCGTTCGCCATCGAGCACTTCGTCGATCGCCTTGGGTAGATCGTCGAGGATTTCGAGCGGGATCGAAACGACGCCGTTGCAGTCGGCGTGCAGCAGATCGCCCGGACTTACGACCAGGCCGCCGACTTCGATCGGAAGGTTCGCAAGGCCCACGTCGATGTGGCCGTGCGACACGACCACGTGTTCGCTCCACACCTTCATGCCCATCGCGTGCAGCGCTTCGAGGTCGCGCACCGCGCCGTCGGTGATGATCGCCGACGCCCCGAGCACCTGGACCTGCGTCCCGACAATCTCGCCCCAGTGCGAGTACCAGCCCTTGCGATGGCATGTGTCCTTCACGACGCACACGCACGGCTTGGGCGCCAGCGCGATCGATTCGATCCATTTGAAGCGCTCGGCGGGGTCCGGCGGGAACTGCTCGTCGTACTCGACGATCGTGCACGTCGTCGCGAACCCGACCACGCGCCCGAGTTCGGGAAAACGGCACACGATCTGCGGCCCCATAAACCCCTCGCGGCGCGGGCGCACCTTGAGGCGCTCGATCGCGTTCGAGATCGTGGGGCTGTCGACGGACAACAGTTTTTCCATAAGTTGGGGTGAAGGATCGGACGGCATGGCAAGACTCCTTCGCGCGACCCGCTGGTTAAGACAACACGGCATTTTACCACAACAGCACGCGTCTTGACAGGTCGATCCGGCGCTGCTATGGTGCTTTGTCAGACCTGTCCGACTCGTCTGACTTGTCGGATGCGTCGGACAAATCGGACTTCCTTTCCACAACCACAAGAAGGACTGCACATCATGGCCAAGAAGAATGCGCCGTTGGTCGCGATCGTCATGGGGAGCAAATCGGATTGGGACGTCATGCGCCATGCCTCGGACACGTTGCGCGAGTTCGGCGTCGCGCACGAATGCCGCGTGCTGTCGGCGCACCGCACGCCTGACGCGCTCACGGCCTTCATGAAAGACGTCGAAAAGCGCGGCTGCGAGGTCTTCATCGGTGGCGCGGGTAGCGCCGCGCATTTGGCCGGCGTGATGGCGGCGCAGACCGTCAAGCCCGTCCTCGCGGTCCCCATGCAGAGCGCGTTACAGGGTCTCGATTCGCTCCTATCGATGGTCCAGATGCCTGCGGGCATCCCCGTGGGCACGCTCGCTATCGGCAAGGCCGGCGCGGTCAACGCCGCCCTACTCGCGATACAAATCCTCGCGACCTCGCGCGCGGCTCTCGGCACGAGACTCGCCGCCCACCGCAAGGCGCAGGCGGACAAGATTCTCAAGGAAACGCTTTCGTGACGCGGAACCATGTCACGTTCCTGGGGGCAATGATCGTCATGGCGATGCTGGTCGGTTTCAGTGAGCCGGCTCATGCGGAAGGAACGTGGCGCGCGGGCGTCGCTCGCGCCGACATCACGCCGGGCGAGCCGATGTGGCTCGCAGGCTATGGCGGCCGCGATCACGAGTCCGAAGGCGCGCTGCATCCGCTCTGGGCGAAGGCCCTGGCGCTGGAAGACGCGTCGGGCCAACGCGCGTTGCTCGTTACGACGGACACGCTCGGATTTCCAAGGGGCATGTCGGACGCCATCCGTAACCGCCTCAAGTCCGGCTACCAACTCGAACGCGCGCAGATCCTGCTCTGCGGGTCGCACACGCACACGGGGCCGGTCTTGCGGGATTCACTCTACACCATCTATCCGCTGACACCGGACGAAATCGCCAAGATCGATCGCTACTCACAAACGCTCGAAGACCAGATCGTCGCGCTTGCGGGAGAAGCGATCGCGAATCTCGCGCCCGCGCGGCTCGCTTCCGGGAACGGCGTGACGCGGTTTGCCGTTAATCGCCGCAACAACGCCGAGGGCCAGATTCTCGATCTCCACGAACTGAAAGGCCCGTCCGACCACGCGGTCCCGGCGCTCAAAGTCCAACGCGAAGACGGCGCGCTGCTCGCCGTCGTGTTCGGCTATGCATGCCACGCCACGACCCTGAGTTTCTATCAGTGGTCCGGCGACTATCCCGGCTTCGCACAGATCGCCCTCGAAGACGCGCATCCCGGTGTCACGGCCTTGTTCTTCGCGGGATGCGGCGCGGACCAAAATCCCATGCCACGCCGGACCGTCGCCCTGGCCCGGCAGTATGGACGCGAACTCGCCGACGCCGTCGAACGTGCGCTTGCGGATCCGATGAAGCCGCTCGACCCCGTGTTGCGCGCCGCGTACAGCGAGATCGGTCTCGCCCTCGCGCCGCCGCCATCCCGTGAGGAACTGGTCAAACTCGCGGAAGGAACCGACATCTACCGCCAGCGGGCTGCCAAGCAGTTCCTCGCGCAACTCGACCGCGGCGAATCGCTGGAGACGTCGTGCCCTTATCCGCTGCAAATCTGGCGGCTTGGCGATCAGACCCTCGTCGCCATGGCCGGCGAAGTCGTCGTCGACTACGCCATCGCGATCAAGAGCCTGCTCGGGCGCGACACGTTCGTCGCGGCCTACGCGAACCACCTCACAAGCTACATTCCGAGCGAGCGCGTCCTCCACGAAGGCGGCTACGAGGGCGTGGATGCCCAGATGCTTTACGGCCACCCCAGCCCGTGGAAAGACGACGTCGAGTCGCGCATCATGGACGGCGTCCGCGCGCTCGCCGTTCAGACCGGCCTCACGCCAAAGCCCGCTGCGAACTGACCCCGCGGACGCGATCCGCGGTTTCCGGTTTCATGCGGCCGTGCGCTATAATGCGCGTTCCATGAAACTCTTGCGGGCGTTCGGGTATTGACCCTTCGCATCGCGCGTGGCGCGGTTACGGGAAGTTCGGTGAATCGGATTCAAAAGACTCTGGCGGCGATAACGTTGCTCGCGGCATGGCCGTGCTTCGGCGCGGACCTCGCCTCGTTTTCGTTGCGCATTCGCGATTCGTTGCGCGTCGCCGATACCGAATTAGTCGAACGCCAGGGCGTGGCCTATGTCTCGTTGTCGTCGCTCGTCAACCAGGTCGGTGGCGGATGCAAGCTCTCGCCAGGCCGTGTGCAAGTCGACCTCGCTGAGAAGACGGCCTGGATGCAACCCAACGGCACGCAGGTGACGGCCTCGCTGGAGGACTTCACGCTGGGCCACCCGGTCCTGCGCGAAGGCGACGACGCGCTCATTGCCCTGAGCGACGTGCCCACGCTGTTCGATCGCGCGTTCCTGCTGTCGATACGCCAAGACACGGCGCCAGTGGCGCCACCACCCGCGCCCCCGGTTCCCGCTCCGCCACCGGAACCTGTTCCAGCGCCCGCGCCGACGCCCGTACCTGAGCCGCTTCCCGCGCCGCCCGAGACCAAGCCGGCGGAACCCAAGCGCGCGGAAGACCGCCCGATCCAAGTTGTCGTCGTCGATCCGGGCCACGGCGGAAACGATACCGGATGCGAAGGCGCCGCCGGCCTCAAGGAAAGCGCCTTGACGATGGCCATCGCGCAGAAACTGCGCGAAACCCTCGAGAAGGGCGGCGGACTCAAGGTTGTGCTTACGCGGGATGCGGATCGCGATCGGCCTCGCGCGGACCGCGCCGCTGCCGCGATGGGCGGCAAAGGCGATCTGTTCCTTGGCTTGCACGCGGGCGCCGGTCTGGCGGGCGCCGCGACAGGCTTCGAGATCTTCTGTTGCAAAGAGAAACCCGCCGAGGATACCGGCAAACAAGACTCCCCCGCGCGTCTCGGAATGGACTATGCCGCGCGGAGCCGCCGCGTCGCCGAAGCCATCGCAAAGGCCCTGGCCGATGCGACGGGCGCTGTGAACCGCGGCATCCACGCCGCGCCGTGCGCCGTCGTGTCGGACGTGGCCATGTGCGGGCTGTTGATCGAAGTGGGCACATTGAGCAATCCCGCCGACGAAGCGCTCTTGCAGACCGAAGAACACCAGACCAAGATCGCCGAAGGCATCGCGGCAGGCGTGCGGCAGTATATGGCCGCGCCTGAAGGAGCGAAACCATGAGCGCGCCGCGGACGAACGATCGGGAACGGTCGCTGGGCCGGCGCATCTTCCTCGCCGCGTGGGCCATGGCAACCTGCATCCTCGCGTTCTGCGTCATGCTGCTCGTGTACGAACTCTTCGAGCAGCGCAACGCCCCGCCGGTCTTGCCCAAGCGCGACACGGCCGCAACGCCGTCCGCCGTCCAACTCGATAACCTGGCGGCGACCAAAGAGGTCACGCTCTATTTCGCGAGCGCCGACGGCACGCGCCTCGCTCCCGAACCCGCGCGCATCGAGTTCGGCGCGCTGACGGTCGAGAACTGCCGCCACGCTCTCGAAGCGCTCGCGCGCGGGCCGCAAAGCGGCTTGACCCCGATCCTGCCCCCGGCCCTCAAGCCGGAATCGCTGCTGCGCGGCCTGTACCTGCTGGACAATGGCGAACTGGTCCTCGATCTCTCCATGGATCTCGAGCGCGAATTCCGGCGTATCAAGAGCGCCTCGCTCGAATCGCTGATGGTATACGGCATCGTCAACACGCTTACGCAGGCGTCCCTGCGCGGCGCCGCTGAAGGACAAACCCCGGCGCAGGCCGTGCCGTCGAAAGTGCGGTTCCTCGTCGAGGGTTCGCCGCCGCGCGAATCGTTCCCCGGCCATCTCGACATGGCGGCCGCCATCGCCCCCGATCCCGGATGGATCGCCGGGGCGCAGGAGTAGGCCCGCGATGGACGATGCGGATCGGGCCATCGGCATTTTCGATTCCGGCGTCGGCGGGCTGACCGTGTTCCGCCGGATCTCCGAATGCCTTCCGCGCGAACCCATGGTCTATCTTGGCGACACGGCCCGCGTGCCGTACGGCACCAAGTCCGCCGACACGGTTATCCGCTACGCGCGTTCGTGCGCCGGCCTGTTGCTCGAACGCGGCATCAAGCTTCTGGTGGTCGCGTGCAACACCGCGTCGGCCTACGCGCTCGATGCGCTCCAGGACGGACTCGACATCCCCGTGCTCGGCGTGATCGAACCGGGGGCGCAAGCCGCCATGCGCGCCACGCGCAACCGCCGCGTCGGTGTGATCGGCACTGCGGGCACCGTGGCGAGCGGCGCGTATCCCAGCGCGATCCGCGCGCTCGATCCGGATCTCGAAGTCTTCTGCAAAGCGTGTCCGCTGTTCGTCCCGCTTGCGGAAGAGGGCTGGACCGAGGGCGAAGCGCCGCGGTGCATCGCCCGCGCGTACCTCGACGACATGATCGCCCAGCGCATCGACACGCTCGTGCTCGGGTGCACGCATTACCCATTGTTGAAAGGCGTAATCGCGGAAATGATGGGCGGCGGCGTGACGCTCGTCGACAGCGCCGAGGCCGTGGCCGGCGTGGTCCGCGACGTCATCGAGGGCCTGGGGCTTGAAGCCCCAGGCGATTCGACGCCCGAACATCGGTTCCTCGTAAGCGACGCGCCCGAATCGTTTGCCGCGGTCGGCAGGCGATTTCTAGGGTACGATATCGGCGAAGTCGAATGGGTAGATTTCTGATGGCTCCATCGCGACCGTCCAGCGAAACCGAACGCGCGCCGCACTCGTGGGTGAAGGTCTTCCTCGGCCTGATCGTGTTCGGTGCGGCCGCGGCCGCGTGCGGCGTGCTGGCCGTCCGCTTCCTGCAATCGCGCCCGGTCGATCTCCGCGAACACACCAGCGCGCTCGCCGGGTTCGTCGAGCAATTCCTCGTGCGCAGCCACGTCCCGCAAGAAGCCATCCGCCGCGGCGAACCGCAGCCGCAATCGGATCCCACGGCCACGTGGCTGGCGTACACGTTCGAGGTCGACCTCCCTTCGGACGCGACGGCCAGAGCCCTGGTCCCCGACATTGATCAAGCCGTGCAGCCGTATCAGGCGCGCGCCGTCGAAGGCCCCGCCAAAGGCACGGAACACGAAGCGGCCGTGTCGCTCGACGGCCATACGTGCATCACGTTGCGTCTGATCGAGCATCCAAAGACCGATCTCACCCTGGCCGCGGCGCGCATCGCCGACGAGGTCCAGGTCATTCTTCAAACGCAGGGCATCGCGCCGGAGGCCATCCACCGGGCTGCGCCGGAAGCGAAGGAAGACGAGCACACGCGATGGGTCTACACGCGTATCGAGGCGCCGCTGCCGGAGGGCCAGACGGCGGAATCGCTCGAACCGGCCGTGGTGAAAGCCGTCACGGAGCCGGACGCGAAAACCATGTTGCGCCTGGGCACGCAAGGGTCTTCGGTCATCGCCGTGACGCTCGGCAGTGTCGACTGCGTCGAAGTGGTCTTGAGCCGCGGCACGATGGCGCCCGAAGAAGACGCCTCGTTCGGCCTCGACCTGCCCGCGTTGCGCCAGCCGGACAACGGAGCGCCCGTAACGGTCCCGCGCCTCGAAGATCTCCAGCTCGACTCCTACGGACTCGACGCCGCCGACCTGAGTCCGAAGCTGACCGGGATTGCGATGGAGCATACGACCGCGCCGAAGGTGGCGATTCTTGTCGACGACGGCGGATACAACGGCGCGCTGTCCGAAAAGTTTCTGGCGCTCAACTCGAATTTAACGGTGGCCGTGCTTCCGGATACGCCGTTCGCACACCAGGTCGCGCAACGCGCGGCCGAACTCGGCTTCGAAGTCCTGTTGCACATGCCGATGGATCACGTGAAGTGCCCCGGACAAAT
Organism: uncultured Nitrospiraceae bacterium; assembly: GCA_964402555.1. Lineage (GTDB taxonomy): Bacteria > Hydrogenedentota > Hydrogenedentia > Hydrogenedentales > SLHB01 > CAYOCT01. Next base: position 212,942 of record CAYOCT010000003.1, on the reverse strand, counting down.
CACGGTCGAGATGACCTGCGAACAGATCCTCGAACGCGCCAGGAAAGCGCTCGAACAAATCCCCAACGCCAAAGGCGTCAACAACCACATGGGGTCCGGCGTGACCGCCAACGAGAAGGCCATCACCTGCTTCCTCGAATTCGTCAAAGAACACAACCTGTTCTACGTGGACAGCCGCACGACCGGGCGCTCGAAGGCCGTTACCGTGTGCCGCAAGCTCGGTATCAAGACCACCTCGCGCGATGTCTTCCTCGATAACGAGAAGGACGCCGATTACATCATCAAGCAGTTCAACGAACTGATCCAGCTCGCGAAAGAACGCGGACGCGCCGTGGGCATCTGCCATTTCCGCCCCACGACGCTCCCGATCTTGACTGAAATGCTGACGCAAATCGATCGCAACGGCATCCAGTTGGTCCACGTCTCGGAGTTGCTCCAATGACGCGTATCCTCGGCATCGAGACCTCGTGCGACGAAACCGGCATCGCCGTCGTGGAAGACGGACGCCGCATTGTCGCGGCGGAGATCGCCTCGCAAGTCCCCGTGCACGCCATGTTCGGCGGCGTCGTGCCGGAGATCGCCTCGCGCCAGCACACGCGCTGCATCTCGCAGCTTGCCGCGCGCGTTCTCGCCGAAGCCGGTGGGAGTATCGACGCCGTCGCGGTCACCATCGGCCCGGGCCTGATGGGTTCGCTGATGGTCGGCGCGGGATTCGCCAAGGCGCTCGCCTACGCGTGGCATGTGCCGATCGTCCCGGTGCACCACATTGAGGGACACATCTTCTCCGTGTTCCTCGCCGACGATCCCCCCACGTTTCCGTTCCTCGCGCTCGTGGTCAGCGGCGGCCACACGTGCCTTATCGCGTGTGACGAACCGCACCGCTACCGCATGCTCGGGACCACGCGCGACGACGCCGTCGGCGAGTCGTTCGACAAGGTGGCGCGGCTGCTCGATCTCCCCTATCCCGGCGGGCCCTCGATCCAGAAGGCCGCCGCTGAGGGAAACCCGCGCGCGATCAAGTTCCCGCGCGGCCTCGCCAAGAGCGACGACCTCGCGTTCAGCTACAGCGGCCTGAAGACCGCCGTCCTGTACGAACTGCGCAAGACCGCACACGGCCTCGCCGACATCGCCGCGAGTTTTCAGTACGCGGCCGTCGACGTGCTTATCTCCAAGACGAAGCTCGCCATCGAACGGACCGGCGCGCAACGCGTCGTGCTTGCGGGCGGCGTTGCCGCTAACCGATTGCTCCGCGAGCGCCTGGCCAGCGAGCTCGGCGTGCCCGCCCACATGCCCCCCATGTCCCTGTGCATCGACAACGGCGCTATGATCGCCGCCGCAGGCGACTCCCGCTTCAAGCACGGCCTAGTAGGCGATTTCCGCGCAACCCCCAATCCCAATCTGCCCCTGGTGGCGTAACCCCGCCAAATCGTAGTCGTGATCGTGATCGTGATCGTAGTCGTAATCGTAACCGTAATCCTCACCCATGCCTTTTTCGTTCGCGCGAGTACACAAGTGCCTATTGGGTTAAGGCCGAGAATTGACGAGTAGCGACTACGATTGCGATCACGATCACGATCACGATCACGATAAGGGGATCACCGCGTGCCCCAGCGCGTCGAGCGGCGCCTCGATCCGCTTTTCGCCGTGATGCAACGTCACCGTCTCGCGTTGCTCGGAGAGGTTCCATAGCAGGACCGCGCCCGCATCGGGGTACCATGCGCACACCACGGGTTTGTCATCGGCGACATAAGGCACGCCATGCAATTGCGGTGCGATCTCGTGTTTGAACGCATACATCGCGTCCATCGTATCGGCCATGGTCCGCACGCCTTCCCACAGGATCCCCGCCTCGGCGCGGATCACCGGAATCGTTCCCGATCCGCGGATCGCTCCAGCCGCGCCCGCCCGCGCGTCGGCATCAGACAAGAAGGTCCACCCGTCGCTTCCCAGCGTATCGACCACCTCGAACGGAATCCCCGACGCAAGGAACAGACTAAAGGGCTGGTCGTTGCCTGCCATACGGCTCGCGTCGCCCCAATAGTGTTTGAACGGCCCGCGCGGGACGCGCCCCGCAATCCTCGCGTGCGATTCGGCGTGCCGTTTCATCGCAGGCGCGAGCGTTTCCCAGTGCGTGCGAGGAAACGCCGTCACGCCGCTCATGAACATCGTGTTGCGCACGTCGGCAATGGTCGACGTCGTGAGTTTGGCGGCCATGTTCGCCGCCGACAACTTGTCCGAAGGGAACGCCGTCGTCTCGCTGAAGGCGAGTTCCGGTTTCGCATAGCGCCGGTGGAACAACGCGCTGAACAGTTCGTTGGTCTTACCTTGCACCGTGCCGAAGGACGAGTCGTCGAACATCAACTCGCCGACGCGGAACGGAACGTCCGCATAATCCGCGAGCCGGATGCCCGCCTTCTCGGCGCCCAGATACATGATCATGTTACCGAGCGCGATCTCCGGCGCGGCGGCCTGCTGCGCCCTGAAACACGCGGTCAATTCGTCACACGTAAACTCGACCCACGCGCGCAGCATCGGCGTCAGCGACCGCTTCGCAACGGCGTCGATCAACTCGCTCCATTGCGCGTCGCTGTAGCTGTGCGAATCGAGGAACGCCCGCTTGTGTTCGTCGCAGAAACAGCCGCCGATGACGCCCGGGCCTCGCGCCAATCGGAAATCGTCGTCAACAAACGCGCGCCGTACGCCCGCCGCCTGCAACTGCCGCAACGCCTCGGCGTTTTCCTCGGTCGCGGGCGCGTGCAGCGACGTCCCCGCGTACAGCGTGCCGTCAGGCCGGACGCCGGGCTTCCAACGCGTTGGCGGCGTCAGGGGCACGTCGCCCGACGTCGCGCCCAGCGAGTCGCCGGGATGGCCGAGCGGCACGTTGATAATGTGCGCGCCCATCCCCGCCTTCTCGATGCGTTCGCGCCACGCCTGGATGCGCGGGATCGTGTAATGCCAGTGGCCGTAGAAGAACGCGCCGATCCACAGATCGCCGACGCCAGCTTTCCTGACGATATCGATCAATTCCGGATCGGCATCGAGCGCGTCGCACGAGATCGAAAGATGATACGAACGCGCACTCGGCGGCGCCGCCATCGAGGCCGCTTGCGAAACCAGCGCGGCCCCCGCCGTCATAACGCCACACGATTTCAAGAACCCGCGCCGCGTGCACTGCATGAACAACCCTCCGCGAAGACGCCATCCGAAACAAAACACGGGAGCCGGCCCGTGGCCGGCTCCCTACTATCGCTGGAATGCTGAATGCGGCGCAAGCCTTTCGAGGCTAACGCTCGTGAATGCCCATGTCGACCCCGTTGCCCTGAGGCCGCGGGATATACCAAATGTCGGTCTCGGGCGCGCCATTGGAAGTGCCCGTGTCGATGCAAGGCGAACCCTCCATCAACTGGAAGGCCTCGTCCAGGAACAACGGGTCGGCATCGATGTTGCCCTCGCCCGGCTGGCCGCCTTGGACATCCGAGTACGTGACAAGCTCTACGCTGTCCTCGGTGCCGGACATTGAATTCGGGCCATTGTTCCAGAGGATCGAGTTTGTCATTTCGATTTGCGAGCTCTGGTTGAACAGCGCCCCGCCATCGACCGCCGTATTACCCACGAACGTGCAATTCGTTACGGTTGGCAGCGAACTGTCGTTCCGCATGCCGCCGCCCGAACCCGCCACGTAGGACACGACGCTCGCCGCCATGCCGCCGCCGCCAAGGGCCGCGCCGCTGACGCCGCCGCCGCTCTTGCCTTGCAGCAGCGCCAGGCCCGCGCCCGCGTTGTTGTCCACGAACAGGGCGTTCGTAACGCTCGGCGAAGACGCGGTGTTGTACATACCGCCGCCGCCGTCGCTCGCCGTGTTGCTCTCGAACACGCAGTTATACACCACCGGATTCGACTCCGCGTTGTGCATGCCGCCGCCGGTCCCGCTCCCGTAAGCCAGAACGCCCGCCGCCGTGCCGCCGCCACCCGAAGCGGCCGCGCCGCCGAAACCACCGCCGCTCTTGCCTTGCAGCAGCGTGATGGCCTCCGGCAGGCCACCGGCTTTGGCCGGGACTGCGTAGGCCGCGTCGGCGGCGTTATACATGAATACACAATTCATTACGTACGGGGACGCGTTGTCGTTGTACATGCCCGCGCCGTCCCCGGCAAGTCCGTTGACGATCATGAATCCGTCGATCGCGGCCGTATTGGCGCCCACCACACAACGCCGCGCCCCTTCGCCATCGATCGTGGTCGGATTCGAGGCAAAGTCGCTCTGATCGAGCGACGTCTCGTTCCCCGCGAACCCACCGTAGACCGCGACGTATTCGCGCAACGTCACGACGGGATCCACCGTCGACGTGTAGGTCCCCGCAGCCACCCAGACTTCGCCGCCGCCCGCGGCAAAGGCCGCATCCACGCCTTCCTGGATTGTGTCGAACGCCGTGGCCCACGAAGTCCCGTCCTCGGCCCCCGTATGGTTGGCGTTTACGTAGACTCTGGCGCTCCCCACGCCTTCGGCCACATAATCCTGGTCCGGTTGGTCCGAGGCCACGTTGGCATAACTCCGGCTCACCGGCGTGAAGACCCAGCCCGTCTTGGCGGGCGTAACCGTGCCCGACCATCCTGCGGGCACGCTCCCCGCGTACGCTCCGTCAAAGCCGCTGTTCGTGCCCGCGAGGCCGCCCATCGCGACCCCCTCCACGGGCGCATCGCTCGGCGTGCGCACCGAACCGGACACGCTGTAGTACGTCACGATGGCCTCGGCGACGCCGCCCCCGCCCGAAGCCGCCGCGCCGCCTCCACCACCACCGCCACCGGCGCCGCCCACGAGGTTAAGCGGTCCCGCAATCGGGCCGGCCGGCGCGCTCATCGCGACACCGGGGCACATGCACCCGAACGCTGCCAGGATTAGGAAAGCCCATAGCAAAACACACACAGAGTACGAGCGCTTCGGGGCGTTCACAGGTAATCCCTCCAGAATGTTGCCGGGCATGCCTCCCGCCTTGCGCGGCGAGTTCCCACATGAGGACATGCCCATACTACTCTATTAAATGATATACCTGAATTCCGTCCGTGTCAACAAGTTTCGTTGCGCCTGGCGCCACCGGCCCCTATAATTGCACGGCGCAAAGCGCATCGGGAGGCTCGACATGAACAACCGTGTGATTCTGCTCGTCACGGCCATCCTGGCCATAGCCCTCCTCGGCATCCTCGGGTGCCAGGCCCAGCCGAAGGCCCCGGAGAAGGTCCGTCTGGGCTTTCTCGTCAAGATGCCGGAAGAATCCTGGTTCCAGAACGAATGGAAGTTCGCCCAGAAAGCCGCGGACGAGTGCGGATTCGACCTCGTCAAGATCGGCGCGACCGATGGCGAGAAGGTCCTGTCCGCCATCGACAATCTCGCCGCGCAAGGCGCCCAGGGGTTTGTCATTTGCACGCCCGATGTCCGCCTCGGTCCCGCAATTGTGGCCAAGGCCAAGGCGCACAATCTCAAGGTCTTTAGCGTCGACGATCAGTTTGTAGGTTCGGACGGCGCTCCCATGGACGTGCCGTACATGGGGATCAGCGCGCGCAAGATCGGCGAGACCGTCGGCAAGGCCCTCTACGACGAATTCAAGCGCCGCGGGTGGGCCCTCGAAGAGACCGCCGCGTGCGGCGTCACCTTCGACGAACTGAACACGGCCAAGGAACGCACCGACGGCGCCATCGCGTCGCTGACGGCCGCGGGCTTCCCTGCGGACAAGATCTACACGACCACCGAGAAGACCACCGACACCGAAGGCTCGTTCAACGCCGCCTCGACGCTGCTCACCCAGCATCCCGAAGTCAAGAAATGGCTCGTGTTCTCGATGAACGACGAGGGCGTGATGGGCGCGGTCCGCGCGATGGAAGGCCGCGGGTTCAACGCCGAGACCTTGGTGGGTATCGGTATCGGCGGCAGCACGTGCATGGTCGAATTTGAGAAGGCCACGCCTTCGGGGTTCTACGCGACCGTGCTGATCAGCCCGCTTCGCCACGGCTACGAAACCGCCAAACTGTTGTATGTGTGGGTCAGAGACGGTGTCGAACCGCCGAAAGACACGCGTACCGAGGGCTTTCTCATCACGCGTGAGAATTACAAACAGGTCATGAAGGAACAGGGCCTGCTGTGAACGCCCGCCCCGCCGCCACAACCGCGAACGCGTTGCGCAACCTCTGGGACAACGCGGGCATGCTCGTGGTGTTCGCGATCCTTTTCGCGGTGTTGTCCGTCTCGGTCGAGAACTTCTTCACGTGGTTGAACCTCGTGAGCCTCGCGCTCTCGGTCTCCATGGTCGGCATGGTCGCGTGCACCATGCTGTTCTGTCTCGCGTCCGGCGATTTCGATCTCTCGATCGAGGCCGTAGTCGCGTTCGCAGGCGTTCTCGCGGCCGTGGTGATCGATCGGACGCACAGCATTGCGCTGGGCATCCTCGCGGGTATTGGCGCCGGCGGGATCGTGGGCGTCGTCAACGGCACGGTGATCGCCAAGCTCCGCATCAACGCCCTCATCACGACGCTCGCCACCATGCAGATCGTGCGCGGCCTCGGCTTCATCGTGTCCGGCGGCGCCGCCGTGAGCGTTAGCGAGGAACGCTTCTTCACGCTGGGCAACAGCGCGCCCTATGGCGTCCCCAGCCCCGTATGGATCACGCTCGCGTGTTTCGTCGTGTTCGGCGTGCTGCTCAACAAGACGCGCTTCGGACGCAGCACGCTTGCCATCGGCGGCAACAAGGAGGCCGCACGGCTTGCCGGGATCGCCGTCGACCGCATCAAGATAATCATCTTCTCGATGCAGGGATTGATGGCGGGATTCGCCGGCGTGGTCCTGGCGTCGCGCATGACCAGCGGCCAGCCGAACAGTTCCGTCGGCTTTTCGCTCGACGTCATCTCGGCATGCGTGCTAGGCGGCGTATCGCTCTCGGGCGGGTCGGGAACGATGCTCGGGACCGTTGTCGGCGTGCTCATCATGGGAACGGTTCAAAACGCCATGAACCTCGAGAACGTCCCAACGTTCTACCAGTACGTCGCCCGCGGCGTTATCCTGCTCGCCGCCGTCCTCTTCGACCAGCTCAAACAACGCCGGAAGCGTTATTAAGCGGCTCGCTTCGCTTCGAAGCGACTGGAAATGGTGCGCGTCTCCCACAATGTGTCATTGCGAGCGCAGCGAAGCAATCTCCCGGGATCTAGACCGCTTCTTGCGGGAGATTGCTTCGCTGCGCTCGCAATGACACGGATCTATAGGCGCTTGGTGAATCGGTCCTTTATGTCGCTTTCGAGTTGAAGCGTCGTGTTCACGCCCTGCCGATGGGCCGGACATTCTTCCCGGCCACGCCGGTCATCGTATCGCCCAGATCCTCGCGCGCTTGTTGTGCGTAACCGCGCAAACGCTCCGCCACATCGGGGTGATCTTTGAGGACCGATTTCTGCTCGCCAGGGTCCGTGCGCAGGTTGTAGAGCGCCTCCGGAATCGGCGTGTCGGAATGCGCGATGCGTCGGTAGACGTCTTCGTCGCCCAACCGCGTCTCGAGTTTGAGCTTCCACTTCCCGCTGCGTACTGCGTGCAGGTCGTCGCCGTAATAATAGTAAAATGCCTCGTGCGGACTGGCCGCGCCCGGCTCGCCGAACATCAGCGGCGCGATGTCTTTGCCGTCGATAATCCGATCGATCGGCGCCGCGCCGCCTGCGAGTTTCGCCAGCGTCGGCAGCATGTCGAAGGTTACGGCCACCTCGCCGCACACCGACCCCGCCGGTATCCGGCCCGGCCACCGCATGATGCACGGCTCGCGCATCCCGCCTTCGTAGGTCGTCCCCTTGCCCGAACGCAACGGCGTCGCCAGCCCGCCGTCTTCGCCATGCGGAAGCCACGGGCCGTTGTCCGAGGTGAACATGACGAAGGTCTGCTCGTCAATCCCCGCGTCCTTCAGCGCATCGAGGATCTCCCCTACGCCCCAGTCGATGCACTCGATCACGTCGCCGTACAGGCCCCCGGCGGACTTCCCGCGAAAACGCTCCGACACGTGCAGCGGAATGTGCGGCATGTTGTGCGCCAAGTAGAGGAAGAACGGTTGTTCGCGATGCTTGCGGATGAACTTCACCGCTTCCTCGACGTATCGTTCGGTCAGCGTGTCCTGGTTCGTGGGTTCTTCGATCTGCTCTTCGTTGCGCAGGATGTACGACGGCGTCATGTCGTTGCTGTATGGGATGCCGTAATAGGAATCGAACCCGTGCTTCGTCGGAAGGAACGGCGGCAGGTGGCCGAGGTGCCATTTCCCAACGCAGCCCGTCGCGTAGCCGAGGCCCTTCAACAGCCGCGCGATCGTGATCTCGTCCGGGTTCAACCCAACTTGCGAGCGCGGAAACAATACGCGGTCGGTGCGCGGCGCATCCGCTGTGCTGTGCGGTATCGCGGCGAGTCCGACGCGCTGCGGATAGCACCCGGTCATCAACGCCGCGCGCGACGGCGTGCATACCGGCGCCGCGACGTAGAAGTCCGTGAACTTCATCCCTTCCGCGGCCATGCGGTCGAGCCGCGGCGTCTTGATCAGCGGCGCGCCGAAACACCCGACGTCGTTATAGCCCTGGTCGTCCGTGAAGATGATGATGAAGTTGGGCGGACGCGGCCCGTTTTGCGCGGGCGCGTTCCGAGCCGCCATCGCGCATGCCGCGGCCGAGGTTGCAAGGAATTGTCGCCGAGTGATTCCGGACATGATGTAGCCTCCACGTGTTCAACCCACGGAAGGTTATCATATACTATGGAGTGCGGTGGCTCGACACCGCCTTGAACAGGCGCGGCTCGACGCGCCGGGCTTCACACAAAGGACCATGGAAATGCTTGAGCGACTAACGCCAAGCGAACGATGGAAGAGTCTCGGTTACGCCGTGCAGGGCCTCGTCCATGCATTTCGGACACAACCCAACACGTGGATTATGGCCGTTGCTTCAATCGGCGTGACGGCCGCGGGCATCGTCTTCCGCGTGGGGCGTATCGAATGGGCGCTGCTGATCCTGTCGATGGGCATCGTATTCGTCGCCGAGTTGCTGAACACCGCCCTCGAAGCCCTCACGGACCTCGCTTCGCCGGAACGCCATCCGCTCGCGAAGCGGGCCAAAGACAGCGCGGCGGCCGCCGTCTTGCTGGCAGCCGCCGTCGCCGCGCTCATCGGAGCGATAATCTTCCTGCCGCGGATCGAGGCGCTGGGTACGCGGGGCCTAGGTTCTTGAACAACACGAGCCCGTCTTTCCCCGGCGCGACAATGTCCTTCCAGCCGTTCCCGGTAATGTCCTGGACCCAGAAATAGATCCCGCATCCCTTGCCCTGGCCCGCCGGACCGTAATCGATCGTGTAGCGCTTGAACTCGCCGCCGTTGATCTTGAAGTAATACACACCTAGCGGATCAAGCGAACCTGGGTCGTGTTCCTGGTGCGCGCGATACCGTTTGCCCGTGATCAATTCCAGTTGGCCGTCATTGTCGATATCGACCAGTTGCATGTCGTGATACTGCGACCGCCCCGTGTCGATATCATGCTTGACCCACGAACGCTTGCCGTCGCCGTCCTTCTTCTGTTCCCACCACGCCAGGCCGTAGTCGTGCCCTTGGCCCACGATGATGTCGTTCAACCCGTCGCCGTTGACGTCGTGCACGAGGATCGGCACGCTCGCCCCGCCGAAATTGAATTCGGGATGCCATTCCCACTTCCCGGCATACGGGTCCGCCGGCGCTTCCAGCCAGCCGCCCGCGCTGATCAAATCGCCGCGGCCGCTCCCGCTGATATCGCCGAAGCCGAGGCCGTGCCCCTGCGGCAGGTCCGACACGACGTGCTTCGTGAACGATCCTTTGCCCTTGCCGTTCGCGTCGCAATCGAGTTTGAACACCATGTACGGTTTGCCGGGGCAATTCGGCACGACCTCGACGCGGCCGTCGTGATCGATGTCCCAGAAGCACGCCCGCTCGATGTTGCCCGTCTTGCCGATGTCGTGCACAACCCACGGCGTGTCGGCGCCCTTCGGGTTCTCACGCCAGCGCAGCGTCTCGCCCCACCAGCCGCCGGTGATAATGTCGAGGTACCCGTCGCCATTGACGTCGATCGGATAATCGCTGAAGTCGTCGTAGTAATCGTCCACCTTCTGCACGTCGCAGATCTTGTGCTGCTTCGTGAAATCGGGCCCTTCGAACCAGTACTCGCCCGACACGATGTCGAGGATGCCGTCGTTATTCACGTCGAACACGGCCGCCGCTTCGTAGGTCACGGTGCCGATACGGATCTTCTCGAACTTGAGCATGCTCTTCTCCTCCGGCGGGCTGACTTTCGGACCGCCCTCGTTTGCCGCCACTGCCGCCATCACACCTATCAGAATCGATGCTATCATCGTGCAAACCCTCCCAGGCCGTTACGCGCGATACTCTAGCAAATCGATCCGAGGGGAACCAATCGCGGTTGCGCGTGCTTCCCGGTTCGGCTACGCTACGCGCATGAATCCACCGAAGGAAAAGCCGCGCCTGTTGATCGTGGTCAATGTGTTCCAGCCCGACCGGGGCGGCGGCGGCGCGATCTTCAGCGACCTCGCCTATGGGCTCGTCGAGCGCGGCTACGACGTTACGGTGCGCTGCGCGTACCCCTATTATCCGGAATGGCGGGACAAGAGCGGTATGAACGGACTCGGCATTCAGCGCTATGAAGACCATGGAGTCCACGTCGAACGATACGGCATCGTGATTCCGAGCGACGCACGGTCGTTGATTCAACGTCTGGTTTACGAAGCCTCGTTCCTATTCTCGCTCGCGCGATCGTTGCCGCGCGGAAGATCCTTCGATCTCGTCATGGTGTATTGCCCGCTCGTGGGCGCGGTAGCCTTCGCGGCGTTGAACAAACTGATCCACCGCCAGCCGCTATGGCTCAACGTCCAGGACCTTTCCGCCGACGCGGCCGCGGCAAGCGGGATCGCCAAGGGCCGTGTGGTGAAGAACCTGCTCGCGGCAGTGCAGAGTTTCATGTTCAATCGCGCGGACGTGTGGAGCAGTATTGCGCCCATTATGATTGAGCGTCTTGAAACGATTCGCAAGAGGAACCAACCCATTCGCTATCTTCCTAATTGGCTCAATGCGTCCATGGCGGAAGCTATCCAACGTCAAGGCGCGAAGATCGGAAGGGTCCCTGAACGTCCGGTGCGGCTTCTCTACGCGGGAAATATCGGCGGCAAACAGGGCCTGCTTCGTTTGTGTCAAACGCTCCATGCGAGCGCCGCGGAATTCGTCTTTCGCGTCCATGGCAATGGAACTGAAGCCGGCGAAATGGAACGTTGGATATCAGGTACAGGCGATGAGCGCTTTCAGTTCGGACCATTTCTTGAAGAGCCTCAATTCGCGGAAGCGCTGCACACAACCGATTACTTTGTGATTACCGAAAAGAGCGGAAGCGGCGGATCGTTTGTGCCCTGCAAAATGATCTCCGGGATTGCATCCGGAAGTCCTATCTTGGCGGTGTGCGATAAGGAAAGTCCGCTTGGGCAGGAGGTCATCGAAAATGGAATAGGCCCATGTTTCTCATGGAAAGAACTCGATCAGATTCCAACATGGATTAATGCTGGCGCGGAATATTTGAATGCCTATACCGCATGGCAAGAGTCGGCGCTTAAGCGTGCAATATTCTTCTCGCGAGAGACAGTTATCGGAGAATTCGATAGCGCGCTGAGAGAAATGCTAAGCCGAAAACAAGATTAGAAACTCACTCTCAGTGTCATTCTGAAAGCATGTGAGTAAATGGCAGGGATCTTCACATGAGGTCTGGCTGTGCCTGTCATTCTGAGCAACGCGAAGAATCTCTCCTGCATACGAGACTTCGACTACTCTACATCGCACTTACAACCGAATCGGCATAATCACGTTAACGTAACTATCAACCGCGCCATCGCGATACGGCTTGACCACGCCGGGACTTGTCGTATCTTTGAGAATCAGACAAGCCATTTCAGAATCGACGTGCCGCAGAATATCGAGCAAGAAATCGGGATTGAAGGCAATCTCAATCTTTTCGCCGTCGTACTCGATAGCCATTTCTTCTTCGTACTCGCCGACTTCAGGCGTTACTACTTTCAAGGTCACCGTATTGTCGGCAAGAATGAATCGGACGCTATTGAACTTCTCGTTGGTCATCGTCCGTGTACGGCGCACGGCTTCCATAAACAACGACGTATTGACCACCGCTTCCTTGTCGTGTTTCTTCGGAATGACGACATCGTAGTTCGGGAAATTGCCTTCAATGAGCGCCGTGACCAAGCGTGTCGTTCCGAATGTGAAAGCAGTCTGCGCCTCGTCAAGATAGATCTCGACTTCGCCTTCGGTATCAAGCAGACGTTCCAACTCGCCAATCATCTTCCCGGGAATAATGACCTTGACGTTAATTCCCTTGGGAATCCCCTCTTCCTCGACGGAGAGACTCATGCGGCGTCCGTCCGTCGCAACCACCGTCAGTTTCCCATCCGTAATTTCGACCAACAACCCGGTAAGGTTATAGCGCGCCTGGTCGGTACAAATGGCGAACGACGTCTTCTCGAACAACTTGCGCAAAACCGCCTGCGGCAATACCAATGGCTCGATATTGTCGAACGAACGAATGGGAGGAAACTCCTCCGGGGCCATACTGAAGAGCTTCGTTTGAATCCGTCCGCACGACAAAAGAATAACGTTGTTTTCGGTAAGCTCCATGACAATTTCAGCATCCGGCAATTCCGACAAAATCATCGAAAGCCGTTGCGACGAAACCGTGAGCGATCCAGGTTCTTCGACCGTACAATCGACAGTGCATTCGATGCTGACTTTCAAATCAGTCGCCGAAAGCCGTACCGCACTATCGCGCGTCTCGAAGAGAATATGAGACAAGATAGGCAACGCCGACTTCGACGAAACCACCGTCTTGACTCGATTCACCTTCTCAAGAAGATCCTGGCGTGGAATCCGAATTTTCATTGCTTGCTCTCCATACGTCCCCACAGTGAGAACCTGGCGCTTATTATTCACGATAGCTGTTTATAAAACAAGTAGTAATCATAGTAGGTGCTGTCAGTTTGTGGAAAGGCTTCTTATGTCACTAAAGTGGCATAGCTTAGCGCGTGGAAGAATTGGGGAAAACATGGTGGATCTTATCCCGATATCCAGATCGGGATATTGCATGAGATGAATTGCCTCGGTTGCGTACAAGAACCTGTGAGTGGAATGTAAGCAAATAATTGCCGTTCGGGACACTTCATCAAGGTTAGGCGTGACTCGAATGTTTCACGGACAATAGCGGACTTATCCACAGTCGTTTTAGCGCTGTGAATTAAGGCTCTCGTATAAGTTCGTTGAAAGTTGTTCACGCTGCGTGGAACATTCTGAAAGTTGTCGGAAATCCTATTGCTGGTTGCTCGGTTCTTGAATGTAACGGCATATAAATCAACTGTTTACAAAAAAATATGAAAAGGTCGGTATTTCGTATAGTGTCTACGCTAAGTGGTGCAACCATAACGGATTAACAACGTACCTCTTCATCTAACTGTCATTCCGTATGGCTCGGCTAGAGAGACTTATCCACAAGTTGCCAACAGGAAGATACGGGCCTTTTCTGGAATCGTTGATTTACGTTATAGACGAATCGTTCTAAGGAACTCTTCGGGCGCCACGATTCCCTGCTTCACTTTGATTTGGCAGCGGTCGGCCATCGTTTTAAGTTTGGAGGCTTTGAGAACGCGTTCAATCGGTTCCTCTGCCGCGATTAACCTTCGAACCTCAGGGGTTACTTCAAGGATTTCGAAGATACCCGTTCGCCCGCGGCTGCCTGTATGGTAACAGGCCTCGCACCCCTTCCCACGGTGAACTTTCTTGACAGTCTGAGGAAGATTCAGTCCTTTCAGTAATTCCTTAGACGGCGCGTGGCTCGTCTTGCAGTTGTCGCAGATCTTTCGCACGAGCCGTTGGCCAATCACTGCGGTCAGGGCGCTTGCAATCAGATACGAAGGGATTCCCATATTGCGCAACGTCGAAATAGCCTCGCCGGCGTCGTTGGTATGCAGGGTGCTGAATACGAGATGTCCCGTCATGGACGCTCGTACGGCGATCCGTGCCGTGTCGGCGTCGCGGATTTCGCCGACGAGCAGCACGTCGATATCTTGCCGAAGCGCGGCCCGCAGGGTGTTGGCGAACGTAAGCCCAATATCCGAGTCGATTTCGACCTGGTTGATCCCCGAGAGCTGATACTCGACCGGGTCTTCCAAAGTCACGATGCTGTCCGTCATCACGTTCTTCTGGTTCAGCGCGGCGTATAACGTCGTCGTCTTTCCGCTTCCCGTCGGACCCGTGACGAGAATCATACCGTACGGCTGGTCGATGATCCGCCTCAGCTTGTCCTCATCTTCCTTCTCCAACCCGAGGTCTTTGATTCCGGACAATACGGCGGATTGATCGAGCAACCGAAGCACGACCCGTTCGCCCAGGAACGTCGGCAACGTAGCGACGCGGATATCATATTCGTCGTCTCCGAACGCCATGCTGATGTGGCCGTCCTGAGGATGGCGCGTCTCGGTGATGTCCATGTCGGACATGATCTTAACGCGCGACACCACGGCGCCCTGGACTTCGCTGGGAATGCTCATAATATCGTGGAGCGTGCCGTCGATACGGTAACGCACGCGCATCTCCGGTTCCTGCGGGTCCAGATGGATATCCGTAGCGCCCGAGTTGATGGCTCCCTCGATAATCGTGGTTACAAGCTTTACGACCGGCAACCCCGAGGCCTCGCGTGCGATATCCTCGAACCGCGCCAAGTCGTTGGCGCCTTGGACTGTTTCCGTCTTCGTCGTGTCCGCCATGGTATGCTCCACCTTCGCCTTTTGCACCGGTTTAGTTGCTACGGGACTGGAAACTACCGTCATCTTTGCGCTTACCGCGGGTTTGTCCGCGATGCGTAACTTGGCTTTCTGGTACCGCGAGGCGATCTCAGTCCGAATGTCCTCGGCGTTCGTCAGCACCGGTTCAATCCGCTTGCCCAGGAGTATGCCCACGCTCTTGAGCGTCTCGCGCAGTTCGGGATTGGTAATGAGGACCGTCAGCTTATCCCCTTCGATCCGGACCGGAAGCATGTAGTTCTTTCGGGCCATGTTTTCCGGCACACACTCGAGCGCCAGCGGGTCGCTCGGCGTCGATTCCAGCTTGGCGAACTCGAGGCCGTGCTGCCGGCCCAGTGCGCGCGCGATCGTGTCGCGTGTGACGAATTTCTTGTCGAGCAGAATGGTTCCCAGCAGTTTCCCGCTACGGTCCTGTTCTTCCAACGCTGCCTTCAACTGCTCGTTCGTAACCGCGCCGAGGCCCAACAAAGATTGGCCCAGCCGCTCATGCTCCTCGCGAACCGATCGCGGATGAAACTCCCGCCACAACAGGTCCTCGATAACTCCGAAGTTCATCTTCTTCATCTGAAGAAGCTGGCGCATCCAGGGCGTGCCGGTCGCGGCTTCGCGTTCCTGGGCTTTGGCGAGTTCCTCGCGCGTGATGAGCTCGTGCTTGACGAGTTGATCGCCGAGCGAGGCCGGTTCGTTGTGATCGGCCATGGGCGCTTAACTCCCAACGTTGTGAGTGAAAGACATGATACCAACCCGCGCCACGATTATAGAAAGGCCCGGCCCGGATCGCAACGCTTGGCGGAGCACGCTCCGCCGTCCGTGAATGTCCGTGGTTGTCCGTGTTTCCAGCGCAAAGATCTTACGGAATGATCGACGCAAGTCCGTCCATCATCTGTGTACTCGCAACAGGACCCGGCGACATACTGATCAGATAGTCCGCGAACGGTTCTTCCGCGCGGTTCGTGAAGTAGCGTTCGGGACAGATATAGCCGAGATGATCGAGTCCGAGCCCGAGCACGAATTTCGGCCCCGTCTTCATCAGCGCTTTGGTCTTGGCCGCGTACTCCGGCGCGGATTCGCCAAAGTGCGTCGCGAACTGCGCCGGGCCTACCGCAAACCAGGCTACCTCGGTCTCGATCGCATTGCCGAACTGCCGCGGTATCAGCCCCATCTTGCCCATCAGCCGGAACGATAGATTCGCGTTCTGGACTTGCAGCACCTTGTGGGCGAAACGGACCTTCGTGTCGTCGATCGGTTTCGTGTGTTTGAGCGCCTCGAGCGTCTTCTGTCCGAGATCCGTGCCGTATTTCTCGGCCAGGGCGAAGGTCCGTTCCGGAGTCTTCGGCTGGATCCAGCATCCAATCGCCCCCTGCAGGAACATGTGCTGGCCGGGCAGGGCCGCCATCGTCTTGTAGAAACTAGCGACCCAATCCGCGCTCGTCTGCGTCGTGTCGTTGTCGAGCACCGTGGGGTGGCACGCGAAGTTTGTCAATGTCGCCATCGAATGCCCCTTGGCATCGAGACACTCGAGGATCGTGACCGAATTGTCCAGATGGTCCGGTTCGCTGTCGTTGACCGCCCAGCCTTTGCATTCCGTTTCCGCGTAGGCGAGCGTCGCGGGCTGCAACGCGTCCACGGCCTTGGCAACCTGTTCCGCGGCCGTCTCGATGAACAACTTCATGTACTCGGGACTGCGCCCCGTATGCGTTTCATCGGGGCCGTAAATGCCGCAGGTGTCCGGGGCGCAATGCGTATGCGTGGCCTGCGGGATAATGCGTTCCGGCGGCAGCGAGATCTTCGTGACCTTCTTCGAGGCCGCGGCCCGGATTTCCTGGGTCGTGTCGTACTGCAAGCTGAACGCATCCAGCACGACCAGCGCGACGGCATTCTCGCCGTCGTAGAACACGATAGCTTTGGCATACAGGTCGTCATGGACGCCCGTCGACTTCCGGTTATGGTCGTACCCTCCGAGATACGTCCCCACGGCCGGATTGATCGTGGCCGAAGCCACGCCCACCTGCAGCGGCCCGGCGGCGGCGATACAGGACCACGCTACCGTCAGACACCCGAGCACTACCGATATCTGCTTGCTCATACAAGCGCTCCTCTCAAGGCCGGGCCTGGCACTGTGGTTCATGCCAAAGGCGGCCTTCGTTATGCTGCTTCTTGCCTGGGCTATCTCGAAACCCGGCCTTCTGTCATGCTGAGAGTTTGTGAAGAAATATCAAAGTCTTGCGTTTCCTTTGTCGGCTCCGTCCTCTCTGTCATCCTGAAAGCCTGTGAAGAAATATCAAAGTCTTGCGCTTTCCTTTGTCGGCTCCGTCCTCTCTGTCATCCTGAGCGCAGCGAAGGATCTCGCTATGTGCATAGGCCTCTGATGCTTATGAGATCCTTCGCTGCGCTCAGGATGACAGGCAATACGTAGTCAAGAGGCAAAGCGCCAGCGCTTCACAGTTTCTTCACAAGCTCTGAGAGGATGTGAACTTACCTTTGATTGAGGTGCGAATGCAATTGAGCCGGTCTATGCCATCGGCATCGCCAAGACCGTTTCGGCGCTCGCCCTTCCTTGCTTCAACTCAGGCGAGTTCGCTTCGGTGCGCCCAGACCTTCTGGAATGCCTTGATGTATTGCTCGACCAGTTCCGGCGCGTCGGCCGTGAAATACGGCAGAGCGAGCGCGGTCGCGTTGGCCTGCTCACTTCCGGGCAGTTCGGGGATCGCGGGTTTGTGATGCCACCATTGCGCCTCGCCATAGATCGGCAGTTTGTGCTGCAACGTGTATTCGAGCGCGCTCGCGCGGACGCCTTCCGCCTTGAGCGCCTCGACGGCCTTCGCGCGCGACATGCCCGCCTGTTGCTCGTCGATGAAGAGCATGTTCCACGAGTAATACAGCCGTTTCATGTCCGTGCGCCCGGTGGTCTGTTCGTACAGTCCGGGCAATTGCAGCAGCGCATCGTTGAGCTTCCGCACCTGTTGCGCGCCGGCTTCATTACGCGCTTCAAGGCCCTTCAATTGGCATCGCGCGAGCGCGGCGGCCATTGGATGCATACGGAATTTCAGGCCCAGCCCCGACCCTTTGTACTTCATGTATGGACTCGCGGGATCGATGCCCGGCATGTCGTAGTTGCCGAACGCGGCCGCGCGCTCGTAATCGGCCTGTTCGTGATACACACCCATGCCGCCCTCGATCGCCGGCAACGGCTTCGTCGTCTGGAAACTAAAGATGCCCATCCGCCCCCAAGACCCCGTGTACTTGTCCTTGAGCTTCGCGCCGTGCGCGTGGGCCGAGTCCTCGAGGACGATCAACCCCTTCTCCTTTGCCCAGTCGCAAATCAGATCCATCTCGCACGGCAGCCCGATCCAATGCACCGGCAGCACCGCCTTCGTGTCCTTCGTCAGCCGCTTCTTCGCGTCTTCGAGATCGAAGTTCAGCGTGCGCGGGTTGATGTCCACAAAGACCGGCACCAGGCCGAAGAGCCGCATCGGGACGATCGTCGCGAAGAACGTGTAGCTCGGCACGAGGATCTCGCTGCCCGGCGGCAAATCGAGCGCGAAGAACATCGACGCCAGCGCGCTGGTCCCGTTGAAATGCGCCTTTGCGCACGGCACGCCGAAATGATCCCGCCAATCCTTTTCGAGCGCGGCGATCGGTTCGTAGGTCGGATTCCGCACCAATTCGAGGACCGCCTGTTCCTCCGCCTCGCCGTACCGCGGCCACTTGACCGCGTCCCCATCCGGCACGGTTACCGCCTTCGGCCCGCCGCGCAACGCCAGTTGCTCGACCGGTTCCTGCGCAGCCGCGCGCCCCGCGAGCGCAACGCCCGCTGCTACCGCGCTACTCGTCTTAAGAAAATCCCGCCGCGACGCCCGATTCAGTTCCGCCGTTTCCGCCATGATTCCACCCTCCATCCAGGAACCCCATCTTAAGCCCCCGCGCCGCACGCTATCAACCCATCACCCCGATCGTGATCGTGATCGTAATCGTAGTCGCGATCCCGCCCGCCCCCACCGACATTTGCGTTACATCCGCCGGGCAAGGTACGATCCCGCCATCATTTGGACGTGACCATTCTGGAGTGCAGGCGCCCCCATGACCGAGACCGTCGAAACCCCTGCTGGCGCCGTGGCGGCGGACGATGCATTCATCGTCGACGAAGCCACGGACGAGGCCCTGCGTCTACACCTCGAGAAATTCGAAGGGCCGTTCGAAGTCCTGCTGTATCTCATCAAGTCGCAGGAAATCGACATCTTCGACATCCCGATCGCGAAGATCACCGAACAATACATCCGCTTCCTCGAGTTGATGCGCGAAGAGAATCTGGACGTGGCCGGCGAGTTCCTGGTCCTTGCGGCGACGCTTATCCAAATCAAGTCGAAGATGATCCTGCCCGCCGAACTCGATACCGAAGAAGAGGAAGTCGAGGAAGAAGATCCCCGCCTCGAACTCGTCGAGAAACTCCTCGAATACCGCCGCTATCGCGACCTCTCGCAGCAACTTCAGAGTCTCGAAGAGGAACGCGCCAACTGGTTCGCGCGCAACGTCAAGCCCGAGATCGAGGCCGACCCGGACGAGGAAGAGTACATCGAAGTCAGCCTGTACGACCTCATCCAGGCGTTCCGCGGCGTGCTGCGGTTCATCACCGAAGGCCTGTCGCACACGGTCGTCGGTGAGGGAGCGTCGGTGGACGAGAAGATTGTGTTCATCGAAGAGCAACTCGCCGAAAAGCAAAGCCTGGCCTGGGTCGATCTCTTCCGCGAATGCAAGAGCCGCGTCGAACTCGTCTGTTGTTTCCTGGCGATCCTCGAACTGTGCCGCATGGGCCGCATCCGCGCGCACCAGCATCAAATCTTCGGCGACATCCGGCTGTTTCCCGCGCCCGCCGAAGCGTGATCCCCGGCCCACGGCACGCGGAGCGTCGCGATGACCGAATCGAAAACCCGAACCGCCAACCGGCTTCTGGCATGGTTTCGCCGCCCGCCCAAGACCCTCGGCAGACGCGGCGAAGACCTTGCGGTTCGCGCCCTGCGACGCGCCGGCTACCGCATCCTCGACCGTAACGCCCAGTTGGGCCGCTACGAGATCGACATCGTCGCGCGCGAAGGCGACACTACCGCCTTTGTCGAGGTCAAGACCCGGCGTAGCGACGATCCCGTGCCGCCTGAAGAAAACGTCCACCACGAAAAACGCAGGCATATCCGCGCCGCGGCGCATGTTTACATCCAACGTGAGAATGATCCCGCGATGTACTACCGGTTTGACATCGTCGCCGTAATCGTGCCGGAAACCGGTAAACCATCGGTCACGATTTATCGCGACGCGTTCCGCGACGAGTGGCGTAGCGGACGTTGACCGCGCACCCCTAGGCTGCTATGATACGAACCAGGATCTGGACGCGATGCCACAACTCATAATCGAGCAGCCCAGCATGCCGCCGATGACGGTCCCCTTGTCGGACCAGGAACTCCATCTCGGCCGTGCCGAGGACAACGACGTCGTGCTCGTGGCGGACGAAGTCTCCCGCCATCACGCCATCGTGTGCCGACGGGGCAGCAAGTGCATCTTGATTGACAAGAACAGCCTCAACGGCACCTACGTCAACCGGCAGCGCGTGGTCGAACGCGTGTTGTCCCACATGGACGAAATCTGGTTCGGCGGCAAGTGCCGGCTCGTCTATCGGGACGACACCTTTTTCGGTCGCGCCGAGGCCAAGGACGAAGCCAACGATTCCAAACTCATGCGCGACGTCGACAAGATCCGCGCCGAGATGGACCGCGTCGGCAACAGCCTCACCCTCATCGCGCGCAGCAGCCGCACGCCCCTGATTTCGGATCACCGGCCCACCCCGGCCCCCCAGACGACACCCGAAGACATCCTTGCCATGAGCCGCGCCTATCGGCGCCTCGCGGCGCTGTACCGCGCGAGTAAATTAATCGCCAGCGAATTCGATCTCTCGAAACGCCTCGCCGATGTGCTCGATACGGCGATCGAAGTCATGGAAGCAGACCGCGGTTTCGTCCTGTTGCGAGACGACGCCTCGAACCGGTTGCGCGTAAGCGTGGCGCGCGAGATGGGGCAGGACCTCGCCGCCAGTTCGCCTAGCATGGGCGTCGCGGGCAAGGCTGCCATCGACGGCGAACCGGTTCTGATGACGAACGCCAGTTCGGACCAGGAATTCGGGATGCGCGAGAGTATCATCCGCCAGCAGATCGTGAGCGCCATGGCGGTGCCGTTGCGCGTCGAGGACCGCTCGATGGGGTCGATCTACGTCGACACGCGCAAGCCCGACATCAGTTTCAACGAGGAAGATCTCGAGCTGTTCGCGTCGCTCGCCGCGCAATCGGCCATGGCCATCGACAACGTCCGGCTTCATGAGCGCATGATGGCCGAGGAAAAGAAACGCTCGAACCTGAGCCGCTTCCTCTCGCCGGCCATCGTCGACCAGATCATGCAGGAAGCGACCACGGTCGAGCTGGGCGGCCAGAAGCGCATCGTCACCACCATGTTCTGCGATATCCGCGGTTTCACCAAGATCGCCGAACAGGTCCCGCCGCGCGTGATGGTCGATATCCTCAACGAACATTTCAGCGCCATGACCGAGATTGTGTTCCAGGCCAAAGGCACGCTCGACAAATACATCGGCGACGAGATCATGGCCGTGTTCGGCGCGCCTCTTTCGGCCGAGGACGACGCCTTGCGCGCCATTAAGGCCGCCCTCGAAATTCAGGCGAAGAACGCTGAGCTGAACGTGCAGCGCGCCCACGAAGGACGGCCCGTGCTCCATCTCGGCATCGGAATCAACACGGGCGAAGTCATTGCCGGATACATTGGATCGCCGATGCGCATGGAATTCACCGTCGTGGGCGATTACGTCAACGTCGCGCGGCGGCTGTGCGACTTGGCCAAGCCCGGCCAGGTCGTCGCGGGCGGTCCGACCTACGAGGCGATCAAAGAGCGTGTCGATGCGCGCGGTATCGGCAACGTCATGCTTGAAGGCAAGGCCATTCCGGTCGACGCCTACGAGATTTGGTGCATGAAGGGATAGGGCGCGCTGCTCGTCAGGAATTCTCGCCCACCACCATCGTCCGCGCGATCACAATGATCAGCGCGATCGCGACCGCCCCGATGCCCACATAGCCTGCCCAAGGCCAAACGAGGCCTCGCTGCGGTGCGGACGCCTGCGCCTGCGGATCCGGCGGCGCCAAGGCCGGCGTTTCCGCGGCGGGCGCCGGAGCGCTCGCGCCGCCCGGCGCCGTCACACCGGCGAGCTCGCGCGCACGGTCCGACCAGGCCTTGTCCGACGCTTCCACGTGCCGCCCGTTGATCTCGACGAACCCCTGCGCGGCCCATCCTTCTCGAACGCGTTGCTCGCGCATGCTTGGGATTTCGAGGCGTTTACTGACGATTTCCGAGGCCTTGCCGGACCAATACGCCGGTTGCTGCGGCAGCCACGGTTCGTCGATCTGAAGATGGACCCAGTCCTTGTCCTCTTGCTTGGAATCCCAGAAGACCGGAACCTTCGTGCCATCTTGCAGTGTGAGGATGTACGTCTTCATCTCAGGACCGGGCGGCGTTACCGCTTGCCCGAGTCCCGCAAGAAGCGCCACGCTTATCAAGGCGGAAACCATGGCGCAAGTATAAGCCCAAGGTTTCTCGTTGACAACTCCGTCTGAGTCGTGATCGTGATCGTAGTCGTAATCGACAATCGACTACGATTACGACTACGATCACGACCACGATCACGAATTGGATGGAGCGAATCGTTATGCTGGCATTGTTTCGCGCGTACCCCGCACTCGAAGCGCGTCTCCCGCGCGTGGCCCTGGCCGATCTGCCCACGCCGGTCCAGCGCCTCGAACGGTTCGGCGAGGCCGTCGGCCATGACGCCGTTTACGTCAAGCGCGACGACGTCAGCGGCAAGCTTTACGGAGGAAACAAAGTCCGGAAGCTCGAGTTCCTGCTCGGCCATGCGCGCGACATCGGAGCCGGCGAGGTCATGACCTTCGGGTGCGTGGGATCGAATCACGCGACCGCGACCGCCATCTACGCGAACGACCTCGGCATGAAGAGCATCTCGATGCTGCTGCCGCAGCCCAACGCGCATACGGTACGGCAGAATCTCCTGATGAGTTATTGTAGCGGCGCGGAACTCCACGCCTACGCGAATTCGCGCTCGCTCAAGGCGGGCGTCGCATATCAACTCGCGCGCCACAGGCTCCGTACCGGCAAGACGCCCGTTATCATTCCCGCGGGAGGCTCCTCGCCGTTAGGCGCGATCGGATTCGTCAACGCCGGATTCGAACTCAAGGAACAAGTCGACGCGGGCCTCCTGCCCGAACCCCATCTCGTCTACGTCGCCGCGGGCACGACGGGCACCGCCGTCGGACTCATGATTGGATTCCGCGCCGCGGGCCTCGCCTCGCGCGTCGTGATGGTCCGCGTCACCGGCGAAGAGTTCGTTAACGCGCCGCGCACGCTCGCGCTGCTACACGACACCGTGGCCCTGTTGCGCGATCGCGATCCGTCGTTCCCCGCGCTGGCCTTCGACGCGTCCGATATCCTGATGCGCCACGACTGCTATGGCGAACAATACGCGTTGTATACCGAAGCCTCCGTCGCCGCGACGCGGCTGCTGCGCGAGACCGAAAGCGTCAAGCTCGAAGGCACCTACACCGGCAAGGCGCTGGCTGCGTTGATCCTCGACGCGCGTTCCGGCGCGTTGCGCGATCGAACGGCGCTCTTCTGGAACACCTACAACGCGCGCGACGTTTCGAGCGCGATCGCGGGCGTCGACTACCGTGTCCTTCCCCGCGCGTGCCACCGCTATTTCGAGGACGACGTGCAGCCGCTCGACCGCGATGGAACGTGATCCGGAACGCGCCGATACGCGCGATCTTCCCTTCCGTTCATTGACACCCTTTTTCGTGCTTGGTATAATTCCTGCGCACCCTTAGGAGGCATTCTCCCATCATGATGGGCATGGAACATCGGTTGATTCAGACGCAACAACAGCGTCTGATGCTTACCCAGAAGATGCAGCAGGCCATTCAAATCCTGCAGCTCTCGGGCATCGAACTCGACCAATATGTCCAGCAGGAATTGGAGACGAATCCGGTTCTCGAACAGATTGCGAAGGAACCGGTCCTCGAGATGACGCCCCCGCCCACCGAGCCCGCCACCGAGTACGCAAAGGATCACGAAGAGAGTTTCGATCTCGACGATTTCGCCCGCGAATGGGAGTACGACCGCCGCCATCGCGAAGGCACCGATCTCAGCCGCAATCCCGATGCCGACGACCGCCGCCAGTACTACCAGGACTCGATCACGCAGGGCGAGTCGTTCAGCTCGCGGCTTCTCACGCAATTGCGTCTTGCCGCCAAAGACGACCGCACGTATCAGATCGGCGAGTACATCATCGGCGACATCGACAACCGCGGCTACTTCACGGGATCGCTTGAAGAAATTGCGGGCGAACTCGACGTCCCGGTCGAGGCCGTCGAGCGCGTGCTTTACCTGATTCAGAAGTTCGAGCCGACGGGCGTCGGCGCGCGCGACGTTGTCGAATGTCTATTGCTCCAGATCAATATGGAGTATCCCGACGAGGATCAACTCCGCGAATTGGTCGAGCATCACCTCGTCGAACTCGAACGCCGCCAGGTTCCCAAGATAGCCAAGGCCATGAACGTCGCGCCCGAGCGCATCGAAGAACTCACGGCGATGCTCGCGAAACTCAATCCCTGGCCCGGATTCGAATACACCTCGAGCCCCGCGCAGTACGTCACGCCCGATGTGATCGTCGAAAAGATCGACGGCAAGTACATCGTCTATCTCAGCGATGAGCGCATCCCCGAACTGCGGATCAGCCAGCAATATCAGGCCATGGCGCGCAACACGAAGATCTGCCGCCAGGACAAACAATACCTCCGCGAAAAAGTCGAGTCCGCCAAGTGGCTCATTCGCAACATCGAGCAGCGCCAAAACACCATCCTGCGCATCGCCACCGCCATCGTCGATGTGCAGGAAGAGTTCCTCGACAAAGGCGTCGAGTTCATCAAACCGCTTACGCTCCAGGAGATCGCCGACAAGGTGGGCGTCCATGAAGCGACGGTCAGCCGCACCACCCGCGGCAAATACATGCAGACGCCGCAGGGCCTCTTCGAACTCAAGTACTTCTTCTCGCCCGGACTCCGCCGCGACAGTGGCGAGGCCCAGTCCTCGAAGAGCGTCCAGTCGATGATCAAGAAGATCATCGACGAAGAAGACAAGAGCAAGCCGCTCAGCGATCAGAAGATCGCCGACATGCTCAAGGAACAAGGGCTGAATATCGCGCGCCGCACCGTGACGAAATATCGCGAAGCCCTCGGCATCCTCACAACGTCCCTCCGCAAGTCCTACGACTGATCTAGATGGTTCACACCATGCCTTGAGAAGAAGAGGCCAACGCGTGCTCGGAGGAGTACTTCTGTCTCGTGTCATTGCGAGGAGGGGTTCAGCCCGACGAAGCAATCCCCAGATCTTCTGCGCACAACAGGCCGGGGGATTGCTTCGTCGGGCTGAACCCCTCCTCGCAATGACACCGTAGGCTCATAAAGAACGCGGGCTAGCCCCTCCTATCGCATTGGCGTTCGCAATCGATTACGATGCTGCTTTCGGGAGGCTGGCCTATGCAATCGGAGTCGCGAACGCGCCCATTGGCCGCGATCGTAGCGGCCGGCGCGCTGTTCTTCTTTGCCGTGGTCAGCTATCCGATGTTCGCGGGCACGGTCGATCTCCGCCAGGACCTCTCCACATTTCATCTCCCCGCGCGCTGGTTCTACCAGCAATGCCTGCATCACGGCGACAGCTTTCTCTGGATGCCCGGCATGTTCTGCGGGTTCTACCTACACGGGATCGGCGAGGTCGGAATGTGCCACCCGCTGCACCTGCTCCTCTACGGCACGCTGCCGTTCACGGTCGCGTACAACCTCGAGGGCCTCTTGGCCTACGCGTTCCTCTTCGCGGGCATGTACCTTCTCCTACGGCGATGGACGCTTCCCGCGTTCGCCGCGCTGTTCGGCGCGTTCGTCTTTACGTGGTGCGGGTTCTGCAAAGACGAGTTCATGCACATGACCGCCATCGTCGCGCATCTTCCCTGGCTTCTGCTCGCCATCGACACCGCGCTCAACCAGCCCACGCCGCGCAAGGCCGCCGGCGCGTCGCTCGCGATCACCGCGCTGACCGCGTCGCAACTGCTTCTTGGCCATCCGCAGATGGTCTACCTCACTGTGATCGTCGAAGCGCTGTACGTCCTCTACCGTCTGCGCTCGATCCGATCGCGCAAGATTCTTGTCATGCTGGTCGTGGCCAAACTGTTGGGACTCGCCATCGGCGCGATTCAGATCCTGCCCACGCTCGACGCGGCGGCGCATTCCTACCGCGCCGATCCGTCGTTCGCGTTTCGCATGGGCTGGTCGCTTCGTCCCTTGATGCTCATTCAATGGTTCAGTCCGTACGTGTTCGAGCAACGCGGCGCACAGGAGATCGCACCTTACATGGGCGCGGCCGCCGCCGTGCTTTGGGTCTACGCGCTCCTTCGCTACCGCGACCTCGGAACGTACCGCCCGCTCGTGGCTGCCGCAACGGGACTCGCAGTAATCGGTGTCGTTTTGGCCCTTGGACAATACGGCTATGTCTATCGCGCGTGGGCGCTGCTCCCGATCGTCCGTTCGTTTCGCGCCGCGCAACGGCACCTCTTCTGGTTGCATTTCGCGACGGCCATCGTAACGGCCGTAGCGTGCGCGGACCTGTTCGCGCGGTTGCGCGACAACAATCGCATGCCGTGGCCTCGTGCCGCCGTGCTCGCGCTGCCGTTCCTGGCCAGTCTGGTCGTCGCGGCCGCCGCAATCGCCTCTCGCGGCCGGCCGGAACCCCCGTTCGTCTTCGCATCCACCCGCAACATCCTCATGGGCGCGGCACTCTTTGCCGTGGCGACCATTCTGGTCATAGCAGCCGCGCGCGGAAGACGCTTCGCGCTGCCGGCATTGCTGGCGTTTACGATCGCCGATCTCGCGCTCTACGGATTGCGCCATCCGGAATGGGAACGCTTCGATGCGTTCGTCAATCGCATCGAGGTCCCGCCGCCGAGTCCCGGGTTTCGAGCCGACCCCGATCTACGCCCGCTATACGCGCATTCCTGCGCGACGCTTAAGGGCGTCTCCGTGCCGCAAGGGTACTGCGGCCTGATCCCCGAGAGCCGTCTCGACTACTACAACCAAACTGCCGCATTGCGCCTGGCCGGCGTGCGCTGGCGAAAGGCGCGCTACGGCGCGATCCCCGAGCTTACCCAAGCCGCGCGTGAAGGCAAGGCGTGGTACGAAGTCTCCGATCCGATGCCTAGAGCGCGGCTCGTCACGCAGACACAGGTCAGCGCCAATCCGCACGACGACATCGAGCGCATCGACATTGCGACAACCGCGCTCATTGCAGCCCCACTCGATTTACCCCAAGGTACGCCGGGTCGCGCGTCGATCGTGGACGACCGTCCCGGACTAATCCGCATCGCCGTGGACGCGCCCACGCGCCAGTTGCTCATTGTCAACGAACGCTATCACGAGGGTCGGACGGCGCGGGCCGAAGGCGCGGCCTGCAACGTCGTTCCCGCGTACGGCGATTTCATTGGGGTTATCATCGAGCCGGGCGCACACGAAGTGACGCTTCGTTTCCAACCGCGAAGCTTCACGCTCGGCCTTTGGATTACTATTGCGGCCCTCGCGGTCGCAGTCGCCTATCACGTAGCGCTGCGGTTGCGCTCTCGAAGACGCGCTCTATGGAATGCGCCGTCTGTTCGGCGCTTTGGATGAGGTATCGTAGCGGCGCCTGAACAACCCAGCCAGAGCGGCGAAGCATCGCCGCAGTCCATATCGTCGCCACTTGCTTTCGTGGACTCTGCGTCGATTGTGCTTGCGGCCGAATCCCGGTCAAGCGATCTGGAGCGATTCGATATGCGCGAACGCGCTGTCGATCTCCGACGGGTCCAGGAACCCGATCGGCATCGCGTCGATGCACCCCAGGCCGAGCACGAACCTCATCGACTCGACGAGCCGGTCCGCGCATTGCCCTTCGCCGGCGATCTTCATCCCTACGACGCCCTTGCCGTTCTCATGCGCTTTGCGCAGCACGGGCACGACCTTCTCCGGCGGTCCGTCCATCTTGAGACCGTACGGATTGATCCGTTCGAGCAACACGTCGACCCACGGCGATTCCGCCGCGCGTTCGGCCGCATCGAGATGATGGCACGAGACCCCGTGCGCGCGAATGACGTTCTTCGCTTTGAACTCCGACAGCACGTCCATACACGGCTTCAGCGTTTCCGGCCAATCCCCCTTTTGCAGGCAGTGCAAGAGCACGACGTCGAGCCGGTCGGTCCCGAGTTCCTTGCGAAACTGTTCGACCGCGGCGCGCAAGGCTTCGGGCTCGCGCGCGTCGGATTTCGTCAACAGGACGACCTTATCGCGATCCATGAAGGTGTCCAGCGCCTCGCGCACGTACGGATGCGCCCCATACATGTCGGCCATGTCGAAATAGCGAATCCCCTTTTCGTACCCGTGCCGCAGCACGGCCATGAATGTATCATGCCCTTTGCGGGTCAGTTCCGAATGCCCGCCCCACGCCTTCACGCCCATCCCCACGCCCAGCAGCGTCGGACGTATCCCTGTGCCGCCGAGCGTGCGCAAGGTCGTGGCCGCGAGTTTCGGGGTTTCTTCGGCGGCCAGCCCGGGCGCCGCCAGCGCCACAGCCGCGGCGCCCGCGGCATGCTTCATGAAATCGCGCCGGTTCAGCATTGCCATGTCGATCCCTTTCGATTGCATTAACCCGTCCCTTTAATGAACTATACACACAACGCGGCCAAAGTACTCCCGGCGCGGAAACTGGATCGGCGTTTCGCGCGTCCAATGGTCGGTCTACGAACACACGGAAGGATTTCGACATGTCGAAGATAACCCGCTACAACGTTTTGCTTCTTATCCTCGTTGTCGTCTCTAGCGCGCAGGCTCTGGCGGCCCCACCCAACAATCTCCGCGAAACCGCGAACCAGACCGCGCTCGACCGCTACGTCGCGAAGCCGGACGCGAACTACGCCTACAAGCTTGTCAACACCTTCGAGGGCAAGGACACGACCGGCTACGTAATCGAACTTACTTCGCAACAATGGCGCACCGCCGCCGAGGTCGACCGGCCCATCTGGACGCACTGGATGACCATCGCGGTTCCAGCCAAAGTCAAGAGCAAAACGGCCATGTTGCTCATCAACGGCGGCAAGAACGGTGGCGAGGCCCCGAAGGGCGGCGACGTGATGCTCAATAACATCGCCCGCGCCACGAATGCGATTGTCGCGTCCGTCAGCCAGATTCCCAACGAACCCCTCACCTTCTCCGACGACAACAAACGGCGCTCCGAAGACTCCATCATCGCCTACACGTGGGACAAGTACATGCGCACCGGCGACGAAGAATGGCCTCTGCGCCTCCCGATGACGAAGGCGGTCGTGCGCGCCATGGACACCATCCAGGAATTCTGCGCGAGCAAGCAAGGCGGCAAACACAAGGTCGAGCACTTCATGGTCACCGGCGCGTCGAAACGCGGCTGGACTACCTGGACCACGTCGATCGTCGACAAACGCGTCGTCGCGTGCGTGCCGATTGTGATCGACATGCTCAACATCGTCCCGTCGTTCGAACATCACAAAGCGGTTTACGGATTCTGGGCCGAGGCGATCGACGATTACACCGAAATGCACATAATGGATTGGATGGGCACGAAGGAATACGACGCCCTCATGAAGATCGTCGAACCGTACAGCTACCTTGACCGCCTCACCATGCCGAAGCTCATCATGCATTCCTGCGGCGATCAGTTCTTCTGTCCGGACTCGTGGCAATTCTACCTCAACGATCTGAAGGGCCCCACGTATCTGCGCGCGGTGCCCAATACCGGCCACGGACTCGACGTCTCCGCCGTAGCCAGCGTCCAGTCTTTCTTCGACGCCGTAGCGGAGAACAAGCCGATCCCCGAGTATCGCTGGTCGTTCCCGGACGACGCGACTACGCGTGTCGAGACGCCTTCGAAACCCACGGCGGTGAAACTGTGGCAGGCCACGAATCCCGATGCGCGCGACTTCCGCATCGACAAGGTCGGTAAGATCTGGCAATCGACCGGCCTAACCGCCCAGCCCGACGGCTCGTACGTCGGCCATGTCGAGAAACCGGAAAAGGGCTGGACCGCGTTCATGGTGGAGCTGACGTTCCCGGGCGCGACCGGCGCTCCATTCACCTTCACGACGCCGGTCCGCGTCTTCCCCGATGTGCTGCCCTTCAAGTACGAGCACCCTGAGCCGTTCCCGAAAGGCTTCCTGTCCAAGTGATCGCGGCGGTTCGTTTTCGGATCAGGCCTGCGATGGCGTAAGATTACGCGCTATGACGACATATCTTGGCGTGGCAGTGTTGATCCTCCTCGTTGCGGGACAATGGGGCTGGTCGCGGTACCGTACGAAACGGTTGCTCAAGCGATGGAGCCGTGGCCAGGCCGCACTCCAGGAAGGCAACATGGTCGCGGCGGAGGCCGCGTTCCGCGAGTGCGTCAAGATACTCCCGACCGCCGGCCCGGCGCATCGCGCGCTGGGCGGTGTCCTCGCGCGGCGGGGTAAACTGGCCGAAGCCGAGGAACGTCTCCGTTTCGGCGCGGAACTTGAGCCACGCAATCCAGCCGGGTTCATCGACCTCGGCTACTTCTTCGCGTTGTGCGCGCCGGACCGCGCCGAAGACGCGATTGACGCGTTTGCAACCGCCGTCACCGAATCGCCTAACGTCCGCAACCTGCTGCGCAACGAAGCGCGCTTCGAACCGTTGCGCCGCTACGAGAAGTTCCGAAAGATCATCGAAGAAACGGAGTAAGCGCCCATGGCCCCCACTATCCCTGCCGTCGTCACCGTCGACTGCGAGTATCTCGAACCGGAACACGCCGCCGCCTATCTGCTCATCGAAAACGGCGAAGCCGTGTTCATCGACAATAACACCGTCCACGCTGTGCCGCTCCTGCTCGATGCGCTCGCACACTACGGACTCGGCCCGTCCGCCGTTCGCTATGTCATCCCGACGCATCTCCATCTCGATCACGGCGGCGGGACTTCCGCGCTGGTCGAACGTTGCCCGAACGCGTCGGTCCTCGCCCACCCGCGCGCCGTCCGCCATCTGTGCGAACCGGAACGCCTGATCGCCGGCGTGAAGGCCGTCTACGGCGAGGCGGAGTTCGAGCGGCTCTACGCGCCGATCCTGCCCATCGAGGCATCGCGCGTCCGCGGCGTCGAGGATGGCGAGACGCTCGCGTTCGGCGAACGCACGTTCACGTTCATGCAGACGCGCGGCCACGCGAATCATCACATCTGCATTCACGATTCGAAATCGAACGGCGTGTTCAGCGGCGACACCTTCGGCGTCAACTACAAAGCGAAACGGCCGACGGTCCTGCCGTTTATCCTCTACTCGACGGCCCCCACGGATTTCGATCCTGGCGAGGCCCGGCGAAGCATCCAGCGCATTCTCGATACCGGCGCCCAGCGCGTGTACCTCGCGCATTACGGCGAACTGCAACGGGTCAGGGAAGGCGCCGAGGTGTTGTTCGCTTCGATCGACGCCATGGAAGCGATCCTGAACGACGCCGAAGCGTCCGGCCTCGAAGGCGATGCCCTGCAACGCTTCTGCGAGGCCCGGGCCGAACGCGCCTTCCGCGAAAGCATCGAAGCCTGCGGCGTCACGCTCGAAGACGGCGCCGAGCATCAGCTTGCCATCGACGTCCGCATCGGCGCACAAGGCTTGGCCTACGTCGCCGCCAAACGCCGGAACTCAGCGAAAAACGGGGACTGACTCGCGTTTTGGCTGTTTGAAAAGCGTGTCTGTCCACTCTTTTAGCGGCATTCAGCGAGCAAACTAAGACACCATCAAAGTCGCTACTCCACGAGGTATATCCTACGTGTTATGTCGTGTCTTAAACCAACGCAGAGTCGCAGAGCATCGCAGAGGAAGATTAGAGAAGCTCTCGATGAGTATCCTAAGCGCCGTACGTCGTGCCGAAGCCGCTGCTGCGAACAAAGTAATTGATGTTTGCACTATGAACAAGGGGAAATCTCGTCTTCCATGAAAGAGTGTCGGCAATGGCACTCCCAAGATTGCAGCGACACCACGCGCGCGTACCCAGCATGGGCTCAATCGTCCTGCCCTTAAATCGTCTTGCCAGAGTCGCACATTCGCGTCAATTTGCGTTCATTCGCGGTTTTACGAGGAGTCTCACTTTCCACAACGAATCGCCGCCAAAGGCGGTCCGGCGCTCGCAATGACACGGACTAGGCTGTTGTTGAGTTCGGGCCAGGACCTGAGACAGAAGCATGGCTCCGTTCAAGAGTTGGCCTCTTCTCATCAAGACATAGCGTGACCCATCTGGGCTAACGCAATGCTTCCTCTGCGGACGTCCGCGATTCTCCGCGGCTCTGCGTTGGATAAGGCCCTTCCCTCACGCCACGCGTCGCGATAGCTAAACCAGCCGATAGATCGCCGCGCCCGAGGGAAGTTTGGGGAAGAAATACGTCGACTTGTGCGGCATGGCCTCGCCCGCTTCGGCGCAGGCCTGGATCTGATCCGCGCGCGTTGCCTTCAGAATGAACGCCATCCCAGAGTCGCCGCGCTCCGCCGCCGCGATCGCCTTCGCGGCCTCGCGCTCGTAGGTAAACGAAGTCTCGGCAGGAAGGCCCAGGCAGCGTTCCGTCACGCCGCGATGCAGGATCGCCACATCGAGATCCCGCCACGAGGCCGACCGGTCGGACCCGAGCAGCGCCACGCGGTCGACGTCGAGCAACCGCAGGAGATGCGCGCCGTCGCCATGGATGACCATGCCGATCGCACAGCCCGGTTCCGACTCCACGCGCGCTTCGAGGTCCGACTCCACGCGCTCGACCTCGAACCACTTCGCGAGGCGTCTAAAGAACCGCGCGCGGTCGTATTCGCGTGGCATCGGAATCAGCCGGTGCGTCGGATACACCCGGAGTCCCGGGTCCGAGAGCGATACAAAGCCCATCAGCGCGAAGTCGTACAGGCGTTCGCCGTCCGGGCATTCGCGCTCGTGCATCAGGTCGCGATACCTGCACGCCGTCCCATAACGGTGATGGCCATCGGCGATGTAGAACTGACGGTCCCGCATGAACGCCGTGACGCGATCGTCATGCGGCACGCGCCACACGCGTTGCGTGACGCCTTCAAACGTGCGCGCTTCGAGGTCCGGCGCGCGTCCGGAAGTCTGATTCAGAAAGGCGGTCAGCACGCCGTCGGGATCCGCGTACAACGCGAAGACCGGCCCGAGATTGGCTTGCGTCGCCTGCGTGAGCAGGAAGCGGTCCTCGACCGTTTTCGGGAAGGTCTGCTCGTGGCCGAGGATCGTGCGCCCGCCTGTCTCCGGCAAACGCACTACGCCGAGGAACCCGCGCCGCACCAGCGCCACGCCCTCAGGATCGGTGAACGATTGTTCGAGCAAGTAGAACGACCGCTCGGCATCTTGCTTCAACACGCCTTGGCGCATCCACGAGTGCAGCGTGTCCGCCGCCGCCTCGTACCGATTCAAGCCGTCGCGTTCTTCGGGCAGGATCAGGTGCACGAGACTATGCGGATTCTGGCTCGCGAGATGACGGCGGTCGTCCGGCGTGATCACATCGTAAGGAGGCGTGACCACGCAATCCAAACTTCCCACTACTGCGGGATCGAATCGCCATCCGCAAAAACCAAAGACCTCAGGCATAATGAATGAAAAGACCTCCCTCAACCGCGCTCGCGCCCAAACGTCAGTAGAATTGTAGCGGGCATTGAATCGCGATTCAAGCGCTTGGCAAAGCATCGAGGGCGGACAGCACGTGATGTGTGATGAGAGGATATATGTATATAACGAGAAAAATAGAGCAGCGACATTTCGCTGACAATTTGTGATTCAGCCGCCCGAGGCAATTCAACTCATGTTCCACGTGGAACGTGATTTGAAGATGTTCAGACCTAATTGCCACAGAGCGCACAACAATCACAAAAGAGCGTAGCCGCTTAATGCCCTAGGAGGGTTCCTTACGGATAGCCTCCTGAGTTAGACTGTCCAGTGCGTCTCTTGGTCGCAAGCATGTAAGGAGTATAGTGAGTTCGCAGAGAGGCCGGCATCCATCGACTTCTCTCAAACATGATTTCATAACTCGAACTGCTGCCCTGTACGTTCACAGCGGCTTGGCGGTCCTGTCAGGCATCTCATGTGTAGGGTCAACAATTGTGAGCCGATGGCCTATACTGACGCATGAGCGTGGGCCAATTGCTTTCTTGTCTCTTTCCCTCCGATTATAGGATTTCTAGGCCGCCCCCCGGTGTTCAGAGGAATTCAGACCTATCGGAGACCAGACTTCTGACCTGTCTTTCTTCGTGTCGTGCATAGAAGAGACATCGGGTTCGTTCCTTACGGCATAGCGAAGCAACCTTCTATAATCCATCGCTCCCCGTGTTTTGTGTGAGAACAGAAGAGACTTCTCTTCACACGGAGACGCAGAGACACAGAGAGTGCCAACACCAAGAGTCGACGCAGCATTTCCCGGGCTCTGGATGGCACCTTTGCACTGGATTGTTAAGAGCGCACCTAGCCCGTATTGTTCACAAGTCTGTGGTGTCATTGCGAGGAGGGGTTCAGCCCGACGAAGCAATCCCCTGTTCTTCTGCGCACAACAGGCCGGGAGATTGCTTCGTCGGGCTGAACCCCTCCTCGCAATGACACGAGACAAAGGTGTTGCAGCGTTCACGCCAAGTTCTGAGATAGAAGTCTTTCGCCGATCAAGTGTTGTTCTCGTTTCGTCAAGACACCGTGTGAACAATCAGGGCTAGCCATTCCCCCAAGTGTCCTCACAACGTACTGTAGACTTCCCAACCCCGGCCCGAAGTCTCAGCCTTATGTGTTCTCTGCGCGCTTTGTGGCCATTACGCTAATCGCGTGATGGTGAACAGATCCCCTCGCCTTAATCCCTTTGCCGCCCATTCGTCCTCCACACGTTCCACGTGGAACATCGGCTGGATACTCGATGGATGCGGTTCGGCAGGACACAAGAAGGTGCTTCCAGCAGGAAGATAGTCTAGAATCCGTTCGTGCAGGTCACCTCGTCGTTCGACGGCGCGCGCGGTAATCAAGTCCGGTTCGACACTCCGAGCGCAATCAGGAAAGGTCCCCGTGAATACGGTGATCCCCTGAAGACCCATAGCGCCGATCGCCTTCCGAAGGAACCCCGCTTTCTTCATGGTGCGTTCCACTAATACCATGTCATACTCCGGCGCGGCCATCTTGAGAGGGAGCGCAGGGAAGCCCCCTCCGCTGCCGATATCAAGAAGCAGCCCTGGATCGGGGCAGCAGCGGCGTATCACCGGAAGCAGGCTCAGCGAATCCGCGACATGCGCCCCCAAGTTCTCTTCAAGGTCGTTGCGCGACATCAGCGAAGCAAACGCATTCCACTCATGGAGCAACTCTACGTAAGCCACAAGACGCTCCAGACAGCGTCCGTCCACTTCGATTGCCTCTGACCTAAGCAATGCCCAAGCCGGAAGCCCTTCCAATATACGTATTATATGATTACTCATAATTATGAATCAGACTGAGCACCCTTGTTTCGCAAAATCGCCTCTCCTTGACATCCCTCAAGTCGTGTGCTATCTTCGCTCACGGCAGTTCTAATCATACTACACGGAGAAGTCCTTTGAAGTACATTATCCTTCTTGGTGATGGCATGGCCGATTTTCCGCTTGACGAATTAGACGGCCGCACGCCTATCGAAGTCGCATTTACACCTTCCATCGCATCGGCGTCTGTGGCCTGTTTTGTCCCATCCCGGAAGGACTTCCTCCCGGGAGCGATATCGGCAACCTGTCCCTGTTCGGTTACGATCCCGCAACCGCCTTTACGGGCCGCGCCCCGTTCGAGGCCGCCAACCAGGGCATTCTGCTCAAGCCGGACCAGATGGCCTTCCGCTGCAACTTGGTCACGCTGCAAGACGGCGTCATGCAGGACTTTACGGCTGACCATATCAGCAGCGAAGAAGCGGCGCAACTCATCGCGGCGCTCAACGAGGGCCTCGGACAATTCCCGGCGTTCTTCTCGCCCGGCGTAAGCTACCGCCATCTTACCATAATCACGCTGCCGCCCGAAGCCGTCGCCGAACTCGGCAAGGTTCCTTGTACGCCGCCGCACGATATCACCGGCCAGGCCTTCGCCCCGTACCTGCCTCAGGGCGCTTCGTCGCAAATGCTCCTTGATATGATGGAGGCCTCGAAGCCCATCCTGGCGGCGCACCCCGTCAATGCCGCGCGCATCGCCGCGGGCAAGCTCCCCGCAACGTCGATCTGGCTCTGGGGCCAAGGCCAATCGCCCTCGATGCCCACGTACAAGCAGAAGTTCAACCTGACGGGCGCGGTGATTTCGGCCGTCGACCTCGTCAATGGTATCGGCGTCTGCGCCGGACTTAACGTAATCAAAGTCCCTGGAGCGACCGGCTATCTCGACACCAACTACAAGGGCAAAGTCTCCGCCGCGCTCGAAGCCCTGCGCGAGGTCGACTTCGTCTACCTTCACGTCGAGGCCCCCGACGAGACGAGCCACCAGGGCCGCGTCGATCTCAAGATACGCGCTATCGAAGACTTCGATGCCTACGTCGTCGCGCCCGTCCTCGAACACGTCCGGAAACACCGCAATTGCCGCCTGCTCGTCGCGCCGGACCACGTCACCGCGATCGGCACGCGCACGCATGCCCAAGGCCCTGTGCCGTTCGCCCTGTGCGGCGAGGACGTCAAGCCCAACGCATGCGACTCGTACTCCGAACGCGCCGCGCACGACACCGGCATCCTGCTCGTCCATGGCCATACGCTCGTCGAACACATGATCCATGCGCCCACGATCGATTTCCCCACCTTGAATCGCGTAGACGGATGATGTAGATTGCCGTTCTCGAACGGCAGACGCCTCTCTTCGGCATTTGGAGATCAGGAGCTGGAACACGTGTCATCGCTCGTCGATATCTATGACGTGACCTTGCGCGACGGCGCCCAAGGTCCCGGCATCAAGTTCTCGTCCGAGGACCAGTTGCGCGTGGTGCGCGCGCTCGACGGCCTCGGCGTGCGCTATATCGAGGGCGGCCAACCTAGCTCGAATCCCAAGGCCGCCGAGTTCTTCGTCCGCGTGCGCGACTTCGAACTGGCCAGCGCTACGGTTGTCGCGTTCGGCAGCACGCGGCATACGAAGTCGGCCGTCGAAGACGACGCCAATCTCAAGGGCCTGGTCGCCGCGAACACCGACGTGGTCACCATCTTCGCCAAGACCTCGCCGCGCCACGTTGCCCAGGTCCTGCGCACCTCGCTCGACAACAACCTCGTCATCATCGACGAATCCGTCTCGTTTCTTCGCGCGCAAGGCCGCCGCGTATTTCTCGACGCCGAGCATTTCTTCGACGCCTATGCCGAGGACGCGGAGTACGCGCTCACGGCCCTCGAACATGCCGCGCGCGCCGGGGCGGAAGTCCTGGTCTTGTGCGACACGAACGGCGGCCGCCTGCCCGACGAGATCCGCACCGCGACGCTAGCCGTCCGCGAACGCATCCCGGGCGCGCAGATCGGCATTCACGTGCACAACGATTCCGGGTGCGCCGTCGCTAACAGCCTGGTGGCCGTGGCCGCCGGCGCGGTTCAGGTGCAGGGCACGATCAACGGATTCGGCGAGCGTACGGGCAACGCGAACCTCTGCACCATCATCCCCGATTTGCAGCTTAAGATGGGCATCCCCGTGTTGCGCCCCGACCAACTCGCGAGCCTGACCCACGTCTCGCACCTCGTGTCCGAACTTGCGAATATGCCGCCGCGCGACTCCGATCCCTACGTCGGCCGCGACGCGTTCACGCACAAGGCCGGCATGCACGCCGACGCGGTTAAGAAACAGAAGACGAGCTACGAGCACTGCGACCCCGACCTCGTCGGCAACCGGACGCGGATCACCGTCAGCGAAATGGCGGGCCGCGCGAGCTTGCTGCACAAGGCCGCCGAACTCGGCGTCGTTCTCGATCCGGACAGCCCCGAGACGAAACGCATTCTCGAACAAGTCAAGGAACTCGAACGGCAGGGCTACGAATTCGAAGGGGCCGACGCCTCGCTCGAACTCCTCCTCCGCCGCGCCAAAGGCGAGTTCCCCGTGTTCTTCAATCTCGACGGATTCCACGTCACGGTCATCCAGCAGCCGTCCGCGCCGTCCGCCGTTTCGGTCGTGACGATCCTGCTGACCATGCCCGATGGCGCGCCCAAGCATACCGTCGCCGAAGGCCACGGTCCGGTCGACGCGTTGAATAACGCGCTACGCAAAGCGCTCGAAGCGGTGTATCCCGAGCTGCGCGACGTGCACCTGGAAGACTACAAGGTCCGCATCGTCGACGCCCGGGCCGCGACCGGAGCCAAGACCCGCGTCGTGATCGAGTCGAGCGACCTCGAGGAATCCTGGAGCACCGTCGGCGTGTCCGAGAACATCATCTCCGCTTCGTATAAGGCGCTCGTCGACAGCATCGAGTACAAGCTCTTGCGCGTCCGCGGCATCCGCGCGTAGCAAACTGAATCGTTCTGACGGTATCGTATTCTGCGGCGAAACGCCGCGAAAAGCGGGGACAGACACGCTTTTCAAACCGACGAAAAGCGAGTCAGTCCCCGTTTTTCGCTCGCTCTTCTCGCTTCTGCCAGTTGCTCTATTTTTAGCTTCTCCTGCTTATGTAGAACTACGCCGTTGTCTCGGCAGCGCGACCGGATAGACCCGATGTCAATCCAAAATCCAAAATCCAAAATCCAAAATCGCCTCGGCGTGTACCTTCACATTCCCTTTTGCAGGACGCGCTGTCCTTACTGCGATTTTGTAAGCCAGGCCGTGCCCGAAGCGCCGCCTGAGGCCTTCGTCGCAGCGGTCTGCAACGAGATCGCGGCGTTCGAGGGGCCGCGCGAGGCCGGAACCGTGTTCTTCGGAGGCGGGACGCCCTCGCTCCTCGAAGCGAGGCAACTCGAACGCATCCTCGATGCCCTGCATGCGCGCTTCGATCTCGAAGGAGCCGAAAAGACGATCGAGGCCAATCCCGACGACGTTACCGCGCCTCTGGCGCAAGCGTGGCGCGCGCTCGGGATCGACCGCGTGAGTCTCGGTGTGCAGAGCTTCGACGACGGCGCGCTTCGCTATCTCGGCCGGCGCCACGATGCCGACACCGCCCGCCGCGCGTGCGCGTGTATCGCAGAACGTTTCGACAATTGGAGCATGGACCTGATCTTCGGCGCAATGCCGGTCCATGCCTGGGACGCAACGTTGATCGAGGCGCAGGATTATCAACCTACGCATATCTCCACCTATGGATTAACCTATGAGTCAGGAACTCCCTTCGGCGATCGCGCGGGCGAGGCCGTGGACGAGGCCACGTGGCTTGCGCTCTATCGACGGGCGGACGCGCTGCTCGAGGGTTTCACACGCTACGAGATCTCGAACTTCGCGCGGCCCAGTTACACGTGCCGGCACAATTTGATCTACTGGCACAACGAAGCCTACGCGGGACTTGGTCCCGCGGCCTACTCGTTTCTCGACGGCGTGCGCGCGCGCAACCACGCCGCGCTTGAAGCGTACCTTCGCGATCCCGGCGGCAAGATGGAAGCGTTGCGCTTAAGCCCGCGCGAGATTCGCGTCGAGACCGTGATCCAGCATCTGCGCCTTCGGGACGGCATTCGCCATTCGGCTTACGCGCGGCGTTTCGGCACAGCACTCCTCTCGGACTTCGGAACTGACCTCGCCACGCTCGCCGCCCGCGGTCTCATCGAGGACGATGGGCTGGCGATTCGTCCTACTGCGTTGGGCTTCGAGATGAACAACGAGATCGGCCTTCAATTGGTGGACTAAGGTTTCGGCTCCTTGTCGTGCGGCAAGAGTATCGAAAAATCCCGTATTCGCACCATTCCTAATTCTGTCCTCTATATATCTGGATCTTCTTCATTGCTATTCGTGAAATTACCGCTTGGGCAAGAGCGGGTCGAAGATACTAAGTGATTATATAGCAATGTGTTGTGTTGAACTTAGAATCTTGTCGACATTTTTTGTATTAGGTGATATAATATGTTGACATTTTTCATTGTGGTCTCATCTCACCGGCGGCCAGGGGGTGAGCTGTTGCGTCATGACTAGAGGGCATTTACATGGTCAGCACAGGA
Organism: uncultured Nitrospiraceae bacterium; assembly: GCA_964402555.1. Classification (GTDB taxonomy): domain Bacteria; phylum Hydrogenedentota; class Hydrogenedentia; order Hydrogenedentales; family SLHB01; genus CAYOCT01. Next base: position 172,778 of record CAYOCT010000003.1, on the reverse strand, counting down.
GTTCGAATGATGAAGTCGGTCACGAGCGCGCGAGAGCGGCATGGCGAGATCCCGGTATGGTCTGGCAAGAAGGAACTTCGCCTGCGGCGTGGCGCCGTGGCGGCATGTGTGCTCCTGTTGACGCTGCTCCCATCGGTTGGTGGAGCAATCACCGCGGCGGACATCGTTAAGGACATCAACTCCGGCGCCGCCGCGCCCGCGCCGGCCAATCCGCAGTTGATGACATTGATGAACGGCTTCCTCCTTTTTAGCGCGACGGACGGCATCACCGGAACAGAGCTATGGCGCTCTGACGGTTCCGCGCTTGGCACGCAACTCGTGAAAGACATCAATCCCGGCGTTAACGGATCGGAGCCGTGGGAATTCACGGTGGTGGGATCCACAATGTACTTCAGGGCTATCGACGCGGTGGGCGGCCAGGAATTGTGGAAGACCGACGGAACCCCTGAAGGCACCATGCAAGTCAGCGACATCGCTCCCGGAAGCACCGGGTCCTTCCCGCAGAACCTGGAAGCGTATAACGGCCTTGTGTTCTTCATGGCCACGGACGGGGTTCATGGCTACGAACTCTGGAAGAGCGATGGCACCAATGCGGGCACGGCGCTCGTGAAAGACATCAATCCGGGTCCTATTTCGTCGTCCCCGCGTTCGCTGACCGTGATTGGCGGCGTGTTGTACTTCGTGGCCAACGACGGCACGCACGGCTTCGAGCTCTGGAAGACGGACGGCACTGAGGCCGGTACAACGATGGTCAAAGACATTCATCCGACGGCGTCCTCGTATCCGCAGTACCTCACCGAGCTCAACGGCAAGGCCTACTTCAAAGCCGACGATGGCGCGCACGGCTACGAACTCTGGACGAGCGACGGCACCGACGCCGGTACGGCGATGGTCAAGGATATTAATGAAGGCAGCGAGAGCTCCGACGCGCAGTACTTCGTTGTGGCCGGAGCGAATTTGTACTTCGCCGCGCTGAATGCCACCGAGGGCGTCGAACTCTGGAAGAGCGACGGCACCGCAGAGGGCACGGTCCTTGTCGCGGATATTAACGCGGGCGTGCCCGATTCCAATCCGTCCGATCTAGCGGTGATCGGCGGGGCCGTGTATTTCAATGCCACGGACGGCATCACCGGGTACGAGTTGTGGAAGAGCGACGGCACCGCCGAAGGGACGGCGCTCGTGTACGATATCGATCCGGGCACCGCCAACGGCGATCCGCAAGGCATCGAGGCACTTGGTTCGGAACTTTACTTCAGCGCAAGCACGGGCGCCGCGGGCACGGAACTTTGGAAGAGCGACGGCACCGCCGCAGGGACGGCGCAGGTCCGCGACATCCTGCCGGGCTCCGGCAATTCGCTTCCCCGCCAGTTTACCCCGATGAACGGGGTCATGTATTTCAGCGCGAACGATGGATCCCACGGAATCGAACTGTGGCGCACGGACGGCACGGCGGGCGGAACGGTCCTCGTGTCGGACATCCGTCCGGAGACCTCGGATTCCTTGCCGCAGTCTTTGACCGACCTGAACGGAATTCTGATGTTCAGCGCGAACGACGGCGTTCACGGGGTCGAGTTGTGGCGAAGCGACGGCACGGCCGGCGGCACCACGATGGTCAAGGACATCTATCCCGGCTCCAGCAGTTCGAACGCGAACTATCTGGTCGTCATGAACAGCGTGCTATATCTCACCGCGAACGACGGCACGCGAGGCGCGGAGCTTTGGAAGAGCGACGGCACGCAGAGCGGCACCGTGCTGGTCAAGGACATCCGGCCCGGGACCAGCGATTCGTTCCCGACCTATCTGACGGTGGTGGGCAATCAGCTCTTCTTCAGCGCCTACGACACGAACGCGGGCTACGAACTCTGGAAGAGCGACGGCACTCCGGAGGGCACGGTGCTGGTCAAGGACATCGCTCCGGCCGCCGGGCAGTCGTCGAGTCCGCAGTTGCTGGCCTCGTGCGGCGGCGTCCTGTACTTCGCGGCCAACGATCGTACGAACGGTATCGAGCCCTGGAGAAGCGACGGCACCGACGCGGGCACGTTCATGCTGAGAGACATCTACACGGGCGCCGGGGATTCCCTGCCGCAGTTGTTCACCTTGGCGAACGGGATGGTCTTCTTCTCCGCGCGCGACACGACCCACGGCGTCGAACTCTGGCGCACGGACGGCACGACCCCAGGCACGGTTCTCGTGATGGACATCAACCCCGGGCCGGCGGACTCGTCGCCCCAAGGCATGGTCGAACGCAACGGCAAGCCGTATTTCGCCGCGAATGACGGCGTGCACGGCATCGAGCTTTGGAAAAGCGACGGCACGGATTATGGCACCGTCATGGTCAAGGATATCTGGCCGGGATCGAATTCCGGGGCGCCCGAAGGGCTGTTGAGTATCGACGGAACCATCTACTTCGCGGCCAACGACGGCGTCAGCGGCCGCGAACTGTGGCACACCAACGGCACCACCTACGGGACCCTGTTGCTGAAAGACATCAACGCCGGCCCAGGCAGTTCGGCGCCCCGGAACCTCGCGACTCTCGGCGGACTCGTGTACTTCGCCGCCGATGACGGCGCGCACGGCACCGAGCTGTGGCAGACCAACAATACGGAGGAAGGCACTGCGCTGGTAACGGACATCAACGCCGGTCCGGCGGGTTCCGCGCCGCGCAACCTGGCTGCGGCGGGTGGCCGTCTGTACTTCAGCGCGGCCGAGTACATTCACGGCCGCGAACTCTGGGGCCTGTTCGTACCGCCCATGGTCGCCTCCGTAACGCGGCTCGGCGCCAGCCCGACCAACGCGCCCTATGTGACGTTCCTCGTTACATTTACCGACAATGTTTTCGGCGTGGATACGTCGTGGCCGTATTCGGATTTCGCGCTCACGACCACCGGCGACGTCAGCGGCGCCTTTGTCGCGAGCGTGTCGGGCGGCCTCCACAGCTTCATCGTTAACGTCGATCGAGGCACAGGGGAAGGCACGATCCGGCTCGATGTCATCGACAACGATTCGATTCTCGATTTCAGCGGCCATGTCCTCGGAGGGTTCAGCCCGGGCAATGGTACATTCACCGGCGGCGAGGTATTTACGATTGTATCTACCGGTCCGGTGGTCAGCCTCAGCCCGCCTTCGGCGTACTACACGACCTCAGGCCCCGTCACGTACCTGGTCACGTATACGGGCGCCGAGACCGTGACGCTTGATGCTTCCGATGTGATCCTGAACGCCACCGGCACCGCCACGGGTGTTCCGGCCGTCACCATGATCGACGCGAATACCTATGTGATCAGCATCGAAGCGATCGCCGGTGAAGGCAACATCAGCGTCGGAATCCAGCCCGCGACCGCTTCCGACTCGGAAGGCCACCTGGCTCCCGGCGTCGGGCCTGGCGCGCCGTTCATGGTCGGGCCGGCGCTGCCGGCAGGAGGGCTGGCGGCCCTGATCGCGGCGATGATGCTGGCCGGCGCGATCGGCGCTCGCGCCGTTGCGCGGCATCGCCCATAGTCGTTTCAAATAGAATACTTCGGCGGGTTCCGTAGCGGAATCCGCCGTTTGTTCTTACGCAGCATCAATCGCAGCGTTTCCATGCTGACGTCAGCAATAGTGTGCCCAGTTTCGCAAGGCCAAAGCGAGATCCCGTGCATAATCGTACTTGACAAATTTGCTGATAATTTGATAAGTATATTATCATGATTGAACGGCCATTCTGGATTGATCGAATTCACAGCGCGTGGGCGAACGCGCCGATCGTGTGGCTCGCAGGGGTGCGGCGCGTTGGAAAGACGACGCTAGCGCGAAGCCTTGGCGATGAGCGCGTCCATTATGTCAACTGCGACCTGCCCGTGGTCGCGGAGATGACCGCCGACCCGGAGCTGTTCTTTCGAAACGTCGAACGGCCCATCGTGGTGTTCGATGAGATTCACCAGCTTCCGGACCCGAGCCGGCTGTTGAAGATAGGAGCCGACGTCTTCCCGCACTTGAGGATTCTGGCGACCGGTTCTTCGACGCTGGCCGCATCGCGAAAGTTCCGGGATACGTTGGCGGGGCGGAAACGGCTCGTCCGTCTGACGCCGGTACTCTGGGACGAGCTTGGCGCATTCGACCAATCCCTGCTGAAACGGCTCTATCACGGGGGGCTTCCCGATGCGTTGCTGGCGGAAGAGAAATCCCCCAGCTTCTACCGGGAATGGATGGACTCGTTCTACGCCCGGGACATGCAGCGGCTCTTCGCCTTTCGCGATCCGGACAAGTTCAGTTCGCTGTTTGAGTATATGATGAAACAGAGCGGGGGTCTTTTGGCGGTTTCCGGCGTGGCGCGCGCGCTTGGTATCAGCCGCCAGACCGTCGACAGCCATGTCCGCGCGCTGGAGGCAACCCATGCCCTTACGGTCGTGCGTCCATTCCACGGCGGCGGGCAAGGCGAGATCGTGAAGATGCCCAAGGCCTATGCGTTCGATACAGGATTCGTCAGTTTCAGCCGAGGTTGGGATCCGTTGCGCCCTTCGGATTACGGCACGCTCTGGGAACATCTCGTGCTGGAGTACCTGCTGGCGCACGGCCATGAATGGCAAGTTCAATACTGGCGCGACGCCTCCGGGCACGAGGTGGACTTCGTCATCGCACGCAACCGTGACCACGTGGACGTCATCGAGTGCAAATGGGATCCCCGCCAGTTCGATCCAGCGGGATTGGCTGTGTTCCGTTCATACTACCCGAACGGCAGCAACTACGTAGTCGGCCCGCTGAGCGTCGACGGCTACGTCAAGACCTACTCCAATCTGGAAGTCCATGTCTGCAATCCTGACGGATGGCTTAAACGAACGGTCCAAGCGGAGTAATCGAGTACCATGCGAACCGTCCGCGCTATTCATGAAGCACTGTATCGGCCGCAGCCAAAGCGGCGAAGCATCGCCGCACTCCAAAGGGTCAACACGCCATCGAGAGCGCGTTCTATGGAGTGCGCCGTCTGTTCGGCGCTTTGGATGAAAGCTCGTAGCGACGCCTGAACAACCCAGCCAAACGGCGAATCATCGCAGCGGTTCCTGCTACTACCATTCGTCGCAGACATCGTATTCGTCATAGACCGTGAGCGAGTCGGTCTTGAAACTGTAAATCGTTCGTACCTGGGCCGGAGTGGCCACCTGTTCAAACCATGTCGCGGAACACCAGGGGTATCGTGAAGCAATCGGCACGAGGCCATGCCTGACCGGATTCTGATGGACGTAGTTGAGACGGGCCAGGTAGGACTTCTCGAAGGTCAGGCGAGTCTCACGAAAGTTGTGCCATACCTTGCGGGCCGGGGACTTGTCGAGTTTGTTGACCCAAATCGCTGTCTCTCGGTGAAGGATAGTGAGAAGTTCCCTTAGGCTTTCCGCTCCGTCCTCTGGTGAATGCGCTACGAAGTGGATGTGATTCGAAAAGACGGCCCACGCTTCGACCCGCCATCCGAAACGGGCAGCGAGCTTAAGAAGCCCACGTTGTAGCACCGAAAGGCGTTTACCGCCGCGAAAGAAGTGATCTTTACGATAGGCGCCGGAGGTCACGAAATAGGTTCCGGCGTCCGACAATTGGTGTGTCGGCGCATGCGGCCATGGCACGACATTCAAGTTGTCAGCATTGCCCATGGATCACTGTACCGGCCGCAGCCAAAGCGGCGAAGCATCGCCGCACTCCAAATGGTCGCGACTCTTGACCGCGCTACTCGCACCCGCCGACGATAACCGGAGGATCGAAAGCGCCGAGTATACCGGCTGTCGGTCCCTGGCCTTGGGACAAGATGAACAGTGGTCCGAACCCACTGACCGAAACCAGGACCGTAGATGCGCCGCCGCTGACCGTCACTGGCCAGCCGAAGTAATCCGACGTGAACGTTTGGCCGGATTGCATGGTCTGCGGGCAGATGCGCTGCATCCCGCCACCGACGACGGGCAAGCCGTCGAGGTCGGCGCGCACATCCGTGCCGTAGAGCCAGCCGTCGACGAAGACGACAAAGACGTCCAGTTGAGGCAACAACCCGGCGATTGTGTCAGCGTAGAGCTTCACTTCCCACGTCTTGAATCCGTTGACAACGCTCGAATCGGTCACGGCAATCTCGCCGCCATCCGCGTCAATCATACCGGTGTGCCACCGCCAGTAGTTGCCTTTGGCCAGAGGCCAGTAGTCGCACACTGCAAGGAGCTCACCTTCACCCTCGCCCTCTCCTTCGCCTTCACCGGAGCACGCATCGGGATGCACGTTCGGGTCGAGGGCGTTGGCTGCGTACAGCGCCGGATCGGAACCGTACGCAAGAAACTCTTCGTAGTTCGTGCAACCGTCGCCGTCGGCATCGCCGTCCTTCGCGAAATACTGCGGCAGGCGCCCGTACGTATCGAGATCGATGTGGCTGTTGGCGATTTGGCCGTCGAGCAACAGCATGATGGCCTGGATCAATCCCGCCGATCCGGTGCAATCGATCCGTCCGGTCGAAGGATCCTGCTGCGCGAAACCATCGCCGAGAATCATGTACGCGTTGAGGATCTGCGGCAAGCCGTTCGCAAGCGAGCCGAGCAAGCCCCAGTATTGCCCGACATCCGCCGCGAACTGCGCAGCGTTTTTGTTCCATGCGGCCTGGACGAGCGCATAGGTCAACCCGTTGGGCAGGTCGAATTCCGGATCGTTGAGGACCTTCTCGATCAGCTTCATCTCGTAGACGCAATCGAGCATACCGTTGCCGTTGATGCCGAACTCGGTCGACGGATTCAACTGCACGTACGAGTCTCCGTTGAGATCAGCTTGATCGGGCGACAACAGGTTCGTGATGAAGAAATACTCGGACGGGAGCACCTGGAGCAGGGTGTTGTCGTGGACCATCTGGAAGTAGTTGCAGAACGTCTTGGGAAGTTCTCCTTCTCCTTCTCCTTCTCCCTCTCCCTCGCCCTCGCCTTCGCCTTCTCCCTCTCCTTCGCCCTCACCGCTGCCGCTCCATCCGTCGCCGCAGCCGCCCACAATGCTCGCGCTGGTCACGTCTATGACAGCGCTGTCGATGAATCCAAGGCCTCGGCCCAGGAGTATGCTCAAGGTCAGCCCCATGTACTGCACCTGGGCGCTCAGGACATCGGGGCTTTCCAGGGCCGTCGTGACGGTCACGGACAACGCGGGAAGATAATACGATTGTCCGCTGACAACAGTCTCGGGAAGCATCTGTCGAAAACTGCCCGTGATCGCGGGAAGCTGGTAGATGTCATTGGCGGCGCTCGTTGCCCAAAGCCATCCGTCGACGAAGGCCATGTACAAGAGCGACGAAGAAGTCGTCAAGTCGCCGTAGGTGTCCTCTTCGACCTCCCACACGCGGACGCCATTCCACTCGGTCTGGTCCGTCACTGCCAAGCGCCCGCCAGATCCCACCATCAGAGGTATATTGAAGTTCCACTCATTCCCTTCGGCGAGGGGCAGAAAGTCGCACAGCGGGACGACCTCGCCTTCGCCTTCACCTTCCGATCCGCCTTTGCACAACGCCGGATGGACATTCGGATCGAGCGCGTTGGCCACGTAGACCAGCGGGTCCGAACCGTAGGCGAGGAACTCTTCGTAGTTCGAGCAGCCGTCGCCATCAGCGTCGCCGTCCTTCGAGAAGTACTCCGGCAGGCGGCCGTACAGGCTCAGATCGATGTTGGGATTCGCTACATAGTCGCCGATCAGGAAGACCACCGCCTGAATCAACCCGGCTGAACCTTGACACGTAATGTGATTCGGATCGGAGAGATCGGCCGAGCCATCGCCGAGCAACATGTAGCCTTTGAGGAGTTCCTTCAACCCGGGCACAAGCGCGCCGGCCAAGCTCCAGTAGCTGCCGATATCCGCCTGGAACTGGGCCTCGCTGGTGTTCCACGCCTGTTGGACCAAAGCGTGGGTCAAGCCATTGGGCAACGCAAACGCCGGGTCAGCCATGACGGCTTCGACGAGTCGCAACTCGTAAACGCAATCGAGCATGCCGTTGCCTTGGAGGTCGAAGGTCGGGCTGCCGTTTTGATCGAGCCACGCACTGCCGTTGATATCGACTGCCTCCGGCACGATCAGATCCAGATAGGGCAGATACTCCGGGGGAAGCATCTGGACGAGGGAGTTCGAACGAAGCTGATCGATATAGCCGCAGAACTGTCCCTGCGGCTCTCCCTCGCCTTCACCTTCACCTTCTCCCTCTCCCTCGCCTTCGCCTTCGGATCCGCCTTTGCACAGCGCCGGATGAACGTTCGGATCGAGCGCGTTGGCCACGTAGACCAACGGGTCCGAACCATAGGCGAGGAACTCTTCGTAGTTCGAGCATCCGTCGCCATCGGCGTCGCCGTCCTTCGAGAAGTACTCCGGCAGACGCCCATACTGGCTCAGGTCGATGTTGGGATTCATCGCATAGTCGCCAATCAGGAAAACCAGCGCCTGGATCAACCCGGCCGAACCTTGACACGTAATGTGATTCGGATCGGAGAGATCGGCCGAGCCATCGCCGAGCAACATGTAGCCTTTGAGGAGTTCCTTCAACCCGGGCACAAGCGCGCCGGCCAAGCTCCAGTAGCTGCCGATATCCGCCTGGAACTGGGCCTCGCTGGTGTTCCACGCCTGTTGGACCAAAGCGTGGGTCAAGCCATTGGGCAACGCAAACGCCGGGTCAGCCATGACTGCCTCGACAAGCCGCAACTCGTAGACGCAATCGAACATGCCGTTGCCTTGGAGATCGAAGGTGGCGCTGCCGTTCTGATCGAGCCACGCGCTGCCGTTGATATCGACTGCTTCCGGCACGATCAGGTTCAGGAACGGTTGGTACTCGGCCGGGAGCATTTGAAGCAGCGAGTTCGAGCGAAGCTGATCGATGTAGCCGCAGAACAGTCCTTGCGGTTCACCTTCACCTTCACCTTCACCCTCACCCTCACCCTCGCCTTCTCCTTCTCCCTCGCCCTCTCCTTCCCCACTGCATGAAATGGGATGCACGCGGGGATTGAGCGCGTTGGCAGCGTACCGATCGGGATCAGAACCATAGGCCAGGAATTCTTCGTAGTTCGAGCATCCATCGCCGTCCGCGTCGCCATACTTCGAGAAGTACTGCGGCAAACGCCCGTAGTTGGCGAGGTCGATGTGGGCGTTCGTAATGTTCGAGCCGAGCGTCAACATCAATGCCTGGACCAGGCCCGCGGAACCTTCGGAAACGATTTCGCCTGTAACGGGGTCTTGCGTGGCGGAACCGTCGCCCAGGATCATGTAGGCGTTAGCGATTTGCGGCAATCCGTCGACCAGAGCCCGCATCAACGCCCAGTACGAACCTACATCGCGGGCAAACTGCGCTTCGTTCGTGTCCCAAGCCTGCTGCACGAGTGCATGCGTCAGTCCGTTGGGCAGCCGGAAGTTAGGATCGTTCAGGACGATTTCGACGAGTTTCATCTCGTGGTAACAGTCGAGCAAGCCGTTGCCATTGTAGCCCAAGGTTGCAATGCCGTCCGCGCTAATCGACCATTCCCCGTTCCAGTCCACATTCTCCGGCGTAAGTTGCCATATCGAGCCAGCGAATTCCGAGGGCAGCATCGCCACGAGCTGATTGCTCAGGAGACTGCGCAGGTAGTCGCAGAACATGTGCGCCGGTGGACCGCCGCCCGCGGGCGCGACCTCGAACGAAAGATTGAACGTCGAGAACGGACTCGTGCAATAGAAAGTCCACGTGCCGGCCTCCAAGTATCCAAACGTGCCGCGCAGGCCGCACACGGGATCGAAGACCTCGATGCAGGCGTCCGGCGCGGGCGGGCGGTACCACAATTCGATGGTGTGCGCGGCCTGATCGATATGGAGTTCGGGACGTCCTCCCGCCGCGACCGTCGCGAGGCACGCGTTGCCTTGAAGGGGAATGGGGCCTTCAAACCGTACCGGACTCGATTCGACGGGCGCCGGAGGCAGAACCATCCATGCGCCTGGACTCGTTTCTCCCGGAATCCAAGCGACTTGGCCCTGGCCTTCTGCCGGATTGACGTGGAACGTCATCGAGAAGGGCACAAGGGCATTGTCGCAGAAGAACTCCCAGTCGCCCGCTTCGATGGGGCCGAAGTGGCCTTCCATACCGCACACCGGATCCCACAGCGTAATTGCCGGCGGCGCGGCCGGCGGAACGAACCGCAACTCGACGCGATGGGTAAGCGCGTCGACTACGAGGTTCGGATGGCCGCCCGCGGCGGCTTCCGCAAGACCCGCAAGCCCGAACACGCTCGTGGGAAGATTGAAGTAGAGGACATCCTGAACGGTGGGACTTGCGGGCTTCAGATCGATCGTACCCGTACTCGTCTCGCCGCTTACCCACTGGACCATCGGAAACGAGCCGCCGCTCAACGGCTGCTCGCCGGGGTCTGCGCTGAAGTCCTCCGTGTCCGTGTCGCATCCGCCGACAATCGTCTGCGAGTATGTGCCGCCCAGCCCGCCGAAGTTCATCGGACCGAGACCGCGCTCGAGCACCAGCGGCTCAGGCACACCTTCGACCGACAGGGAGAGTGTATCGCCCGAGCACATCGGAGTAATCGTCTTGCCGAACAACGGCGAGTAGAACGACTGGCCACACGTCATGACCTCGGGAACCCATCCCTTGAGACTGCCCGTGATCGCGGGCAGCGCATCGAGGTCCGCAATGTCCGGCGTAACGTACAGCCACCCGTCCACGAAGACGAGATTCTGCACCGTGGTCGTTGTGACGAACCCATAGAACATGTTGTACATCTGCCACGCACGGAACCCGTTCGCCACGAAGAAATCGACTATCTCGAAGGTCTCGGCGTTGTCCTGGCCATCATTCCAGTTCCACTGATTCCCGACTGCCAGCGGCCAGAAATCGCAGAACGCGGCTTCACCCTCACCTTCACCCTCACCTTCACCTTCGCCCTCACCGGCACAGTCACTCGGATGAACGTCGGGGTTCAGCGCGTTGGCGACATAGACCGCGGGATTGGACCCGTAGGCGAGGAACTCTTCATAGTTCGAGCATCCATCGCCATCGGCATCGCCATCTTTCGAGAAGAACTCCGGCAACCGGCCATAGGTGTCGAGGTCGATCGTCGGATTCGTGATGTACCCGCCGAGAAGGCTCATCAACGCTTGGATGAATCCAGCGGAACCGTCCCAAATCACCATGTTGGGATCCGAGGTCTGCGCCGATCCGTCTCCCAGGATCATCATGCCGTTGAGAATCTGAGGCAGGCCGTCCATCAACGCACCGAGTATCGGCCAGTAGCTGCCGACATCCGCAGCAAACTGGCCAATATTCTGGTTCCAAGCGTCGATGACGCGCTGATGCGTGAGGCCGTTCGGCAGCGAAAAGTTCGGGTCATTTAGCACCGCCTGGACAAGCGCCAGTTCGTGCAGGCAATCCAGCATGCCGTTGCCTTGAATATTGAGCTGGAGCGGACTCAGCTTCATTGACGAAGGGCCGTTGAAGTCCGCGGTATTCGGATCCAGCATCAGCATGATGCTTCCATACTCGGGGGGCAGCAAGGCGACGAATGAATTGTTGCGTACCCGGTTGAAGTAGTCGGTGAAATCGTAATCGAGCACGGGCTGCGCGGGCGTCACTTCCACATAGACGCCCCGCGTGGCCGCCACGGCGTTCAACGTCCCGTCTACGAACGTCACGGCGTTGCTGTATTCCCCGGGCGAGTTCCAATTCGGCGACGACGGATCGAGATACACGCGGATATCGACGGATTGCATCGCGCCCAAGGCGCCCGACAGGACGTTGGTAAGCACGCCGCCCGGGCTAGGCTTGAACGCGATTCCGGCATGGTCGCGGTTTACCGCGTACCGTATCGTCGCTGACGTCACGTTTTCGAGCGCATAGGTTGCGCACGTGCTCGCCAGCGAACTGCCCGCCTGAAACGTGGTCTGGAAATCGGTCTCGGGTGTGACGCGCAAGGAACTTGTTCCCGGCGCAAGTAGGTCGAGGAAGAACGGGGGATTATCGCCGATAAACAGCGAACCGCCCGAACTGATCACGCGGACGGAATCGGAGTGACTTCGTCCAGCCGACAGAGTGCGTGCCACATTGGCATCCACGTACACCTCGATAGCGACAGCCTGATAGGCTTCCAGCGTTCCCTGGACAAAGTGGCTTCCAATCTCCGTCCCCGGCATCCTGAACCCAAGATAAGAGTTGTTTCGGATCTCGTACGTCCTGGCTGAGGCAGCGAGGTTGGTCAACGTGTACGAATACGACTCAGGTTCGAAAGGCCCTTCCGGATAGCCGATGAAAGTGCCTCCTGCCCTAGACGAGGGAACAACATCGATCATGCAGAGGTTCTCACTGTTAAACGCGGGATCGAGCGCGATGACATCGTAGGGAAAGTCCCACGAGTTCCGTACGTACTCGAAGTAGTTCTTGCAGCCGTCGCCGTCCGCGTCGCCATAGAACGCGAAGTACTCCGGCATGCGAATGTAATGGCTGAGGTCGATGTCTTCGATACCGAAGACTTCTCGGAACGAATGCAGGAGCCCCTGAACGAAGCCCGCCGAACCGGTCCAACGCACGACGCTTGGGTCTGAAAGATCCATCTCTCCGTCGCCAATGATCATCATACCGGTGAGGAAATCCTGGAACCCCGGCAGCAAGACCTCGAACATGTCCCACACAGGGGCCAAGTCCTGCGCAAGACGCTGCCGATTGGCATGCCATGCGCTGGCCACGCGCGCGTGGGTCAGTCCGTTCGGCAGGGAGAAGGACCGATCATGGAGGACATTCTCGATCAACTTGAGTTCCGTGGTTGCGTCGGGCATTCCATTGCCGCTGACATGGACGGACAGGGCATCCCCAGGAGACCATCCTGGGCCATTGTAGTCGGCATCTTCGGGGAGACCGGGTTCCGGAGCGATGCCCAGCAATGCCGTGTTCTGTCCTATGTTGTTAAGCACGTCGACGAACGACAGGCCGCTGAAGTCGTCTTCAGACACGGTCACATAGATCATCCGGGCGGCGGCCACCTTACCCAGCGTTGCGTTGTAGAACCGGAGCTGGTTGGTAAGTTCGGTTGCATCGAGCCTGCCGGTCAGCGTCTGATCGACATAGACGCCAACGTCGATGGCCTGGAACGCATCCAGGGTTGTTTCGACGCCCTGCACGTACCGCGACGGGTCAAGCGAGAGATACCGGTCCGTGTTCACGAGGAACGCGCTGACCGCAACCGGTGTCGGGTCCGGATTGTAGAATCGGTAGATCTTCGCCAGGGGCTCGAATGGCCCGCCGACAGGTCCCGCCGCATAGAAATCCTCCCTCGGAGTGACCTCAAGCCCCGGCTCGCTCCGATCCAGGACGTCCAGGTAGATGTCTTCGGCTTGAGCAAATTGCTGGAACGTGACGTTCGTTAACTGGAGTCCGGTCGGGTATGTTCCGGGAGTGAGCCGGTTGACGACATCGTCCGCGAGATCCGCCAAGAAGGTTGTGCCATAGCTATCCCTGGCAACGGTACCGGTTATTCCGGGCACGGGCGGAAGCCCCATCGGGAACTCGATCTGCAGGATGTCATTCGTGACCTTCAGGTCGTACATTAGCGCTGCCGTGTGGCTATTCCTTAGGCCATAGGGCACCTTGTCGGGATAGAACGGCCCGCCCTCGTATCCGACCGACGCATTCGTCACATAGCGGCCATCGCGTTGAATGTAAACCGGTGAAAAATACGTGAAGCGCCTCGCGAGCGTCCCGCGCAACCCGTCAGGATTGATGACCGTGACGTCGACGACGCCTGGCGCGTGCAGTGGCGCGACACACGTGACAAACGGCGGATTGTAACCGTCGTCGATGACGGTAACTTCCGTTGCGTCAGCGCCACCGAACGTAACCCTGGTTGCGCCGGAACTCATGAAACCCGAGCCTCGGACGGTCACATGCTGCCCGCCTAACGACGACCCCGCATTCGGCTCGATGAACGCCACCGCAGGCGCGTCCTGATACGTAAAGGCGGCGGGCAGATAGGCGCTTGCGCCATCGGGATTGATGACGGTGACATCCACCGTACCGTGCGCGTGCGGCGGGGTCACACACTGCACATAATCGACACCATCGGAGGAACCCACAAGCACGTTGGTCGCGTCGGCGTCGCCGAACAGCACGCGCGTGGTTCCCTCGCTAACAAATCCGCCACCGGGGATATAGACAAGTGTACCGCCGGCCCCGGAACCCGCCGCAGGGAAGACGCCGATCAAGAACAACTCGCCTTCGCCTTCGCCCTCACCTTCACCCTCACCCTCACCTTCACCTTCACCTTCACCTTCGCCCTCGCCTTCACCTTCACCTTCACCTTCACCTTCGCCCTCACCCTCACCTTCACCCTCGCCTTCACCTTCACCTTCGCCTTCGCCTTCGCCTTCGCCTTCGCCTTCACCTTCGCCTTCACCCTCGCCTTCGCCTTCGCCTTCACCTTCACCCTCGCCTTCGCCCTCGCCTTCGCCTTCGCCTTCGCCTTCGCCTTCGGCGCCGGGGCATCCGTCCGTCAATTCGTACAAGACTCGGCAGTTCCAGAATCCGATCTCGCCGCCGGTAGCCTGCATCCACGCATCCAGATTGTCCTCGACATATTGCGGCCAACCATCCAGGATCTCGATGGTGTTGTCGGCAAACCCGACGAATTCCGTCACGCGCCACGACCAGACGTTTCCGGGATGGTATGGATCGCAGTTGGTATACTCTCCCTCGGTTCCCCCGCGATCGATGCGCGCGACCACGATGTGCATGTCCGTGTTGGCCGGGTCCGCAATAACGTCCCGCGCGTGGGCGATATCGTCCGCGTTGGTCAACGGCAGCACGTAGGCGCCATGGGCGATGCTCAGCGGATCGCCGACCACAAAATACACAGGCTGCTCGCCCTCGCCCTCACCCTCGCCTTCCCCTTCGCCCTCGCCCGAAACCTGAATGAGGTCCTGTATGGCCGCCGTGCTCTGGGCCAGGAAACCCTTGACTGTAAGCGAGACCGTGTACGATCCCGAAGCGGAGTACGTGTGCTTGGGATTGCGAGCGCGGCTCGTTCCGCCATCGCCAAAGTCCCATGCCCACTGCGAGATTGGAACGACGCCTGGAACGGACTGGTCCGTGAATTGGACCTCGAGCGGGGCCATACCGCTTTGCGGGTACGCCGCGAATTGTGCTTTGGGCGCTATCCAGGGGCATCCGATGCCCCCGATCGACGCTAGAATGACAAGGATCGCCCCACGGAACACTGATGACGTACGCATGACCTTTCCTCCTCGGCAACAACCTGCCCTCGGGCGCCCGCGGAACACGGGCCTCCCTGCACGTATATCACTCTAGACCCCGGCCTCCGCGCATTCCGAGGCATAGCAGACGATTCATGTTTGCCGGAGCGCACGCCATGTATGTCTGCATGGGTGGCCCTATTCCTCTATTCACCTGTCCTCCGGCGCGCCGGAAGGCCGCTGCGCCGTCTCCCACAATCCGAGCCGCACCCAAAGCTCGCGCGGCTAAGCCCATTTTGCCATGCAGACTTTACCGTAGAAATAGTCTAACCCGCTATCCCAAGCCGGTCAAGGGTAACCGGGCGTTATCCAGGTGGCGACCAAGACGGAGAGAGGGCATGCCGATCGATGTAAAGGATGTCTGCTATCTCCGTCGGCGCGGCCCACGAACTTCCATCTCCCGCGCCACGCCCCCGACCCCATATCGCGCGGCGCATTGCCTATCCTGAAAAGAAATCTTTATCGCATAAGTAGTATACCTTGACGCGTGGATTTCGTCAAGAGAATTCTTCACGTAGTTTACACGAATACAACGCACAGCATGAATTCTGCGGATGTAAATAGGAAGTTTTCGGTACTTTATTACCAACGTCTGCACAGATACCCTTATTAATGAGCATACTAGTTTTAACAATTGGATTAGACAAGAGAATTAGATTGACTTGAAAGGCGTAAGGTCAGCTATGGAACGGCATATTCGCGTAAAGGATGGTTTCTAGGGAATTTAGCCACAAAGCACGTGTTTGGATTCGTGGCATCGAGCAGCAGATCGCCATCATGCGCTTGCATGATGCTCCTGGAAATACTCAGCCCAATTCCTACCCCCTGGCCTGCCGTCTTCGTGGTGTAGAAAGGATCGAAGACCTGCTCGCGCTGGTCGTTGGGAATCCCAACGCCACTGTCAATCACTCGGAGATCGACCGAATTCTGACCCTCGAGGATCTCGAGCCGGACCCATTTCTCGCTTGCGGATTCCGAAGCGTCGAAGGCATTGTTGAGGAGATTGAGCAGGACTTGAGCCGCGAGCGTCGGACGGCACTCGATCATCAAGTCCTCTCGGACCTCGGGCACGGTCAATGCGATGCCGTGTATTTTGAAACGCTGGCGGCACAACTCCAGCGTGTCTTCGACGAGCGTCTTGACCGGCACGGCAACAAAGGGCTCCCGTTCGCCATCGCGCGATAGCCGGCGCAGGCCGCGAACAATACGCTCGATACGCCCGACGTTTCGAGCCAGGACGGACGTCAGCCGCGTTGCCCTGTCGGTGTCCATATCGCCACGGGCGACGAGCGCCTCCAATTGCTGGCAGGTGCCGGATATGACGGCAAGCGGGTTGTTGATTTCGTGGGCCACGCCGCTGGCCATCGTGCCCAGCGATGACAGGCGCGACGCGGCCACGGTGCGCATGCGTTGTTCGGCGACGGCCCTTTCTGCGCGCTGGCGCTCGGCCATCTCGCGCGACAGTTGTTCGTGGGCCGTCTCGGCCGCATGGCGGGCGGCGATCAACTCGACGATGGCGTAGAACAGCCCTGCCACAAACAGGACCATGCCCATGCCATTGAAGGCCTCGATGACGAGATGATAGAAGAGATGGAACCATCCTGTGGGCACCCACTGCTCAGTCAGGGCCATTGTGCCCAAGATTCGAAAGGCCTGTGAGATCAGCAGCAAGGCGACGCCAATCAGGACCGGAAGAATCACTTTGGTGAGCGACCAAATCTGGACCATCAGGTACACGGTGGCCGAACCGAGGACAACCATCGACATTGCGTCCAGAATCGCATGCATCTTCGGGTTCGAGTAGCGCGCCATTCCGGAGATGAAATCGGGCACGACGATCACGAAGAAGAACCAGCAGAATCCCGCGACGATCACGTGACGGAGATGGTTCACCTTCCGCTCGAAACGAACTCGATCATCCGCAGGCATGTCGTCGCCCCCTGGCTGTCGACTCAGTTAACTATAGTCCAAAGTGCCACAATTTTGCAATACGTAGCGCGATACACTCGATATCGGGGGACGCTGTCGAGGGCCGTTCACGGCGAATCCGGATGGGCGATGAGGCCCGCGGCATTCAGCCATTTGGCAATACATCGCGTCGCGAGGCGGTGTCCCTCGGCGTTCCAGTGCGTGTCGTCGAGACCGTAGAACAACACGGTCTTGTCCTTTTCATGAGCCAATCGAAACGCATCAACAAGTCCGAGAAAGGGAATCTTCGCGTTCTCGGCTATGACCCGGAGGCGCTCTTCGGCGAAATTGGGATCGAGGTCCACTCCCGGAAAGCGCTTCCGGACAACGCCCAAGTATTCCGCCTCGGCCTGCAGTTTCGAGGGCGCCGTTACTATACCGAAGCGCGCGCGGATCGACTCGGCAATGCCGTTTATCGCCCGGAGCGACTGTTCGGTAACCGTCCACGCCTCTTCCCAGTGCCGGGAGTAATCCTCTTGCGTCCATGCTGTCCCGCGGCCTTGAACGGGATGGAACTCCGGCATGTGCGCTCCCAGGAACACATTCGGGTCGTCGCCCGTGAAGAACACCTTCTGCCTGACCGACCGTAGCGTCTGCCGATAAACCTGGCCGGCAAGGCTCTTTTTCAGCGAGGCCAGTTTTCGGACGAACGGCCGGTCTTGAAGCGTGGATGCGGCGCTGTGGTTTCGCGCACGGCCGATATCGCCCGGAACAATCTCGAGCACACGCTTCTCGTCGTCCCATGTGCCATAGGGTCTCGCGTAGAAGGACAACGCATCTTTCCCGTATAGGCGCTCAGCGAGCGGGCGAACATTGTCGCAGACATCGTTCTCGGCATAGACGACCGCGAGCACGAGGTCCGGCCGATACTTGACGCCTTCCTCTTTGAGATACAGGAGTTCCTGGACCGTTGAGTATCCTTTGACGCCGAGATTGATGACTTCAACGCGGCGGCCGGCGAATTGCTGTTCTAACAGCGCGGGAACGGCCTCCTCAGGATCGACGCTTGCGCCCTGCATGAATGAGTCGCCCAAGATGACGATCCGGAACACGCCCGGCGCCGGATCGTACGCATGTTCGCCGTCGCAAAGACCCTTCGAGTTGGTGCGCACGAGGCCCTGATGTTCCATGCGGTTATCGACGGCGCACTGGTTCGGGGCGGGCTTCCAGCCCATCACGGGATCCGGCGGCATGCGTAACGGAGGCAAACCCGCATGGGGCCACATGAGGCTGTGAAACAGATAGAGCCGGAGGCCCCCTTCGATCAGAAGATAGCCCGCGCCGATGGCCAGCGCGCACACCAAGGCGTTCAGTAGCCATCGCTTTGTTGCCGTGGCGTTCATCCCAGCCAAGCATACGGCGCTCTATTTCGGTTGCGCAACCTTTACTCTTGTCGCTCTTCTTCACCCGCGGCCTCGATGCCGGAGGCTGGCGTTTCGCTACGACAAACATGGCCTGCGCCGCGCGATCCCTCGTGGCGTCTTTTTCGCGCGTTGTGGTATAGTCTGGCCTCAACTCGAACCCAGTCTGGTGGGAGCAGTAACAGAAAGGGCTGGCGATGGCCGCAGGATTCAATCTCACCCAACCGCGTTTTGTACCGCCGCTGGACGCCTCGTTTCGTCCGGCGATTCTTGCCAACCGAGCGTTCTTGAAGGAAGTGGACGCGTCCGGCGTGGGCGTGCCGCTCGTGCTGGCGCTCGAACGCGCCGACGGTTCCGTTTCGCGTTTCGACACGCGCGCGTTCCCCGACGGGCATCCGCGCGCCGAGGCCAATCTGTTCTACGCGGAACGCCTGGTGAAATTCTTGTTGTGGCAGCGTGGGGGATGGAAGCTCTACGTGGGCGGGCCGCGATCGGTCGGCGAACACCTCACGCGCGTGTACAGTCCCGAGGGCGAGCGCAAGTTCGACTATCATTTCATGGGCGAGGACGTGTACGAACACACGTTCACGGTCGTGTCGTGCGAACCGTTCGAGGCCCCGCGCGAAAAGGAAACCACGCAGCCGCTCGGACGCCATCTCGACGGGTGCCGCATCGGGTTCGATCTCGGCGCGTCGGATCGCAAAGTGTCCGCCGTGGTCAATGGAGAAGCAATCTTCAGTGAAGAGGTCGTCTGGGAACCGCGCAAACATTCCGATCCCCAATATCACTACAATGAGATCCTCGCAGGCATCAAGACCGCCGCATCCAAGCTGCCGCGCGTCGACGCGATCGGCGGGAGTTCGGCCGGCGTGATCATCAATAGCCGCGTCATGATCGCGTCGCTGTTCCGCGGCGTCCCGAAGGATCGCTTCCACGAAGTCCACGAGATCTTCCCGCGCATTCGCCAGGAACTCGGCGTGCCGCTCGAAGTCGTCAACGACGGCGAAGTGACCGCGCTCGCGGGATCGATGTCGCTCGAAGACAACGGCGTGCTTGGCGTGGCGCTGGGTTCGAGCGAGGCCGGCGGCTACGTGACGCTCGACGGCAACATCACGGGCTGGCTCAACGAACTCGCGTTCTGCCCGATCGACTACAGCGCCGAGGCGCCCGTCGACGAATGGTCCGGCGACCGCGGGACCGGCGCGCTGTACTTCTCGCAGCAATGCGTGTTCCGCCTCGCGCCCAAGGCCGGGATCGATCTGCCGAAAGACATCACCGACGCTGAACGTCTCAAGCTCGTCCAAGAGAAACTCGAAGCCGGCCACGACGGCGCGACGAAGATCTGGCAAAGCATGGGCTACTACATGGGCTACGGCGTCGCGCACTACGCCGATTTCTACGACCTGAAACACGTGCTGATCCTCGGGCGGTGCACATCCGGGCGCGGCGGCCAACTGATCCTTGACGGCGCGAACGAAGTCCTTCAAGCCGAGTTCCCCGAGATCGCCGCGAGTGTCAACATCCAGTTGCCCGACGAAAAGAGCCGCCGCGTAGGCCAGTCCATCGCCGCGGCGAGCTTGCCGGCCCTGGCGGGATAGTCATTGCGGAAAGCGGGAGGAGGAGCGGCCATGCTGAAACTGACAGGTTTGACGCTCGAAGGCTTCAAGTCATTCGCCGCCGATTTCTCCAGCCAGGATCTCCCGGGACTTCCAGGACGAGGCCGAGTGACGAATCGTTTGGCCTTTGGAGACGTGACGGTTCTCGTTGGACCGAATGGCGCAGGCAAGAGCAATATCGTTTCGTTCTTCCGTATGGTATCCGCCATGATGGATCGATCGTTTCGGGAGTACGTGGCACGCTCCGGCTTCGCGGATTCGCTTCTCCATTATGGTTCGAAAAAGACGCCTCAGATGGCGGCCTGCATGGAATTTGGCACGCAAGATCCCGGCGATGGCGTTTACAAGTACGAGTTTCACTTGGCGGCCGACGCCGGGGATGGGGTGGTCTTCACCGACGAATCGCTCGTGAGGTACGGTGAAGGACAGGAGAAAGCTACCGATGGCTATGTTCTCGGCGGCAACGGTTCTGGATCCTCCGAATCGGACCTTTTCAAAGAGACCTTTCTGAATGATGCCATACTGAAGGATGTCTTTGGCATCTTGAAGAGCGGCCGGCCCTATCACTTTCACGACACCTCCAGCGAATCGGGGTTTCGCAAGAGCGGCTACATCGAGGACGCCTATGCCCTGCGAAGCGATGGCGGCAACCTCGCCGCGTTCTTGCATGGCATGAAGGCGAGGGCGGAGACGGAGCCCTACTGCCGAAGGATAGAGAGCACCGTTCAGTTGGCCTTTCCGCAATTCGGCCACTTCGTGCTGGAGCCGCGCGCCGAGAACGAGCGGTATATCTTGTTGAATTGGCGTTCACGCGCGGACGATAGCTACTTGTTCGGTCCGCATCAGATTTCGGACGGCGCGTTGCGTTTTGCCGCAATCGCGGCGCTGCTCCTCCAATCCCCGGACCGTTTGCCGCCGCTCGTCGTTTTAGACGAGCCCGAACTGGGCCTCCATCCAAGCGCTATCGAATTGCTTGCGGAGATGATTAAAGGCGCTGCCTTCCACGGAACGCAGATCCTCGTGGCCACGCAGTCTCCGCAGCTTGTGGATCAGTTCGATTTGGATCGAATTCGCCCGATCGAACACCGCGGCGGACGTTCCGTCATACTCGAACTCGATCCGGCAGCTTACTGTGAGTGGCTTGAAGAGTACTCCACCGGGGAGTTATGGGAGAAGAACATCATCGGCGGAGGCCCCACGTGTGGTTAGCCTGAGAATCTACGTTGAGGGCAGTGGCGAATTCCGTTTTGTGGAAGAGGCGCTTACGCCGCACTTGGGACCAATGGGTGTCTACGCGCGGCCCGCGCGCATGGGCCACTATGGGAGAAAGCCGTCGGGCGGCACGCGCGTTTGGGAAGAGAAACGCGGCGCGCGCATGGAATTGGAGCGCGCGCTGCGACAATCCTCCGCCTCCTATCAGCTATACGTAACTACCATGGTCGATTACTACGCGCTCCCAACGGACTGGCCTAATCGCAATACCTCGTCCGCCCTGCCCAAACCCCAGCGAAGTTCCTCGGTAGAATCCGGCATGCTCACGAGTATTCGGGAGTCGCTTCTCGACGAATCCATCGCGGAACGATTCATCCCGTATGTGTCTCTTCACGAATTCGAGGCATTGGTCTTGTCGAAACCCGAAGCGCTACTCGCCGTGTTTCCAAATGCGATAAAGGCGGTCGAGAATCTCAAACGCGAGATAGAGGGGGACAATCCTGAAGGCATCGACGATTGCCCCGATTCCGCTCCCTCCAAACGCATCGAACGTCTTCTTCCCGAATATGCTGCTATGAAGGGTGCGGCGGCCGCAAATGCACTCAAAGCCATTAGCTTGGAACATCTGCGCGCGGCGTGCCCGCATTTTGGGCAATGGCTGGCGCGTCTGGAATCGTTGGGGAAATCCGAAGGAGAAGTTGGATGAAGTTCAAGCTGGACACCGCGGAATTGTATGTGCCGGATGGGGTGCCTGAGGACGCGGCGTTGGCGCGCACGACGCATATGGCGTTCGGGGCGCATCAGGACGATCTCGAAATCATGGCCTACGGCGGAATCCTCGCGTGTTTCCAACAGGCGGACAAGTGGTTCACGGGGGTCATCGTAACGAATGGAAGCGGGTCGCCGCGCGACGACGTGTATAAGGAGTACACGGACGACGCGATGCGTGTCGTGCGCCGGAAGGAACAGAAGAAGGCGGCGGTCGTGGGCGAGTACGCGGCGCAGGCGCTGCTGGATTACACGAGCGGGGCGATCAAAGACGGCGCGAACAAGGACCCCGTTGCGGACATCGCGATGCTTCTCGACGCCGCGCGCCCCGAGATTGTCTACACGCACAACCCCGCGGACAAGCACGACACACACGTGGGCGTCACGGTCAAACTTATCGAGGCCATCCGCGGTTTGCCCGCGGACGCGCGCCCGAAGAAGCTGTACGGCTGCGAGGTGTGGCGCGACCTCGACTGGATGATCGACGAGGACAAGGTCGCGTTCGATTGCACGGGCCACGAGAATCTCCAGGCGGCGTTATTGGGCGTGTTCGATTCGCAGATCGCCGGCGGCAAGCGCTACGACCTTGCGACGATGGGCCGCCGCAAAGCCCACGCGACGTATCACGCATCGCACGGCGTCGACGCGACGCAGGGCCTCAACTTCGGCATGGACCTGACGCCGCTCATCGAGGACCCGGCAAAGAGTCTCGCCGAGTTTGTGCAAGAACATATCGATCGGTTCGCAGGCGAGGTGAAGGATCGTATCGGAAAACTGCTCGCCTGACCCGAACGAGGCATGACATCCCGGTGGACCTTCTGCACCAACAGATCGCGTACTACAAGGCGCGCGCCCATGAGTATGACGAGTGGTTCTTGAGGCAAGGAAGGTACGACCGTGGCGCCGAACAGCGAGCACGATGGTTCGACGAGGTGGCGCAACTTCGCCGAGCCTTGGCGGACGCCCTCCCGCACGGACAGATTCTCGAGCTGGCCTGCGGCACGGGACTTTGGACGGAGTATCTTCTTCCTCATGCCGATCGTTTGACGGCGGTGGACGCCTCGCCGGAGATGCTGCGCCTATGCCGGAAACGGGTTGGCGATCAACGAATCGAGTATGTCCAGGCCAACCTCTTCGAGTGGCGGCCTCGCATGAAATACGACTTCATCTTCTTCGGGTTCTGGCTTTCCCATGTCCCTGAGGACCGTTTCGATTCGTTTTGGCGTTTCCTCGCCGAATGCCTGGTTCCAGAGGGCGCCGTCTTCTTCGTCGATAGCCTTGCCACCCCACTCTCCACGGCTCGCGATCACGCCGTTCTTGAGAACTCGGGAATTGCGCGGCGAAAACTGAATGACGGTTCCGAATACGACATTGTAAAGATTCTTTACGATCCGACAGCTTTGCAGAAGCGGCTTCAGGACTTGGGGTGGAACACCTGCGTTCGTTCGACAGGGGAGTTCTTCTTTCATGGGCACGCCACGCGCTAACGCATTACGGCGCACGGCGCTTGCGGACGAGTTCCCGCCTTACTCCGGAAATCGAGAACGACGCGCTGGCCTTGACCTGTGGTATCATAGTTCGAAGTCGTTCAGGAGAAGTGAGGCATGAAATCGGCAACACGCGCGAAGCTTGATTCGCAGACTATGGGGGACAGCCCCTGTATGCCCGGCGCGCGTGTAACTGTGCGCATGATTGCGGGTTTGACGGCTTTTGGGCATTCGCAGGAAATGATAGCACCCGCAGCGGACGCATGAAGATTTCAATCAACCTATCCGTTGCCATCTTGGCCGTTTGTCTCCAAGCTTGCAGCAATCCCGCCAATCCGCCTGCGCCGCGCAAGGGGATCATCACCATGGCGCCGCATTTGACCGAGACGGTGTTTGCGCTCGGACAAGGCGCTCGCGTGGTGGCGGTCGGATCGTTCGACGATTATCCGCCGGAGGCCGCGGCGCTGCCGAAAGCCGGGGGCTACGTCGATCCGAATCTCGAGAAGATAGCGTCGTTGTCGCCGGAGCTGTTGATCCTTCCCGGAAAACATCAGAAGGTCACCGACTTCGCGGCGCTGAAGAGCATCCCCGTGCTGAACGTGAACATGGACAGCCTCGCTTCGATCGACGCGGGCATCGCGACGATCGGCAAGGCGCTGGGTTGCGAGCGTGAGGCGGATGCGTTGCGGGCGCGGATCACTTCGGAACTCGACGCCGTGCGGAAGGCCGTCGCGGGTCTTCCGCGTCCGAAGGTGCTGATAATCACGATGCGCACGGAGCACACGCTTAACAACCTGTATACCGCGAACCGGACGTCGTTCATCTCGGAAGTCGTCGAGTGCGCGGGCGGCGACAACCTTTTCGCGGATGCCGAGATGAACTACTTGAAGGCCTCGAAAGAGACGGTGGTGGTGCGCGAGCCGGAAGTCATCCTCGAACTGCACGCGGGCGAGAAACTCAGCGAATCGGAACAAGCGCAATACATCGCCGACTGGCAGCAGCTCCCGATGCTGCCCGCGGTACAAAAGGGCCGGATCTACCTCGTGCTCGAATCGTATGCGGCGCGGCCCGGTCCGCGCGTTGCGGAAATCGCGCGGATAGTTGCGAAGGATCTGCATCCTGAGGCACTCTTACCGCCATCATGAGCGAGTGCAATGACAGTGGGGGCGGTTCCTCCAAAGCCGTCCCGGATCGTGAGCCGGAAACAATGCCTGGGACGGTTTCGGAAAAGCCGCCTCTGCTTCATGCGTTGAAAGCCGAATCCCTCGCCTACGCCTACGAAGCGGGCCGCCCCTTGTTCAAGGGCGTCGACGCGATGGTGCACAGCGGCGAGATGGTGGGGCTGGTCGGCCCGAACGGATCGGGGAAGAGCACGCTGTTGCGCGTGCTGTGCGGCTTGTTGAAACCCCATGCCGGCCGCGTCACGCTCGATGGGCGCTCGCTCGCCTCGTTTGCGAGCATGGAACGCGCGCGCGTCCTCGCGTTTCTGCCGCAATCCGTGACTCCTGCGTTCGCGCTCAACGTGTTCGAGGTCGTGTGCCTCGGGCGGTATCCGCACATGGGCGCGTTCGGCGCGCTACGTCCGCAAGACAAGGACATCGCGGAACGCTGCCTGCGCGACACCGGCGTCGACGACCTCCGCGCGCGCGACTTCCTGACGCTGTCCGGCGGCGAACGGCAGCGCGTATTGCTCGCGAGCATCCTCGCGCAGGAACCGAACATCCTGCTGCTCGACGAGCCGACGTCCGCGCTCGATATCCATCACCAGATCGAGATCTTCGCGCTGCTCGAACGCCTGGCTTCGGAGGGCTACGGAGTCGCCGTGGTCACGCACGACCTCAATCTCGCGGCGCAATTCTGCGACCGCGTGCTGTTGCTCGCGTCGACGCACGAACTGATCGCGTCGGGCAAACCGGAATCGGTCTTCACGGAGGACCTGCTTTCGCGGGCCTACGGCGCGCCGATCCGCGTGCATCGCAATCCGGTCACGGGAGCGCCGTTGATCTGGGCGGAGAAGGCAGGGAAATGAGGGTGGGGATTTTGGATTTTAGATTTTGGATTTTGGATTGCCTTGCGGTGGTGGACGAGTACATTGCCACGATTCAGCATCACGCTCGCTGCAATTGGCTTGTCTTGTCAAGGACCGTTCATGGGGCGGTTGGGCAGAGAAGATTGGGGAGTAAGCAGGGGATTTTGGATTTTGGATTTTGGATTTTGGATTGCCTTGCGGTGGTGGACGAGTACATTGCCACGATTCAGCATCACGCTCGCTGCAATTGGCTTGTCTTGTCAAGGACCGTTCATGGGGTAGTTGGGCAGAGAAGATTGGGGAATAAGCAGGGGATTTTGGATTTTAGATTTTGGATTTTGGATTGCCTCGCGGTGGAAGAAGAACGCTGCAATCACGATTCGGCATTACGTTTCTCGGTATGCCCGCGAATTCGAGTATTCAGGCCGGATTACGCAGAGGCGGTGCATCAATCCAAAATCCAAAATCCAAAATCCAAAATCACGAGGACTTGCTGATGGTTCGTCGAACCCACACCTGGCTGGTTGTCGCGCTGACGCTTGCGAGCGTCGCGATGATCGTGTCGACCCTTGTCGTGGGCACGGAATCGGTGAGCGTGGGACAAGCGTGGGCGGAGTGGCGCGCGGGCCTGCCGCCGTCGCAGGCCCCGATGCTCGGCATTCTGATGCAGCAGCGCCTCCCGCGGACGTTGGCAGCGCTGATCGTCGGCAGCGGCTTGGCGCTGGCGGGGTGCGCGTTCCAGGCGATGCTGCGCAACCCGCTTGCGGAACCGTACACCCTGGGCGTGGCAAGCGCGGGCGCGTTCGGCGCGTGGACGGCGACCGTCTTGACCGCGGGCTACGGACTAAGCGCGAGCTTGTTGGGGCTTCCGACAATCCAGGTCTTCGCGTTCCTGTTCGCCGAGATCGATATCGTCATCGTGTACTTGCTCGCCGCGCGCAAGGAACGCATCTCGCCGTCGGTCCTGTTGCTGGGCGGCGTGACCATGGGCATGCTGTCAAACGGCGGGATCATGTTCATGCGCTACTTCGCGGACCCGGAGCGGGTTGTGATGATGGACCGCTGGCTGATGGGCGGCGTCGATGTCCTCGGCTACACGCCCGTATCCAAGCTGTTCGTGGGCGTGCTGCCGTGCGCGGTAGTTCTATTGCTCCAGGCGCCCAAGTACGATCAACTCGGGTTCGGCGCGGAGATAGCCGCGGGCCGCGGCGTGAACGTCCGCGTGCTTCAAGTAATCACCTTCCTGGTCGGTTCGCTATTGACGGCGATCGCGGTTTCGGTTGTGGGCACGATCGGGTTTGTCGGATTGATCGTGCCGCACGCGGTGCGTAGTATAACGGGATCGCGGCACCGCCTGCTGATGCCGGTGAGCATGCTGGTGGGCGCGGGATTTCTATGTTTCTGCGACATCCTGGCCCGCAAGATCCTTCCCGGCGAAACGCCGATCGGGATCGTCACGACGTTGTTTGGCGGCCCGTTCTTCCTTTATTTGCTCATGCGGCGGCGCTTCACCGATTGGGATGCGTAGGCGCGTGTGACGCCGGACCACCTGGCATTCTGAATGACGCGAATCTCGCTTGGGACCGAAAAGGAGGCAAGGATATGGCTGGCTCGACATCGACACGCCGGGGATTTCTTAAACAGTCCGGGATGGCCGCGGCGGCGCTGGCGTTGGCGCGCGGCGCGCACGCGGAACTCCAAGGATGGCGATTGGGGTGCCGCACCGCGAGCTACGGGAAATTCGCCGACGCCGCGTGGACGCACCTGCCCTCGATCGGTGTGCACTACCTGTTTCTCCCCGTCCCGACGCCAGAACAGTTGCCCGAGATCGAGAAGAAGCTCGAGAGCAGCCATCTGAAGCCGCTCGTGATTCGCGGGAACACGGACCTGTCCAAGGATGGGTGTGTGGACGAGCTCGCGGCGCAGGCGGGCATCTGCCGGAAGATGGGCGTCGACTACATGTTCCTGAGCGCGAAGTGCAACGGGGCGGAGAAATCCGTCGTGTACGAGCGGTTGCGCCGTGCAGGCGAAGCGGCGAAGCAACATGGCGTGACGATCTCGCTCGAGACACATCCGGAGTTGTGCACGAACGGCGACGTGCAACTCGAAACGATGAAGGCCATCGATCATCCGAACGTGCGGATCAATTTCGACACAGGCAACATCACGTTCTACAACAAGAACACGACCGCCGTGGACGAGTTGAAGAAGATCGTCGATTACGTCGCGACGGTCGAACTCAAAGACCATGACGCCAACTTCGAATCGTGGACTTTTCCTGCGCTGGGCACGGGCAAGGTCGATTTCCCCGGCGTCTTCAAGGTGCTCAAAGAGCATCGTTACGCGGGACCGTTCACGATCGAGTTCGAAGGCGTCAAGGGGGTAGAGCTGAACGAGGAACAGACAAAGCAGGCTATCGCCGATTCGGTCGCGTATCTGCGCAGAATAGGAACGTTTGTCTAGCGTATGGAGTGCGGTGGCTTGACACCGCCATACTTCGGTGCGGCTTGACGCACCGAGACCTGCATGCATGACCCGGCGCGTCAAGCCGCGCCTTAACAGGGCGGTGTCAAGCCACCGCACTCCATATGACGAGGAGTTGCCATGAGCGGAGCGCAAGGGCATCTGCAGTTCCCCGACTTCGCTATGCTGGCGGGGTACTTCGTGCTGATGCTCGGCATCGGCCTGTACTTCTACCGGCACATGCGCGTGATGAAGGATTACTTCACGGGCCGCAACGCGATCCCGTGGTGGCTCAGCGGCGTGTCGTTCTACATGACGAGTTTCAGCGTCGCCGCGTTCGTGTTCTACCCGTCGCTTTGTTACCGCTACGGCTGGGTCGGCGTGACGCTGTTGTGGGTCGCGGTGCCGGCGACCCTGTTCAGCGTGACGTTCTTCGCCAAACGCTGGCGGCGCGCGCGCATCGACAGTCCGGTCGAGTATATCGAGACACGCTACAGCGCGCTGCTGCGCCAGTTGTTCGCGTGGCAGGGCGTGCCGGTCAAGATTGTGGACGACGGCATCAAGCTGTACGCGACCGGCAAGTTCATCGCGATCTGCTCGGGACTGCCGATTGGCGAGAGCATCCTCGGCGCGGGCGGGATCATGCTTGTGTACACGTTCTTGGGCGGCGTGTGGGCGGTCTCGGTGACGGACTTTATCCAGTTCGTCGTGCTGACCGCGGGGATACTCGTCATCCTGCCGCTGTCGGTCATGAAGGCCGGCGGGCTGCACGCGGTTATCGCGCAATCGCCCGAAGGGTTCTTCCGACCCACGAACGACGAGTTCGGGTGGTCCTACGTGATCCCCGTAATCGCGCTCTACGCGCTCGCGTGGAGCAGCATCAACTGGTCGCTCATCCAGCGTTACTACTGCGTGCCCAAAGAGCGCGACGCGATGAAGGTGGGCTGGCTCGTGATCGCGTTGTATATCGTCGGACCGCCGCTGATGTTCTTCCCGGCGATTGCCGGGCGGCAATTCATCCCCGCGCTCGCCGATGCAGGCGACATCTACCCGACGTTGTGCGCGCAACTGCTGCCCGCGGGCATGCTTGGCCTCGCGATCGCAGCGATGTTTGCCGCGACGATGTCGACGTTGAGCGGCGACTACAACGTCTGCGCGAGCGTGCTGACCAACGACGTGTACAAACGCCTGATCCGGCCCAGGGCCACCGAACGCGAACTCGTGTTTGTCGGCCGCGCGATGACCCTGCTGATCGGTGTGATAGGCTTGGCCGCGGCGTTCGTCATGGCGCGCGGCAAGGCTGAGAACCTGTTCCGGATCATGGTTACTCTGTTCGGAGTGGCGACGGCGCCCGTGGCGATTCCCATGCTGCTCGGCCTGGTGTCGAAACGAGTCACGAACGGAGGCGCGATCGCGGGGTTCCTGTGTGGCGTTTCGGTGGGACTTGTCCTGTTCTTCCTCTCGCGCGGGATGTTTGCGTTCACGGCTTCCGGGATCGAGTGGAATCCCGAGAAGGACGAACTCCTATTCCGCGGGTTTGCGGTGAAGACGGAAATCCTGTTGTTCGCGAGCACCTCGGTCGTGACGCTGGCCGCGATGGCGCTGGCCAGCGTGCTGAGCCCATTCGACGCCGCCGCGCGCGCCCGGGTCGAGGCGTTCTTCAATCGGCTCGCGACGCCGATCGGCGGGCTGGACGAAGACGCCGACAAGTCGTCCGGCCACGCCGCGATGATGTCGCCGTTCCGGATCGTGGGCATCTGCATCGCGGCCATCGGCCTGATGATGATCGCCGTGCTGCCGTGGGCCGCGGGGACGACCGCTCTCGCGCTCGACGCGATCCTGGGCGTGGGGCTGGCCTGTGCCGGGGCGCTACTCGCGCGGCAGGCGCGCGGCAGCGCCGCCTGACGGACTGGGAATCCGGCGCGGGTTCGAGTTAGAATCCGATCGAGACTACGATACAGCGACTGAAAACGCGAAAGGGAAGGACGATGCAAAAAGCGTTGATCATCGAATCGAACGGTTCCGGAAAAGAGAAACTCGACGCGATGCTGGCCGACGGATGGACCGTCGTGTCGATCGTGGCGAACCATGGCAAGAGCTACAACGACTTCCTGATCATTCTGGAGAAGAAATAGCTGCCCCTGCGACGGTGGACGAAGTGGACGTTGTGGACGCAGTGGACGGAACGGCTTGCCCGCGCCTATGTATCCTGCCGAAATCGAGCGGTTCGTCAAGTACCTTGAAGTCGAGCGCGGGTTTTCCGCGCACACGGTCCGCGCGTATCTTAACGACCTGGATCAGTTCTGCGATTACGCCCTCCACGGCCCGAAGGCCTTCGAGCGCGCGCCGGACGAGGAACGGCCCCCGGCCTCGTTCGGGGCGCTGCAGCGCGCCACGCGCAACGACATCCGCGCGTTTCTTGCGCACGTCCAGACCACCGGCGGGACGTCCCGCACCTCGGCGCGCAAGCTGGCCGCGGTCCGCGCCGCGTACAAGTTCTTCGTCCGCATGGGCGAACTCGAAGACAGTCCCGCGCAGACCGTCAAGTCGCCGAAGCTCGATCGCAACCTGCCCGACGTGTTGAGCATCCCCGAGGTGACGGCGCTGATCGAAGCGCCGGATGTCTCGGAACCGCTGGGCGTCCGGGACCGCGCGATTATCGAAACGTTGTATTCGAGCGGGATCCGGGCGAGCGAACTCTGCGGGCTGCGGCTGGGCCATTTGGACCTGGCGGGCATGGCGATGGCCGTCATGGGCAAACGCAAGAAGGAACGCATCGCGCATCTCGGGCAATACGCCGTGGCGGCAATTCGCGCCTATCTAAGCGTGCGGCTGGAATTCGGCCGTCCCTCGCATGACCGGCTGTTTGTGAACTGGCGCGGCGGCCCACTGACGACGCGCAGCGTCCAGCGCGTGATCGAAAGGTATGCGCGCGAGGCGTTGCCAGGACGCCACGAAATATCGCCCCACACGTTGCGCCACACCTTCGCGACGCACATGCTCGATGCCGGCGCCGATCTCCGTGTCGTCCAGGAATTGCTCGGGCATGAAAGCCTGTCGAGCACGCAGATCTACACCCACGTCAGCATCGATCGGCTCAAGCAGGTCTACCGCGACGCGCATCCGCACGCATAACCTCGGCTGCCCGTCCACTCAGTCCACTTAGTCCACCGCCCTGTTACGAAGACCGCCACTTCTGGAACTCCCACCGGATGGGCGCGAGGGCTGGGATGGCGGCGGAGGCGCCGGCGCCGGCTGCGACGAAGTGACCGTCTGAGCAGCCGACGATTGCGATGGCGGAGGCGAAGCGGGCTGAGGTGGCGGGGGCGGAGGCGGCTGGTTCTGCGTGGCTGCTGAGAACGCTTCCGAAGCGCTGCCTCCCTGGGTCGATGGAGCCGGGGCGGCAGCTTGAGCCGTTGCAGGGGCAGGGGCAGGGGCAGGCGGTTGCGCCGCCCGCGCCGCCTCGATCTTCTTTCTCGCCGCGCCGTACTTGCTTAGCGCGGTCTGATACTGCTGTCCGGCGCCTTGGAGGTCTTGCCTGGCCATGGCTT
Source organism: uncultured Nitrospiraceae bacterium (assembly GCA_964402555.1). GTDB lineage: Bacteria > Hydrogenedentota > Hydrogenedentia > Hydrogenedentales > SLHB01 > CAYOCT01. The sequence goes on along the minus strand of CAYOCT010000003.1, from coordinate 141,092 downwards.
CCTCGGCCTTGGCGAAGGCCGCGTCGCCCGCTTTGACCTCGTCGAGGCCCTTGGCTTCGTTCGGGATCGCGTTCTTGGCGGACTGGGCCGACGCCTGCAACTTCTTCACGCTTTCGGCTGCTTCGGACGCTTTGGCTGCCATGGCGGCCTGGGCTTCACCCGCTTTGACGGCATCGTCATACTGGTTCTTGGCCAAGCTATAGAACTTCTTCGACGCGTCGTAGTTCTTTGCCTCCCAGGCCTCGGCGCCCTGATCCAGATTCGCGTTCGCCGACTTGAGAATATCCGCATCCGTAGTCTTGCCCGCTACTCTCTCGTGGGCGTACTCCGCTTCCGTCTTGGCGGCCTTCGCATCCGTGTAGCCGTTGGCCAAGCCTGCCACCGCCTCGTACTGCTCCTCGGCGGACACGTACTTCTCTTTCGCGGCGCCGAAATCCTGCTTATCCCACGCGTCGTTTGCGTTCTTGAACGCCTCGTCGGCGTCGGCGGTTTCTTTCGATGCTGCCTCCGCGGCATTGGGCGGCAGCGCCGCTTTCGCGGCTTCGGCGCTTGTCTTCGCTACGCTGGCTTCGTCGCGCTTGGCCAGGATTTCGGACGCCGTCTTGAAATGGGCAAGGGCCGCGTCGTACTCCTCCTGCGCCTTGACGAAGTCCTTAGAATCGTAGGCCTTATGCCCGCGGTCCATGCTGTCGTGGCCGTCCTGGACATCCTTCGCTGCGAGTTCGCGCGCTTCTTGTGTCAGCGAGGCTTCCATGGTGCTGGCATTTTTCAGCGTGGCTTCGGCTTTCGAACTGGCCTCGATCTGCGCCGCGCCCGATAGCGCTTCAGGCGCCTTCGCCGGGGGCTCCGCGGATGCCGCGGGGGCGGGCGCAGGCTGCGTGGCCGGCGCGGCCGGCGCCGGTTCGGGCTTCTGCCGCAGGCGATCGAAGATGAGCACGCCGGAGACCGCGCAGAACCCGAGCAGCACGACGGCTGCGATCGCGGGGACAAGCACGCCTTTGCGGCGGGCCGGCGGCGCGCAGTTCGTCGTGCTTCCGGAGAGCATCGTGCGTTCCGCCACCGGCTGCGCGGGAGCGGCCGGGGCCTGCGCAACCAGGCGTCCGGGCGCGGGCGTGGTCTGCGCTTGCGCCTGGCCCGAGGTTGGCAGCGTCATGGCGTTGTCGACGTCCAACTGAAACGAGTTCAACTCTTGCACGGGCGTCGTTACGGAATCGAGCGACACCTGGCCCTGGAGCAATTGCTTGAGTTCGTCGCGAAACGCTTTCGCGCTCGGGAATCGGTTCTTGGGGTTCTTGCTCAACGCGATGTTGATGACGTCGGTGACTTCGGCCGGCACGAACGCGCCCGCCGCCGGTTGAAGGGGCGGCACTTGGCGCGTCAGGTGTCCGATCATGACGTCGGTCAGCGTTCCCGTGAACGGCGTCGCGCCGGAGATCATCTCGTACAGCATGACGCCGACGGCATAGATGTCGGTTGCCTCGGAGACCTGGCCGAACTTGCGCGAATCGATCTGCTCGGGCGCCATATAGGCGGGCGTGCCGGGACCGCGGCTGCCGTCGCCCGTGGCGAACGTGGCCAGGGTTTCCTCTTCCGTGCGCCGCGCGATCCCGAAGTCCATCAGCTTCGCGCAGATTTGGCTGTCCTCGTCCACCGTCAGCATCAGGTTCGCCGGCTTGATATCGCGATGCACGATCTTGTGCGCGTGAATGCGCGACAGCGCGTCCAGGCATTGCGCCGCGATGAGCAGGGCGTCGTGCAACGGGATGATCTTGCCCTGGTTCTTGTACGATTCGAGCCGCTCCTGCAGGGTCTCGCCGTCGACGTATTCCATGATGAGGACCTGCTGATCGCGGATGGTCGTGCGGTCGTACAGCGTGACGATGTGCGGATGCGTGCCGACCTTGGCGTGCAACTGGCATTCGCGCTCGATCCGCTTCTGGAACTCGGTGTCCATGTTCTTATCCGAGCGGATCGTCTTGAGGACCACGCGGCGGTGCAGGTCGTCCTCGGCGAGATACACGTCGCCCATGCCGCCGCTCTTGAGATACTTCTTGACCTTGAACCGCCCTCCGGCGTTCAAGTCTTCCATGCTTAAACGGTTCGCGTCGTTACTCGCTTCCGTACCGGCCATATGCGTCGCACCCCTCTTCCCGCGGCGGGCTTCCACCAGCCATGGACTGAGTTAACCTTCCATGAGGTTCCACGAGATCCGGTCCCGAATCGCGGACCCGATTCGCCGAAGCATAGTAGCACAAAAGAGGCGGGAAAACATTCTCGCAAGGGACGGCGTGGACGTTGTGGACGAAGTGGGCCTACTTCTCCTCAGCGGGCGAAACCGGGCGTTCGAGGATGAAGCATAGGGCCAGCGCGAGGCCCCAGTAGAGCGCAAGCGGGACCGCGCCTTCGATAAGGCGGACAGCCATCGGGCTGATACCGGGCGCGTCCATGAACGGACCGGCCATGGCCGTGCTTACGCCGCAGATGACGCCCATGGCCATGTAGATCCCGAAGAACCCCCAGCGACGCCCGTTTGGGGTTCTTCGCAGGAAGATTCCGAAGAGGAATGCGGACAGGGTCAGGGCGCCTGTGATTGCGCAGAACCTATAACGCCCCGCGCCGAGGGCGGCGCTGAAGGCAGGGGCCATCGGTCCGAAGAGGCTCCCAGCCAACGCAGCAAGGTCGTTGAGGAACCGGGCGCGTTCGCTCGGCGGAGAGCCTTTGCGGGCGGGATGAAGGGCTTCGTCCAGCGTGTGGGGCGAAGGGTTCTCGCGTACCGCGGCCTCGTCGTGCGCGATCGCCATGCCCTTGCGAAAGAGGGTGAAGAAGGCATAGTGCGCGAGCGCGGCACCAAGCAACGCTGCCGGCCATAGAACGCGCGTCCATGGCATCGAGTGGATCCAAATCACCGTGCCCACCGATCCGGCAACGGCAAGCGCCAGGGACACGGCGAACCAGCGTTGCACGCGCGAACGCGCGAGCGACGATTCTTCGAGCGGCGTTGCGGGCGCGGGGAGTTCGCCGGCGTCCTCGATAGCGACGCGGCGCCACCACCGGTTCGAGTGCCAGATCAACGCGCACAACGCGGGAATGTAGACGGCCCAGCCCAGGCCGCACAGGGCGTACATCGTTCGCGGCTCTCGCCAGAAGAATACACCGCACAACCCTTCATAACCGAAGAACAGCCAGATGAAGGCGTAGGTCACGCATGCGCACTGGAGCATCATGCGGCGTAGGCGGACCGTCGGGCTGTTGCGGATGCCGGCCCACATGCCGAAGAACCCGCCCGTGACGCCAATGATCGGACCGGCAAGCCACGCCAGGGCCGCAGCCGCCTTGAGCGCGCACACGGATTTACCTGAGACCGCCGCGGCGATACTTGCAGGCATGGCCAGCGGAGGCAGCGCGGCCATGACGCTTGCCGTGAACGCCTCGCCGGGCCGGGTGTGTTCGAGCGTTTCCTCGACCAGGCGCGCCACGCGTTCTTTCATCATCTTCCGGCCGCGCGACAAGCGCTGCTTGACGCAGTCTTCGGAGAGTTCGAGCGCTTCCGATACGTCGCGGACCGATTGGCCTTCGCGATAGAATAGGACCAGTGGCTCGCGGTATTCCTCGGGAATCTCCTCCAAGGTCCGCCAGACCAATTCGAGCCGCTCCGGCTCCTCCATCGTCTCCGGTTCGACGGATGCGCCCGCTTCCGACCGGTCGTCAATCGAGGCAGCGCCGCGCAACGGGTCGTGTTGAGCATCGCGGACCGCGGATCGCGCGCGATTGCGCGCAATACCGCATAACCACGCGGGCAGCTTGCGCGGGTCGCGCAAATCGCGGATGCGCTGCCATGCCGCGACAAACGTCTCTTGCGCGATATCTTCGCTTCGATGCAGGTCGCCGGTCAGACTGTACGCGACCGAACACACCAACCCCTGATACGCGGCAACGATGCGGCCAAAGGCGCGGGTATCCCCTGTCCGCGTCGCTTCAACTAACGTCTCGACTTCCATTGTCGGATCCTTTCGCGTTGTCCAGCATATATCAGTCGCGAAAGTATCCGAAAAGGTGACACGGAACCGAGTCTGGAAGATTCGGATGTTGCGGCTACGCGGCGCGCGGCAGTCACCTCAGCCGTCGCGCCCCGGACGCCGCCGTCAGTGCCGCCAGCGCCAGCATCGCCATGGCGCCTGCCGCGGGCATTCCCTCTTCCTGGCATGGTCCTCCGTATGGGACCTGGGGGCAGCCTTGATTGCCGTAGTTGACGTTTACGCCGGCATTCTGTAACTGCGGGATAACCGTCGCGATGCTTTCGTCGCCGAGGGGATTGCATGCCGTGTCTATCATCTGCAGGTTAGGCAATCCGACGAACGGCGACAAGTCGCACACGCCGCAGTCGTAGAACACGGCGCTGCGCAACTCGGCAAGCCCCCGTAGCGGTTCGAGGCCGGGTACCGGATTCGCTGGGAACAGGAGCGCGAGCAGGTTAGCCAGGCCGGCGAGCGGCGCGAGCGAACGCACCTGGTTGTACCCCACATTCAGATCGGTCAGTCCGGTGAGGCCCGCCACGGGGGACAGATCTTCGATCGCGTTCCCCATGACGTTGAGCACATGCAGGTTGTGCAGCCCTGCCACGGGCGATAGGCTGGTCAATTGGCTCGCATACGCATCCAGCGACACCAAGTTCGTGAGGCCTGCCACGTCGTCGAGATGGCCAATCGGATTGCTACCGATGTCCAGGCGTTCGAGATTGGCCAGCAACGCGAGCGTACTCATATCCGCAATCTGATTATTGGAGATATAGAGCGCCGTCAGCGTGGTCATGCCCGCGAGCGGGGTAATGCTCGTCAATTGGCAGCCGCTTAGCGAAAGGTATTCCAGGTTCACGAGTGCCGACAGTTCGCCTGCGGTCATCAGCGGGTTGTTTTGGAGGTCCAGTTCTGTCAACTGCGTCAAACCGGCCAGAGGATGCGCATCCGATATCTGGTTATTGTGAAGATGGAGCGACGTCAGCGAAGTCAATCCCGCCAGCGGCGTGATATCCGCCAAGTGGTTACTGAACAACATGAGTTGCGAAAGCGCGTGCAACCCCGCCAGGCGGCTGATGTCGCTGATGTTATTGGCGCTCAGCAGCAGCATCTGCAGATTGACGCAGTACTCGATACCGGTCAAATCCGAAATGCCCCTGTCGCTCGCGTCCAGCGAGGTCAGCGTCGCCAACTCTGTGTCGTCGAGATCGCCCGAGGGCTTGTTCAGCGCCGCCCGGATTGCCGCGTCCAAATTGGCATCCGGAAACACTACCGCCACGGCCCCCGCCGCGACTGCAACACTTACCCCCGCCGTGAACGCAAGAAACAAACAGGCCCGCCGCATCTGTATATCCCTCTTCGGTATCAATCCACCCATTGATCTGCGTGCTGAAAGGAACTAGTTTTTAGCATTATAGTGCACCCTCGTTTTCGCACGCAATGGGCGCGCCGGGGAGTTGTCGCGGCGAAAAGAATGAGGGAATCAGAATGACGCCGATTTCCTCAGGCCCGGCGCGTGGTGTTCCGGCTCGACGTGCCGCACTAATGTCGATCGGCGCTGGGATATTCAGGATCCGGTTGACGCCTCACTCCGTGTACTCGGCCGGCGCTGGCGAGCTTACACGATCGAGTCCGGCATGTCGGCCAAGAACTGCCACGCCGGGACCACGCGAATCGTCCCGCTTTCCTCTTCGATGCTGCCGCTATCGTTGCGCGTTACGATGACGGCTTCGCGGACATTCAACTCGGCCATGGCTTCCGCCAAGGCCGCCACTTCCCGCTTACGGGTCTGTGGCGCCGCCAGCGACTCGCAGACTTGAATCAACTTTCGGGATCGGCCCCGCGGCGAAACGACAAAATCGACTTCACGCCCCGATCGTGTCTTGTAGTAATAGACGTTCGGGTAGAGACGCCTGAGCGCCACGAAAACCAAGTTCTCCAACAGATGTCCCGAGTTCGCCAGTATCCCAGAAGATGCGGAGGCGACCATGGCGTGATCGATGCAGTAGATCTTCTTCGGATTCGTATTGCTTCGCGCGAGCGACGCGTCGAAGATCCGCACCGTAAAGAGGAAGTACGCGTCTTCGAACCACGTGAGATAATCGGCGACGGCCGACTTGGGGACTTTGTGGCCCAGCGTCTTGAGGTATTCGGTGAGCCGGTTCACCGAGTAGAACGAACCCACGTTGTCGATCAGCCAATGCGCTAAGTCGTTCACGGCTCTCGGATGGGCGATGTCGTATCGCTCAACCAGGTCGCGGAACAGGATGGTCAGAAAGTACTCCTGGTGAATCTTGATGCGCAACGGCGCGTCCAGGCCGGCCACTTCGGGAAACCCGCCGGTTTCCCAGTAGTCCTCGAAGGCCTTTTGAACTAGGAGGCGTCTCTTGGTCGACAATGAGCCCGTCCGCTCGACGCCTTTGAAATCGAGAAACTCCCGGAACGAGAACGGAAACAGTTCCCAAGAAAGCGCCCGGCCACGCATCTGCGTGGCGATTTCTTTCGAGAGCATGCGCGCCGACGAACCCGTCAGGTACACGGCGCATCGTTCGGTCCGCATCAGGCGGTCAACGAACGGTTCCCAGCCCGGGGCCGCCTGGACCTCGTCGAAGAAACAGTATACCGTTTCCGTGTTCTTCTTCTCTGGATACATCGAGAAGTAGGCTTCCGCGATAAGACCGAGATTCTCACGGCGCAACACGTGCAGACGGTCGTCGAAGAAGTTCAGGTAGAGAATGTTCTTTCGGGAAACTCCACGATCCACGAGACCCTGCATGACTTGAAGGAGATACGTCGACTTGCCGCTGCGGCGCACCCCGATACATACAGCCGCCTTGCCGCGGACCGGCGCCATGGAGAGCAGACGGGGCGTGCCCGTGTCCCAAGGCAACTCCTGGGCATCCAAAACGATGGACTTGAGTGCATCGAGTAGCGACATGACCGGTAACTTATCTTTCCAGTTTGTACCTTATTTGGTAAGAATTATGCCTTGGTTTGGTCCGCGTGTCAAGCTTGATTGGCAGGCACGATCACGTTCATCCGTTCGGATTGCGCGACCACGCTTTCCATCGCCGTTCCAAGTAGTAGAGATCGGGGTACTGCCCATCGACGCGACGGGGGAGTTTCTTCCCTGAAAACCGCTAGTACAAGGTGTCTTTCAGTTTCCCGTTCACCACAATCTCCATGGAACGCGGGTCGATTCCCAAAAGATGCGCATCGAATAATACATGAATGTCCGCTCGCATAAGCAGACCATTGCCCAGTTTGTTAATCCCGGACTCCGCGTGCGGTTCAATGTGAACGGCTTCGAGTACTTCGCCCGGGCCGGGCCCGGTTACAACACAGGAACATTGGTATGCCCTCATCAAGTTGTCGCGGAATCTCTGCTGCCCGCGTCGCACTCTTCTCGCAAAGGTTTGAAGTTCGTTGACATTGTCATTCGGAGCCTTGCCAAAGTCCTTGTATCGTCGTTTCTCCGTAGTCATAGCCGACGCGTCAACCCATCGTTCCGCGATCTCTAATCCCAGCTTGCGGAGCTGGTCTGTAGTTGATTTGCCGCCGCTGAAGTCGCCAGCGCCAAGGGGGCCATCTCTTCTGTCGACGAACTTGCGAGCCACTCCGAGAATGGCCTTTGAATCGTAGGATTTGTTGTCGTATATCAAATAGTAACGTATAGCCTTCTTGAAACCGTATCGTTTCAAGAATCGATCTTGTCCGAGTTTGTCGAACTCGGCAATCGCGGACACGACGGCGTCATGCGTAATGTGGGATAACTTCACATCGCTTTCTCCCCCTTGTTACGGGCAAGTCTAATTGTGTGGACAGGATAACAGGATACTCAGGATAGCTATCACGATAGAGAGAAGCAACTAACGCGGCAATCATCCGAGCATGGCCCATCTCGATGACACCTGGTTCTGATACCGTTGTTCACGTAGCGCTACGGGCAATAGCCCAACGACGTTCGTTGTTATCCGTGAAATCCCGTCATCCTGTCGTTTGAAAAGGTAGGTCGTTCCGTCAAGGGGCGACGTAATCGATTCGCATTACCGCGAGCCGCCATACTTTGTCATCTTCGAAGTTCATCAGGATGTGGGCATCGTCTCTTCGGTAGAACGCAGTTCCCTTACGCCCGTTGAGGTCTCTGTAGAGCACGCCGCTCTTGCGTTTGACGACTTGGCCTTCGGGAGTTTGGGTCGGCTGGCCTGTGACGACCTCCGATGGCTGGCCCAGCGCGGCTATGACTTCGTCGAGGGTCGAGCCGACGCGGATCGTTCCGCGGAAGGTGTAGTTGGGCGAACAGAAACCCATTGATCGAACACGCCCATTCACCATCCACACATCCACGTCGTCGGGGAACGAGATGGTGTAGCTGTCCGGCAGGTTGTTCGGATCGAGGCGGCGCTGGCCCATCGAGAATTTCCGCGGGGTCCCGAAGGCGCGGATCACATCTTCCTGCGTCGCGGTATCGATGGCGATCGATTCGACCACCGGTGTCAGATCCTTGATCGGCGCTCCGGGCAGTCTTGGCGAATGCGCGCCGTCCGTGTAATCGCTCCGCGTAACGTATACCGCGCTCACTTCATAGTTGTTGAACCACAGCCGCACGGAACAGTCCTCGCGCGCGTAATAACAATATCCTTGCTTGCCGTCGATGTCCTTGTACAGGACCTTGTCGTAGAAACCGAGCGGCTGCCCCACGACGGTCTGGTCCGGCTGGCCTATCGTAGCGAGTACGTCGTCCAGCGTCGAGCCGACACGGATCTTCCCGCGAAACGTGTAGTTGGGCTGCGAGAAACGCAGTTCGAGAATCGTGCCGTCGGGCACGTAGACGTTTACGCCGTGCGGAAAATCGATGCAATAGCTCGAAGGAAGGTGGTTGGGGTCGAGATTGGTTTGTCCGTCCCACGCATATCGAACGGGATTCCCGAACGCGGCGATCAGGTCGTCGCGCGTCGCGTGGTCGATGTCGATCTTGGCGACCTTGGCCGTCAAGTCCCCACTGGCGCACCCGAAGTGGGGAACCAGCGCCATGCCCAACACCACCGCGAACGCCGATATAGCGGCGAACGACGGTCCCGCGCCGAACGCACGCTTTTCCGGCGCGCCCACGATCCGTTGCACGCGCCGAAACAGGCCGCTCGTTGCGGCGACGGCCATGCCTGAGGGAACCATCGCCAGACCGGCGAGCGAGGCAAGGGCGCGAGCGTACGCCATGTTGTTTCCGCAGACGCGCACGGCCACGTCGTCGCAGCAATGTTCGCGTTCCTCGCGTATCCGGCGCGAGACCCACCAGACCGCCGGGTGATAGAACAGCAATGTCTCGACAACGGTCTGAATCACGTTGGCCAGGAAATCGTGGCGGCGGATATGGGCGAGTTCGTGCGCGAGGATGGCTTCGATTTGTTCCGGCGCGAGGCGCGTCAGAATCGAGGCCGGCAGGAGCACCACGGGCTTTACGACGCCGGCCGCCATCGGGATGGTCACGCGCGCGGATTCGAGCAGGCGAACCTGCCTCTCAATCTTGAGCGATGCGCACAAGGCGTCCAGCCTAGACCGCCAAGGTTCGCCCAGCGCGCGGGTATCTCTGCGGACGAGACCGCGCACGCGGAACCAGCCTACGGTGTTGCGTAACGCGAAGGCCGCTACGCCGCACAGCCATACCCAGCACAGCCATGGCAAGGACGATTCTACAAGGTAACGGGCATGCGCCTGGACCGGCGTCTCGACTGCGCGGGCAGGCTGCGCTGGCGCGGCAATCGGCGCCACTTTCACCACCGGGCTGTCGGCCCGGACTTCTTCCGGCGCGAGCGATGCCGTCTGGACGCCATACGTCAGGACAGGCATTGCCGCCATCAGAAGGAGCGCGCCGAAGCAGACCGCATACCGAAGGCGCGCCGACTGCGTGCGCAACAGCGCGAGCGCGATGGCCAGCACAAGCGCTACCAGCGCCCCTTGCCACACAAAGTGAACCAGACACCACCCCACGCGATGCGCGACCCCGTTCGATACGAGCAGATGCATGTTCATCGCTGTTCACCCTCCAAGTCGTCAAGCATCTTCCGGATGCGGGCCAGTTCTTCCGGCGTTACGTTCTTTTCCTCCAGGGCGTGCAAGACCAGGCGTTCCGTCGATCCTCCAAAGGCCCGTTCGAGCAGGTCGCGCACCAGTTGGCGCTGCGTGCGCTCCGCCCCGGACGCCGCCGTATACACATGCGTCTTCTGGCGCTCGTCCCGCCGCACCAGGCCCTTGGACGCCATGATCTGCATCAGCTTGAGCACAGTCGTGTATCCCACGTCCTGTGCTTGTTGAAGCGCCTCGAACACCGTCCGCACGGTACTCGGGCCTTTCTCCCAAAGGACATTGAGAATCGCGAGTTCGGCCTGGGTTGGTTTGGGCGGGGCTTTCTTAGGCATCGGGTAGTCTCCTTATGCCAGCGGAAGGATTATATACGAAGACCTTCGTAGATGTCAAGAGGATAGAATCTGCCGCAAGATCCATGACGCGCAATCGAGGCAGTCCGTTGGGGGAAAATGAACAGGACGATCTGGAACAGGACGATTCTCGGGAAGGCTCGAAGCGAGAGCACGAGTTTGCCGGCGTTCCGGAAGAAGGCTTCTGGCCAACCAACTTCGGATACCAATGCAAGCGTGTGCCGGGCGAGACACCAGTCGGCAGATCACGAAGCTATCTTTGGCCAAAGGCTTTGGCTTTTGCTACCAACCGGCGACTCGGACCGTAATTCGACACGATGCGGCCAGGACCGAGCTTAACGCCCTGGTTCAACAGCAGCTTGTGACGGCGAAGCAAATCCTCCTAACGGATGCGATTGTCTTTTGACTGTTTCGATGATACAATACAGTGTGAGGAGTCGGGAGTGCACTTGCGCAAGGGAGGAGTGCCTACATGTTTTCTTCTCGAAGTACGCTTGATTCCCGCTTGGCTCTGGCCAGTAATGCCGTCATCCCCCTGGGGTTCGATTCGCGCGCGTTTGTTGCTGACATCGTAGGGATGGCCCATCCTGAGGCTGTAACGGGCCACGCTTCCGTAGTCACGATCGTGCCGCAGGTGGCGATAGCATTCCGTCACGGCATGCTATCGACCCGATCCCCGCATTGCCTGCTCAGACGTCCCGCTGCACCCGAGTTACCACTGGAGGGAGGGGAGACCATGCGGACGGCGTGGAAGAATCGAAGCCATTCGATGGCGTGCATCGACATACATTTCGGTGAGAGGTTAGTGGAGATGTGATCCCCCGTTAACCGGCAGAGGCCGACCAACACTCAGGAGGGAGTGTGAATGGCCCAAAAGACAACTTCTTCGATAATGGTATTGGGGATTACAGCCTTGTGTGTGCTCGTGTCCGGCTGTATCAAGGCAAACACGGGAACGGTCTTGTTCGTGTCCGATGACTATTCTGACTCGATCGCTCGCATCGTGTCGTTTCGCGAACCCGCTGACGCCAAAGGGGATGTGCGTCCGGATACGTGGCTGGAAGGTGAAGATACGGAAATAGGCATATGGGCCGGGCCTTTGCTGACGGATTCCCACGGTTCGCTCTACGTTCTAGCGGGCACGTCCGTCATCGTTTTCGAAAACGCATCCGAGGCCGATGGCAACCAGTCGCCCGACCGCGTCGCAGAACTCGAGGACCTCTCTGATATCATAGGGGGTATGGCTTTTGGCCCCACGGAGGAGTGGTTGCTCCTTGTCGACAGCGACGACAACCGCTTCAAGACGTACGCCGATCCCACGGGTGATACGTTCGACGGACCAGTTCCTCTTGCAGCGGCCTCCGCAGCCGACGAGGAGTTGGATATTCCTGCTGGCGCCATGTACGCCGGCGCCAGACTTTACGTGAAAGACCGGCTTGACGGCGACATCTATGCTTACTCCGGTCCCTTGGTTATCACGATCAAGCTCGGTCCTTCATGGCGGGTGGGGAGTTTCTTCATCGACGCCGATGACAATCTCTATGCGACGAATACCACCCATGACGTTGCTATCTATCATCATGTTTCCCAACTTTCGGGAGACGTGGATCCCGACGCTGTCCTGACCATTCCCAACGCCGAGACGTTGGGAGGACTCATCGTTGGTTCGGACGGCACCGGATATATAACGGACGCAACCCGAAACGCTATTTACATCTACCGACATATCGCCATTCGCGACGGGGAGGTAGCGCCGGACGGGACGATCCGGGGTCCGCACACCGGACTAAGCGGCCCAGGATTCTTGGCGCTCTATGAACCTCAAGAATAGGGAGCTTTGCATGGCGTGGTCAGATTGGAGATAAGGCCTGCCGGGTACCGGGCCGAGGCCAGTCCGTTAAGCGCATGCGCAGTGCGAGTTCTAGGTGGCTAGAGTTGAGTGGCAGGGAGGGACAGGAGATGAGGAACGGAAAGAACATGCTACATGTGATCATGGGCGCACTCCTTGTTGTAGCCGCATGCTCCGCACAAGCGGGTAATGACAGCGACTGGACTCTCGCCGGCAATGCGGGAACGACGCCTGCCGCGAACTTCGTTGGAACCACCGATAACCAGGCGCTGGTGTTCAAAGTCAACGCCATCCAAGCGCTGCGGCTCGAACCGATGCAAAACAGTCCCAATGTGATCGGCGGATGCGCGAGCAACGTTTCGGGCGCTGCCGTCTATGGCGCGGCGATCTCGGGCGGCGGGTACGCGAACTGGATCAACCAGGTATTGGGACACTACGGCGTGGTAGGCGGAGGCGCAGGCAACACGGCCGGTAACTTGGAAGCGACCGTCGCCGGCGGCTACCGTAACTCCGCCGGCGGGATCCGGTCCACGGTGGCCGGCGGCCTGATCAACGCTGCATCGGGAACCCTATCCACGGTAGGCGGCGGGTCGTACAACGTGGCGCAGGGCAACTACTCGACCGTGGCCGGCGGCTCATACAACCTGGCGCAAGGCGAGTATTCGATTGTGGCAGGTGGGGGACCGAGGAGCCCGGGGTTCAACCCGGCAGCGACCAGGAATCGCGCACTAGGCTCCTACTGTACGGTTAGCGGCGGAGCGAACAACCGTGCCGGCGATTCCGTGGCCCCCACATCGTATGGGACCGTTGCCGGAGGGCAGGACAACATTGCTTCGGGCGCTCATGCCGCAGTGGGGGGCGGCCTCATCAACCAGGCCTCGGGTTCCGCGGCGACCGTGGCGGGAGGACAATACAACGAGGCAACGGACGACTACGCTACGGTGGGGGGCGGCGAGTCGAATATCGCAACGGCTTTGGACTCGACCGTCGCCGGGGGCATCACTAACAGTGCCATTGGGGATTACGCAACCGTCGGCGGCGGCTATAACAACAACGCTATTGGGCCGCAGTCCACGGTGTCCGGCGGATATGGCAATGTGGTCTCCGGCATCGCCGCGACGGTTCCGGGAGGATCGGCGAATGAGGCCGCAGGGACGTACAGCTTTGCCGCTGGCAGGCGCGCGAAGTCGAACTTTATCGGTGCGTTTACGTGGGCCGATTCCACCGACAGCGACCTCAACAACAATGCCTCCAATCGCTTCATGGCACGGGCCAGTGGTGGATTCTATTTCTACACGAACGCGGACGCCAACACGGGCGCCCGGCTGTCCGCAGGTTCCGGGGCCTGGACCGATTTGAGCAGCCGGGAATCCAAACAGGATATGGTTCCCGTCAACCCGTGCGACGTCCTTGACAAGGTTGCGTGCATCCCCGTGACCACGTGGAAGTACAAGGCCGAACAAGGCGGCGTTCGCCATATGGGCCCCATGGCCCAGGACGTTTATGCCGCCTTTGGCCTCGGGGACTCGGACACGGGTATCTGCACGGTCGATGCGTCCGGGATCGCGCTCGCGGCTATACAAGGTCTCGCCCAGCGGCTGGAAGAGAAAGACGCGCGGATCACCGCGTTAGAGAGCGAAATCAAATCGCTCAGGCAACTCATACGTCAATCAGGGAGATAACGAATCTCGGTTTTACAGCGAGCGCACCGCCATTAGCGCCCGTGGTATAATGTGTTCATCTGGGATGGCAGGAATGCGCGCGATCTGGGGCAGGTGGCGCAACGCGCGCGCAGTCTTCCGAAGGTGCAGGTTCGGGTAATGCGCCGTCACATTGGCGACACACCTTTGCGAGTCTTTGTTTAGTAAGCAGTTCCCAAGCGTAGGGCGGAGTAACGTGATGTCTTGTACGCAGTTCCAACACGGTCTGCACCGGGACTTCGATCCCAAAGCGGACCCAACCAGTGAGGAGACGATGCAATGAGACACAATGCCTGGGCACTTCTGTTAGTTCTTCCCCTTTTGGCCGGATGCCCGTGCGAAGGGCCGGATCCGATGGCTACGGAGATTCGATACGAGCTCGTTTCGACCACCTCTGAGTTTGCCGGCACCGTGAAGATCACGGCTGTTGCCCAGAATGTAGGACTGGCGCCTTTCATATCCGGCAAAGGGCAGCAGGCTCTATACTTGTACGAAGACTTTACGCTGGTAGCCAAGAAAGAGTTTCTTGGGCTGGATGTGGGCGCGACCATTGAAGTCTCGTACGAACGGGAATGGGATTTGGCCGAGGAATTCAAGCCACAAGCGTATTCCGCTTATCTGTCCTATGATCCCGACATCTACATCGATGGCAATCTCGATAACGACGACTGCAATCAGGCTAATAACACGCTCCGGCGCACTACGGCCGGTCTCGATGCCCTTCTCGGTGGCTGACGCGCAGAGCGGGCTATCACACGTGTTGCAGAAGTTCTAGTCCGAGATCCCCAAAGTGTCTGCCATCATGAACGAGTAGCTTGTGCCGCGCGGAACGCCTCAAGAAGGACGTTGGCGTTCGCGAGGTTATTTCATATGGGCGGACAAAGTCGACCCATTCGTTGATTTCTCTTGAACGAGCGCGCACCGGCGTCTGACAGCAGGCCCAGTCTGCGTCGTGAGACGACGATGAAAGCACGGAGGATAAGAAATGGAAAACCATATGGCATGGCTAACAGCGTTCAAAACGCTCACGCTCCTTGTTGTTTCGCTTGTATTCGTTGGCTGCATGCCGTCGGCCTGTTTCGTCGGGACGCCCAACAACGGCAACGCGCCCCTGACCGTGCAGTTCGAGGACAAGTCCGATCCCGGGATTAGTGCCATTACAAGCTGGCAATGGGAGTTCGGAGACTCGAATACGAGTACCGAGCAAGACCCTGTGCATACCTATCTTTCGCCGGGCGTCTATGAGGTCTCGTTGCGCGTGACCACTAGACTCGGCGAAGACACAAAAGTAAGACCTGCGTACATCACGGTGACGGGTGAGGGCGAAGGTGAGGGCGAGGGCGAAGGTGAGGGCGAGGGCGAGGGCGAGGGCGAGGGCGAAGGTGAAGGTGAAGGCGAAGGTGAAGGCGAAGGTGAAGGCGAAGGCGAAGGCGAAGGTGAAGGTGAAGGCGAAGGCGAAGGCGAAGGCGAAGGTGAGGGCGAAGGCGAAGGTGAAGGTGAAGGTGAAGGCGAAGGTGAAGGCGAAGGCGAAGGCGAGATTGCGTGTTCCCTGCCGTTAGATGGCGCGCATGAAGTGCCTCCGGTCGATACGACGGCCAGTGGCGGGGCGACGTTTGTCTACAACCCGGCAACGAAACTGGTGACGCTGACGATCGTGCATTCGGTCGCCAACCCTACTGGGGCGCATATTCACTCAGGTAATCCTAGCGAGAATGGGCCCGTCGTGTTCGATCTTGGCGATCCGTCAAGCCCCATCGTCCACACCTTCACCGTTGCGCAATACAATTCAATTCTCTTTGCGCATTACATCAACATCCATAGCGAAGAGTACCCGGACGGGGAGATTCGCGGCACCTTGGACTGTGGTTACATAGACGAAGGTGAAGAAACGATCCTACTTCCGGGCGAGGTGCCGTTGACGATGGTCTGGATTCCCGAGGGAACCTTCATGATGGGGCGCTACCCCGACGAACAGGACAGCCAAGACTCGGAAGATCCGCAACACGAGGTGACGCTGGCAAACGGCTTCTGGATTGGCAAGTATGAGCTGACGAAGGGGCAGTGGCAGGCCGTCATGGGGGGAGATCCGCCGTGGTTGGGGCAGGGCAGCGTGCTCGACGACCCGGACAGCCCGGCGGTTTGGTTGTCATGGGGAGACGCGCAAGAGTTCATCGCCGCTCTTAACACCTTGACGGGCTTGGCGTTCCGGCTTCCTTCGGAGGCGGAATGGGAGTATGCCGCCCGTGCGGGCACACTCACGCGATTCTACTGGGGCGACGACCCGGACTATGTGCTGATCGACGACTATGCGTGGCATCGGGCCAACGCCTTTGACGTGAACGAGCGATACGCGCATATAGTAGGCCTTAAGATGCCCAATGCCTGGGGGCTATACGACATGGGCGGCAACGTGTTGGAGTGGTGCCAGGACTGGTACCATGATGACTATACGGACGCGCCCACCGATGGCAGCGCCTGGGAAGTGCCGGAATCGTTTTACCGGATAATGCGAGGAGGCGCCTGGGACATCGGAGGCAGCAACTGTCGCTCCGCCTACCGATACGGCAGCGGTCCGGCGAACGTGAACGGCGACTTCGGTTTCCGCGTCGCGCGGAGCATGTAGGCGGACGCCGTTCTTTCCAATTCGGATGGGCGCGGTTGCGAAACAGCGTCCCAGCCGTACAGGAACGGATTGCAAAGAAGAGGTCGAGCGCGTAGACCGCGGCCATGGCGCCGTATGGGCTCGTGGTGTTGGCCACGGCCGCGGTCTTCTACGAGGGCTTCTTCCGACGCCCTCGGAAGTCGACAAAGATGGCTTCTCGATCTGCCGCGGAGAAGGCAGCAACCTATCTCCGAGGCGAGACTTGAGCCTTGAGGCGTTTCCACAAGGAGGGCAAGAACATGTTGACGGTTTCGCAGCGGTTCCGTGCGGCGATGCTGGGTGCGGTGACGGCAATGATCCTGGCGGGGCTGTGTTCGTGCCCCGGTCCCGGCGAACCCACACCCGGGGAAACCCGCGCCTTCGACGGCATGGAATTCCAGTGGTGTCCCGCGGGTACCTTTGCCATGGGCAGCCCGGAGTTGGAAGCCGGCGCGTATCCGGACGAGACCCTGCACGAGGTCACCCTGAGCGCGGGGTTCTGGCTCGGTACGTACGAGGTGACTCAAGCGCAATGGGAAGCCGTCCGGGGCGCCAATCCGTCGTACTACCAGGGCGCCGATCGGCCAGTCGAGTCCGTAAGCTGGGAGGATATGCAGGACTACCTGCTCATCCTCAACGCGACCACGTCCGGCGCGACGTACCGGCTGCCGACCGAAGCGGAGTGGGAATATGCGTGCCGGGCCGGAACCACCACGCGATACTACTGGGGCCACGACGAAGACCTGACCGAAATTGACGACTACGTGTGGTATACGCCCAACAGCAACGACGAATCGCATCCTGTCGGCGAGAAACTGCCGAACGCATGGGGGCTGTACGACATGCTCGGCAACGTGGACGAGTTCTGCCAGGACTGGTACGGCCCCTACCCCGAGGGACCGGCCACCGATCCCGAGGGACCGGACTCGGGCGAAACTCGCGTGGCCCGCGGAGGCGATTGGGGAATCGGCGCCAGGGGCTGCCGCTGCGCGCGCAGGGATCCGGGGGAGTTCCCGAACGAAGGCAGCGATGCCGTCGGCTTTCGTCTGTTGCGGACGCAGGACTGAGCCGCGGCTAGTTCCTGTGTCGTGGATTGCGTCTACGGCACTCATGGTCGTGCGGCCGGATGCGTTCCACGACCTACAGACATACGTCGAAACGGGGGAGACTCTGCAACTCAACGAGTCGTCTTGTCCCTAATCGTCTTGTCTTGCTCGCGGATAGCGAATAACGCATACTGAGACCGAACCGGGCCTGTCAGAACCCATCGGTCACGTAACTCATTGTTGTTGCTTGACATACGATCCGTGGTCCAACGCGGCATCGAAAGTCCCTTCCAAGTGGCCAAAATACACTTCCCCTTTTGCCTCCGTTTTTCGTCTATGATACGGAAGGAGTGACAGGGAGAGGTAGGCTATGGGTATGAATGTGGGGATGGAAGATTTGGTGGTGGCGGCCCAGTTGGGCGACGCCGGCGCATTTGGCGAACTGGTGGAGCGGTGCCATCACACGGTGCACGGCCTGATATTGAGCGATCTGGGCGATTGGTCCACGGCGGAGGACATCACGCAGGATGTCTTCCTGAACGTCTGGGTGCACCTTCGGGAACTTAAGGACCCGCGGTCGTTTACGATGTGGGTGCGGCGGATCGCGCGGAATTGCGCCGTGGACTGGTTGCGATACCGGGGCATGCAGAAACGCCGGAGCGCCCCCGTGGCGGACGGGCAGGATCCGGAACTCGATTACGACGACCCGGCAACGCTCGCCGCTCGCCGCGAATGCCTCGATCAGATCTGCGAAGCTCTTCAATCCGTGTCGCCTAAGATTCGTGAAGCCCTGATCCTGCATTACCTGGAAGGCCACTCGGTGGCGGAGGCCGCCGAGGCCCTTGGCATAAGGACGGAAACTATGAAGAAACGACTCCAACTCGGCCGTGCCCTTCTCCAGCGCGACCGGGAACGCCGCGAATTGCGGGAACGTGAACCTTTCGGACCCTATTCGCCGCGGCCCAGTTCCCAACGCGTCGTGGCGGCGCTTGCCGCGGGACCATTCGTCCCGCTGTCCCATAAGGTGATGACCGCGTCCAAGACCTCGCTGACGTTCAGCCACCTCGGGCACGGCGGCTCGATTCAAGCGCTGAAGTCCGCGGGCCTCTCCGGCCACTTCCTGAACTGGGTGGCCGCGGGAACGCTGGCACTGGCGAGCGTCCTGGGCGGCGGGAGCCTGATCCTGGCTCATGCCACGCAGGACAACGCCGGCAAGGCTGCAAGCAACGGCGCCGGGAGCGGCCAGTACTACGAGGGCACGGGGCACCTGCATTCGGAAGTATGGGACGATCCCAAACTCGGCAGCTATCTCCTGCTTGACGAGGTCTTTCCGGGCGGTCCCTGCGATCAGGCAGGACTACGCGCAGGCGATAGGATCGTGGCCGTGAACGGGAAGCCGCTGAATCATGACCTCTGGAATTCCGGCGTCCAGCGCTTGAAAGGCCCTGCCGGGACCAGCATTCAGGTCACGGTGAAGCGCCCCCGGCCGGACGGCACCGAAGAGGAATTCGACACGTCGATCACACGCAACCTCGTATCCCGCGAGATGTTCGACCTGGAACAGGCGAAATGGAAGGCGCGAAAGGAATCGGAGAAGCAAAGCCAGCAAGCGCCCTAGGCGAGAGGGCATGATTTGATGCCCTCAGGCGAAGGGACACTTTCTCTTGGCAATCGGGCGTCGAACGTAGACCCACTGCCAGCCAAGCGTTCTGTTTGAAAGGAGGCCACCTCATGAAGACGCGGAGTGTCATCTCAGTCGCTCTAGTGTTCGGCATTGCCTTGACGAGCGCCATTCTAGGCGGCGTTCGCCCGAGGGTTTCAGCGCAGGCCGCGAACGACATAATAGACCCCGGCGTGACCAGGCTCGAGATCGATACGAAGGTCACTGTGAATACGACTGCCGCCATTGATAGATATCCTTGGGACCAATATCCCAAGGCGGTTTCCCTCGGAAACGGGAGGTGGCAGGTGGTATGGGAATCCATCAACTATAACCCATACGGACTTGACACCCACCGTGTTCTGTTCATGGCTTCCGAGGACAACGGAAACACGTGGTCTCTCCCCGTAGCGGCCGGCGGTTCCACAAGACCTATTAACGACAGGACCGCTCTCGCAAGCGACGGCGAGGGCCATGTTGTCCTCGTGTGGAACGATTTGCGACAGGTAAGAGTAACTCATTCAGCAGATGACGGGCTGACTTGGAGCGGCTCCCAACTGGTTTCTCTAAGCGGGAGCTTCCCGAGGCCCAGGTCTCAAGTGGCCACAGATGGCGCTGGCGTTTGGCTTCTAACTTGGAATTACTCCTTCGATACGGACATAGCCTACATTCTTCGTTCACAAGATTCAGGTGAGACCTGGTCAAATGTCAAGGAGTTTCGCGGTATCGGCGCACTGGGGTTGAGTACGGACCGTGTGGGGACGTGGATGGCATTTGGTGAGAAGGCAGGGAATCCAGTGTACACCTTCTCGTTCGATCACGGCCTGACGTGGAGCACATTGGAGCCCCGGCCCGCATCTCCCGGCGCAGAAGTGAACTGGGTTAAAGGGCGTTACAATCGCGGCACGTGGATCTTGGCGTGGAACAACATCTACTCGTCTAACAGGACGGTTGGCGTTGCGTGCTCTTCGGATAACGGCGCAACGTGGGACCAGACTGAGATTGGCAACCGCACGACAGACTGGTACTTTTTGGCTGACCTGCAGATCGCGAACGATGCCCCGGTCCTTCTTCTCTCGGGTTATGAGAGCCTATCTCCGGACAACGGCTTACACTGGAATGCCCCTGTTCCGTCCGAACACTGGGGCGTCTCGGATGGCCGTGACACGTGGCTGGACGTATCGTTTGCCAAGGACCGCCTTGGGGGGGCCAATGGCGATGACACGGACATCTTCTTTTCAATGTCCACCGACGACCGTGCTTCCTGGAGCGATTGGACGCTACTCGACCCCGATGGGGCTCTTCAGGACACGGGAACCGATCGAAATCCCTGTGCCGCAATCGATGGTCGTGGACGGTGGCTGTGCGCATGGGATTCTGACCACAACTTACGGATGAGCACAGGTACGGACGGCGACATACTCTATGCGTGGTCCAATGACGGTGGCCATACGTGGAGCGATCCCGATCCTTTGAATACGGACGCGTCGAGTGACACGCGGCGCGACCAACGTCCTGCAGTGGCTACGGATGGAGCGGGGCATTGGGTGGCGGCTTGGGAAGCTATTGCGGCTGCGAGCAGCATTTACACAGAGGTTTCGTTTGATGACGGCGCAACATGGTCGGTCCCTACAGAAGTCGGTTCTGGACACGATGCACAGCTCGCATTATCGGCCGACGGATCCTGGCTCTTGTTGTCACTATTGGATGGCGATAAGGGGAGCTGCGTAAACATCGTTCGATCGGTCGATGGAGGAGTGTCATGGTCCGGTCCAGTCCTCTCCTTCGCAGGCACGAACTCGAGGTTGCGTGCCAGTCAAGACGGGACCGCGATGCTCACGTGGGACACTTCGGGGTCTTCTGACTCGGACGCCGAAGTCTTCGTGTCTCGATCGGACGACGGAGGCCTATCGTGGTCGTCGCCCAACCCCGTTGCTCTTGCTATACGAAGCGTCGGCACGGACGATAAGGAGCCCGATGTCATTGCAACAGGTTCTGGCAGGTGGACTATTGCCTGGGCGCATGGCTCCTTCGAGCCGATGGTAGACGCCGGACGTGTCTACAGTTCCGCCTCTCTCGATGACGGTGTCAGTTGGTCTCACCCCGTCGAGATATCCCCGCAACCGGTACTTACCGCACTCAGCGGGACTACAGCTTCCAGGCCTCGCCTGGCATATTGCTGCCCTGGGTACACCGCGATCTTGTGCGACATTGGCTATTGGTACTGGTACGAAGATCAGAAGAACTCAGGCACAAAGTCCGAATGGTATGAAAGCAACCACACGTCCATTCTTGCGGTGGCTGGCTTCGATGGGAAGCCCGTCGTGCCCTGGAAGACCACCAATGCTATGCAATATAGCGTAATCGCAGGAACAGGCGCATACACGTTCCTGCTTCTATATGATGATTCAAACGCAGGTGAGCATTCTCAATCCGATATATACTCACTTCCTGCAACATTCTATCTGGTCCAGAGTCCCGGCGAGGGCGAGGGTGAGGGTGAGGGCGAGGGCGAGGGTGAAGGCGAAGGTGAGGGCGAAGGCGAGGGGGAAGGCGAAGGTGAGGGCGAGGGTGAAGGTGAAGGCGAAGGCGAAGGTGAAGGTGAGGGCGAAGGCGAGGGGGAAGGCGAAGGTGAGGGCGAGGGCGAGGGTGAAGGCGAAGGCGAAGGTGAAGGTGAGGGCGAAGGTGAAGGTGAGGGCGAAGGCGAGGGGGAAGGCGAAGGTGAGGGCGAGGGCGAGGGTGAGGGCGAAGGGGAAGGCGAGGAAGTCGACTTTGCGAATGAGGATCTCGAGCAGGCTGTGCGCGCCGCTCTGAACTTGCCCGAGGGTGCGATCACGCGTTCAAGTCTTGCGGCGATCACGTCTCTGGAAGTGGGCGGTGTGATGGGGACGGATGGGCAGACGCCGTTTACCGGTATCGAGTTCTGCACGCAATTGTCCTCGCTTGCAATCCATTTCGACGGATCCGTGACGACTGGAACACAGGTCCATGACCGTTTGGCCGAGATTTCCGGTCTGACGACGTTGGTGTCGCTGGCCGTAACGGGACCGGCGCTGGCCGGAGGATGCGATCCGGGATACGGCGCGCTGCATACGGATCCCGTCGATATTGCCCCGCTCGCCTCGCTGGTCCAACTCGAGGAGTTGACTCTGTTCCTCGACGTGGACTCGCTGGCGCCGCTTCAGTCGCTGAGTTCGCTCAAGTCGCTGGCAAGTTCGGCCACGTCCGCGGCGGCGGTCGCGGACGTCGCTGGCTTGTCACAACTGGAACGCCTCGCGCTGCCCTTCTTCCGGTGGAACGCGTCGGCGGCGCTCCAACCCTTGTCGACGATGAGTGCCTTGCGCGTTCTACGTTTCCTGGGCGTGGGCGCAAGTCTGGACACGAACTCTCTGCCGCCGATTGCGCAGGTCGAGTCGTTGCAGGTGTTGTCCGGCAACGATAGCGGTTCGGGCCTGACCACGGCTTTCCTGGCCGGGTTCCCAGGCGTGCGCGATCTGACCCTCGGGCGCGACTGCCCGGAACAGACTAGCTGTTACTTCGCGGACTACAGCGTCATCGCTCAGTTGGCGAATCTCGAACGCCTGACGTTCTATCTGGCGCCGGCGGTGAACCTAGCTTTCGTCGAAGACCTCCCGCACTTGAGTTACCTGGCGTTCATCCGTGGCAACCGCTTCTACCAAGAATCGGCGGGGGGATTGGACCTCGGGGCGCTCGTTCTAACGCTGGCCTCCGTGCCGCGTGTGTTCGAACTCGTGCTTGACGGCAATACGCTTTCAGACTCCGCGTGCGCCGAACAGATCCCGGCGTTGCGTGCCATAGCCGGCGTGACTGTGGAAGGAAGCGATGCCGCGGCCTGTGGCGAGGGTGAGGGCGAAGGGGAAGGGGAAGGGGAAGGGGAAGGGGAAGGGGAAGGCGAATCCGGTGAGGGCGAAGGTGAAGGCGAAGGCGAGGGTGAAGGCGAGGGCGAAGGTGAGGGCGAAGGTGAGGGCGAGGGTGAAGGGGAAGGCGAAGGCGAAGGGGAAGGCGAATCCGGTGAGGGCGAAGGGGAAGGCGAAGGTGAAGGTGAAGGCGAAGGCGTGGGTGAAGGCGAGGGTGAGGGCGAAGGGGAAGGCGAAGGCGAAGGCGTGGGTGAAGGCGAGGGTGAGGGCGAAGGGGAAGGCGAAGGCGAATCCGGTGAGGGCGAAGGGGAGGGTGAGGGCGAACCTCATCATTGGTGGGAATGCGTGGGTTCCACGGGTGGTCCTCGGGCGGCCTGGCCGTCTTGGGCCGATGTGGCAGGAGACGGAACGCTCTTAGCGCTCGTCGCGAGTATCCTCTTCCTCAAGCTGAGGACGGTCCACTGGAGCCTGGCTCGCGCTGTCGCTACGCGTGCAGCGCTTGACAGGCCATGAACTTGGTGGTACAAATGAGATACGAGGGATGACACATGCGCAAGAGCAAAACTATGTTTGTTTGTGCGCTGATTTGCAGCGTGGGTATAAGCGCTGCTGTGGGTCCCTTCTGTTCCTCCGTCTGCCGAGGCGATATCAACGGCGACCACCGCGTCAACATTATCGATGCGCAACAACTCGTTGCGCAGATGCTTACGGGCGCCATTCCGGCGGCTGAGGCGGATGTCAACCGCGATGGCCAGGTCGATGTACGTGACCTTCAGTTCGTTCTGGCACGAATGGATGCTCAGACTTCTTCGGAAGATCCCGTGCCGTCGGAGAAGAAGAGTCCCCGCGCGATCCTTGTCTCGACGGAACGTTTCTGGGTACGGGCGTATACAAGCGCCATTGATATAGTCCGTGTCGATTCCGATGAAAAGCGCGTTTTCCATCACTTCAGCGACGCGCCCTTCATAACACTCTCGCCGCACACGGAGCGGTATCTTTACACGCTCACCGCAAACGCTCCGCCTTTCCTCGCCTGAGTCTTCCTTTTTGCCTCTTAGCCACAGGACCTGTGTTTCCGGGCGGAGGCGGGGGAGGACAACGTCACTCGTCCAAAGTCGTGTGATTGAATGTGACGCTGCGTGCCTACGCAGTTGAGGAAAGGAGTTTCTCACCATGAGAACATCGATAGCATTTGTGTGTATGATATTACTAGGTCTAGCGCTTGTCCCTCAGGAGGCGTTCTGCGGGGACCGGGGTGTTGCCGTATCCCCTCAGACCTTGATTCTCAGCATGGACCAAGGCGGCGCGGTCACCGTCCATACCTCGATCGCCTATGCGGACGTGGACTGTGCCACGTTGCAGTTGAACGGCATTCCGGTGGATTGGACGCACGTGGACAGCCTGGGCCATGTTGTCGCGGAGTTCGATGAAGCGGCGGTCAAAGCCATTGCCGTCGTGCCCTCGACGGTGCTGACCCTGACTGGCAATCTGAAGACCGGGGAGAGTTTCTCCGGATCGGACACCGTGCGCGTTATTCTCGGCGCCTCGGCGACCCACTTGCTGGGCGACGTGAACTACGATGGCGTGACGAACGTGCTGGACGTTCAGGCCACCATCGGGCAGGCGCTGGGGGCCGTCCGGGCCACGGCGGAAGCTAATGTGGACGAGAACGGCCAGGTGGACATCCTCGACGTTCAGAACATGATCAACACGGTTCTGGGCGAAGGCGGTCTTGTCCAGAAGATGTCTGGCGCCGTCAATTGCCAGGGCGATTGCACGATGCTGCGCATCCGAGCCCTGTCGATGGATGGGCTGTGCGAACGAGCGGACGTGGACCCGGAGACCGGCGAGTTCGTGCTGCGTCTGCGCGTCAAGACGTCGTGGTCTCTGTGCCTGTGCCGCATGGAACAGATCCAAGGCCAGTGGCACGAACGGGTCTTGGCCACGTTCCAGTTCCAAGTGGGCGACGCGGAGTCTTCCACGATGCCGCTGCCGAACCTCGCTCGACAGGAACTTCACCTGGGCGTTTGCGATCAGGACCAGGACCGGATCCGTCTCCACACGTCGCTTCAGCAAATGCTGGGGCAGTGTGCCGGACCCATTGACGCTCACGATGGCAACGGGAACGGGGTTCCGGATTTCGTAGAGCCTCTCCTGGCGCAGCTTCGCAGCGGACCCGGCGTGCCGCCGTCGGCCAATATGGAACCTCTGTACGCGATGGTTCAGGCGTGCGTTGGCGCCTGGGCCGCCTCCGATCTGCTTCCTGACCTGACGGATGCCAACGGGGACGGGCTTCCGGACTTCGTCGAACCGCTCATGGCGTGCATCCAGAATGCGCTCGTGCCGTGGCTCGAAGAACAGGGCGTGCAGGTGCCTCGAGGCGACGGGGACGGGAACGGTATCCCCGATTTTGTGGATGCCCTGATGGCGCATGTGCGCAATGCGACGCCCGCGTGGCTTCAGCAGATGGGGCAACCGGAACTCGTGGATGAGGACGGGGACGGTGTGCCCGACTCCGTCCAGAACCGCCTTTGCTATCGCGGCACTGTCGGGCCGTTCGACTCGGACGGCGACGGTATCCCGAACTACGCTGAGGACAATGACGGCGACGGCATCCCCAATTTCGAGGATCCGGATTGCCGTAATGCCACCGATGGCGACGGGGACGGCGTTCCGGACGCCGACGACGGAGACGACGATAACGATACGATTCCCGATTACGCCGACCTGTAATAACCATGTCCACAGTCCGTACCGGATCGTGACTTGAGGCGATGGGAGCGCCGTGAGGCGCGCGTCTTGCGGCGCTCCTCTGAAAACGAGGCGAGGACATGAGTATGGTTATCGAGAAGCGTACTGATATAGGGGCGGCCATTGGGATTGCCTTGGGCGTTCTCGGGGTCTGCGTAAATGGTTTTTGCGCAACGCTCTCGCTGGAAAACGTGACGGCTTTCCCGGGGTTGGGGCTGGCCAACATGCCGGTCTTACTGTCCTTGGAGCCAGAGGATCAGGCGGCCAGCGTACAGTGGGACCTTGTGTTTGACAGCAGCGTGTTGAATCTCTATGCAATCCGCGTGGGACCAGCGGCCACGGACGCGGGCAAAACCGTCAGTTACAGCACGGTGTACCCCGGCACAGTCCGGGTGTTGGTGGCGGGGATCAACACGGACCTCATCCAGGAAGGTGTGCTGGCGACCTTGGTCTTCACCGTGTCATCCATCGCGCCAAGCGGCGACCAGGAGGTCTCGTTCGAAAACGTGATCTTCGCGCATCCGTACGGGCTCGATATTGCCTCGGAAGCGATTCCCGGGGCGCTGACGGTAGACGCGGAAGCCCTTCCTGTCGGGTGGCCTACGTGCTTGGGACTTTCCGTGGCCTTCGCGTTCCTATTGATTCCAGGTATACTCTATTTGACGCGGCGGGGTATAGGGCCATGTTGATACCTAGCCTCAGAATGGGGACCATCTCCCGGGCCTCCCCGTGGGCCATGGCGGGGTCGTTCTGCATCGTCGCAGCCGTTGCGCTGCCTTCGGTTGGCGCCGTTGTCACACTGCAGGCTGCCGAGTCTTCCGAGGGCCTCATGGCCGCTCCCATCCACATTGCCCCGGGAGACGGCGATCAAATGGCCAGTTTGCAGTTCGATCTCGGTTTCGATGCGGCGAGTGTCGAGGTGCTCAGCGTCGAGGCCGGCGCGTGCGCCTTGCAGGCCGCGAAGGAGGTCGTGTTCAGCCGAACCGCGGCCGGTACGGTGAGAGTCATTGTTGCCGGCATGAATCAAAACACGATTCAAGAAGGGGTGGTTGCCACGGTGTACCTGCAACGCGTCGACACCGGTTCGGCGCCCGCTGCGATGGAACTGGACTCGATAGTGGTGGCCGATCCGATGGGCAATTCCGTGGAGTCCACCGGCGCAAACCTGATGGCCGAAGCCCTCGCGGAAGAGCAATCCGCCGTTTCCTCGTTGACGTCCGACGCTTCTACCGATGCCTCCGAGTCACGTTCTAGCAGTCAGCCGGGGAGCGCTCCATCGAAAGAACTTTCGGACGACGCCACGCCGCAGAGTCAGCCTACCTGGTCCACGAGCGCCCCGCTGGGGTTCCAGTCCGAAAACGGCCAAGTCGAGGAGGACTCGATCGCGGATCGTTCCTCAGGCGTCGTTGCCGGCGAGGCGTTATCGCGCGTTCGCGCAAGCGCAAGAAACGCTCGAGCCATGCCCGGCGATCCATCTTCCTTCACAGGCGCACGTCAACAGTACGAGCCAGGACACGTTCTCAAGCCGAATCCTTCCGGAGGTGCTGGCGTTACCTTACCCAGCCAGGCCGCGCCTCCGTCGAGGCAGGCCATGGCGGATGCCAGGCGTGCTGAAACGAACGCCGTGGTGGCGGTCGTACCATACCCGAACGCGCTGCCGGGGACAGTCTCGCGGCAAGACGCCGCACTGCCCATGGAAGCCCTTTCGGGCGCCCCGCTGCGCGGATCGTGGAGTTGGCTATGGCTTCTTGCGCCGGTGGCTGCCGTCCTGGGCGTTATGGGCGCGCGTCACTTATTTGTCAAAAGGCCCGTACAACACCGAGGCGTCAGAACACGCTGACAGCCTCTTTGCGGAGTGGTGTTATGCTTTCGTTACGGTGGGTCCCATTGCACGTGGCCCTACTGTTCTGTTGCCAGGCGTTCGCCGCAACAATGACTGTAGGACAAAGTGACGGACATCCCGGAGAAACGGCTGTCTCAGTGCCGCTGACTCTCAATTCGTCACCGGGCGATATCGTTGCCGCGCTACAGACCGACGCGAAATACGATCCCAACGCGTTGACCGTGACTAGCATCTCCTCTGGCCCCTCGGCTACCGCCGCAAACAAGACAGTCAGCTTCAGTACCCAGACGCCGGGAATCGTCAGGCTGATTGTTGCCGGACTCAATCAGAACGCGATATCGGACGGCGTGGTCGCCATCATGGTCTTTGACATAGCGCAGGGCGCCTCCACAGGCGTCCAAACGATCCAACTCGCCGGAGCGCTCGCCGCCGACCCGACAGGTTCCGCGGTCCCGATCGAAACGACACCGGGGAGCATTACGATTACGACGGAAAGCAGCGAAGGCGAGGGGGAAAGCGAAGCACGTGCCAGCACTTGCTGCTTCGGCGGGACGCTCTCGCCGGGGAATTGCGGCCGGAAGAATCTCGGCGACCTACTGATGTATACGATAGCGGCGTTGGCGATATTGCAGGCGGCGCGTGAAATTGAGAAGTCCCGTTACTGAAACCGCCTCAACATGAGAGGCTTGTTTTGGTAGCATGATTGGGGGACAGCGAATGATGCGACGTATGAGCTATGCGAGAAGCGCCTGTTGGAGTGTTTTCGCATACGGCCTTGGGTTAAGCATCTATGCTTCAGCGGCCACTGTTGCGGTCGACGCCGTAACCGCCAGTCCGGGCGCCGCCAACGTGGCGGTCCTCGTAGACCTGCACCCTGACCTCGGAGAGGACGTCTGCGCCGTCCAATTTGACGTGGTTCTTGATGATGATGACATTTACATTACTACTATCACCATCGGTCCCGCGCCGACGCTTGCAGACAAAGACCTTGTCTATAACGTTCTTGAACCAGGCAGGTACCGTGTTCTCATCGCCGGGATGAACCAGACCACAATCCCGGATGGCGGCCTTGCCAGTCTTCTCTTCGACATTCGCGCAACCGCGTCGCCCGGCACGCATGCAATCCGACTGGAGCGTGCGCTCCTCTCAGACCGTAGCGGTGTTGGGATTCCTTGTCTTGTGCTTCCGGGATTCATATACATCCCTGCCGAAGGCGAGGGTGAAGGCGAGGGTGAAGGCGAGGGTGAAGGCGAGGGTGAAGGCGAAGGGGAAGGCGAGGGTGAGGGCGAAGGTGAGGGCGAAGGCGAGGGTGAAGGGGAAGGCGAAGGTGAGGGCGAAGGCGAGGGCGAAGGCGAGGGGGAAGGCGAAGGTGAGGGCGAAGGCGAGGGGGAAGGCGAAGGTGAGGGCGAGGGTGAGGGTGAAGGCGAGGGCGAAGGAGAAGGCGAGGGTGAGGGCGAAGGCGAGGGTGAAGGGGAAGGCGAAGGTGAGGGTGAAGGCGAGGGCGAAGGAGAGGGTGAAGGGGAAGGCGAAGGTGAGGGTGAAGGCGAGGGCGAAGGAGAAGGCGAGACGCATCATTGGTGGGAATGTGCTGGGTCAATGGATGGCCCGATGCGTGGCCAGGTTCCTTGGCGCGATACGGCCGGCGACAGCTTCCTTCTTGTGTCCGCAATTTGTGTCTTGTTCCTGAGCCGCCGCAAGGTGTTTTGAGGCGGATTCAAGTCGCGTTGAACAGGACGGCGCGGAGAATGGGCGAGCTGATTAGAGCCTTAACGCAAAGGCGCTAGCCCGCATTGTTCACACTCCCACGGTGTCATTGCGAGGAGGGCGTCAGCCCGACGAAGCAATCCCCTGATCTCCCGCGCACAACAGGCCGGGGGATTGCTTCGTCGGGCTGACGCCCTCCTCGCAATGACACGATACGGATTGTTGTTGAGTTAACGCCAAGTTCGTAGACGGAAGCGTTTCTCCGATCAACTGTTAGCCCCTTCGCCTCACGGCATAGTGTGAACAATCCGGGCTAGGACGCAAAGGCGCAAAGGGCGACGAACAGGGATCTGCGCTTCTTTTGGCTCTTCTGAACGTCCATCTCGGTGCTCGGGTGCACGAGTTTCAAGACGAGTGGCGCGGCAGGTTTCCGCGCGAGCCCCTCATTCTTGGGCGAGATGGAATCGTCCTGTTCTCAATCGTCCTGTGTACAGATGAAGAGAGTCTTTTGGACTATGCGTTGTGAGTAAACGCTCATGTCAGAGGGCTATGCCGTATTTCCGCGCGAGGTGGGCGAGGGCGGCTTCGAGGTTGATGCCGCTTTCCCAGGGGCGATAGCGGGTGCCGTGGGGCTTTAGGTTTTCGTAGTACTCAACCCACGCGCCGGTGGCGTCGACGAGGGACATCATGAGGTCGAAGACCTTCCCGGCGGCGGGATGGCCAATCTCGGACAAGGTGTAGAGCAGCAGGCCGGGGTCGTAGCCGACGGCGGCGTTGCCGTCGGGCCGCGAGGGAAGATTGCCCGTGGCCAGGAAGCGTTCGACGACGGCCTCGGCGATGCAGGTGATTTCTTCGCGCGCGGGCAGGCTTGCGCCGAGGTAGAACGGAGCGAGCGCTACGGATTGGAGCGCGTAGACCGTCGGGGCGGCGGCTTCGAGGACGGGGCCACCGATGCAACGGGGACAGACGTAGCGTTTATTGGGATTGCGTTCGGTCCAGCCGAATGCGTGGCACGCTTCGCAGACGCCGTGGCGGAATCGCGGGAGCGCAGTCCCCTCCTTGCGCGCGGGATTGTTCGTGATGTAGCGCCCGTGGATCAGGAAATTGTCTTTGTATGCCGCGCGGGTCTCTTCGAGCACGGCTTTTCCGCGCGCTAGACGCACGGCGGGCCACAGGTTCTTGCGCTCGATCCAGGACAGCAGGCGCTCGCCGCCGGTGATGAAGAGCAGCGTGGCCTCGGCCGAGCCGTCGTTGAGCGTATTGCGGGGTAGGATGCCGCCCGCGACGTAGGTCTCGTCGCCGTTGAATGGGAGCATGCCGTGGGCGAGATGCCGTTGTTGCGCTTCCCACGCCCACGCGAGCATCGGCAGGATCTCGGCGAGAAACGCTTCGTCGCCCGAGGCCTTCGCGTAATCGAAGGCCTGGACGATCAGATAGCCGGTGATTTCGACCTCGTCGTTTTCGTGCACGTGGAACACGCCGTCGACGCCGGGGGCTTGCGCGTTGTGGATGCGGCCATGGCGCTGCCACGTGGTCCAGTAATGTTGCAGGATGCCCTTGGCCTCTTCGAGGTATCCCAGCCGCAACAGACACCGCGACACACCGTATTGGTCGCGTACGTACATGAGATGATACGGGTATCCGGCGAGTACGCCGCCGCCGCGCGCTTCCTGGGTCTTGATAATCACGGCCACGTCGTCGACCGCCCGGAGGACCGCCACGCGTTCAGGCGCATCGTGCGGAATCAAGGACGCGAAATCGCGGCGGCGATCGGTGAACGCGCGCCAATAGGCCCGTGTGCGTTCGAGCAACGTCTCGGGCGGCGTTGCGAGTGCGGCCTCGGTGTGCTGCTCGGTCTCCGGCCACGACGGGCCGCCAACAAGGTGCAGTCGGCTGGTCCCCGCTTCGAGCCGGATTTCCCAGCGCGAGGGTTCGGGCAGCGGGCGGATTGTGGCTGCGCCCGAAACCGTGAGCTGGTAACTGACGGGATACGGCATCGGATACTTGGGATAGAGATAGCGGCCCGAAGGCGCCGTCAGGAGCAGCGACGAGTCGTCTTTTCGAAGGATGGCCTCGACATCGGCGTCGGCGTTTAACACCAGCGTCAATGGCGCCGAGAGCCGCGCCTCGCGCACCAAACACGGCAGGTCCGCATCGACGAAATCGAGCAGCGTGCCGATGGGGGCGTTGTCACGCTCGAGCGTATGTGTCCACAGGGCCGTGCCTAACTCCCTGGCCGACGTGCATCGCGTCTTCTGACCGGGCTCAAGTTGAAGGGTCAGGACCGACGCGGTGTTATACGGCGGTCCGAAGGCCTGAATGACGTTCGGTCCTTGTTCGAACACGCACATCAGGCCATTGCCCAGGCAATGGACGCTACCGTCATCCGATTCCTCGCTCCAAGCGCGCATAGATCGTCCTTTCGATGGCGTGAAGACCGCCGGCGAGTATGCCCCCCATGTGCGGCCCATTCAAATGCGCCCACTCGGCGATTCCAGCCGTCCTTAGCCGCCCGCCGTCATCCTCTTCCTACATGCCTGAACGCATGTGGCGATGTGGCCCGTCGCCTAAGCGCACCGCGTCATGATCGCGCGCCTGTCGTTGACATTCCGGCCACCCTGTGCTAGGCTGGCTTTGTGTTGTGAGGCGTGTCTCAAGTGGCGAATGACCGGCCGGAGGCAATGCATTGGCGGAAGCGCAACCATGGGGGATTCACATCATGACTAAAGGCAGGGGCTTTTCCAAATGGGTGTGGGCCGCGGTGGTTCTTGGCGTGGCCGTGGTTTGGTCGGCGTGCGCAGTTGCTCAAGGCGGGGACTCGGGTTACGGGCTCAAGATCTACAAGGTGGAATCGGGACTGTACCCGTTCGTCCAAGTCTATTTCCGGACCTTCGACGCCAATATGCAGCCGTTGGTCAACGTGAATCTCAGCAATATCGGCCTGATGGTCCAAGGCCGGCCCTACGATCCGGCCAAACGGCAGTACGTAATCCAGACGCTGCAAAACCGGCGCGAGGGCACGCGGACCGTTATCGTGCTCGATGCCAGCCGGACCATGGCGGGCGCGCCGTTCCAGGGCGCTTACACGGCCGTCCAGCGATTCATCGATAGCAAGCGGCCCGAGGACGAAGTCGCCATCGTCGCCGTGCGCGGGGGCTCGGGGTACGAGATGGTGTCGAGTTTCGAGCGGGACGGCGGGGCGTTGCAGCGCCGGCTTGCGGACGTGCGGTGCGACAGTTCGCAGACGCGGCTGTACGATGCCATCGGCTCGGCGTTGCAGATGTGCGGGATGGCCGGCACGGGCGGCGCCACGATGGACGACGCCGACTATGTGGTGTCGAGTTCCATCTTGGTGGCCTCGGACGGCCAAGACGAAGGCAGCGCCCTGACGCGCGGCGACCTGATGGGGCGCATCTCGGGCATGAAGACGCCGATCCCTATCTACACGATGTCGTATGCGGGGCGGAACGTCAATTCCGAGTACGCGCGCAACCTCGAAGCGCTGGCCAAGAACTCGTTCGGCGGGAGCTACTCCGGGTACGGCGCGCCGCAACGCAACGTCGAGAACGTCCAGCGGATTCAGCAGGGCGATTACGTGCTGACCTTCCGCTCGTACTTGCCCGTCGACGGCCAGTCGCATCCGGTCAAAGTCGGTATCGAGTATCCCTCGGGCACGGGCAAGATGACGTATCAGGGCGCGACGTTCGAAGCGGTCGACATGCCGGGGATCGGCAAGGTCGGCGACGAGAAGCGCCGTCTCGAGGGCGTCATTCCCGCGCTTCCGGACCAGAATCCTTATTACGCGCGATAGGGCCTTTCATGAGTAGAATCCATTGCGGACGTGAGGAGATCTTGTTCTCTCGGGCATGGAATTTCGTCCTATTCATAGGTGTTGTGAGTTAGCGCAGCCACCTGTGCAAACCGGGTTTGCACGGCGGAACAGTGGTTGGTTCAACAAAGGAGGAACGACTGATGAAGCGGGTACCAAGTGGAATCTGTAAAGGGGTAGTCCTTGCGGCGGCGGTGGCGTTGATTGGAGCAGGCTGCGCCACGAGTACGACCACGCATACGTCGGTGTCGAACACGACGGTCGTGCTTTCCTCGGAAGGATTGCCGATCGGGTCGGGGAACGTCGAGGGCTACGGCCTGAGGATCTACAAGGTCGAATCGGGGCTGTATCCTTTCGTCCAGGTGTATTTCCGCACCTTCGATCTGCGGATGCAGCCGCTGGTGAACTTGAACTACAGCAACGTCGGCGTCATGGTCCAGGGCCGCCCGCTCGACCCGACCAAGAAGCAGTACGCCATTCAGACGTTGCGTAACATGGGCCAGGCGGTTCGGACGGTCGTGGTGCTCGATTGCAGCACCTCGATGATGGTCGACCGTTTCCTGCGCGCGCGTGAAGCCGTGGCGCGGTTCTGCGACAGCAAACGCCCGCAGGACCAGGTGGCGATCATCGCCGTGCGCGGACCGAGCGGGTTCGAGATCGTGTCGAACTGGGAACGCGACGCCGCCGCGTTGGGACGCCGTCTTGCGGACGTCCAATGCGACGCTCCGACGACACGCCTGTATGACGCGATTGCCGGCGCCATGCAGATGTGCGGCACGGTGCCGCAGGGCGGGGCCGTCAGCAACGAGGCCGAGTACATCATTTCGAGTTCGATCGTCGTGCTTTCGGACGGCGAGGACGACGGCAGCGCGCTCAGCCGCGGCGATCTGATGGGACGGATCACGAACCTGCCGGTCCCGATTCCGATTTACAGCCTCGCCTATTCGGGCAACCCGAATTCGTATCTGAATCTCGAAGCGCTTTCGAAAGACTCGTTCGGCGCTTACTACTCGATCTGGGAACACGTCGAATACCTTCAGCGCTGCGTCGAGAACATCCAGTACATCCTTCAGAACGACTACGTGATCACCTTGCGTTCGCCGCTGCCGGTCGACGGCATGAATCACGCGGTCAAGATTGGCGTCGAGTATCCCTCGGGCACGGGCAAGTTCACGTATCAGAGCTCGCAGTTCGAAGCGGTCGATATGTCCGCGATCCGCAATCCGGTGCTGGACGATATGCGCGGCAAGCTTAACGCGGCGCTGCCCCCGCTTCCCGCCGGCGTTAGCGCCTACTTGAACTAAGGCCGGTAATCGGCCGCGATGGAATTGTCCGAGGCCCCGTATCGAGTGTAGTGAGTCATCCTAATGGCAACTTGTTCTTGTGCGAACATGCCGCGAAAAGCAGGGACAGACACGCTTTTCAAACTACCGAAAAGCGAGTCAGTCCCTGTTTTTCGCTTAGTGTTGGAACTACGCTACTAGGCGGGGCCTCTTTCCCCTATCTCATGCGGCGTCGCGCCGCGGCAAAGTCCGAGTATGCTGGAACAATCCGATCCTGGAAAGACGCTGGGTCCGCCCAGCGCGCGCACGACGACGCCCAGTCTCACCACGTTTGGCCCCTGCCTCGTGGCCCTGCATCCGGCCTTGCTGCACCGCGAGTACGATCTCCCGGACGAGGAAATCCGCATCGGGCGCAACGCGAAGGAATGCCGGATCACCGTGTCCGGCCAGACGATCTCGCGTATTCACTGCAAGGTCGTGCCGCTTGGCGCGGGCGAATTTCTCCTACAAGACTGGCCGTCGCGCAACGGGACGTTCGTTAACGGCGAGCGCGTCGACAAGGCTGTCCTGAAAGACGGCGACGTGATCGGCGTAGGCGCGGCGCAGCCGCCGTACCTGCGTTTCCAGAAGGAGAGTGGCCGCGGGCGTCCGTGGGTACAGACATGTCCGGCGAAGAAGGAATGGACGGTCGGCCGCGCGATTGCCAACGACATCGCGATGCCGTTCGAGTCGACCGTGTCGGCGTGCCACGCGATCGTCCGGCCGCATGGCGACGCGGTGGACATCGCCGATCAGGGCAGCCTCAACGGCCTGTGGGTCGACGGCTATCGCGTGCGCAAGGCGCGGCTCCGCCCGACGGACACTGTGACCATCGGCTCGACGCTGTTGCGCTTCCAGGTCATGGCGGACGGTTCGCTGCACGTGGTGCGCCGCGATTGTAGCGATCAGATTTCGGTCGAGTGCGTCGCGCTGACGCGGACGATTCAGATTGGCGGTTTCGGACATCGCACGCCGAAGACACTTCTCGATCTCGTCACGCTGTCGATCAAGCCGGGCGAATTCATCGGCATCCTCGGGCCGAGCGGCGCGGGCAAAACCATGCTGCTGAAATCGCTCAACGGCTACAACCCGCCGGACTACGGCTGCATCCTGCTCAACGAGACGCCGCTGTATCAGTCGTACGACATGTTCAGGAACACGATCGGCTACGTCCCGCAGGACGACATCGTCCATGCGGACCTGACGGTCGAGGCGTCGCTGCAATACGTGGCGCAACTGCGTCTGCCGCGCGACGTCTCGGAGGAGCAGCGGCGCGACCTGATCGACTCGACCATCGAAACGCTCGGGCTGTCGCACGTGCGCAAGAATCGGATTCACGAGTTGAGCGGCGGCCAGCGCAAACGCGTGTCGATCGGCTGCGAGCTGATCACGAGGCCGAGCATCCTGTATCTCGACGAGCCGACCTCGGGCATGGACCCGAGCACGGAAGAACGCCTGATGCGCCATTTCCAATTCATGGCGCGCGGCGGCACAACCGTCCTGATCACGACACACATTCTGTACAACCTCGACATGCTTGACCGGATCGTGATCATGGCGCGCGGGCGGCTCGTGTTCTTCGGCACGCCCGCCGAGGCGATGGAGTTCTTCGTGACGTCGAAGGGCATACGCCTCGAACGGCCCACGCAGATCTTCGAAGTCCTCGAAGCCGAAGACGCCGCGACGGATTCCAAGGGCGAGCGCAAGGACAACAAGAACGCCGTGGCCGAACAATTCGAGCGGAAGTACATCGAGTCCGGATTGTTCAAGCGCCACGTGGGCGAATCGCTTTCCGAAGTCGCGCGCGATCTGCTGCGCGTCTCGGTCGATCAAGGCACGGCGCAAACGCCCAAGACGAAGCTCTTGCTGCCGATCGCGTCGAGCGGCGAGACGACCATCACGCCGCAGCAGACCGAAGGGTACAAAACGCTTCTCAACAAGCCGGCGCGCCGGAGCGGACGGTTCCGCCTGCGCACGGATTTCTTCTCGCCGCGCGCGTTCATGACGCTGACACGGCGTCATTTCGCGATCAAGTTCGTGTCGCTGCAGCGGGCCCTGTTCTACCTCGCCGTGCCGCTTGTGCTCGCGCTGGTTACTTTGACGTTGCGCACGGTCGATATTCCGGACGACGCGCAAGTCGCCCAGGACAAGCAGAAGATCACCGCGCAACTTCATAAATCGCCGGGATCGTTCCCGAAGGCGGCGAAGGAGGCGGACGGAACATCCGAGAAATCCACCAAGGACCTGATCGACGCCGCGGACAAGGTCACCTCGTCGGCGAACGAACTGTCGTCCAAGGCCGGAGAGGTCGCAACCAAGGCGAATGACGCCGCCACGTCCACGCAGAAGCTCGCCGATTCGTCCAAGGACGTTTCGACAAAGGCGCACGATCTCGGCAAAGGCCCCGTGCCCGGCATCTCGGGACTCGTCGCTTCGACGGAGAGCCTGGCGGTGTCCGCCGAGACGCTGGCGGACGGATCGAAGAAGCTCGCGGATTCGTCGGACGAGCTGGCGAAGTCCGCGACGAAGCTCGGCGATTCAGCGAAAGACCTGTCGGGATCGGTGAAGGATTTCGACGCGACGGAACTCGATCTCGGCGACGCCGTCAAGGACATTCTGTCCACCGACGACACCAAGAAAGACGAACGGCCCGCGGTGTCGGTCGTGTACGCGCTGAAACACGAAGGCATTCCGAAACTGCCGACGCCGTTGAGCGTGCTGCTGATGTTCGTGATGACCTCCGTGTTCATGGGTACGCTGATGTCGTGCCTCGATCTCTCGACCGAACGGCCCATTTACGTGCGCGAGCGGATGACGAATCAGAAGATCGCCGATTATCTGTTGTCAAAACTGCCGTTCCTGTTGCTCGTCACGGCGGTCCAATGCGCGGTGTTCATGGCCGTGTGCTACGCGAAACCCGGTCTGCGGCAGTTCGACATCCCGACCGTGTACGTGGCGTTGCTTGCGATGACTTGGGCGTCGAGCGCGATGGGCCTGTTCATCAGCGCGCTCGATCCGACGCCGGGGCAATTTTCGGTAATCCTCGCGATCGTCGTTGTGTTGCCGCAGATGGTGTTGTCGGGCGGGCTCGCGCCGGATTTCTATCTCAAGATGAATCCCGCGATCAAAGCCATCGCAAGCCTGTTCCCCGCGCGCTGGGGGCTCGAAATGTTGATCACGTCGTTCTACAACCATCCCGGCCGCGAGGCCCTGCAATGGGTTAAAGCGACCGTCGAAGATCCGATCGGTTTCCAATTCGGCACGCACGTCTTCTTGCGCAACCTGCCCGTGTTGTTTGGGCAAGGCGTGGCCTGGCTGGCGCTGTGCGCGATGGCGCTCAAACGTCTGGACCGCAAACGCTGACCGGCGCGCGTCAAGCCGCTTCCAGCCAAGGCGGCGTCGAGCCGCCGCACTCCACGGCTGTCAAGTGTATTGGAATTCAGGCGGTATTTTGGTATAATCGGCGGTCTTGAACTTGAAAAGGCTTTGTAAGTCTTTTCATTGTCATTGTTTATCTGCCACCTAAGGCCATGGGCGCCATGGCCGGACGAGGGGTTTAGCGTGTTTCAGTTTTTGCGGTTCCTGCCCGGTCTCTATTCGCGGGACATGGGTATCGACCTCGGTACGGCGAACACGTTGGTGTACGTCCGAGGCCAGGGCATCGTATTGAGTGAGCCGTCCGTCGTCGCGATCAATCGCGACACGGGCCGCGTCCGCGCCGTCGGCAATGAGGCCAAGAGCATGATCGGCCGCACGCCCGGCAACATCGTCGCGATTCGTCCGATGAAAGACGGCGTGATCGCCGACTTCGAAATCACCGAGGCGATGCTTCGGTACTTCATCACGAAAGTGCACAATCGCCGGCGCCTCGTGTGGCCGCGCGTTGCAATCGGCATTCCCTCCGGGATTACGGCCGTCGAGAAACGCGCGGTGACCGAAAGCGCGACGCTCGCCGGGGCGAAGAAAGTGTTCCTGATCGAAGAGCCGATGGCGGCGGCAATTGGCGCGGGGCTTCCCGTGCAAGAGCCGCAAGGGTGTATGATCGTCGATATCGGCGGCGGCACGACGGAAGTGGCCGTCATCGCGCTGGGCGGCATCGTGTTCTCGAAGTCGGTGCGCGTCGCCGGCGACGAAATGGACCAGGCGATCATTCAGCATCTCAAACGCACGTATAACATGATGGTGGGCGAGCGGACCGCGGAAGAAATCAAGATCGCGATCGGTTCGGCCTATCCCTTGAAGGAAGAGTTGGAGATCCAAGTCAAAGGGCGCGATCAGGTGATGGGGCTGCCGAAGATCCTGACCATCACTTCCGAAGAGATCCGCGAGGCGCTGCGCGAGCCTGTGAGCGCCATCGTGGACGCGGTCCGCGTGACGCTCGAACGGACGCCGCCGGAGCTCTCGGCGGACATCGTGGATCGCGGCGTGGTGCTGGCGGGCGGCGGCGCGCTGCTGCGCGGCATCGATCAGTTGCTTTCCAAGGAAACGGGGCTGCATGTCGCCGTCGCGGAAGATCCCCTGACGGCCGTTGCCTTGGGCACGGGCAAGTACTTGGAGACTCTCAAGGGCTTCCAGGACGAAGAAGAATAACGACGTGGCCGGCGCCCGCCGGCTGCCGGCCACTGGCCACGGGCCACAACGACTGTGTCTGTATCACGCCGCATAAGCGAGCACCGGCCGACGGTCATCCTCGTCGTGGTGGTGTTCGTCTGTTTCCTCTCTCTCGCGACGGGCACGCGCGCGTCGTTCGTGCGCAATGGCATTCGCGCCGTTGTGTCGGTCACCGCGTTCCCGTTCGTCAAGACGCTGACCGGCGTCAAGGCGGGGGTGAATTACGCGGTGGACCTGGTCATCGATTACAACGGGGCGCGGAAAGACCTCGACGTGGCGCGGCTGCGCCTGGCGGAAATGATGAAGCATGCCGCGCAACGCGCGGAGTTGATCCAGGAGAACCAGCGGCTGCGGCGCATGCTGCATTTCGAACGAAACGAACCGCGCCTGTCCCTCGAACCGGTCAACGTGATCGAGTCGTTCAAGGGGATCGTCATGATTGACCGCGGGTCGTTCCAGGGCATCAAGCCGTCGATGTGCGCGGTGACGGAAAACGGCATCGTCGGCCTGGTGACGCAAGTGGACCCGACTGCGGCGAACATCGTGACGCTGTACCACGCCGAATGCAAAGTCGGCGGGATGATCCAGCGCAATCGCGTGCGCGGCATCGTCCACGGGAGCAGCAACGAACTGAGCAAGTACTGCACATTGAATTACATCGACATCAAGGACGACGTGCGCGTGGGCGACCTCGTGGTGACCAGTCCCGAGAGCATCTTCCCAACGGGCTATCCGATCGGGCGCGTGACCGCAGTGCACGAAACCGGGTCGCTGTGGAAATCGGCCGAGGTCGAGCCCGCGGTGGACCCGTACCGGCTTGACGAAGTGTTCGTCTTGCTCCAGGCGGCCATGCCGTACGAAGAACTCGCGGGCATCCCGCCGGCGGACGAGACGGTCTCGCGCGCGCCGGAGATTCCCGACGAACGGTCGTTGCAGGATATTTATGCGCCGTAACGTGCTATGGGCCATCATGGTGATCGCCGCCGCGTTGATTCAAACGACGTGGCTCGACGCGATCCGTCTGCAGGGCGTGCTTCCGGACTTGACGCTGCTGCTGGTGGTCTACTTCGCCTTGATGGAAGGCGAGGAACGGGCCATGTTCACCGGCATGCTGGGCGGGCTGTATCAGGATGTCGCGGGGAACGCGGTGCTGGGCCATCACATCGCGTGCCACGTCATCGTGGGCTATCTCGCCGGGCGCGTTTCGCAGCGCTTGATTACCGAACATCCCGCGGTCAAGGTCGGCGTGGTGTTGTGCGCCGGGGCGCTGGACGGTATCCTGTACACGGGCATCCAATATGTGCAGACGCCGGAAATGCACGCGCTGTACACCATCCTGGTGACGGTGCTGCCGACCGCGTTCTATACCGCCATCGTGACGCCGGTTGTCTTCTTCTTGCTCGGGAAGTCCTTCCGCGTGAGCGGCGCGATGCTGCAGGGAGGCGCTGTGTAGGCGCCGCGAATGGATAGGAACGAAACGATGGATTTTGGATTTTGGATTTTGGATTTTGGATTGACCAGTCGGACATGTCCGGCCAATCCCCAATCCCCAATCCAAAATCTAAAACCCAAAATCGAGGCACGCGCTCTCTTAACGCATCGTCGGTGGCGCGCTGGCTTGGTATCTGCCTACGGTTCTCCCGCGTTTCCGGCCGATGCGTCCGCGGTATTCGGTGATAGCCATCAATTCAATCCGCGATCCGCAGTCCGCAATCCCCAATCCAAAATCCAAAATCTAAAATCCAAAATCGAGGTGTGCGATCTCTTAGCGCATCGTCGGTGGCGCGCAGGCTTGGTATCTGCCTACGGTTCTTCTACGTTTCCGGCCGATGCGTCCGCGGTATTCGGTGATAGCCATCAATTCAATCCGCGATCCGCAGTCCGCAATCCCCAATCCAAAATCCAAAATCTAAAATCCAAAATCGAGGCTTGGGATTTCTTAGCGCATCGTCGGTGGCGCGCAGGCTTGGTATCTGCCTACGGTTCTTCTACGTTTCCGGCCGATGCGTCCGCGGTATTCGGTGATAGCCATCAATTCAATCCGCAATCCGCAGTCCGCAATCCCCAATCCAAAATCCAAAATCTAAAATCCAAAATCGAGGCTTGGGATTTCTTAGCGCATCGTCGGTGGCACGCTGGCTTGGCGGTTGTACACAGTTCTTGCATGTATTCGGGCGATGCGCTCGCGGCATTCGACAATAGCCTCCAATTCAATCCGCAATCCGCAGTCCGCAATCCCCAATCCAAAATCCAAAATCTAAAATCCAAAATCGAGGCTTGGGATTTCTTAGCGCATCGTCGGTGGCACGCTGGCTTGGCGGTTGTACACAGTTCTTGCATGTATTCGGGCGATGCGCTCGCGGCAT
>CAYOCT010000003.1:0-99345 GCA_964402555.1 uncultured Nitrospiraceae bacterium | reverse complement strand
CCGCAGTCCGCAATCCCCAATCCAAAATCCAAAATCTAAAATCCAAAATCGAGGCGTGCCATGGCCGTACGTGAACCCAAGCGGTTTCATGAAGCGTTCGAGTGGCGGGTCTACGCCGTGTCGTTCGGCATCCTCGTCGCGCTGGCCGTGCTCGGATTGCGGCTGTGGGACTTGCAGATCGTGCATTGGTTCGATTACCGGCAGATGGCCGAGTGCAACCGGCTGCATCCGCAACGGTTGGCCGCGCCCCGCGGGATGATCTATGGGCCGGACGGCTCGATTGTGCTCGCGGACAACCGCCCCTCGTGCGATCTGGTCATCGTGCCCGCGGAATGCCTGCCCTCGGAGGTTGAACCGGTCTGCCGGCAACTGGGCACGTTGATCGGGATCGATTCGGAGGCGCTCCTCGAAAAGATTCGCAAGAGCAAGCGCCAGCCGTACAAACAGATCCTTGTCAAACAGGACGTGAGTAAAGACGACCTCACGCGCGTCGAGGAATTCTCGCATGCGCTGCCCGGCATCTATACCGTTGCCCGTCCGCAGCGCCGGTATCTGTACGGCAAGACCGCGGGCCAAATCCTCGGTTACATGGGGGAGGTCGGGCCGGAAGACCTCAAGGGGTCGGACGATTACGAAGGCGGCGATCTGATCGGGCGCGGCGGCATCGAACAGATGTACGAGTCGGACATGCGCGGCGTCGACGGACAGCTTGTCGTGAATGTCTACGTGTCGGACCGCAGGCCGCAGTTGCGCACGGACCCGTACGGACAGCCGTACGTCGAGATGGACAGCTATGGGCGCAAGCTCAAGGAAGAGCCGGA
Source organism: uncultured Nitrospiraceae bacterium (assembly GCA_964402555.1). Lineage (GTDB taxonomy): Bacteria > Hydrogenedentota > Hydrogenedentia > Hydrogenedentales > SLHB01 > CAYOCT01. Next base: position 98,524 of record CAYOCT010000003.1, on the reverse strand, counting down.
GTACCGGCTCGACCCCACGCCGGGCGAAGCCATCTACACGACGCTCGACATCGGGCTGCAGCGGCGTTGCGAGGAACTGCTCGAGGGCGAAGTCGGCGCGATCGCCGTGCTGAACGCCGACACCGGCGCGGTGCTCGCGCTGGCCAGCGTGCCCGCGTACGACCCGAGCATCTTCATTGCGCGCGGGCGCAGCCGGGAACGCGTCGAAGCGCTGACGGCCAAACCGAATCCCATGCTGAACCGTTGCTATCGCGAGGCCTACGCGCCGGGTTCGGTCTTCAAAGTCATGCTCGCGACGGCGGCGCTCGAAGAAGGCGTGATCGACGAACACACGACATTCGGATGCCCAGGCTTCTACCAGTTGGAGGGCGTGGACCGGAAGTGGCGCTGCTGGAATCATTACGGGCACGGCAGGGTCAGCGTAGTCGACGCGCTGGCGTATTCGTGCGACGTGTTCTTCTACAACACGGGCGTGCGGCTGGGCGTCGACAAGATCGAGGAGTGGGCGCATAAGCTCGGGCTGGGCGAGAAGACCGGCATCGATCTGCCGCAGGAAGTCGACGGCTTGATCCCGTCGCGCGCCTGGAAAGAGCAGCAGATGAAGAAGCTCTATCCGAAGAACCCGTGGGAATGGAAATGGTATCCCGGCAACACGGTGAACCTCTCGATCGGCCAGGGCGAAGCCGTGACCACGCCGTTGCAGAACGCCGTGATGATGGCTGCCATCGTCAACGGGGGACGCCGCGTGCGCCCGTTTCTCAACGCGGCGGTCGGCCCGAAGGTTTCCGAACCGTTCATTCATGAATCGACGTTGCGCATCGTGCGGGCCGGCATGGAGAAATGTATTGAGGACGGTCCTCCCGCGCCGACCGGCACCGGCCACGCCGCCGCCGTGTCCGGCATGCACGTGATCGGGAAGACCGGATCGGCGCAGATGGTGGGCATGGATCAGCACAAGCAATACGCCAACGAAGAAGAGAAACCGTATGCGCTGCGCGACCACGCGTGGTTCGTGTGCGGCGTGCTCGATCGGGAACCGAAGATTGCGATGTGCATTCTCGTCGAACACGGCCGCCACGGAAGTTCGACGGCGGCGCCGCTCGCGAAAGACGTGATCGACTACTTCTATGCGCCGCATCCCGGCATGCCGCAGGAACAACACCCCGTGAATCTCGCGTTGGAAGGGTCCGCGCAATGATCCCGAAGATCAAGGACTTCGACATCCTCGACGTGCGGGTTGGCACCTTCAATTACCGCAACCTCAAGCATATCGATTGGGTGTTCGCGGGGCTGGTGCTGACGCTCGCGCTCATCGGCTTCGCGGTGCTGTTCAGCGCGAGCCGCAGCGTGTCCGCGCCCGTGCCGTATTACGCCAAGCAGATGATATTCTTCGCGGTGGGCATCGTGCTCGCGGCGGCGATCCTATGCACCGATTCGCGGTTCCTTGTGTCCGTCGCGCCGGTCTTCTACGGCGGCGCGGTCGTGCTGCTCGCGGCGGTGATGCTGTTCGGCGTTTCCGTCAAGGGCGGCCAGCGCTGGCTGCCGATCGGCCCGCTCCATTTGCAGCCGTCCGAACAGACCAAGCTGATCGTCGTGTACATGCTTGCGTGGTACCTGTCGCTCGTCAAGGATCGCATTCAGCGGATTCCCTACCTGATGCTGGCCTTCGCGATCGCAGGCGTGCCCGCGGTGCTGATCTTGAAGCAGCCGAGCCTCGGCACCGCGCTCGCGCTCGCGCCGGTGACGTTCGTGATGGTGTACGTGGCGGGCGCCAAATGGTGGCATCTCTTGGTCGTCGTCTTGGCCGGGCTTATGGTGGCGCCGTTCGCGTATCACAAGCTCGAGGACTATCAGCGCAGGCGGCTGCTATCGTTCGTGAATCCCGAGGCCGATCCGAAGGGTAACGGATGGCAGACCCGCCAGAGCAAGATCACCGTTGGCAGCGGCGGATTGTCGGGGAAGGGGTTTAATCAAGGCACGCAGACCATGTTGAATTACCTGCCCGAACACCATACCGACTTCATCTTCTCGTTGTTGGCGGAAGAGGAAGGGTTCATGGGGTCCATGACCGTGATCGGGTTGTTCGCGGTGCTGCTCTTGCGAGGACTTCGCTTCACGCTCAAGTGCTCCGACCTGTCGAGCGCGCTGCTCGCGGCGGGCGCCGTGACCATCCTCGCATTCCACGTGTTCGTCAACATTGCCATCACGATCGGCCTGATGCCCGTAACCGGTATCCCGCTTCCGTTCTTGAGTTATGGCGGCAATTTCTATATGACCACCATGATGTGCGTAGGGGTCTTGCTCAACGTGCCGGTCAGGAAACAGCTCTTTGATTGAGTAATTTGATAATTGAGTAATTGAGTAAAGTGATTGTTGTGGATGAGAACGAGCTGGATGATTGAGTGAAGTGATTGCAATGGATGAAAACAAGCTGCAGAAAGCAAAAGACTTGCAGCTACGGACGAAGCAATTTGCACTGCGAGTGGTACGGATGTACAGGGCGTTGCCCAAGAGTACGGAGGCCCAGGTGCTGGGGAAGCAGGCCCTTCGGGCCGGGACTTCGGTTGCTGCGAATTATCGGGCTGCGTGCCGAAGCAGGTCTCGTACCGAGTTCGCATCGAAACTGGGCATCGTCGACGAGGAAGCCGACGAGACGCTCCTTTGGTTGGAACTCTTGGTAGAATCGGGTATTGTGTCTGCTGCAAAGATGAACGACCTCATGACGGAAGCCAAAGAACTGTCGGCCATCTTCACCGCTTCCAGAAAGACCTTAAGGGGCGAGACGAAGGCGTGAACACACTTTACTCAATTACTTGCTTGCCAGTGCTGGGCATTGTGTCTGCTGCAAAGATGAAGGACCTTATGGCGGAAGCCAAAGAACTGTCGGCCATATTCACCGCTTCTCGAAGGACCTTGTGGGGCGAGACAAAGTCATGAACACACTTTACTCAATTACTCGCTTGCGGGTGCTGGACATTGTGTTTGCTGCAAAGATGAAGGACCTTATGGCGGAAGCCAAAGAACTGTCGGCCATATTCACCGCTTCTCGAAGGACCTTATGGGGCGAGACAAAGTCATGAACACACTTTACTCAATTACTCAATTGCTTAATTATTCAATCTCCCGGGGTTTTCTATGAGAGAAATCATCGTTAATGCGGGCGCGCTCGAGACGCGTATTGCGTCGATCGAGGACAAGCGGCTAGCGGAACTTGTGATCGAACGCCAGGAAAGCCGGAGCCTCGTCGGCAATATCTACAAGGGGCGGGTCGATACGATCGTGCCGGGGATCCAGGCGGCGTTTATCGACATCGGGTTCGAGAAGAACGGGTTCTTGTACGTGTCGGATATCGCCGGCACGGAAGGGACGGGCGACTTCGAACTCGAGGACGGCGTGGCGCGCCCGAAATCGCGCGCGCGGCGCGGGAAACATCAGAACATCGAGAGCCTGCTGAAGAAGAACCAGCATATCATGGTCCAGGTCAGCAAGGACCGCCTCGGGACCAAGGGCGTGCGCCTGACCAACTTCGTCACGCTGCCGGGCCGCTATCTCGTGCTGATGCCGACCGTGACGCAGCTTGGCGTGTCGCGCAAGATTGAAAGCGAGAAGGAACGAGAACGGCTCAAGCATCTGCTTCAATCGATCCGTCCGAAGGGTGTCGGCCTGATCACGCGGACGGCCGGCGAGGGACGCAAGAAGACGGACTTTCAGAATGACGTCAAGTACTTGACCAAGGTGTGGGACCGGGTCAAGGAAAAGATGGAGAAGATGAAGGGGCCGGCCCTATTGCACGAGGACCTCAGCCCGATTCTCCGTATCGTGCGCGATTCGTTCGGGGCCGAGGTCGAACGCCTGACTATCGACAACAACGAAGAGTACACGCGCATCCTGGACTTCCTCGATAGCTTCGCGCCGAACCTGAAGAAACGCTGCAAGCTGTACGACGAGATGCAGCCCATCTTCGACAAGTTCGGCATCGAGGCGGAAATCGAGAAGGCCCTGCGCCGCAAGGTGCATCTGAAGAGCGGCGGCTACATCTGCATCGATCAGACGGAAGCGCTGCTCGCCATCGACGTCAACACGGGCAAGTTCACCGGCAAGACCGGCCTCGAAGAGACCGTGTTCAAGACCAATCTCGAAGCGGCCGACGAGATCGCGCGCCAGGTCCGCCTGCGCGACATGGGCGGGATCATCGTGGTCGACTTCATCGACATGGAACAGGAGCGCAACCGGCGCGAGCTGTTGCGGCATCTGCGCGAGGCGCTCAAGAACGACCGCGCGAAAACGACGATCTCGGAAGTTTCGGAACTGGGCATGATCGAGATGACGCGCAAACGCGTCAAGCACAACCTGATTAAGGCCCTGTCGCAACCGTGTCCGTATTGCGAGGGCAGCGGCATGGTGCGGTCGGTGACCACGATGACCTTCGACACGTTGCGCCGGCTCCAGAGCCTGTTCTGCAAGTTCAAGGAGAAGTCGATTATTCTGCAGGCCCATCCGGACGTCGTGCGCCGGTTGCGCACCGAGAACAAGGCCATGCTCGACGAGATCGCGCAACGGTTCGAGCGTGAAATCACGATCGAGTCCGTCTCCGATTTCCACATCCACGACATCAAGGTGCTCAACCCCAGGACCCGGAAAGAAGTCTCGATCTGAACCGGCCGAGGCGCGCGGGCCGATTGCCGAGGACGCGTATGGAAACCCGCTGGACACGTCTCGACGAAATCCTCCCGTTGCGGCAGGAGGTCATTATCGCGGGCACCGACCGCGAATCGCCCTATCTTCCCGGCGACGACGAACCGTCGACGCGGCATGCAGGCGTCTTCGAAAACGGGGCGTGCATAAGCTGCGCGAGTTTCATGCGGTCCGAATGGGAGGGCCGTCCGGCGTGGCAACTGCGCGGCATGGCCACGGCCCCGGCATGGCAGCGACAAGGGATTGGGCGCGCGCTGCTGGCCTTCGCGGACGCGGCCTTGCGCGACGAGTACGGGTCCGCGCCGATGTGGTGCAACGCACGCGAGACCGCTGTGGGGTTCTACGAGAGGCTGGGTTGGTCCGTGGTTTCGGAACGCTTTCTGACGCCGGGCGTCGCATATCATTATCGGATGGTCCGGCATGTTTGAAGGACTGCGGCTCACGCTGAAGAATCTCTTCCTCCCTATCTTCTGCAAGCAGTGCGGGCTGCGCCTGCTCACCGAAGAAAACGGTTTCTTCTGCCCGACCTGCTGGGAAATGAGCCGGCGCGTGCAGCGTCCGTTCTGCATTGTCTGCGGACGTCCTCACGCGGGCGCGGTGGGTTTCGGTTCGCTATCCAATTTCCCGTGCGCGGATTGCCGCGAACGCGGCCAACGGCCGTTCCGGCGTATCTACGGCGCGTCGGTCTATGAAAACGCGATCGAGGAAGCGGTCAAGCTTATGAAGTTCCACGGCAAACAACGCATGGCGCGGCCGCTGGCTGGCTTGATGCTCGAGTTTGCCGAGCGCGAGATGGAGCGCGATGCCTACGATCTGCTGATTCCGGTTCCGCTGCACAAGATTCGTGAGCGCGAACGCGGGTTCAATCAATCGCGTTTGCTGGCGGAGGCGGTGCTGGCGGGATTCCCGAAGGCGCATCTGGACGAATCGCTGAAGCGGATACGGCCGACGCGGGTTCAAAGCCGTTTGAAAGATCCCGAGGAACGCCGGGCCAACGTGATCGGCGCGTTCGCGGTGGTGGGAGACGGTCTCGCGGGAAAGACGATATTGCTTATCGACGATGTGGTGACTTCCGGGGGAACGACCTCGGAATGCGCGGCAGCCCTGCGGCGTGCCGGCGCGGCCGCGGTCGATGTGTTTGCGGCGGCGCTGGCCATGCCGGCCATCGAGATCTAGAGCATGGCCCCGCGCGCCGTGGTGATGCGCGCTACTTGATGGTCGCGGTCAACTGGCCGAACACAGACCTCAAGCCGTTCACTTTGCGAATGTGAATCCTGTCGAACCGAAGCGCCTTGAGTTTCTTCTTGGCGTCCTTTTCTGAGACAGCTCTAACGGTGCCCTTTTCCGTGTGGTCTTCCCGCGTGCTCATTGCAGCGGTGTAACGATAAAGTGCCACCAGTTGGCCTCCTTTGTACGAGCGGTATTCAAGCAAGATATACGATTCCAGGATGGCTTTGCTCGTACACAGGACCATGACACCCGCGAAGGGTTTGCCCGTGTCATTTGTGGCCATGCTTACGTTTCAGAGTATAGCAAAAAGGCGTGCGGATGTCAAGTGTAATTAGTGCTATATTAACGATATGTAGGGGCAATTACATTCGTTCGAGCGCGTCGATTCCGAGCAAATTCAACGCGTTTTCGAGCGTGGTTCGCGTCGCCGCGCAGACTTGGGCGCGGGCGTGGCGCTGGGCGCTCGATTCGGCGGCGAGCACGGGACATTCGTGATAGAACCCTGTAAACAACCGCGCCGTGTCGAGGGCGAATTGGGCGATGGGCGCGCAGTTGCGCTGCGTGGTCACGGCCGCGACGGTCTCGGGAAACGAGGCGAGCTTCGTAACCAGAGCCCATTCGGCGTCGGTCTCGACGGGGAAGTCCGTTTCGTCTTCCGCGCCCGTGGCGTCGTACTTACGCAGGATCGAATTGATACGCGCGCACGAGTATTGCACGTACGGCCCGGTGTCGCCTGAAAACGACAGGCTCGATTCCCAATCGAAGATGACGTTCTTATTCGGGCCGACACGCAGGATGGCAAACCGGATCGCCGCGACCGCGACCTTGCGGGCGATCTCGGCTTGTTCTTCCGGCGTCAGTTCCTTGCATTGTTCCTCGACCTTCTCGCAGGCCCGGCGCGCGGCCTCGTCGAGAAATTCCGACAGCAATACGACCTTGCCCTGGCGCGTGGACATCTTGCCTTCTTTGAGCAGGATGTACGAGTAGTAGACCGGCTCGGGAAACGGATGGCTCGCCGCGCCGAGGATCAAGCCGAGTTGTTGCGCATAGAGTTTGTGGTCCTCGCCGAGGACGATGACGTTGAGGTCCGCGCCGCGGCTCGCTTTGTCGAGCGTGTAGGCGAGGTCGCGATAACCGTACATCGAACTGCCGTTCGCGCGGAAGAGCACGAAATAGCGGCCCTCTTCCGGTTCGAAGCCCAGCTTGGACAGATCGACGACGACGCGTTTCTCTTCGTCGACGAACAACGCGCCTTTCTCGCGCAGGACCTCGAGGACCGGGTCGAGCCGCGCGTCCTTGACGTAGACGGACTCGCGATCGAACACGTCGTAGGCGATCCCGAGCCGCGCAAGCACGGCCACTTGCCCTTTGAGGCACAGGTCCGTGACCTCGTAGAAACGGCGTTTGACCTCCGCGTCGCCCTCCTCCATCTTGGCGAGCAACGCATAGCCCTGCTCGGCAAACGCCGGATCGGCTTCCGCGCGCGCGTTGGCTTCGACGTACTTCTTGAGGACCTGATCGAAAGTGACATTCGCGATATCGTCGCAGACGAGCACGAGCAGGCCGATCTGCCGGCCCATGTCGTTGACGTAATAGTGGACCTCGGTGTCGTAGCCCTCGAAGCGCAGCAAGCGGCTGACGCTGTCGCCAATCATAGCGTTGCGCGCGCGGCCCAGATGCGGGTCGGCGTTCGGATTGATGCTCGTGTGCTCGATCAGCGCGCGCTTGCCCGCGCCGGAATCGTTCGATCCGAAATGCGCGCCCTCGTCCAGGATGCCTGACACGATCGCGCGCGCGAACGTGGCGCGGTCGAGCCGGAAGTTTACGTACGGGCCGGCGGTCGATGCCTCGCGCACCTCGGGACCGAACGCGACTTCCTTTGCGATGCGCGCGGCGAGTTGCGGCGGGGCCATCTTGAGTTTGCGGCCCGCCTCGAACGTGCGCAACGCCACGTCGCCCAGTTCGAGTTTGGGCGGCGGCACAAAGACCAGGTCCGCCGCGTCCAGTTCGGGAAACGCGGCCAGTATCGGTTGCTCGATCGATGCAAAGGCGTTCACGTGCAAGCTCCTTGGGGAATCGCCACGACGGCGCGGTATCGACAGCAGGCGGTATAGCACGGCACACCGGCGCGAGTAAAGCCTGAGGTCCTTTGGCGCTGTCCACGACCGCCTTTCACGTCCGGCTGACGTGTGGCCTCCGCCATACTTCGGCACGAAGCCGAAGTCCTTCCTTTCTTCGACTTCGGATACGCCTCCTTTCTATGGTATATTTCGGATGAAAGAAACGATATGCGTGAGGTTGCTATGCACACGTATGAAACACAGGTCCACATAGGCCCCGACGGCATCCTGAGGTTGGAACTCCCCGTTTCCGATTCGGAGACCGATATGGACGTGTTGGTGGTTCTTAGGAAGACCGTCGCGGATCCGAAAGGTGAAGGCATCTACGGCTCTTGCGCAGGCCTCGATCTCCAGGAACCAGCCGACCTTCCTTTGTCGGCCTCGCATTGGACGCCATGACGTTCCTTCTAGACACAAACCCCTGTGTACGCTACCTTAACGGCGCTTCGGAATCGTTGCAGCGGCGGCTCGACAGGGTCGACGCGGACTCCGTTGTGGTGTGTTCCGTCGTCAAGGCGGAGTTGTTCTACGGGGCCATGAAGTCGCAGAACCCCGAACGAGTCCTGGAAATGCAACGACGTTTCCTGGCGCGATACGTTTCGCTGCCGTTTGACGATGCTGCAGCGCGATGGTACGGGATCATTCGAGCCGAACTTGAGCGGACCGGCAATGTCATCGGGGCCAACGACCTCCTGATCGCCGCCATCGCCGCCGCCAACGATCTCGTTCTTGTTACGCACAACACGCGCGAGTTCGAGCGAGTCGGCGAATTGAACTTGCAGGACTGGGAAGTCGAGTAACCCGCTTCCAGCCTCCGAACGGCAACGTGGCGCCGTCTCACGGTGGCGGCGCGCATTCGTAGTGCGTTGGAGGCGCGGTCTCTTCTCCCTGACTCTTCAACCAGTCCCGCATCGCAACCTCCACGGCCAAAGGGACGGCGAATGTAAAGAGACCGGAGTCTTCGCCGCGGCAATAATCAGGCCTCCCGGGAAAGGGACCCTCAATGCGCACCACTACTCAATGTTCGATGAAGGGGACGGTGTAGGAAGCGGAAGGCATGATGTAACAGGTTGGCTGAGGAATGGCCCGCAGCGCACGCCTGACGAGTTCAAGCGCATCGGCGAAGCACGACGCTTTGTGCCCGCCCATCATCGCGACATCTCCCTCGGACATTTCCGTGACGAACACGGCGCTCGGGGCTTTTTCGCGCGTCGATAGCGCGGTCTGGCCGTTGATTTCGGATTGCCTGCGCAATGCGGCAATGATGGCCTCGCGGCTGCCGAGGCGCAGCCATTGCACGAACTGCTCGCCGCCGAGCCCCTCGGGGCATGCGCCGAGGAAGACGATGCGTCCGCCGGGCTTCATGGCTTGCCAGGCGTTGTATAGGGCCTTATGGCTTTGCACGAAATTCTTCGCGCCGCCCGACGAAGCGATGACCAAATCGGCGCGCTCGCGGATGCGGACCTCGAACAGGGTCCGCGCGCACGCGGCGGCGGCGCGATGGGCCGCATCGAGTTCGCCCGCGAATACGGCCGCGATCCGCGCGTCGCGGTTCAGGACGGTGTTGACGATGAAGTCGACTTTGAGGAATCGCGAGGCTTCGAGCATGTCCTCGGCGACGGGGTTGCCGTCGAGCGCGCCGATACGCACGGCGGGATTGATGCGGTCTTCGACCGGATCGAGATTCATGGCGTGGTTGTGCGCGATCGTTTCGACTGAGGCGATACCCGGCACGACGGTCTTGCGCCCGCCGCCGTAGCCGCCGAAATAGTGCAGCACGACCGCGCCGGTGGCGATCACGCGGTCCGCCTCGACGGCCATCCGGTTGATCGCGACGGGCGTCCCGCGCGAGGTGACACCCAAATCCACGAGGCCGCGCTTGTCGTGCGGGTCGTGGGTGAAAAGCCGGTCTTTGAAACGATCATAGATTGCGCTGCCGACAATTGCGGCCTGTTCTTCGCGCGTCGGTGGGCGATGCGTGCCGGTCGCGAACAGCAACGCGATGGCGTCGTCCGGAATGCCGGCGTGATGGAGACACGCCACGAGCACGGGAAGAACCTGGTCCGCACGCGTCTGCCGGAACGAATCCGACACGAGGATGACAACCCGTTCGCCCGGCGAGATCAGAGCGTCGAGACCGCGATCCAGTCCTATGGGATGCTTGATGGCGTCGCGAATGGTCCGTTCGGGATCGGGGATCTCCGGCGCCTCGGCGATGTCGAGCGTGCCCAGGCAGCGCGCCCACTCGAGCGCCGCCGTGGCCCATCCGCTGCCGTAGGGGACCCGCACGTTCATTCGACTTCTCCGTTAGCGCAGTGTTCTGTGTCTTGGCAACACACGTTGCCTCAGGTCGTGATCGTGGTCGTGATCGTAATCGTAATCGAACTTTCGGAAGGAAATCGATCTATCGAGACGACCTATTGACGAACACTTAGCGCTTGGCAATGGATTCACGGTGCGGCTTAGGAAGGAGATGATTGCGATTGCGATTGCGATTGCGATTACGACTACGATCACGATCACGACTGGCGAGTTGAAGCGTGCTACTTGCGATACGCCGCCCGCCAGGACTTGGCCGAATCCCAACTCGTGATGTTGTCGCTCTGGCGCGCGGTATCGTCGAGGCCCGCGTCGCCATCGCTGCCCATCGAGTAGATCTGAAACGTATCCGGCGCGCAATACCCACCGCCGCATCGCATCGCCTGCGAGCCCGGTTCGGCATACTGCGTGTTCGGCACATAGATATACGGATGGCCCCAGGCGTCGGGAGGCGGCCCATCCGGCACGTAGTCCGCGGCGCGCGACAGGCGTTTCGTGGCGAGTTGCAGCCCGTCGCGGCCGGCGGGCGGATACGCGCCTGTCTCGGCGCGGTACGCTTCGACGGCGTGCGCGAGAAATGCGATATCGGCCTCGGTGCGATACATCCGCGCGAGGGGAGCGTCCTGAGGCATGCGGAGCGCGGCGAGCGTGTAGACGGCGGCGAGCGCTACGAGGATGCCCGCGGCGACCAGCGCGACATACAGGCACCCGCGCTTGCGTTCAGAACTCAAAGTCCATTTCCTCGGGATTCTGGCGATCGATGATGCACACGAGCCACGCCGCGGCGAAGATCACGCAATCGAAATATCCGAAGATGATGTCGACCAGCAGTTGAACGACCGGTTCGGACAGGGTCTGTATCGCGAGGAGATGATTGAGGAGGAACAGACCGCCGGCGAAACACGCGATGAGAAGCGTCTTGGGAAGCTGCCGCTGCAACGGGCCAAGCGATTCGCCGATCTTCGCCCACTCGACTTTGCGATGAAACATCAGCGACGCGCCCACGGGAATGTAGAAGGCCGCCGCGCCGAGCAGCAACAATTGCGGGAAGACGCCGAGCGCTTCCATCTCGAAGTACGCGGGGACGACGTAGCCGAGTTCGTAGAGGATGACGACGATAGCGTTGAGCGCCAGCCACGTTGGAAAATACAACCGAAGCGCTTCGCGATCGCCGCCCACTTTCCACAGGGGTTTGTCGATTTCGCGGCCCATGCGCGCGAACACGATGGCCTGGGCAAACGCGGTCACGAGCATTAGGACGGCATTGATCGCGAACTCGTAGAACATCAAGCCCGCCGTGATGGTTGGGTTTTCATCGCCGTGCAGGATGGCGCGATTCACCGCGTGCCCGGCCAGGCTGGCAACTACGGTAATACCGAGATACGTAGCAAGCGCGGGGAGATTGCGCTGGACGGCGTGCGTGGCCTGGACCAATATGTCCACCGAACGTCGAAGCGCGGCCGCCAGTTCGCGGAGAAGATTCGATAGGTCGTCCAAGGCCTTACTCCGGCGCGATGGCGCCCGATTCGAGGCCTGCGGCATCGACGGGAGAACGCCCGCGTTGCGCGAGCATCGGACGCTGGCGCTGGATAACATAGCGCGCGATCGCGTCGCGCCGCCGTTCCTCGAGATCGACAAACGCTCCGCGGACCAGGTAGCGTCCGCCGGATATCGGCGTGACGCCGACCGTATTGACTTCCGCGTCGAACGATTCCTCGTGGGGGATCTCGATCGCGACGCGCAACAGGGCCTGCGTGTGCACGGCATGCTGGGTCACGAGCGCGAGGCCGCCCGCGCTGAGATTGGTCACGCGGCCGCGGATGCGCGTTACCACGCGTCGCGACTTCGCGTCCGCCGAGGTTCCGCCCGGACCGAACTGCGCCAGGACGCCGATCGAAGTCTCTTGGCTGACGCGCACGCGGTAGTAGTCGCGATCTTGCACGCGATGCAGATCGGCCGAATGATAGAAGGACCATGTCTGCGGCTCGCCTCCGCTCGATGCGACGACTACTTTGAACTCGTAGCGCGCGTCGTCCTCGCGCCAGAGATGGCAGCGGACTTGCGTTTTCGGCGCCAGCGGCGGGACCGGTTTCTCCCCCTCGTCGGAGACCGTCACGTGCACGAACGCTTCGTCTATCGCGAGGACGCTGGCCCGGACCAGCGTCGATGCGCCGCCCAGAGACACGGTCACCCAGATGGGCTGGCCGATGTTCAGTTCGCGCGTGGACACGATGCGTTGCGCGTAGGGGACGTAATCCATATCGAGCCGCACGCGGATTTCCCGCAGCAGGATGCCGGTTTCTTTGTAGCGTTCCTCGTTGCCGGATTCGCGGATGGCGCGCATCTCTTCGTCGACGCATCGGTCGAAACGCCGCCGGTCCGTGATGACTTCGAGGGGCGCATCGGGCGAGCTGCGCTGAATGAGGCCGCGTATTATGGCCTCTTCGCTCTTCGAGAACTCACGGGTCTTGATGAACTTCTCGACCGTCTCCCATTCGGTGCGGATGCGCATCTGCCGGTGGGCGCGCCTGCGGTAATAGTCGACCACGACCGCAAGAAGAAAGGCTACGATGAAGGCGATACAGATCCACGTCAGGATCGACTGGCTGACATGTGGAAAATCCAGCGGCAAGATCGACCGGCTCACGGTGTCCAGAGTCCCTTCCTCGATTACCCAACCGCGATTATAAGTCTTGCCCGAGTAGGTTGCAATCGTTATCGACGCGCATACCGCTGCCCGTTTCGGATAGGATACGCTTACCGACAGGGCGCGGCCCAGGACGAATCGATGATATCTGCGCAACCTACACGGCGGGAATTCATGGTCCACACCGGATGCATGGCCGGCGGAATGCTATTGGCCGGAGAGGCGCGCGCGTCGAGCGGGCCGCCCGAACCCTTCCGGCATGTCAAACCGGGCAAGGCGGGCGTCGATCCGAAGAAGCTGGATGCGCTGGCGGCCTATCTCGATGCGCGCGTTAAAGACGGAACGTTTCCGGGCGCGGGCATTATGGGTATCCGCAAGGGCAAGGTGTTTCTCGAATACTACTGCGGAACGTTCCGCGCGACCGACGGCGTCGAGCGGGCCTTCGCGGCGGATGTGCGCGTGCCCGTGTTCTCATTCTCGAAAGCGATTACCGCTACGGTCGTCGTGATGGCGCATCAAGAGGGCCTGATCGAGTACGACGCGCCGGTCGTGCGGTACCTTCCCGAGTTCGCGCCGAATGGCAAGGACGCGGTCACGGTGCGGCATCTCCTCACCCATTCCGCGGGCATTCCGAATGCCAAGATGGGGAACCCCGCCACGGAGGCGGAATGGGTGGCGTGCGTCAAAGAGCTTTGCGCGGCGGAACTCGAATGGGCGCCGGGAAGCCGGACGCAGTATCACGGGGCCACGGGGGCGTTCCTGGCCGCGGAAGTCGTGCGGCGCGTCTCGAACATGAAGCCGTGGCCGGCGATCTGCCGCGAGCGGCTGTTCGATCCGATCGGCGCATCGAGTTTTAGCTTCGCGCAGCCTGAGACGCCAAGCGCGCGGGACGCGTTCGATGCCACATTCCGGCTCGGGCATCCGGCGGGCGGCGCCGCGGGCACGATTCTCGACATCCTTCGCGTCGTACAACTCCATCTCGACGGCGGCGTGTGGAAGGGCCGCCGGTTGATCCAGCCCGCGGCCTTCAAGGAAATGCACACGGTCCAGTACGCGGCCGAGATTGCCAAGGATCATGCGGCCGGTGTGACGCCTCGCCACGAACCGTGGGGCCTTGGCTGGCTGCTCCGAGGCGAAGGGCCAAAACCGGGCGCGGCCTATTGGTTCGGATTCGGCGACAACCCGCATCCGTCCGTCTTCGGCCACGCCGGTATCGACACCATCCTCGGCGTCGGCGACCCGGCGACCGCCACCGGATACGCCTTCGCTGTCACGAAGACTCTCAACGATGCCGAGAAGGCAACGCACGTGCGCAAGGAAGTGGCCAATCGCGTGTTCGAGGCCGTCCGGGCTTAGCCCAACTCCTGCCATTCGGGCACGTAGGGAGGACGCCAGAGGTCGCGAATATCCGAAACGCCGCACTCGATCATGGCAAGCCGTTCCAGGCCGATTCCGAAAGAGAACCCACGGATGGCGCTTGGGTCCACGCCCATGCGCCGGATGAAGTCGCGCGCCACCATGCCGCACCCGGCTATTCCTATATTGCGACCCGGGCGCCTCACGTAGACGTTGAATCCGTTCTCCGTGACGGGGTAATCGCACGGTTCCTGTCCAAGTTCGACTTCGCCCAACACTGCCTGAACCGCTCTGCGCAGGGTCGCGTTCATAAGCGTCTCGGACACATCTTCCGCGACGTGGAGCACGTCGAGCTGATGAAACACTTTCAGGCACCTCGCGTCTTCTTCATCCGGGCGGAAGACGCGTCCGCAGACGGCAAGCCGAATCGGCGGTTTTCGTTTCATGGCCTCGAGGAACGCGGTCACCGTAGTCTCCGGACGCAGGATGCGATCGTCCGAGAGATGATAGGCCCGATCCGGATGCGTGACGAACGGCAGGGCCGAGGACTTGTCCACCGCCTCGTCGCCTTCGACGCGCTCGTACTCGGGTAGCGCGCTCCATAGCGCCTCGGCCGCGGCCCTTACGGGATGGCGCTCGATTTCGAGTAGCTTGGGGCGCTGCAGCAGTCCCGCGATAACGCTCTGCGAAAAACGCTCGTCGGGCGCATGGCGTTTCAACGTGTCCTCAACCATGGCGAGTATCCTTTCTTTCAGTTTTCTTCGGGAATCGTGTAATCGCTTCTGGACCGTTGTAAGGGGCACTTCCAGAAACTCCGCAATCTCGGCCTGCGAATAACCGTTGATGTAATACAGCGTCGTCGTTTCACGCTGCGTTTCCGGCAGTCCCTGGACGGCTTCGAGAACACCGTCGTGGAGTTCGTTCCGAGCGGCGCGCTTGCCTGCCACGTGGCGGCCCTCTTCCAGTGGCGCGACGGGCAGAACTTTCCGCCGCGTGATGCGGTCACACTGTTTGAACACGATCTTCCGAAACCATCCGGGAAATGCGGCAGGCTCGCGAAGCGTATCCAGTTTGTAGAAGGCCTCGATGAACGCTTCTTGAGCCGCGTCCTCCGCGAGATGGAAATCGCCGAGGATCGAATAGGCGTACCCGTGGGCCATATCCTGGAAACGCCGGACCAGTTCTTCGAACGCGCGTAGATTGCCTTCGCGCGATTGGCCCACCAGCGTCTGCAACTCGGTCATGACAACCATCCCCTTTGTTCTCTACTGAAAAAGACCCGATGAGCCGCTCGAAATCATACCATCCCCTCGCTTGCGAAGCGCTGTTTCTGACTACGGACCGCCGCCTTGCATTCGATCGATCGACTTGGATCGGGACGCGCCGCGGTCGTGCCGGCGCGCGTTGCCTCAGCGCGTAACGCCCGGAAGGCATGGGCGGCTTGAAGCGCCGGCAATCTTCGTGAGACGATAGCCCTGCGAATGTGATGCCTTTGAATTCGCCATCCTTGCTCAGCGGAGGCAGGTTGAAAAAACTCATCCCAATCGCGGCGGGGCTACTGATCGGCGCGGCGTTGCTGTACCTGGTCTTTGGCCGGCTGGATCCGTACGCCATTGCCGCGGCCATTCGGCATGCCAGCCTAGGATGGATTGCGCTTGCCCAAGGGTTCATTCTCCTCAACATGTTCGTGCGCGTCGTTCGAATCAAGTTCATCGCGCAAGCGACAGGGGGCGCTCATTACTGGCGTTTGTTTCGCGCGACGCAAGTAGGGGACTTCATGAATGCGATTCTCCCTCTGCAGGGAGGGGACGCTATCCGAGCCTTCGGGATTAGCCGCCTGGAAGAACGGGATCTTCTCACGTGTGCCGGATTCGTCGCCGTCGACCGGCTGACGGATATCATGGGCCTCATCGCGCTGACGTTGTTCGGACTGGTCGTCTATCGCCCGACGGCGCCCGTGGTCTTGCCCGAAAACCTTTTCGGGCGCGAGTTCGAGGTCTCGCCGGAGCGTATGCTGGCCTTCATGCGGATGGGTGTCGTGTTCCTTTCCGTAGCGGCCGCGTTCTGCGTGGCCTCCTGCGTTTGGCCGGGCCTCGTGATGCGCTTCCTGCGATTCGCCGTCCGCTGGCTGCCCCGCCGGGCCGCGGAAGCCATCGAGCGCGAGGGCGGCGCGTTTCTTCGCGGGCTGGACGCGGTTCGGCAGCCCGCGGTTGTCTTACGGTGTATGGGTATGACCGGTCTTGTGGCCGTTGGGGTCGCCCTGACCGTCCGCTGCCTGCTAGCGGCGTTTCACATCCAGGCTCCGTGGTACACGCCGTTGCTGCTCCCGATATTCATTGTGGCCTCCTTGGTTGTTTCGGTGGTTCCGGGCAAGTTTGGACAGTTTCATGCCGGCGGCGTTATTGCCCTTATCGCGCTCGTTCCGGGCATAGACGTTACCGTTGCCGGCGCGTTCGCAATAGCGTTCCATTTGATCGAATTCCTGCCGCTGCCCACGTTCGGTCTCGTATGCATGTACTGGGATGGCTTCTTCTTCATGAAGAAGAAAGCCGGCGGCTCGTGTGGCGAGTCATTTCAGTAGCCCTTTATCTCATGCGCCGCGTGCGGCGAAGAACGGGCGCGAAAAGCGGCGACAGACACCCTTTTCAAACTGCCGAAAAGGGTGTCCGTCCCCGTTGTTCGCTCGGGATATCCCGTTCCTGTATGCTTGCGCGCGATTGCGCCTCGAACGAATGGGAGATGGGGTTGTGTTGTACGTGATGGTTGTTATGCTGGCATTCACGCTGGGGTCGATGGTTCAGACGATCGCCGGGTTCGGCTCCGCGCTGGTGGGCATGCCCCTGTTGATGCTCGTGGCCGGCGTGAAGACCGCGGTGCCGGTGCAGGTGCTGCTCGGATTCGCGGTGACGTTCGCGGTGTTGTTTCAGAATCGAAGCGGACTGCGCTGGCGCGAGGCGCTACTGTTGTTGTCGGGATCGGTGCTTGGTATTCCGCTCGGCGCGATGGCCCTCAAGCGGCTGCCGCCGGAGCCCATCACCGCGTGCCTCGGAATCGCATTGATCGGGTATTGGGTGTTCGCGTTGTGGATCGAACCTCGGCTCGGCGCATCCGATGTCGAACGCGCGCCCACGGCCGGCTCGCGCTTCTTGACGTGGCTTGCGGGATTCGCCGCAGGCATCCTTGGCGGCGCCTATGCTACCGACGGCCCGCCGCTCGTCATCTACGGTTCGGTGAAACGCTGGCCGAAGGCCACGTTCAAGTCCATTCTGCAGACGTGCTTTCTAGTGGACGGCGTCGTGATGGTGCTTTGCCAAGGCGCGGCGGGCCTGTTCACGCGCGACGTCTTTCTGTGCGGTCTCTACGGGATTCCCGGCGCGCTGCTGGGCATGGGTATCGGCACGTTTCTCGATCGACGCCTCGACCACGAACGGTTCCGCGTGCTGGTGCTGTGGATGGTCCTGATCCTGGGTGTGGCGCTGCTGGGCCAAGCGCTGATGTAGGGCTACCGGCCGCCTTTTTCCCAGAGGAATTGCGCCATCTCGGGGTCTTCTTTCTCGACCGCCAGGGCGTAGGGCGTCAGGCCTTCGCCGTTCTTGCGATTGATCTCGGCGCCGCGAAAGATCAACTCCTGAGCCATCTCTTTGGACTTGCGGATTACGGCGTAGTGCAGCGCCGAATTGCCGAGGGAGTCCGCGGCGTTTGGGTCGGCGCCTTTGAGAAGCAGCGTCGACACCACGGGCGGGAAATTGCGTTTCGCGGCGAGTAGAAGCGGCGTGAAGCCGTCGTTGTCCGCCTGATTTATCGAGGGGCGGCCGTTCTTCTCATAGCTTGGCCACGCGAGCAGACACGTCTCGATGATGTCGGCGTGGCCTTTGATGGCGGCGAGATGGATGATATTCCAGCCTTGCGGCGTCTTATGCTCCGTGAGCGCGCCATACTGGAGAAGCAATTTGACCATCTCGCGGTGGCCGTTCCATACCGCCAGTTGCAGCGCGTCCCATCCGTCCTTGGTGACCAGCGACGGGTCGGCGTAATGATCGAGCAGCAGCTTGGCCACCTCGAGATCGTTGTCGCGCGCGGCACGGTCGAGGGGCGTTACGCCGTCCATGTCCACTTCGTTGGCGCTCATGCCCTGCTCGAACATCAACTGCATGGCGGCAAGATCGCGGGCTTTGGCGGCGCGGTGCATTTTCGTCGCGCCCTGGAGATCGCGTTCCTGATCCGGGGCTTGTTCGCATGCCGCGAGCGCGAAAAGGGGAAGTAACGCGGCGGCGATGGGCCACGCTACGTACGGCAAGCGTCTTCGAGCGCTCAGAGCATCTCGCGGTTCTACCTTCATGGGCGTTCCTGCCTTGGATGTATCAGCCGGAAAGCAGCAGCAACGCGACCTTGAATTGCGGTGTCGCGAACAGCGGCGGCCATGCCATCTTGCTTTTGCTGATATCGCGCAATTCAACGCGGAGTTTCTTGCCCTTCGGGAACGTGACTTCGGCGATGGCGTGATTGGTCACGCTGCCGACGAACTCGAAGGTGTAGTCCTTCGGGAACTCGCCGCCCTTGTAGGCAGCCATCATGTCTCTGAAGACCTTGGGGGTATCGGGGTCCAGGTCGGGCAGATTACCCGACTGCAACTGGCGGACCGCATCGCGCACGCACCGTTCCGCCTGCACGGTGCGCCATCGTTCGTCGGCGACGTTGAGCAGAACGATTGCGCACAGAAGCGTGCACACGAGTTCGCCCGCGAGATAGTAGGCCGTCGTCCGATGCCGGCGCCAGCGCAGCCATTCGCGGAAGCTGAAGATCGCGCACAGCACAAACAACGGACCAAAGATTGCGACATTCAATGCCATCGAAACGTCCTCCGCCCCCTGCACGCTGGGCGTATCGTTCCGGCTCCCGGTCCCCAGTACCTTGGGAACCGTCTCTCCACTGTCCAACGTACTATTGCATCGCGCTCGTAAAGAGTCAAGTCCTTTGCTCGATCCGCGGGAAATAGGG
This sequence comes from uncultured Nitrospiraceae bacterium, assembly GCA_964402555.1. GTDB lineage: Bacteria > Hydrogenedentota > Hydrogenedentia > Hydrogenedentales > SLHB01 > CAYOCT01. The sequence goes on along the minus strand of CAYOCT010000003.1, from coordinate 79,159 downwards.
GCGGCGATTTCCGCCCGGCTTTTGACTGCGAATCCGGGCATCCACTATACTTGCCTATTCGTCAAACGAAGGAGCGTTTAGTGGAATCTCCCGGTCTGAATCTAGGCGACTTGCTCATTCAGTACCTGTGCCTGTTGTTTTCGCTGTGCGTGCACGAGGCGGCGCACGCGCTGATGGCCAACCGGTGCGGCGATCCGTCGGCGCGCTTGATGGGCCGGGCGACGCTGAATCCGCTGGCGCACATCGACATGCTGGGCACGGTTATCCTGCCGCTGGTCGCCATGACCACGCGCTTCCCGTTCCTGTTCGGATGGGCGAAGCCCGTGCCGTTCAACCCGAGGAATTTGAAGAACATCCGCCGGGACCCCGCGTTGATTGCCGCCGCGGGACCGCTGGCGAATCTTGCCCTGGCAATCACGTTCGCTGTCCTGATGCGGCTTGTCGTGGTCGTGTCCGGACTGGTTCCCAACGCCGACGTATCCAGCGCGCTGTTCATGATCACGATGTCCATGGTGTTGACGAACCTGGCGCTCATGCTGTTCAATTTGATCCCGGTGCCGCCGCTGGACGGAGGCCATGTCTTGCATGCCGTGCTGCCGCCGGAAGGCCAGCGTATCCTGGAATCGATCGGGCCGTTCGGCATCATCATCGCCATTGTCGTGGCGCGCCAGGTCTTGCCTGGGCCATTCTCGTTTCTGTACAGCATGGTCCTGAAGATCGCGTTCTGGGGGCAGGTCTAGCAAACAAACCAACGAATCCCGTAGGGTGCGTGAGGCGCAGCGGAACGCACCGCCGGTTACTGTAGCAAAGTCAGGAGCGCACGATGGAGTTGCCGAGCAAGTACGATCCGAAAGCGGTGGAACAACGGTGGATGCAGTATTGGAGGGACGGGCGCACGTACGCGTGGGACCCGAACCGCGGGCGCGACGAGACGTTCGTCGTCGATACCCCGCCGCCCACCGTAAGCGGGTCGCTGCACGTAGGCCACATGTTCAGCTATTCGCATCAGGACTTCGTCGTGCGGTACCAGCGGATGCGCGGCAAGAACATCTTTTTCCCGATCGGCTGGGACGATAACGGCCTGCCCACCGAACGGCGCGTGCAGAATCTGTTCAACGTCAAGTGCGAACCGCACGTGCATTACGATCCGGATTTCAAAGCAGAACGCGGCAGCAAGGGCGATCCCAAGCCGGTCAGCCGGAAGAACTTCATCGCGCTGTGCGAGAGCGTGACCAAGGAAGACGAGGAAGCGTTCCGCCGCCTGTGGACACACCTCGGGTTGTCGTACGACTGGGAACAGGAGTACGCGACCATTGACCGGCATTGCCGCATGACCTCGCAGTACAGCTTCCTCGAACTGCTCGAAAAGGGCGAGATGTATCAGGCGGAACGGCCCGTGATGTGGGACGTCGATTTCCAGACCGCCATCGCCCAGGCCGAGATCACGGACAAGGAAATGCCGAGCGCGTTCCATTACCTCCGGTTCGGCGTCGAAGACGGCGACCGCGAGTTCATCGTCATCGCGACGACGCGGCCGGAACTGCTCGGAGCCTGCGTAGCCGTGCTGGCGCATCCCGAGGACGAACGCTACAAGCCGTTGTTCGGCAAGAACGCCGTCACGCCGCTGTTCCACGCGCCGGTGCCGATCATGCCCGACCCGCAGGCCGACCCGGAAAAGGGGACGGGCATCGTGATGGTGTGCACCTTCGGCGACCAGACGGACGTCGAGTGGTGGCAGCGGTTCAACCTGCCGCTGCGCCAGATCCTCGCGCGCAACGGACGCTTGCTGCCGGTCACGTTCGGCGAACCGGGCTGGGAAAGCCGGAACCCCGAAGCGGCCAACGCTGCCTACGCGCGCCTTGCCGGCCTGACCGTGAAGAAGGCGCAAGCCGTGACCATCGAGATCGCGCAGGAACTGGGGACGGTGCTCGACCGGCCCAGCACGCCGATCACGCATGCCGTGAAGTTCTTCGAGAAGGGCGACCGTCCGCTCGAACTCGTGCCGACGCGCCAATGGTACACGCGCATTCTCGACAAGAAGGCGGAACTGATCGATCAGGGCCGCAAGATTCAATGGCACCCGGATTTCATGGGCACGCGCTACGAACATTGGGTCGAGGGTCTCAACCAGGATTGGTGCCTGAGCCGGCAACGCTACTTCGGCGTGCCGATCCCCGTGTGGTACCGGCTCGATGAGAACGGCGAGGTTCTGTACGATCAGCGCCTGCTGCCCGACCTCGCGGACCTGCCCATCGACCCGCTCGACGACGTGCCGAAGGGGTTCACCCAGGATCAGCGCGACAAGCCGAACGGCTTCACGGGCGATCCCGACGTGCTCGATACGTGGGCGACGAGTTCGTTGTCGCCGCAGGTCGCCACGCAATGGGTCAACGACAAGGACCGCCACCGCAAACTGTTCCCGATGGACATCCGCCCGCAGAGCCACGAAATCATTCGGACGTGGGCGTTCTATACCATCGTCAAGGCCTACATGCACGAGCGCGAGGTGCCGTGGCGCAATGTCGTCATCAGCGGCTGGATCCTCGATCCCGACCGCAAGAAGATGTCCAAGAGCCAGGGCAACGTCGTCACGCCCGAACCGCTGCTCGACGAGTTCGGCGCGGACAGCGTCCGCTATTGGGCGGCGCGCGCGCGGCTCGGCGTCGACACGGCCTACGACGAACAGGTCTTCAAGGTCGGCAAACGGCTGTGCACGAAACTCTTCAACGCCAGCAAGTTCGCGATCGGCCAGTTCAGCACTGTTGACGCCGCGCTCCTCGGGCCGGACAAGATCGTCATGGAAACCGACCGGGCATTCGTCGCGGAACTGCGCCCCCTGCTCGAACGCGCGACGGAAGCTTTCGACGAGTTCGACTACGCGCAGGCGCTGATGCTGATCGAAGAGTTCTTCTGGGGCACGTTCTGCGACAACTACCTCGAGATCGCCAAGCCGCGCGCGTACGAAGAGGAAGTGTCCGAAGCGCGGCTCAGCGCCGCGTCGACGTTGCGCCTGCTGCACCGCGCGGTCGTGCGCCTGCTCGCGCCGTACCTGCCGTATCTCACGGAAGAGGTCTGGCACTGGTGTTACGCCGGCGATGCGGACATGAGCGATTCCGTGCATCGCAGCCCGTGGCCAGCGGCGGACGAACTCGCGGCCATCCCCGCGCCACAGAATCCCCTGACCTACAAGGCCACGCTCGAAGTGCTCGACGCCGTCCGCAAGGCAAAGGCCGAAGCCAATCTCAGCATGAAGGCCCCGGTCAAGCTCGTCTGCCTGACTGCGAAGGCCGATGCCTTAGAAGCCGTCCGAGCCACCGCCGCCGACTTCTCGCGCATGCTTCAGATCGAGACCCTGCAATTCGTCGAAGGCGAACCCGAGACCGGATTGGTCTCCGTCGTCACGACCATCAAAGAATAGATCTCGTCAGTTCCCAGCGTCGTGAAGAGCCGCGTCTTCTCGTGGATGGGTCGTCAGGTAGCAAGAATTCACTCCCGAGAATGAAGATGCCGCATATCGAGTGCGGCTCGGAAGCGCGGGGTAGCGCTGGACCACCTGTCATTCTGAGCGAAGCGAAGAATCTCGCTATACATATAGGCTGCTATTGCTTAGGAGATTCTTCGCTTCGCTCAGAATGACAGGTGGTCGGCTCTCGATGCTGGCGGCGCCACGACAAAATGAAGCCGCGCGAAAACTGCATATTACTGGAAGGCTCTATTTCTATACTGCCGACTTGTTAAGCGCCTCAACGAGTTTGTGCACCGTCGTGGAAGGATTGTCCTGCGCAGGCCGGCAGGGATCGTACGTCGCGAGCAGCTTGGTTGCATACTTGATTGCCGCGTGTTGTCTATCCCGAAGCCGCTCGTACATGTCCGGCGCGTTCTTCTTGTATTTGATTCCAAGCAACGCGCTGAGTTTGTCCTCATACTGCGTCCTGCTCATGGCGGTGTCGTGATAGTTGAAATGCAGCAGATACCAAAGCTCGAACGCTTCGTTCGAGTACGCAACCTTCATATCTTCGCGCTCCGCAAGCGCCAGCGCGGCATTGAAACGTTCCGGCGGAAACGAATCGCGATCGAAAACGCACCAAACTTGGTCGTAGTCGCGTTCGCTCTTGAGTTTGACGGCTCTCTCGACCAACGAAAGTGTGTTGTCTCCCAGACCGACTACATTGAACTCCTCCACCGTCGCGGCGACCCGAAACGCCTTGAAATAGGCCGGTTCAGTCTTCGCGCCCTCGCAGACGATCAGGAAGGTCTCGCGCAAGGGGCGCACGTCAACCTTGCGCTGCATGTATCCCCGTTTACGCATCGGGCTTTTCCGCAATCCAGGACAAGTCGCCGATATATGGAATCGCCCCATACTTGCCGCGGATGTAGTCGCTTCCGAACGAAGCGTCATAACGCACCTCGAATTCGGCGAGGGAGTACAGATGAGTCATCCCGAATCGATCCTTCTCTGCAAACCAAACCTGATCCCTGCGGAAAAGATCCTTACTAAGAAGGTTCGTGTCGTGCGTGGCGAACACCAATTGAGCGTTCTCCGGGTTCGTTTCATTCGAGTCGAAAAGGCCGATGATGGCGCGTGTCAGCAACGGGTGCAACCGGGCATCCAGTTCGTCCACGACAAGCACTTTGCCTGCACTCAATGCCAGAAGCAGAGGTCCGGCTAGCGCAAAGAGTTTCTTCGTACCGTCGGATTCGCTGTCATCGAAATCAAAGAACTCCACCGTGGTCTTCTCTCCGTGCGCATCGTACTTCTGGTGGGCTGACACGACTTGAGTAGTCTGAAAGTCCAGTCCTTGATCCCGACCGTACTTCCTGATTGCGAGTGCCAATGGTGAAAGTCTTCTCGTCGGAATATCATCAGTACTTACATCCGAAGGTCTCAACTTGACATCATCGATGCCCGTATCCAGGGATCTTACAAATCGCACGATCTCGTCATGGAACTGATCGACCTCCAACATCATTTCTGTTAGCAATCTTAGCGTAGCGTCATACAGACCCAATATGACGCGAAGGTCATCGAACCACTTAATCACGATTCTGGCGATTGGCCCATTGAACTGCGCAACGACGGACAAGAATAGGGCATTCTCTCTGGTCTTGTTCCATAAGTCTCTTCCTTCCTTAAATGCCGGTCCAAGATCGAGCTTCCCATTCCTGCGTTCGAAGAGCTTGGCCTCACGTATTGTCGGCACGTGATAGAGCCACTCGGCGATAATACGTTCTGAAGTTAGCTCAAAGCCGTATCTGTAACGTCGACCCTCGACGACAAAGACCATCTCAAAGTGCGACGGTGTGTCGGCGGTTTCTGTGCTCAATCGAAACGGGTCGATAGATATTGGCTCTCCGGCCTGGGTTTCCTTGGAGGAATTTTGAACGAATTCCTTCATGAACTTGATGGCGCGTATCAAGTTGCTCTTGCCGCTCGCGTTGGCGCCATAGACCGCCGTGCTTTTCAGTAGGCGGATGTCGTCTTTGTAGGTGAAGACGTTGTTCTCGTCCAGGGATTTGTCTTGGGCCGTGATTCCCGCCGCAAGCATACTGAACGTCACGGTGTCCTTGAACGACCGGTAATTGCCCACGCTAAATTCGATAAGCATTTCGCACCCTCAAAGTGGGTCTCTTGAGAATATTTCTCACAAATCGATTGTACACGATAAACTCTTGACAGTCAACAGGATTCTCTGGCGGGGTTGGCGCTGCCTTCTTGGACAGGATAACGGGATTGACAGGATGTTCGAGGATAGAGCCGGATACTGAGATCTATGTCTGCGAACAGGGGATGGGCGCTCGAATGACGCTTTGTCGTTTCGAGCGGAAGTGGCCTGCTTTTGGTGTGCCAATCCATCTTGTTGGGAACTCCATGCGTCAGCCTGACATAAATAAGAGGTTGCTCATATTGAATAGGTTCTTGTTAAATGAGAGGATATTGGCATAAAATCGCGAACGCCATGCGTTTGAGGTCCGTCCTACATTTCCTGATTGCCGTCGCTCTGTGCGGTTTGGCTGCACGGACTTGGGCGGATTTTCCACCTTTGTGCGTCGAGATCGGGCCGGAACATCCTCTTTTCATCTTTCAAGATACGGGCGAGGGGTGTCCCGACGCATCGTCCTATGCGCAGCAAATTATGCAGGTCTGGACGGCGCTGCCTGAGGACTTGAGGCCGTATTCGGTTATTCAGATCGAGGGCCGGGGCGCGGACGTGCCCTCGCGCGAGCAGTGGTTCCGCGCGCTGCTCACGCCGTTGCAGGCCGCGGATATCCCTGTCGTGGTGCGCGTGGCCGACGCGGACCTGCGCCGTATTTATCCCGTCGAGGACGCGGAAACGCTGGTGCACGATTTCACGTGCATCAAGGGCCTGCAAGCGGTCAACTTGCCGTTCGAAGAGTATTATGAATTCGGCATGGACGACCCGATGGGCATGCCGCCGGCGGTCCGGTGGTTAATTGGGACCCTCGATGTCGCCGCGCGCTACGGGCGGTTTCTCTCGCTGGAACTGGACCGCATCCGCTGGCCTCGGGTGATGTCGAACGCGTGGTGCCGCCCGCTGATGCAGAAATTCCGTGAGTGCCACGGTTATCTCGTGCCGGTCGCGAGCTGCCGCGGACCGCATGTGGTCACGCAGATGTCGGCGTTGATGGGGCTATGGATCGAGGGCACGGCGGCCCAGTGGGGCGTCGGCCCGCAATCGAACTGGTACAGCGACGCGCATTTCATCGAGCCGGGCGTGTACGGTCTCTCCGAAGAGCCGGCGAAGATGCCGTCGTCGTTGTACCGCGCGATGATCTTCGACGGGGCCATGGCCGGGGCGGCGGTCTATTCGTTCGCGCCGGACAAGGACCTGTGGTTCGGGACGTCGCGCCGGCATTGGGACGAGGCGATCTGCCCCACGTTGCGCGAGGTGCTCGACCTCGGCTTGATCGCGCGCAAGGACTTCGTCAAGAAGAAGGCGCGCGTCGCGTATCAGTTGGCGCCGTCGCGCACGAGCGAGGACTTTCATTTCAACTTGCGCGACATCGACGGCGTGCTCGATAGCGGGTTCCTGATCAAAGGCGCGTACGGCATGGAGCGTCCGGGCCAGGTCCCGGAGCTTATCCTGAACACGGGACGCCACTACTGGGTGCCGCTATTGCCGGCGCCGGCTAACGAAGCCGCGCCGGGCGGATTCGAGGCGGTTATCAAGCCGGGGATTCAGACCTCCGAAGAGACGTGGCGCACGCTGCTCGACCGCTATGCCCAGGCGGACGGCGAAGGGTCCGCGTTTATCTGCAACATCGCGCGCGGCATCTTCGTCATGAACACGTGCGAGAACAGCTACGAAACGCAGACGTTCCGCTTGCCCGCCGTGCCGGCCGCGGTCCGCGGATTCCAAGCGCAACGGCAGGACACCGGTATCACGATCACCTGGCCGTTCCGCGAGGGCGACCTGTCCTACAAGATCTATAAGCGCGTCCTTCCGAGCACGCAGCGGATGCTGCTCGCGAAGAATGTCGACGAGCGGAAGTACACGGATACGACCGCCGCGCCGGATCAGACCATCGCCTACGCGGTCACGGCGCTTACCGACGACAAGGAACCGTACGAAGGCGTAGTCGAATACGGGGCGTATCTCGCGCTGAGCAACGTCGAGAGCCGCGTGGCGGAAGAGGTGACGATCGGTCCGCTGCTCGGGCTGGCGCAGAGCGCGGCCCTGGACCCCGTGCCCGGTCCGCCGCCGAACGCTGTGGCTCCGTGGCCCAATCTGGCCGCGCTGACGGAAGCCCAGGCCGTGCCCGCGGGCGAGATCGCGCGCCGCATCGAGGAGTGGGACCGCGCGTTTTCGTCGAAGGATCTCAATGGCGTGCTCGGCCTCTACGCGACCGACTACGAGGACGCGCAGCGCTGGCGCTTCGAATACATGCGGCGCGCGTACCAGTGGTTTTTCGAGCACTACAACGCGTGCGCGATGCACCGGCAGATCCGGCAATGGAATTTCAGCACCTACGAGGCCACCGGGGTCGTGGGCGTATTGCTGTATTGCCGATTCGCGGGCAATGCGCTTACCGACCCGACGGGCCGCGTGGCGGACTTGCCCGCGTGGTTCCCGCTTGGCGGCAACAGCGAGGCCTGGATCTACTTCATCAAGAAAGACGACACGTGGCGCATCCTGCGCACCGACCCCGCCGTCCCGAGTTTCAAGGATATCCTCAGTTTTAGCGCCAGCCCCTACGATCACTTGCCCGTTGGCCCGGATTCCTGAGCGCGTTTCGCGCGCGCGACCCGCTTTCCCGCATAGATCACGAGCAGCGTGCCTGCCAATAGGACCGACGCGCCTATCCATTGCGTCAGTACCATGTGCTCGTCCGGGAAGACGTACATCGCGATCGCGTAGGTCACGAGCGGATTGAACAGCGACACGCTGCTGCACAGCGCCGATCCGAGATTCTTCTGCGCGTAGTGAAACGACGGGTGCGCGAGCGCGATCGGAATCAGTCCCGACACGACGCCGATAAGGATAGGATGCCATCCTGCGGTGACAAGCATAGAGGGATGGCCCGTAAGCGGCGCGAGAATCCCGAAACCGATCGTCGTGAAGATCGAAAGTACGGTGAACATCGGCACGGGATGGATGTTCATGACCAGGTGTTTCGCCCAGACCGTGTATACGGCCCACAACACCGCCGTCAGCAGCAGCATGCACGTGGCCATGTTGAAGGTCGGGATCATCGAAGCGGGGTTGTCGCTGATTACCGCCGCGGCGCCCACGAAACTCAAGAGCGTTCCCGCCGTGAATATCGGGCTCTTAATGACCGCGCGCTCCTCGTGAAACAGGAAGAAGCTGAACACAATGACGAACACGATGCTCAGTTTCGAGATGAGTTGCGCCGTTGTGGCCGTCGATCCTGCGCAGCCGACCGTCCACACGTGCTGCTGAAGGAGGTTCAACGCGGCGATGCACAACAAGGGTTTGTAGCCGCGCAGGGCTGTGCGGAAATCGTCTGGGAACCATACGAGGCTCACCACGATCAACGGCGCCACGGCGCTCGCGTACCGCAGGAAGTTCTGCGTGTTCGGGTCGTAAACGAGGCTCAACTGGCGGATGAAGATCGGCGCCAAGGCCCAGCCGAACGCCGCCCATAGCAGGGCAATTGCCGCCCGGCCCTTATGCGAATGCCCCATGTGCCTCCTACAACTTGACCGCCAATAAACGCGAATGAACACGAATGAAGAATGCTTGGAATCGCCGGATACGGCTCTTCAGTCCAAGAACGTGGCAAGAAGCTACCTCAAAACGTATTCGAGTAACAAGGGACACGGCGTTGATGGGCGCTCTGCCTGGGTCTGCGGGCCACACGGACCTACACGGACCTACACGGCGCGACGGCACCGCAACCAAAGAAACGGAAAGAAATGAAAGTCCGAAGTCTGAGGTCAGCTCTGCCCACAACCCACGGTTCAAAGAGGTTTCTGCAACGCTTCGTATTCTTCGTGGCCTTCGTGGTAAACGAACTACAGGAATCGAACTGCCACGCAGAACTCGAAGAACACGAAGAAACGCCGCATAGTTGATACGCGCCATGGTGTCCTCATCGTTCTGATCCAAATCGTTCTGTCGTTGCTTCTTGTCCGTGTACAGGACGATTGAGAACAGGACGATTCCGTTCTTCGAAAAGTTGATGGAAGATGACAGATAGTAGTGCGGACGAATAAGAGCGTTGCAGGACGGTTCTTTGTTTCGTCGATCGCGTTGCAATTGGCGTTGCCTGCTGGCACAATACCGCGCTGTTCCCGGGGTTCCCCAACGCCGCCATGACACGCTATCGCTTCAGGATTCCGCTCGCGCCGCGCGCGCGCGATTTCCGCTATAGCGAAATCGTTCCCAGCCAGATGCACCGTATCGCGCGCCGCCACATCGTCACCGGCGCGATGGGCACCACCTACGGCGTGCTGACGACAGGCATGTACCTCGTCGCGTTCGGCAACGCGATCGGCGTGTCGATCGAGCAGTGGGGCATCCTCACCGCGATCTGTTCCTTCGCCATCGCCTTCCAGTTGGTCTCGGCGTATTGGGCCGCGCGGGCAGGGCACCGCCGCTTGATCTGGTTCGTGTTGGAAACCATAAACCGCCTCTTGCGCGGGACAGGCCTGGCACTGGCGTTCGTGTTGTACATGAACGGATACAGCGCCTCTGCGCCGCTGGTCATGATCGCGATGCTCAGCCTCGGGAGCTTCTTCGCGGCGGCCGCGACGCCTCCATGGTATAGCTGGCTCGCGGACATCGTTCCGGAGAAACTTCACGGCAGCTTCATGGGACGGCGCGACGCGTGGATCTCACTGGCCACGATCGCCATCACGCTGCCCGCGAGTTACGTGCTCGATCTGGCAGACGAATCGCTCAAGACGGACGTGCTCACGATCATCTTCGGAATCGGAATTCTGTTGGGCGTAATCGACCTGTTCATGCACCGCATCATTCCCGAACCGCCCGCAGCGCATGGCATCGAAGGATCGTTTCTCGAACACGTGAAGGCGCCGCTCCGCGACCGCGCCTACCGTCCTTGGCTTGTATTCAATGTGTATTGGAACTTCGCCCTGTTCCTGGGCGGCGCGCTGGCGACCATCTACTTCCTCGACGACCTCGGTATCCGCCACAACTTCCTGGGCGGGGCCGTCGTCCTTGTGGCCGTGCCATATGTCGGCACCATGCTGACCTCGCGCTGGAGCGGCTCCGTCGTCGACCGGCTCGGCGTGCGGCGCGTGCTGCTGGTCTCGCATTTCTTCTGGGGCATCCTGCCCTTGTTCTGGATCGTGGCGACGCCGCGCACGGCGTTGTTCTGGCTCACGATCAACTCGGCGCTGGGCGGCGCGGCCTCGTCCGCCGCGACGAATGCGGCGAACAAGTTCATCCTGCGCGTGCCGCCACGCGAGCAGCGCGCGATGTACATGGCCGTGACCGCGTGCATCAACAACGTTTCCGGCGGCGTGGCCTCGCTGATCGCGGGGTACTTCCTCGGCTTCCTGGCGGGGTCTCACTGGTCGCACTTCGGAAAGACCTTCGTCCCCTTCGACCTTCTTTTTGCCATCTCGTTTGTGCTCCGTCTGGCCTCCTGGCTGCTCCTCTTCCGGTTGAAGACGCCGCAGTTCGATTCCGGCAAGGGAATGACCGCACCTTGACCCCGGTTCCGTCGAGTGGCAAAGTACGTGTGCAGTAGAGTTCAAGAGACGTCCGTTAACCGCATCGTCGTGTAGCCATGGAACCGACCAAATCGTTCGACATCGCCGAGACCTGGTATCAGTCGAGTTTCGATGCCTTGTATCCGGTCGTTTACGCGCACCGTTCGCTGGAGGCGGCGGCGCCGGAGGCGGCGTTTGCGGCGGAGCAGCTTGATATCGGCGCGGACGACGCCGTGCTCGATCTGTGTTGCGGGAACGGGCGGCACATGGTTCACATGAGGCGTCACGCGGCGCGGATTGCCGGACTCGACTATTCGGCGGACTTGCTGTGCCTTGCGAGAGGCCACCTCGGGCCGGACGGCACGCTCGTGCGGGCCGATATGCGCTCCATCCCGTTTGGGACGGTTTTCAATGCGGTGGTTAGTTTCTTCACGAGTTTTGGGTACTTTCCCACGCGCGAGGAGAACCTGGGCGTGGTTCGCGAAGTCGCGCGCGTGTTGAAGCCGCAAGGCCGGTTCTTCATCGATTATTTGAACGCGGCGTGCGTCGAGAGGACGCTTGTGCCGGAATCGGCTCGGGAGTATAACGAGTATACGATTCGCGAGCGGCGATGGATCGATACCGAACGGCGGCGCGTGAACAAGATAACCGCCGTACAGCGCGGCGGCCAACGCCTCGGGGAATGGGGCGAGTCGGTGCAGTTGTATACGGAAGCGGAATTCCGCGGTCTGATCGGGGACGCGGGATTGCGCGTGGACCGTGTCTTTGGCGATTACGACGGCGGACCGCTGGGCGCGGACCGGCCGCGGATGATCGTGGTGGGCCACAAGGAAGCGAGGTGATCGTATGCGCGATCTGTTTGCCGAATACGTAGCGGAATCGGCGGACTTGATGGGCTTCTTCGTACGGCCCGCCAAGGGACTGTTCACGGCGACGCCGAAGACGGCGCATTGGGACCCGGCGCTGGTCGAGGGCCTGACCGAATATCACGCGCAACTCGGAGGGCGGCCGCTGTTCATGGGCGACGAGGCGGTCGTGATCACCGGGCAGCAGCCAGGACTGTTCACGGGGCCGCTTTACACGGTCTACAAGGCCATGACCGCGATCCTGCTCGCCAAGCGTGTGCACGATCGATTCGGCATGCGGTGCGTGCCCGTGTTTTGGGTCGCAAGCGACGATCACGATTTCGAGGAAGTCCGCACGGCGCACGTCGTGACAAAATCCCACGAAGTCCTATCCATGACGTACACCCCGGAGCGCGACGTCGACGGCCTGCCGATGTACCGCGTGCCGCTCGACGCGTCGCTGCATACGCTGGTCGATCAACTCGCCTCGGAGACCACGGGGTCGGAGTTCCGCAACGAGATCGCGCAGTTCCTGCACGAATCGCTGGACGCTTCCGAGTCGCTCGCGGACTGGACCGCGCGCATCCTCGTGCGTCTGTTCCGCGATACGCCGCTGATCGTGTTCGCGCCGCATCTGCTCGCGGCGCGTGCCGCGGCGAAGCCGGTGTTCGAACAGGAAATCCGCGATCCGCTGGTCAGCACGATGTTGCTCAACAACACCGGCCTGCGGTTGCGCGAACTCGATTATCCGCAGCAGGTCGCCAAGAAAGAGACGGAATGCAATTTCTTCCTCGAGATGAACGGACGAAGGCGGAAGGTCCTCTTCGAGGGCGAGCGGTACGTGCTTCCCGAAGAGGACTACACGTGTTCGCTTGACGATATGGCCGCGATGCTGCAGGCCTCGCCGGAACGTTTCACGCCGAACGTGGCGTTGCGATGCATTGTGCAGCAGCACCTGTTCCCGGTGGTGGCGTACGTGGCCGGACCCGGCGAGATGGCGTATTGGGCACAGTTGAAACCGTTGTTCCGCCACTTCGGCAAAGAGATGCCCGTTGTCTATCCGCGCGCGCGATGCCTGCTTTCTAATACCAAGGTCAAGCAACTCATGGAGAAGTTCAGGTTCGCGGCCGGCGACCTGGACTGTCCCGCGGACACGCTGGTCGATCAGGCCCTGCAGGTGGATCGCCACGCGCCGACGCTCGAAGTCGTGCAGCGGCATCGCGCGGGCATCGACGGGGCCTTCGAGCCGCTGCGCCAGGAACTCGAATCGCTCGACAAAGGCGCGGCGGACATGCTTGCCAAGGTCCGCGAACGCGTCTCGGGCGAGTTCGACCGGCTGGAGCGCGCAATCCTGAAAGGCGACGAGGCGCACGCGGAGACCGTGCGGAAACAGGTGCTTCGGATCTGCGCGAGCCTGGCCCCGATGCGCAAGCCGCAAGAGCGCATACTGAATGTCTTTTCCTTCCTGTTCGAGCACGGATGGAGTCTGATCCCGCGGCTCGTGAAGGAACTCGATATCGAATCGTTCGAGGTGAAGGAGATCGAACTGTGACCGTGGATGTCCTTGCGGTGGGCGCGCATCCGGACGATGTCGAACTCGGCGTCGGAGGCCTGATTCACAAGCTCACGCAGCGCGGGCACTCCGTCGCGATTCTCGACCTTACGCGCGGTGAAATGAGTTCGCGCGGCACCGTCGAGGAGCGCGCGAAGGAAGCGGCCGCGGCGGCGAAGATTCTCGGCCTGGCCGAACGCTGCAACGCCGGACTGCCCGATGGAGGCGTGGCGAACACGCACGAGCAACAACTCGAGGTCATTCCGTTCGTGCGCCGGTTCCGTCCCAAGGTGTTGCTCGCGACCATGGACCACGATCGGCATCCGGACCACCGCGCCGCGCATCACCTCGTTCGCGACGCCGCGTATTTCTCCGGGCTTTCGCGGATTGTAACCGGCGAGCCGCCGTATCGGCCTCCAGCCACCTACTACTTTCACCCATATCAAGAGCACGACATGCCCGGCATGATCGTGGACATTTCGGACCATTTTGAAGTCAAACTCGAAGCCCTGCGCGCCCACGCGTCGCAGTTCTTCAATCCCGCGTACGATGGTCCTGCGACGCACATTTCAAGCCAGGCGTTCTGGGACAGCATCCGCACGCGCGCCGCGTATTGGGGCAGCCGGATCGGCGTTGAGTACGGCGAGGCGCTGTACACGGATGGACCGGCAGGAATCGACATACTAAATTTTGGATTTTAGATTTTGGATTTTGGATTGACTGGGGGGAGGCGGGTCGTCAACAATCCAAAATCCGCAATCCAAAATCCAAAATCGCTACGAGGTGTTTATGCGAATCGGTATTACGTGCCATCCTTCCGCTGGCGGGAGCGGCATCCTGGCTACGGAGCTGGGACTCGCGCTTGCGACGCAAGGCCATTCCGTTCATTTCGTCTCGTTCGAGGCGCCGTTCCGGCTGCCGGAGTTCCATGCGAACGTCCTCAGCCACTACGTATCGATGGCGATGTACCCGATGTTCCAACAGCCGCCGGGCAGTCTCGCGTTGTCCGCGAAGATCGCCGAGGTAGCCGAGGAATACGATATCGAGTTGTGGCACGCGCACTACGCGATTCCGTATGCGGCCAGCGCTATCATGGCCCGCCAAATGCTCCCTCCCGAGAAGCGTTTCAAGGTCGTAACAACTCTCCACGGCACCGACATCACGCTCGTGGGCACGGACCCGTCGTTCTTCCGCGTGACGCAATACGCGATGGAGAACAGCGACGCGGTGACCGCGGTCTCGAACTGGCTGACGAAGGAAACGGAGAGCGAGTTTGCCTTGAGCAAGCCCGTCCGCACCATCTACAACTTTCTCGACGTCGAGCGATTCAAGCCGGGCGGCCCCAAATGCTGCAAGCTGGCCGCGCCCGACGAAAAAGTCATCATGCACATCTCGAACTTCCGTCCGGTCAAGCGCGTGACCGACATTGTGCGCGCGTTCAAGAAGATCGCCGAGCGCGTCCCGGCGAGGCTGGTTATGGTGGGCGATGGGCCGGAACGTATTTCGGCCGTCGGCGTGGCCAAACAACTGGGCATCGTCGACCGCATCAAATACCTCGGCAACCAGGAACGCATCGAAAGCCTGATTCCGTGCGCGGACCTCATGTTCCAACCGAGCGAACACGAGAGTTTCGGCCTCGTGCCGCTCGAGGCGATGGCCTGCGAGGTGCCGGTCCTGGCTACGGCCAGCGGCGGCATCTGCGAGGTCGTCGAACACGGCGTGACGGGCTTCCTCTGCGAGGTCGGCGACATCGACAGCATGGCCGGTTACGCGATCACGGTGCTCACCAACGCCAAGCGCGCCCGCGAGATGGGCCGCAAAGCCCGCCAGCGTGTCGTGGAGGTCTTCGCGAAAGACAAGATCGTCCCGCAATACGAGCGACTCTACCAGGAGTTGGTCAGCGTGCCCGGCGGCGCGATTTGATTCGCGGGTGGAATCGGCTATGCTGAGCGCCGTAGCGATGGGAGTGTCGAGAACGTGGCGAAGTCACCGGAAGAGTGGCTCAAGCAGGCCGACTATGACATGGACACCGCAGAGTTCATGTTCAAGGGTGGCCGGCGCGTGTATGCCATCTTCATGTGCCATCTTGCCATCGAGAAGGCTCTGAAAGCGGTCTATCATTTCAGACTCAAGGAAGTGCCTCCGAAGACGCACAACCTCGTGCTTCTGTTGGAGCGAATCGGAGAGCGGCCTCCAGAGAACCTGATAGCGTTCGTCACGAGGATAAACGCTGCGCACGTAACGACAAGCTATCCCGAGGATTTCGCCTCGTTGCAGCGTGCGTACAGTCCGGGCGTGGTTAAACAGATGTTGCGAAACGGAAAGGACACGCTTGCGTGGATAAGAACGCTGCTGTCGATATCATAAAGCAGTACGAGAAGGCGCTGGAACGGCAGGGCGTCCATGCCGCACGAATCGTGCTCTACGGTTCCTTTGCGAAAGGAACCTGGGATGAGGACAGCGATATCGATATCGTCGTCATATCCGACGACTTTGCCGGGAAGAAGTATTGGGACAGGATTGACATTCTCGCACGGGCCACCTGCGATGTGTGGAAGCCGGTCGAAGCCGTCGCCATGACTCCCGAAGAATGGGAGCGCGGGGATTCCATGATTGTGGATTTTGCGCGGGACGGCGAGGTAGTGATTTCGAACTGACCGCGCCGGCAAGCGGAGCGGCGAAAGGAGAAGGAAGTCATGCCGAAGATTGCGATGATTGGCGCGGGGAGCATTGTATTCTGCAAGACGTTGATCATGGATATCCTTGCGACGCCGGCGCTCAAGGACAGTGAGTTCCGGCTGATGAGCCGGACCGAGTTGAAACTGAAACGCATCAAACGGTTCGCGGACAAGGTTATCAAGACGAACGGTCTCAAGGCGAAGGTGTCGATCACGCTGGACCGCAAGGAAGCGCTCAAGGACGCGGACTTTGTCATTGTGATGCTACAAATCGGCGGCGTCGACGCGTTCGAAATGGACTATCAAATCCCGCTGAAATACGGCGTGGACCAGTGCATCGGCGACACGATGGGACCGGGCGGCGTGTTCCGCGCGTTGCGCACGATTCCCGTGATGATCGACCTCGCCAACGACGTCAAGAAGCTCTGCCCGAATGCGTACGTGCTCAACTACGTGAACCCGATGGCGCCGGTATGCTGGGCGCTCGGGACTGTGCCGGGCATCAAGTTCATCGGACTGTGCCACGGGGTCCAGACGACGCTCGACCTGATCTCGCGCTACGTCGGCGTGAACAAGAAGGAGATCGACTGCCTGGTCGGCGGCATCAATCACATGGCGTGGTTCCTGAAGCTCGAACACAAGGGGAAGGACCTGTATCCGCTGTTCAAGGCGAATTGCGAGAAGCCGGAGTTTTACATCAACGAGAAGGTCCGCATCGAGGTCATGCGCCAGTTCGGCTATTTCATGACCGAGAGCACAGGGCATCTCTCCGAATACCTGCCGTGGTTCCGCAAGAACAAGAAGGCACTCGACCTGTATTGCGACGAACCGGCATTCGGCGGCGAGACTGGCGCGTACTACAAGTGGTGCCGGCTCATCGCGGACCATCTCGAAAACACGGACATGCTCGCGAAAGAACCCGCGAAACTCACGCCGCGCAGCGTCGAGTATTGCTCATACATCCTCGAAGCGTTGCAGACCGGCGTGCCGTTCAAGTTGCAGGGCAACGTGCGCAATAACGGATACATCACGAACCTGCCGAACGGATGCTGCGTCGAGGTGCCCGTGTTCGTCGACAAGATGGGATTGCATCCTGCCGTCATCGGCGACTTGCCCGTCCAGCTCGCCGCATTGAATCAGAGCAACGTGACGGTCCAGGGACTCGCGGTGCAGGCCGCGATCACGGGCGATCCCGAACTCGCGGTCGCCGCATGCGCGATGGATCCGCTCGCGTCCGCCGTGCTGACGTTGAAGGAATGCCGCGACATGGTCGGCGAGATGCTCAAGGCCGAGAAGGCGTGGCTGCCGCAGTTCGCGGGCAAGAAACTGAGAGGCACGCCGACGATCCCCACGCCGCCGGGCACGAAGCACGTCGATGTGCCGCTCGATCCGGCCCTGGCCGTCGTGCACCGATTCGGCGAACTGGCCAACAAAGCAAGTGGGTGATCGAAGGGAACTACTTTTCCAAAGGTTCGGGCTCGCGCAGACGAACCCAGTCGTGCGTTAAGGATTCAAGCGCCGCTTCGAGCGGCGCTTTTCCATTGATGACGCCGTGAAACGTTCCGTCGGCGTCGCGCCAAAGCGCGACATCCACGGGCGTATCGAGCCGGAGTTCGAGGCTGCCCGCTTTGAAATGCCGGAGTCCGCCCGCGGCGACGGCTTGAACGACGCCTTGCGAATCGAGGCGAACCGCGGCGACGCCCACGGCGTCGAAGACAACTTCGTGGCCATCGACATCCAGCGTCGCTTGAATCGGATCGCCGGCGGGATCATGTTCGCCTGCAAGCACGAGGCGCGTGCCGTCGAGCAAATGGCAATGACCTGAGGCAGGCGGCGACGCGTTCTTTGCTTCCCATCCCATCGTGTCCGTCGCGGGCGTTTCCGGCTGGAAGCTGCCGGCCAACGCGGCGATGACCTCGCGCGCGCATGTCGGCGCGTCCGCGCATGCGACCATCGACGATGGTAACGCGGCGTCTCCCGCGAACGGCGTCCCGTCGAAACCGCGCGTCCAATCGCCCACGCGGAACAATCGCGTGCCGCCCTTTGCGGCTTCGTTCAAGAACGCGGCAGTCGAGGGCGGCTCGAATTCAGGATGGTACATAATCGCCGCGCGATACGTTTGCGTTCCGTATCGAATCGCCGAACCGTCGAACGTGAGACCGCCCGGACCGATCTCGCTCGCCGGGATCAGATCGGCGTAATAGCCCTCGCGCCACAACGCGTCGGCGAGGCCCAGCCCGACATCCTCGTATGCCGGCCCGGCCCAATTCATCGCGCACGCGTGGCCGAAGATCACCGCGACAGGGCAATCGAGCGGCGTGGGCTGGATGAAATCGAGCAAGCGCACTCGGGCCGTGCCGCGCATCAACCCGCCCGTATAGAGTTCCGACATGTTCCAACCGGGAGGCGCTTCGCACGGGTAGATAGGATGGAAGTTGACGCGCCCGCCCGCGAGCGCGTGCGACCAGAGGCTGGTCTCGTAGTCATGTTTCTTGCTCGAGTAATACATGTTGTACCAGACCGTGTTGTTCCACTTCTTCGCCAGCGCCGTGCGCACGCAGAACGGCGTGACTTCGTCCGTCTGCGCATAGTCGCGGCGCGCCGCCCACCAGTCGAGTCCGTTCTTCTTGTACTCGCGACGATCGGGATGCGGGTACCAGGTCGGATGCGTAGCGACCATGGCGTCCGCGCCGAAGACTTCCTTCGTCGCGAGATAGAAATCCTGCTCGATGGCGGCATTGCGGTCGCGTACAAGTTTCAGAAAACGATTGATCGCCCCTTGCCGTTCGGCCTCGTCGCTTCCGGCGTACACCGCGACACAGTCGCGCACGAGATCGCGATCGGCGATCGTCCGATACGCGCCGGCCATCGCCTCCGAGTACCAGAAATCGTCGTGCTTCGGCGTCCCGTCGAAACACGGCGGAAACCCCCATTCGTCCTTGCATGCGCCCGCGAGCTTCACCTCGGCGTAACGCCGCAACAGGCCGCGCTGATAGTCGAGCAGATGTTCGGCGAACACATCCGGCGTCAGGTGCGCGAACGCCACGCACACGCAAACGGCCGGGCGTTCCGTGGCCTTGTCTGGCACGGCGATCCGGATAGTGTTCTTGCCCTGTTCCTCAATTCGGCAGGCCGCCGTGATATCGACAAGACTGTTCATGTCGATGCCCTGCGGCGTTCGCGTGAACGCATAGGCGCGTACCAGGCGGCTCGCCACGGGAACATAGGGAATGGCTTGGAACGTGTAGTGGTCCGACGGCGTCTCGGCCGCGATCTCGAACAGCGTGTCGCCGTCCGGCTGGCGGGGTTTCTCGCGAATGCGCAGCATCTCCTGCAACTCGTTCGGATGCTCGCGGCGGAACGCTTCGCGCGCGAGGCGCACATCGAGATCCATGACGATGCCAATGTGCAGCGTGGCGGCGTACTCCGCGATCCCGCGTATGGCCTCATGGATGAACTCGTCGGTCAATTCGCCCTTGGGAATGCGCATGCTGGTGGTCAGATGCGTGAACCCGCTGTGCGCCGCGACGAGATCGAGATACGCGCGTGCGGTCGATGGATCGAGATCTTCTTGATGAACGAAGTAACATCCCAGCGCGGGCGGGACAACCGCCGGAAGCACGGCTCCGGCGAAGAGGGCAAGACTGGAAAGCAGCATGAGCGGTTCTCCGAAAATGTTGGACCTGTCGGACTCGTTGGACGTGTCCGACGGACCCGCCTTTACAACCTCGCCAGAATACCAGAGGCGCACGCTCGATAGCGCGTTCGAGTTGAATGCCGATCTTCGTTCTGATGAAATCCCTCCTGGGTGGAAAACTCCCCGAAAGGGCGCGAGATGACAGCATTACTCATGACAACGCTGGGCATGGTCCTGCAAGGCCCCGGCGTCATGTGGATCGACGCTTACGACGCGGGCGAACAGGGCATCGCCGTGTCGGCGCGCGCGTCGTATTACGTCTGGGCTTGGGCCGACGATTCCAAACCGGCAACGGTGGCTATCGGAGACGCGCGGCTTGAAGGACCTCCTCCGGCGAAGCCTCGTAACGAATATGCGTGGCGGCGTATGGGCAGCGCGGAACTGGATTCAGGCACGCACCGTGCCACCCTCGATCCGTCCGTTGCGACGCTCGTTCTTATCACGAGCGCGGACTACGATCCCGCCGAAGCCATGAAGCACCTCCGCGTGTTGAACCGCCCTGAGCCGGTCGCCGACCGGCGCGCGGAGACGTTTCGTGACTCGTATTCGTATACGTTGTTCCCAACATTCGCCACGCGCGAGGCGTGGGAGAAGCGCGCGGAGGACATCCGGCTGCATGCGCGTATCGCGGGCGGGCTGATTCCGATGCCCGAACGCACGCCACTTAACGCGCGTGTCTTCGACGCGATCCGTCACGACGATTACGACGTCGCGAAGGTCACGTTCGAGTCGCGCTCGGGGTTCCTCGTGACGGGCAGCCTGTATACGCCGAAAGGCGCCGGCCCGTTTCCCGCCGTGCTGTGCCCGCACGGGCATTGGAAAGAAGGGCGGCTCGAAGACAGCGAGCGCGCCTCGGTGCCCGCGCGCTGCATCACGTTCGCGCGCATGGGTATGGCCGCGTTCAGCTACGACATGGCCGGTTTCGAAGACAGCCGCCAGTTCCCGCACGAGTTCCATGAGCCGCGCTACGAGCTTTGGTCCTTGGACACGTTTGCGTTGCAGCTTTGGAACAGCATCCGCGCCGTCGATTTTGTCGAGAGCCTTCCGAATGTCGATACGACGCGCATCGGTTGCACAGGCGGTTCCGGCGGAGGCACGCAAACCATGATGCTGTGCGCCGTGGACAGCCGCATCGCGGTGGCCGCGCCGGTCAACATCATCTCGTGTTCGAACCAGGCCGATTGTTCTTGCGAAAGCCCGCCGATCCTTCGCATGAACGGCATCTGCGACATGGAGATCGGCGCGGCCATGGCGCCTCGCCCGCTGCTCATGGTGAGCGCCACGGGCGATTGGACCGTCGAGACGCCGCGCGTTGAGTATCCCGCGATCCGGAGTGTCTATGAGTTGTACGGCGTCGGGGACAAGATCGCTTCCGTACAAATCGACGCGCCGCACAATTACAACAAGGCCAGCCGCGAGGCCGTGTACCGGTTCTTCGGACAGTGGTTGCTCGGCCAAGGCGAGCGCTACCGCGCATTCGCCGAACCGCCGTATGCCGCGGACCCCATCGAGGCCATGCGTATCTTTCCCGGCGATCGGCCCCCCGAAGGCTATCCGTCGAAGGACGCACTGATTGCAAGCATGATTCAAGCGCAACGCGCACGGTGGCAGGCGGAATGGCCCAAGTCGCCGGATGATGCGCCGAAGTTCCGCGTAGAATACCTCCCGGCGTTTCGCGCGATCTTCGGAGCGGAGATCCCGGAAGCTAACGCGCTTCGCGTGGACCGCGCGCGGCGCAAGTACGCGATCGAAAGCGCGGATGGCATGGTATCCGAGCGCCTTGTCCTCAGACGTAAGGCCGTGGGCGACGGCATTCCCATGATTGTGTACCGGCCCGACGACGACACGCGGCGCGACGCCGTGCTGATCGTAAACGGCGCCGGGAAGGCGGCGCTTGCCGATCTCGCCGGGGCGCGGCCCGGCCCATATGTGCAGGCTTTGCTCGAACAGGGCCTATGCGTCGCCGCGATCGACGTGTTTCTCTTGGGCGAGCACAACGGTACTCTGACGCCGCCGGCGCGGCGCGCAACGGGGACCTTTCCCGATACTTTCGAGCCGACCGACACCGCCTGCCGCGTGCAGGACGTCCTTGCGTCGGCCGCCTACCTGCGCAACCGGCGCGACCTGACCGGCCGTGTGCGGTGCATCGGCCTGGGCGACGGCGGGATGTGGTGCCTCTTCGCCGCCGCGCTCGACGACCGCATCGAAAGCGTCGCGTGCGACGCCAACGGCTTCAACAACAACGACGACGCAGCGTGGGTCGAGAAGTACTACGTCCCAAGCCTAAGAAGTCTCGGCGATATCGTGACCGCCGCCGTCCTGATTGCGCCGCGCCCACTCGCGATCGCCAACGCCGCCGCGCCGTTCGACGCAAAGCAGATCCAGTCCGCCTACGAGGCCGCCGCTGGTTTCCAGTGCACCGTGCAATGCGAAGCGTTCATCCCGGAACGCCTCACAAGCCTCGTCCATGCGCGCGGTAGTGGGCGAGGCCTTCGATGAGGGCGTCGAGGTTTTCCCAGGGGACGCCGGGCGTAACGGAACTGCTGACGCCGAGAAACAGGCCTACGGGCGGGCCGTGGTTCACGAGCCAGTCGAGTTCGTTTCGGACATCCTGAGGCGTGCCCATAGGGAGCGTTTGCGTTACCGATACGCCGGCCCAGATCATCAGGGGGCCGCCGTCGCGCGTGTGCATGCGGCAGATCCGCTCGTAATCCATCCCGTCTTCGTACTGAAATCCCTGGAAGCCGCCGATCCCCGCCTCGATAAGGCGCGGGACCATGTCCATGAGGTTGCCGTCGCAGTGCCAGAGGAGGCGGATGCCCGCGTCGAGAAACGGCTGGATGCTCCGCGCGAAATGGGGGAACCAGATCCGGTCGAGGCTTCGTACGTCGACGAGCGTTCCGCGCGAATCGGCCATGTCGTGATCGAGCCGGAGCACGCGTGGCAACGCGCCTTCGACGATGGCGCGCGCGGCGAGGCGGTTTTGGCGTTCGGCGAATTGAGCCTGTAAGGCAAAGTCGCGTTCCATAATTTCGGGATACATGGCGTAGGCCATCAGGTACGGGACATACCCGTATTGGGTGTAGCGCAATGCGGGGAGTTCCTGAAGACCGTCGTGCGGCGCCTTGAGGATTGCGGGTCCGAGGCGGTCTTGCATCGACCGTTCGTCCCGTATGAGATCGCGCACCACGGCATCCTCGTCGAGCGGGGCCGCTATCGCGCGGTCCAGTTCGGGAAAGATATACCGCTCCAGATGCTCGGCCACGGACTCGGGCGAATCGATGACGATGCCGTCGAGGCTGGTCGTCTCCGCGCCGGTGGAGGCATGGCGTTCCGTTCCCGCTTCGTAGCCGCAGGCGCCCATCGACAGGGGATTCGTCGCGAGGTACTGGTCCACCATGCCGCATCCCGCGCGCCGCAGAAAGTCGAAGTAAACCGTCTCGGGATCGCGGCGGTAGCTGCCCGGCGCGTGGCCGGAGCGCGATTCGAGATAGGCGATGTCCATGATATGCAGCAGCCCCGTGGGGATGCCGCGTGTGGGGCGCATGGCGATGGTGTCGATCGTAAGGCGCGCGTTCGGTTCCGCGTGCGCGATGCAAGTGTCTTCAGTCTGCATTCAGAAATCCCCGGCAGGTGATCATGCGCATTGTCCGGCAGGAGGATACCAAAAAGCGGATGGGCGTGTCCTGCCGGACGCGCCCATCCGCCGAAGGCCGTCTTCGCCCCGCGTTATCAGGGATTGAAGTAGCTTACAAGCTCGACCCATGCCCTGCTGATGGGGTGGTCGCCGGGATAGCGGTTGAACGTGACGTGGCCGTCCATGTAGAGCACGTTTGCGCCGCCGGGCACGTGATTGAACCCGTTCTTCTCGATCTCTTTCGAGACCTGATCCCAAATGACCGGGATTTCGCTTTGGGCGAGCGCGGTCGCCGCGGGGTTGTTGATGTCGGTAATGAAGAACCGCTCGATGCCTTCGCGCAACCGGTACACGGTCTTGCCGCTGTCCAGATTGATATCGCCGTCATACTTGGCGACGTCGGGATTGGGAGGCGTGGGGAACCAGCCCAGCTTCGTGGCCAGGTCCAGAATGTCGGCCAGGTTGACCTGCGGCGGGTCTGCATTGGGGTCCGTGCCCGGCAAGACCGTCATGGCAGCGGTGAACGCCCATCCCAGGTACATGTACGATTCGACGGAATCCCCGCAGGGATCGATCGGCTTCGCGAGGTCCTGATCGAAATGCCAGCCTGCGACCTGTTCCCCGAGGTCGGCGGCGGACGGGCACATCAAGACGTTGATGTCCGTCATGTACTCGGGATACATCGATTCGACGTCGAAGATGAAATCTTGCGCGTTGTTTGTGTTGCACATGAAGGGGCGTTCCGTCGGGTCCGTGGCGGCGCGGGCCGAACGGTGTTTCTTCAACGTTGGGAAGTTCTGTCCCTTGGACTCGTTCGAATACATCTTGAACATGAGCCCGACCTGCTTGAGGTTGTTCTGGCAACTCGAGCGGCGGGCCGATTCGCGCGCGCGCGCCAGTGCCGGGAGCAGTATCGCCGCCAAAATACCGATGATGGCTATGACTACCAGCAATTCAATGAGTGTAAAGCCTTTCCTGTTCATCGCAGCCTCCCTTTCTCTTGTTGCACCGATGACCGCCCGGAATGAGGACACACGCGTCCTCCTCCAGGTACTGCGTTGTCCTTGCTGCCTTGCGCCTCGACTCGTCCCCTTGCAGCCGACCTTAAGCGTATACCTTGCAGGCTACGGCGTCAAGGGGGTCACTTTGCCTGTAGAATCACCCCATTCAGAATGGAACGATGGACGGCGACACGAACTGGACCCTTGGGCGGTTACTTTGATCGCGTCTTGTTCCTTTTCTCTCCACCCGGCCAACACACAGGGCAAGGTCCGCTTCCTCGATAGGCGTGGCCTCGACTGCAGATCGTGTCCTTCGTCTTCTGCGTTTGGCCTGTGACTTCTATCAGCCGAAACGCCGTGATCTTTCTGATCAAACCATAGGGAATTGGTTTGTCGAGCGGAAACTGGATCGTGCCCTTCGAGGTCTTGTAGCCGGCGAGCTCCTCTTTGAAAGCCGATATCGGCGATGAGGTCGGAAAGAAACCGATGTGCATTTTGAACCCGGCAAAATGAACCAGGTGCTTTCCGTTCAGGTCGAATGTTGGTATGCCGTAGCTTATCGTCTCAGCCGCCTTCGGAGCGGCTTTCCCAATCGTCTGCCTCACCTTGCGAAGGATGTCACGAATAGCTTCGGGGGCGTTGTCGATGTATTCGTCAATGGTTGTGTACGTTGGCATAAAAGTTACCAGCAGCGCTGCAATGCGCAGGCTATTCTGTTCAGGCACGGTGCTATCCCGGCTCTGGACAATTCCATTATGGGACCCACCGGCCAGTCTTTCTCGACACCCAATGCTCCAGCGACGCGGGCTATTGCGTAAACTCTTGGCGTTCGAGCGCCATTCCCCGCGGCTACGTTGAAATGGCGGGAGATTCCTCGCGATACTGCCGCGAAGCACATGCCTGCACGGAGGATGCATCGTGACGACAGCCCTGGATATTCGCGACTATCTTTGGAGCCACAGTCCGTGGCTCGATCCAAAGACCACGGTGGACACGGTCAAGATCGGCGACCCCGCGCGGCCCGTGAAGAAGGCCGGGGTATGCTGGTACCCGTCTATCGAGACGATTCGCGCGGCGCACGACGCCGGGTGCGGCATGCTTGTCTGCCACGAGCCGTTGTTCTGGGAGCATACGGACCCGCTTCCCGGGCTGCGCTACACGCCGCCTGGCGACGCGAAACGGGCGCTGCTCGAAGCGACGGGCATGACCGTCCTGCGCGCGCACGATTCGTGGGACCAGTGGCCGGATATCGGGATACGCGACGCGTGGGCGCGGTTTCTCGGTTTCGAGAAACGCATCTACGCAAGCGCGGAGCATAACTGCCACGCCGTGTACGAGGTCGCGCCGCGGACGTTGCGCGAACTGGGGCAGCATATTGCCGACAGGGTCCGCTCGCTGGGCGAGGACAGCGTCCAGGTCATCGGCGATCCCGACCGCGTCGTGTCGAAACCGGCCGTCGGCGTAGGATGTATCGTGCCGGACCGAGAGGCCGTCGAGGCCGGCGCGGACACGGTCATCGTGTGTTACGATGGCGCGTCGTACTGGTCCACGCGCGAGCGCTTGCACGCGCTGGGCGCGGCCGTGATCACGGTCGAACACGGCACGAGCGAGATGCCCGGCCTCCAGCGGTTGTGCGAGCACCTTGCAGACACGTTTCCGGATGTCGCATTCGAGTACTTCGCGGAACATGCGCGGACGTGGACCGTGCGCGGGAGGACAGGCGCGTGGTGCGATTCGGAGTGACGCCGGAAAAAGAGGAGGAACTGCGCTCGCGCATGGCGGCGTGTGGCGTGTCCGAGGGCGATCTCGAAGAGCGGTTTGTCACCTCGGGCGGACCCGGCGGCCAGAAGGTCAATCGATCCGCCACCTGCGTCCAGTTGCGGCACGTGCCGTCCGGCCTCGAAGTCAAGATGCAGAAAGCCCGTTCGCAGTCGCTCAATCGGTTCTATGCGCGCAGGCGCCTCTGCGAACTGATCGAATCCCGCCAGCTCGGCGCGCAAAGCCCCGAGGCGCGCGAGCGCGACCGCATCCGCAAACAGAAACAGCGCAGGAAACGCCGAGGATCCCGCGTCGATCGGCGCGAGCCTACCGGCGGCGCGATAGACGCCTCCTGAGCGACGGTCCGCGACGCGACCACAGCAACACGCCGACCGCGCCGGCCATCAATACAAGGTCTCCTCTCGAACCGGACCCCGGAATCGTTGCCGCCAACGCCGTATCCGATTCGACATAGGTTGCCGAGATGGACACGGTTTGCTCCGGTTGAATCGTGACGGTCTGGGCGCTTGGCGCAATCCACGGATGGCGTTGAGGGCCAAAACACCCCGGCGTTTCCTGTGGCGGAATCGCATTGAATTCGACGTCATGATCTCCGGCAGAAAGGCCATCGACCGTGGTCCCGCTATCGAGCCATTCCCCGCCATCTACACGCCATTGTGCCCCGCCCTCGCGAGCGCTTTCAGGATCGATAACCACGGTAAGTGACCCCGTCTCACCTTCCCCTTCGCCCTCGCCCTCGCCTTCGCCCTCACCTTCGCCTTCGCCTTCGCCCTCACCTTCGCCTTCGCCCTCACCTTCGCCTTCGCCCTCGCCCTCGCCCTCGCCTTCACCTTCGCCCTCACCTTCACCTTCGCCTTCGCCTTCACCCTCGCCTTCTCCCTCACCTTCGCCTTCGCCTTCACCCTCGCCTTCTCCCTCACCTTCGCCTTCTCCTTCTCCTTCTCCTTCTCCTTCTCCTTCTCCTTCGCCTTCCCCTTCGCCCTCACCCTCGCCTTCACCTTCGCCCTCGCCTTCACCTTCGCCCTCGCCTTCACCTTCGCCCTCGCCTTCACCTTCACCCTCACCTTCGCCTTCACCTTCTCCTTCACCTTCACCTTCACCTTCACCTTCGCCTTCGCCTTCACCTTCGCCTTCTCCTTCGCCTTCGCCTTCGCCCTCGCCTTCGCCTTCGCCTTCGCCTTCGCCTTCGCCTTCGCCTTCGCCTTCCCCCTCACCCTCACCTTCACCCTCACCTTCACCTTCACCTACCGGCTTCTCGAAAGCGCCCATGTCGACCCCGGCTCCTTGAGGCCGCGGCACACCGTCAAAGTCGGTGCTCGGTGCCCCCGCCACAGTGCCAGAGTCAAGACAAGGCGATCCGTCCTGTAACGTGAAGTCTGCATTGACGGCGTCGACAAACAACGGGTCGACACTGAGGTTGCCCTGGCCCGCAACCCCGCCTTGGATATCCGAATACATGATAGTACTTGCCGCGAGTGTGTCGGCGGAGAAGAACGCATTGGTAGGAGTGCCCCAGGCGATACAGTTGACGAACATAGAGTGAGGTGACTGAACCACGGGAATGGTTGCGCGGGTCACGATATTGCCGGCGAAAGTGCAGTTCCTGAAGTCGACACGGCCGGAGTAGAGGCCATAGACCAAAGGCCCGGAACCACCGTAATACGGTACGTCAGCGCGATTGGCATAGAAGATGCAGTTCGCAAATCTCACGGTCGGGCCGCCAGTAGACGGTTTGTTATAGAGTATGCCCCCATTTTCCGCAGCGTTGCCTTCGAAGATACAATTCAGAAACTGAGCGCCGGCGTTATCAAGCGAGAGTGCTCCGCCTTGTCCTTCGTAATAATATTCATCGTATTGATTTGCGTACCTCCACTCGCCCTCGGCCGTATTCTCGCTGAACACACAATTACGGATCACCGGTGAGCAATCAGTGCATCCGAGACCCGCGCCATTGTCGTTTCCATTTGTGTGGCCGTGCGACACAACAAAACCGTCAAGGATTGCGTCGGCGCCCAAGATACACGTATGACGCCCTTCGCCATCGATCGAGGTGGCATAGTGACTCCAGTCGCGCTGGCTACGTGAAGTCTCAGTTCCTACGAAGCCACCATAGAGATCGACTCCGGGCCGCATTCGCATGACCGGGTAGTACTCTTCGGTGTAATCGCTCGTGTAAGAGCCTTCCGCGACCCATATCTCGCGCTGTCCATGTGCAAAGGCCGAGTCTACGCCCTCTTGGATGGACGAGAACGCTGTACTCCAGGAGCGGCCATCCCAAGGTCCGGCCATATTGTCCGCGTCCACGAATACCACCGGCCCTTCACCTTCACCTTCGCCCTCGCCTTCACCTTCACCCTCACCCTCGCCCGGCGACGATACGGTTAAAGTGACCACCCGATTGGCCAGCGTTGCGCCCGCTTGGTCCTGAAACAGGACGGCTCCCTTATACACGCCTGCGGGTAACGCGCCGGCATCGCTGTCCAGAGTGACGGCCACCGAGACATCTTCCCCAGACAGAAGCTCGCCTACCAGGGATGTGACACGTTCAGGGCCAAGGCTGAGCCAGGGCTGAGTCGCGTAGATGCCATATACGGCTGCGAGCGTCCCCACGTTCTCGAGCGTATACGTCTTGGCGTCCGGAACAAACGGACCCCCGAGAGGGCCCGCACACACGAAGCCGTCCCTAGGCTGAACCAAGAATATGCTTTCGCCTTCACCCTCACCTTCACCTTCACCTCCGTCCGCGGACATCTCCACTGCGCCCATGTCGATACCCACGCCCTGCGGACGAGTCGTGCCTTGGATATCCACGGAGGGAGAACCGGAAGACGTACCCGTATCGATACAAGGGGAATTCGAACTCAGTGTGCATGCCACGGGATCGAGGAACAGAGGGTTGGCGTCGATATTGCCTTCTCCCGCGAAACCGCCTTGAATATCTGAATAGGTCACATGAACATCGACGCTCCGATAAAGCGGGATGCTGCCGACGTTAGCCCATACGATGCAGTTGGTTAGAGTCGCATCGTTCAGACTCAACGTTCCATGCGACGCTTGGTTCTGTGAGAAGGTGCAGTTCGTGATGAGCATAAAGGCCGCAGATGCCACGTTGCCCGAAATCGCTCCACCAGAGGATTCGGCACGATTCCCATAGAACAGACCGTTCACGATCGATTGAGTCATTCCAGGGGTATCGACATCATAGTCTATTGCCCCGCCGTATTCCCCCGCACGGTTGTTCGCGAATGTGCATTCCGACATGTGCACGCTGCTCTCATATACCTTGACCGCGCCGCCCCATCCGCCGTAGTAGCAGTACCAGCCCGGACCACATTGGCCATAAGCTTGACCAGAATAGTTATCGATGAATGTACAAGCACGTACTTGTATGAAGCAACGGAAACACATCATCCCGCCTCCGGAGCCGGAACCGGCGCCGTGCTGGATCTGGAATCCGTCGATAGTACCGTCCGCAGCCCAGACGCCGCGCCGCGTATTGCTGCCGTCGACGATCGAGAGATGTTCCCTCCAATTGCGCTGCTCCCGCGACGTTTCCGTCCCCTCGAATCCGCCGTAGAGATGGGTGCCCGGGCGCATGACGACCACGTTGTTGGTATTGGACGGGCCGGGATCGGTGTACGTGCCTTCGGCGACCCAGACTTCGCGTTTGCCGTAGGCCAGGGCCGCATCGATACCGTCCTGAATCGAGGCGAAAGCGGTCTGCCAGGTCTCGCCGTCCCATGGACCGCTCGTGTTCTCGGCGCTTACATGGATAGTGTCACATTCGCCCACCCCTTCCCCTTCGCCCTCGCCTTCGCCCTCGCCTGTGGAGAGTTCCGTATACCACACGTCATTGAGGTAGATGTCCTTGTCGGTCTGGCCGCCGAGAATCCACAGCTTGTCATCGAACACGGTGGCGCTGAAATCGGATCTCGGAACCCAGGGCGCGTGGTCGATGGCTTGCGTCCAGTTCACGCCGTCGCTGGAATACCAGACGTCGTTCAAATAGGCGCCGGATTCGTCGATACCGCCTATGACCCACATGCGGTTTCCGCTGACTATGCATGCGTGCCCGCACCGGGCAGGCCACGGCGCGGGATTGGGTATGTAGTTCCAGTGGATGCCGTCGAAGCTATACCTGATCCAGTGGCCCGGCACACGCCGGTACGAAGAGACTTCTTTGCCACCTACGACCCATAACTTGCCCGCGAAGGCTACCGCGGGTCCGCCATATCCGAGATGCCGTTCCATGCTCGTCCATGCCAGCCCGTCCGTGGACCAGCTTACGGGTTCGGTCGGGAAGGGGAAGCAATCTTCGACTGGGCCCGGACCGCAATACGTGCTCCATCCCCCAAGGCGCCACATGGTGTTCAGGAATACGACATCCGAGGTCCCGAGGGGGCCTTCTTCGGCATGCGTGGTCCACCGGATGCCGTCGGAAGAAGACCTCAGGCCGTAGCCATCGAGCCACATCCTTCCTTTGTAGACCAAGCCCGTTACTGGCGCTACGTAGTCGTATTGGCCCGGATTGTCGGAACACATGGGACAGACGTTCGCCCACGTGGCGCCGTCGGAGGAGGCCCAGAATCCGTCTGCGGCGTCGCTGTAGTCGGTCCGGCCTCCCATCACCCACAGCCGGTTGTCGAAAGCAAGACTACAATGGCCCGCGCGCGGCGACCACGGCGATACGGGCAGGTCGGGTTCGAAGTGCCAGTTCACGCCGTCGGTCGAACTCCAGACGTCGTTCAGGTCTTTGCCGTCCGCGCCTCGGCCAGCGGCGACCCACAACGCGCCGTTGAAAGAGAGCATGGCATGCGCACGGCGCGCCGGCCACGCGGCACTGTCGGTGGCCAGGTTCCACGTGGCGCCGTCCTCCGAGGACCACACGGCGTTGTTGACATTCGACACGGGATCATTGCCGCCACCGGAAATCCATAACTTGCCATCGTGCGCCGCGCATGCGCAGAGCGACGACATCGGTCCCTCGAGAGTTGCGCAGTACCACGAAACCCCATCCAAGGACCACCATGCATCCGTCTGGCCGTTCCCGCCCAAGACCCACATGCGGCCGTCGAAGACCACCGAGCAGAGGTCTTTGCGCGGCATCCATGGCGCGTTTGAACTCATCTGTGACCACGTGACGCCGTCGGGCGAACACCATACGTCGTTCAGTTCCGACGTCCCAACATAGCCCCCAAACAACCAGATCTTTCCATCATACGTCAGCGTGCCGTGGCCCGTTCGATTGCCCCATGGCAACGCCGAGGCTGCCAAATCCCACGTAACGCCATCGGCCGAAGACCACGCGCTGCCGCTGCTGAACACCCACAGCTTGCCCTGAAAGGAAACGCTGGTGTTGCGAGTCCATGAGGGCCAAGGAGCAGCCTCGGTAAACGGAGTCCACGCGCCACCATCGAGGGAATGC
Organism: uncultured Nitrospiraceae bacterium; assembly: GCA_964402555.1. Taxonomy (GTDB): domain Bacteria; phylum Hydrogenedentota; class Hydrogenedentia; order Hydrogenedentales; family SLHB01; genus CAYOCT01. Next base: position 47,384 of record CAYOCT010000003.1, on the reverse strand, counting down.
CACACGCCGTGATTTTCGTTCGTTCCGTTGAACCCTCCGAGCAGCCACAGAGTGCCGCCGTGAACTACGAATCCATGGCTGCTGCGCGGCGGTAGTAATGACTGATGGGCGACTTCCGCCCAAACTCTTCCTGCGGATTCCCCTTCGCCCTCGCCTTCGCCGCCCGATTCGACCGTCAACGTCACGAGATGGGAACGTTGCGTTCCGGCCGCGTCGGTCACAAGGCACGCATAGTCTCCCGAATCGGTGTCCACGGCGAGTGGGATGCAGAGCGTATCCAAAGTCGTGCCCGCAATTGGCAATCCGTTCTTGGTCCATTGATAACTCAGGGGGCCGTTGCCCGTTGCGGCCACTGAGAAGCAGGCTTGCTCCTGGAATCCGACCGTCGCCGAAACGGGCTGTACAACAATCTCGGGAAGGACCGCCACGGAGAGTTCAGCTACATCCGAGGGTGTGGAGCCTGCAACGTTTGTGACGATGCAGTCGTAGTGGCCCGCGTCCGCGAGGCTCACGGAAGGTATCCAATACACAGGGGCCGTGGCGCCGGTAATTTCCATGCCATCATGCCGCCACTGAAACGAACCTGCCGCCGTTCCAAGAGCGGTAAGCGCAAACCGGACTCCCGCACCCAACGCTACTGTCTGCGAAAAGGGCTGCGTGGTAATCTGCGGCGGTATAATTGTAAGTGCCCCGGCGCCCGAGGTTGCTTCACCCAAGTCATTTACAACTCGGCAATCGTAATCTCCGGCGTCCGAGGGCTGTACCGCCTCGATTCGGAACGTGGTACTCGTTGCATCGGCAATATCCTCCCCGTTATGCCGCCACTGGTATCGGAGAGTCGGGCTGCCGTTCGCTTTCACAGTGAATTCTACAGGACATCCTCCAAAGATGACCTGTGGCGCGGGGTCCGACTCGATCACGGGCGGTATGTCCTTGAGCGAAGACATGCTGTTGCCGCCAAGCGACACAATCAGCGATCCGTCTTGGCGTATCGCTCCCATGGAACTGCCGCTCGAGGCTGAATACGTCCATTTGAGTTGCCCGGTCGTTCCGTCAAGCGCGCTGAGCAACTTCCCGCCAAATCCCACGTAGACCGTACCTTCCGCGTCCGCCAGCAGACTTGAGGAATTCTTCGACTGCGTACTTGTGGTCCATTTCTGTTCGCCCGTGGAACCGGCGAGGGCGTAGACTTGCCCGGACGAGGAGATCGCGTAAACGGTATTGTCCGGGGCCAGCGCCAACGATTTGGCCAGCGTTAGTCCCGGAGAAAAAGACCAGATCTTTGCGCCATTTAGAGAATGTAGACACGTGATACTGTTGTTGCTTGACACTGTATAGATGGCACTGTAGGGTGGCAGAAGCGGCGACGACAAAGTAGCGCCGCTCTGGACGGTTTTCGTCCAAAGCGCCTGGGCCGTGGAGCAATTGATTGCATACATCTTGCCGTTGTCACCCCCTACGTATAGAATCCCGCTGTTAGTACCTACAGCAGGGGATGTGAATGTGACGCTTCCCGCCGAGTAGACCCATTTTCTTGTGCCCGTTGCTCCGTCCAGCGCGTAGAGCCGAGCTGCAGCCGCCACGTACACGGTTCCATCCGGGCCAACGGTGGGGCTTTCATACACTGCTCCCGCTGTCGCGTACGACCACTTCTCTTCTCCGGTTGCTCCGTCAAAGGCATGGACGCCATAGGTGTTTCCTGTGGAATTGATCCCGGCGTAGACCGTGCCGTCGGCGGCTATAGCCGGAGTTGCCGGCGAATACCCCGTGGTCTGCGCACTCCATTTCCGAATCCCCGTAGCACCATCTATCGCAGTCACACCCGTCACACTCAGCCCGAAGTAGACCGTTCCATCTGCGCCGATCGACGGAGACCCAATTGTCGTTCCGTTGCTCGAAGTCCACGCTACAGCCGGATTCTGAGGGCCAACATAGTCGCTGAGAAACCTATGGTTTAGCCCATTGCCGTAGCCGGCCCATTGGGGTACGCCGATGCCCAAGGATTCGAGCAGGGCGCGCATACCGATCCGGCTGTCGCTCTTAGCTCCGTCTTCGAAACCAAGGACTGCCGCGAGGGTTCCTTCCAGGGCGAGTGGGTTGGCGAAACCTAATGTGGCCACGGACGGCAATGGGGCGGGTGAGGCGGCGGCGTACATCCCATAGGTTGCGATCAGGAACAACAGGATGACGAGTGCCATGGGATGTGCGGCGGAATGCCGTCGTGACCGTGTGCCGTGTGGGACGTTTCGCATCTTCAACCCTCCTCGCCGGCCATGGGCCGGCGCCCCGAGTTTGGAATAGACAGAATGTAACGCTGGAGGGAATCCCCGATTTTGGCGGCTGAGACCGCGGCGTCTCTTTCGTAACGTCGTGATGCGGCGGCCGCGTATTGCCGATAACCTTCCCTTGCTGTTTATCGTACTACCCTTTTGAAAAGCTGTCAAGCGAAAACAACGATATAAGGGATGAAGGATGAGGGATGAAGGATGAAGATTCTACGACACACAGTCCGATAGGGATGCTTGCAGCCATTCTTGTCAGTGGATTCCAAAGGGACGTTGTCTTCGATTGTTATACAGAGATCCTTTGCTCCGAACTGGGGGGCGAGTACGATCTACGGGGCGTTTATGGGTATGATGGCGCTTGGCACTGAATCGGGAATATTTGGATGGGCAAGGAGCGGCGAAAGCGAAGCGGGGTAAAGCCGGCCGGGTCGCGCGATGACTTGGGCGGGGATGCGCCGTTGCGGGAGGTGGCGGAGGCGGCGCCGGTGGCGGAGTCGTGGCGTCGCGACTGGCTTATCCTGGGGCTGATCTTGCTGGCGGGGCTGTTGTTGCGGGGGGCGTATCTGGTCGAGATCATCCATGAGCCGGATTTCAGTCATCCGGCGTTGGACCCGCAGTTCAACGATTATTGGGCGCGGGCGATGGTGTCGGGCGACTGGACGCCGCCTGCGGGGTATCCGGACCCGATGATCCGGACGACGCCGCATGGGCGGCCTCCGGGGTATCCGTATTTCCTCGCGGCGGTGTATTGGCTGTCGGGTTCGAGTTATCTCGCGCCCCGCGTGGCCCAGATGGCGCTGGGACTGGTCAACGCCGTCCTGATGTTTCTGCTCGGCCGCGCGATCTTCGGCCGGGTGCCGGGGTTGATCGCGGCGGCGTTCATGGCGACGTATTGGATCTTTGTCCATTTCGAGGGCGAGCTGACGTATCCCGTAGTGGCGGTGTGCATCACATTGCTGATGATGCTTGCCCTGTTGCGTTGGTCGCGCAAGCCGTCCGCGTGGCTCGCGCTCGCGGCGGGGATGCTCCTGGGCGCGTTCGCGCTGTTCCGTCCGAATGGCGTGTTGTTCGGCCCGGTGATGGTGGCATGGTTCGCATGGGTGTTGCGGCGGCGCTTCGCGGACGGCCATGCCAAGGCCCTGATCCGCGCGTGGCTGGCCGCATCGGCGCTGGCCACGGTGGGCACGCTGGCGGTCATCGCGCCGGCGCTAATCCGCAATTACGTCGTCGCGCACGACTTCGTGTTTCTTTCGTCGTATGGCGGCGTGAACCTTTGGGCGGGCAACAACGAGAACGCGGATTGCGTGACGCCGAAGATCCCGAATCTGAAGGAGATCGCGGGGTTCGAGGACTGGACGTGTTTTCATTACCCGACGATCGTGCGCGGCGTGGGGCGGATGCTCGGCAAGCCCGACATCAAGTTCTCGGAAGCGTCGCGGTACTTCTACGATCAAGGCGTCGACTTCATCACGCATCATCCGCTCAAGACGCTGGTATTGCTGTTCAAGAAGACGCTGATCTTCTGGGGGCCGGTCGAGACCACGAACGACAAGGTCCTACATTACGCGAAACTGAATTCGCCGATCCTTCACTGGCTGCCGGGATTCCCCATGGTGCTCGGTCTGTTCGTCATGGGCATGATCGTGTATCTGCGCACGCCGAACCGGCCCGATACGGCCATGGGCGTCTTGCTGCTCCTGTTCATCTTCAGCTACTACGCGTCGGTCGTTCCGTATTTCGTCGCGGGGCGCTACCGCGTGCCGATCATTCCGTACGCGTTGCTGATCGGCGCGTACGGCGTCGCGCGGATCGCCGAGTTCGCGAAGGCGCGCGACTACAAGCGCGCGGGCTTGTGGGCCGGGGCGGCCGTGGGCGTGTACGTTGTGGGGAGCCTGCCGTTTGTAACGTACAAGCCCGATCTGGCGATCTGGCACCATCAGCGCGCGACGGCATTCGAGCAGCAGGGCGACCTCGACAAGGCCATCGACGAGGTGCATGAAGAACTGAAGATCAACCCGTCGTATCCCGACGCGTACAACTTCCTCGGGACGCTGCTCGCAAAACAAGGCAAGCATGACGAGGCGATCGAGGCGTATCGCAAGGCCATCGAGTTGAAACCGGCGCACGACGTCGCCTTGAACAATCTCGGCTACGAACTCTACAAGAAGGGCCAGACCGACGAGGCGCTGAAGAGCTACACGGAAGCGCTCCGGGCGAATCCGCAGTTCGGGCTTGCGCACAACAACCTCGGGAACCTGCTGCTCGAACGCGGCCAGGCGGACGAAGCGCGGCGTCATTTCGAGGAGGCCCTGCGCCTCGATCCTTCGGACAAGTTTGCCGACTACAATCTCGGCAACGCGCTCCGCGCGCTTGGCAAATCGCGCGAGGCCGTTGCGCATTACGAAAGGGCGATGACGTTCGATCGCGCCAACGCGGACATTCCGAACAACCTCGGGCTGGCCTATTCCGACTTGGGCGAATCCGAAAAGGCGGTGCAGTGTTACGAACAGGCGCTTCTCCTCGACGCGGGCTACGCCAACGCGCACAACAATCTCGGGTTCGAGTACGCGAAGCTGGGCGACGCGGCGAAGGCGATCGAACAGTACAACGAGGCGATACGGATCGATCCGAAGTTCGCGCTGCCCCACAACAACCTGGGCAGGCTGTATGCGCAACAGAAGCGCTACGACGACGCGGTCCACGAATTCGCGCGCGCGCTCCAGGCGGACCCGAACGATCCGAACGCCGAGTTCAATCTGGGCGAGGTCTTTGCGGAACAGGGCAAGTTCGAGGACGCCATTCCGCATTACCAGCGCGCGCTCAAGGCCAATCCTCGCAATCCCGATATCCCGAACGGCCTCGCGAACGCGCTCGCGCGCACGGGGCGTTTCCAGGAGGCCGAGCGCAATTACGAACTCGCCTTGAGCGTGGACCCGCGCTACCTCAACGCGTACTGTAATCTCGGCGTGATCCTGCGCCGGACGGGGCGTTTCGAGGAGGCGTGCAAACGGTTCCGGCAGGCGCTCGAGATCGATCCGAGCAATGCGTTGGCGCGCGAAGGGCTCGAGCGCGCAACGAAATCCGACAGCGGCGCGTAACCCATCTCGGGAGGAATGGTCGCATGGAACACAACCCCTCGTCCGAACGCCGGTGCGCTTGCGGGACCGGCTGCCGGACCACCGTGAACCGGCGCACGTTTGTGAAGCTGGCGGGCGCGGGCGCGCTCGCGGCGGTCGCGTCGCAAATGCATGCGATGGCAGGGCCATTCGACAACGCCGACTTCGAGTCGCTTGTGCCGGCCGACAAGAAGCTCACGCCGGAGTGGAAGGCTTCGCTGACGGCGCGCGGGACGCCGGCGGTGTATCGGGGCGAGGCGCTCAAGTATATCGGCATGCCGGTGGGCGGCCTCTGCGCCGGGCAGCTTTATCTCGGCGGCGACGGCACGTTGTGGCACTGGGATATCTTCAACAAGCCGATCGGCACCGGCGCGGACCACTACGCGCATCCGATGACGCCCGCGTCGCCGCTGGAACAGGGCTTCACGCTGAAGGTGGGGGAACTGTCCCGCGCGCTCGACCGTACGGGATTCGCCGACGTGTCCTTTCGCGGCGAGTACCCGATCGGGATCGTGACGTACCGCGATCCCGCCATGCCAATCGAGGTGACGCTCGAAGCCTTCTCGCCATTCGTCCCGCACGATGTCGACGCGTCGAGCCTTCCCGCGACGATCATGCGGTTCACGCTTACGAACACGAGCGCACAACCCGTCGACGCGACGCTGACGGGCCGCCTTGAAAACGCGGTGTGCCTGGACGGACGCGCGGCGCCGGGGATTCGCCGCAATCGTGTCGCGCGCGGGCAGGGCCTGACGTTCGTCGCGTGTTCGGCGGAGAAGACCGATCAACCCATCGTGGCCGCGAAGCCCGACGTGGTCTTTGAAGACTGGAGCAAGTCGACGTACGAAGGATGGACCGTCGAAGGCACGGCGTTCGGCAATGGGCCGATTCTGAAATCGAAGGTCCCGGATTACCAGGGTGACGTGGGAGGAGACACCGATCGCGTCGTCAACTCGCACGCGACCGCGCCGGGCAACGATGTAGGAACGAAGGACGGCGCCACCGGTAAACTTACGAGCCACGCGTTCACCATCACGCACCGCACGATTCGGTTCTGGATCGGCGGCGGCAATCACGAAGGGCGGACGTGTCTGAATCTCGTAGTCGGCGGCAAGGTCGTGCGCTCGGTAACCGGGACCGCGAACAACCGCATGCGCGTGCAGGGATTCGACGTGTCCGGGTTGATCGGGCGCGAGGCCACGATCGAGATCGTCGATGCGGAGAGCGGGGGCTGGGGCAACATCGGCGTGGGCAAGATCACGTTTACCGACGAGCCGGTCGATACCGGCGACCTGTACGCGCGTCCCGATTTCGGCACGATGGGCCTCGGCCTTCTCGGCGATGCGGCGGAGGCCGTCTCGGAAGACGCGGAAGCGCCGCTGGTGGACACGCTCATGGCCGGGATCGGGCGGACGATGCGGCTCGAAGCCGGCGCGTCATCGTCGGTGGCGTTCGTGATCGCGTGGCATTTTCCCAACCTGGCCATGGACAAACTGCCCGGCGGGCGCTACTACGCGACGCGGTTCGATTCGGCTTCCAGCGTGGCCGAGTATGTTGCCGCGAATTACGAGCGCCTCGAACGCGAAACAAAACAGTGGCGCGACACGTGGTACGACTCGACGCTGCCGTACTGGTTCCTGGACCGGACCCTGTTGAACACGTCGATCCTCGCAAGCTCGACCTGTCATCGATTCAAGGACGGGCGCTTCTACGGGTGGGAAGGCGTCGGGTGTTGCGCGGGGACGTGCGGGCACGTCTGGCAATACGCGCACGCGGTGGCGCGGCTGTTTCCGTCGCTCGAACGGGACACGCGCGAGCGCGTGGACTTCGGGCTGGCCCTGCAATCCGACGGCGCGATTCATTTCCGCGCGGAATACAACGACATCCCGGCGATCGACGCCCAGGCCGGCGCGATCCTGCGCGCGTATCGCGAACACCAAATGGCGCCGGACGCGGCGTTTCTCCGCAAGAACTGGCCCGGCATTAAGCGGGCCACCGAGTGGCTGATCGCGAAGGACGCCAACGGCGACGGCCTCATCGAGACCAACCAGCACAACACGCTCGATACGGACTGGTACGGGCCGGTCGCGTGGCTGAGCGGGTTGTACCTCGCGGCGCTGCTCGCAGCCGAAGCGATGGCGCGCGAACTGGACGATACGGATTTCGCGCGCCGCTGCCGCACAATCGTCGACGCGGGCCGGCGCAATCTGGTCGCGCAACTTTTCGATGGCGAGTATTTCATCAACAAACCCGACCCGCTTCATGCCGACGCGATCAACTCGGGTTCCGGGTGCGAAATCGATCAAGCCATGGGCCAGAGCTGGGCGTGGCAGGTGGGTCTCGGGCGCGTGCTGCCGCAGCGCGAAACCGTATCCGCGCTGCATGCGTTGTGGCGGTACAACTTCACGCCGGACGTCGGCCTGTATCGCGAGCGCAACAAGCCGGGCCGCTGGTACGCGATGCCGGGCGAGGCGGGCCTGCTCATGTGCACGTTCCCGCGCACGGATTGGAGCTACGACAAGGCCAAGGGCAAAGGCGCGGATTGGGCCGCCGGGTATTTCAACGAGTGCATGAACGGGTTCGAGTATCAGGCGGCGTCGCACATGATCTGGGAGAACATGGTTGAGGAAGGCCTCGCGGTTGCGCGCGCCGTCCACGACCGCTACGACGCGACGCGGCGAAACCCGTGGAACGAGATCGAATGCGGCGATCACTACGCGCGCTCGATGGCGAGTTACGGCGTGTACCTCGCGGCGTGCGGGTTCGAGCATCACGGCCCGCGCGGCCATATCGGGTTCGCGCCGAGGATCGGCCGCGAGGACTTCAAGGCGGCGTTCACGACGTCGGAAGGATGGGGCGCCTTCACGCAGCGGATCGAAGTCGGATGCCATCGCGCCGAGATCGCGTTGAAATACGGCGCGCTCCGCGTGCAGACTATCGCCCTTGCCGCAGCCGAAGCGCCGCGCGCCGTGGCGGTCGAAGCGGCCGGCAAGAAGGTTGGCTGCTCGCACGCGATTCAGGACGGGCGGCTGCTGATAACGCTTGACGAACCGGTATTGATCAAGGCGGGCGAATGCGTCCGCGTTGTTCTCTCCTGAAGGAGCGTGTCCTCTTGGAACGTTCGCATGGCTAGAGTAGCGAGTTACGCCGATGGCATCTTGTCCTTGGATGCGAAGGCCGCGAAAAGCAGGGACAGGCACGCTTTTCAAACTGCCGAAAAGCAAGTCACTCCCCGTCTTTCGCTCTTGGAACGTTCGCGTGGCTAGCCTGGCGCGTTTCTCACAATCGTCCTGGCTGCGGTTTCCCCGCGTCATTCTCCTGTGCCTGATCCTTGCAACGGTGCTTGCGTTGCCCGGCATGCGCATGGGACTCTTCGTCGACGACTACTTTCATTTGGCAACCATCGAAGGCCTGGTTCCCTACGGAAATCTGTTCAGCCTGTTCGAGTTCGGTTCCGGGATCCCCGAGCAATTGGAACCGCGGATCGCGATGGGGCCGTATCCGTGGTTCACGCTGCCGCAGTTCAAGGCCTCGTTCTTCCGTCCGCTATCGTGCGTGCTCATGGGCCTCGACCACGCGGTCTTTGGGAGGCACATCGCGGGCTGGCATCTCCACTCACTCATCTGGTACCTGCTGCTGATCGCGGCGTGGGGCCTGATCCTGCGCCGCTGCGTTCCCGGCGTCGTGGGCGTGCTCGCGCTGGTGTTGTTCACGGTCGATCAGGTCCATTGGTTTCCCGTGACGTGGACCGCGAATCGCAACGCGCTCGTGGCCACGGCTCCCGTGTTGTGGGGGTTGTACGCGCATATGCGCTGGCGTGAAGACGGCTGGCGGCCGGGCTTGCCGTTGTCGCTGGCGGGATACGTTCTCGGACTTCTCGGGGGCGAATCGGCGCTGGGCGCCATGGCGTACCTGGGCGCGTACGAACTCTTCGCGGGCAAAGGCACGGTTCGCGCGCGTGTCGGCTCGCTGGTTCCCGCGGGCATCCTCGGCGTCGTGTATCTCGTCGCCTACAAACTCGGCGGCTACGGCGCGTTCGGCTCGGGGTTGTACATCGACCCGATCGGCGAACCCATGGAGTACCTCGCGAATGCCCCGGCGCGGATGCTGGGCTTGATTGCGTGCGAACTGATGGGATGGCCGGTGGACGCATCGGTGTTCACGTTGTGGCTGCGTCCCATCCAGGCCGTCGCCGGACTCGCGACGGTCGTGTTGTTCGCGTTGTTGTTGCGGAAGGCGTGGTCCGCGTTCGATGCGCCCCAACGCCGGGCGCTCGCGTGGATGATTCCCGGAGCGCTGCTCGCATTGTTGCCGGTCGTGGCGACCTTCGCCAGTTCGAGGCTGCTCCTGATGCCGTCGCTCGGCGCGAGTGTCGTCCTGAGTTCAGTGCTCGTGTACGGCTGGCAGGAACGGAAACGCGGAACGACGCGATGGTGGACCGTCCTTGTGGGGTTTCTGATCGTGGTCCATGGCGTGCTGCCGCCGATCGCGTGGGCCGGCCAATCGACGATTCTGGCGTGGTTCGCCAATCACACGGAGCAAGTGTGTCTTGCCGCGGAGATGGACCCGGCCAGCACGCCGGACCGGCACTACCTCGTCCTTGTGGGGCCTGACCCGCTGGTGACCATCTACACGCCGATCATCCGGTGCGTGAGCAGCAAGACGCCGTTTCCGACGTCGAGTTCCTGGCACGTCGTGTCGCAGGCGCCGCACGCGCATCGCGTCACGCGGACCGCGCCAAACCGTATCGAAGTCGAGGTCCTCGACGGCAGCATGTGGGAGACCGAATTCGAGAAACTGTTCCGCTCGCCGCGATTCCCGATGCGGCCGGGCGACCGCGTGCAACTCAGCCGCTCGGCGATCACCGTGCTCGAAGTGGGACGCGAAGGGCCGTCGAAAGTCGCCGTGGAATGCGACGCGCCGCTCGACGATCCCGCGTTCCGATTCCTCGTTTGGAAAGACGGCTGCCTGCGGCGGGCGCAATTGCCCGCAATTGGGGAGAGCATGATCCTGCCGCGCGAGCGCGGGTTGCTATAGGTCGGCCGCGGGAATTTCCGTGGGAGGCGGCGCGCTTGCGGAGGGGCCGTGCCGGGCCACCGGTTTCTTCCACCATCCCGAGGCGTAGTAGCCGACACTGAGCGTGGCCCCGACGGCGAGGCTCGCGAACACGGCGTACCAGATTCCGTCGACCCGGTCCATGCGCGACGAGAGGAACGCGCCCAGCGGCACGCGCACTACCCAGAAGGTGATCAGCGTGAAGAGGGTGGTCGCGAGCGTGTGGCCCGAACCGTTGATCACGCCGTTGGCTGTGAACATCACCGCGAAGAAAAGATAACCGACGGCGACCACGCGCAGATAATGCGACCCCACCATCACCACGTCGGCATCTCGCGTGAAGAGGCCAATCAACTGCTGCGACAAGGCCAGCGCCACGACGGAGGGCACGGCGGTGAGGCCGCAGCTTACGATCACGCCCCAGCGGAAGACTTCGTTGACGCGGTCGAAGCGCTGCGCGCCGATGTTCTGGCCCGACAAGGTCGAGACGGCCATGCCGATGGCCATCGCGGGCATGAACGCAAGCTGATCGATGCGCATCGCGATTCCAAACGCCGCCGTGCTGTGTTCGCCGAACCGGTTGACCATGCCCACGATGAACAGCATGCCGATCGACACGAGCGCCTGCTGAATCATCGACGGGACGCCGATCTTGAGCGTGAGCCACGTGATGGGCAGATCGATGCGGAGGCGGCGCCAGTCGGGCGCAACGAGGTGCTCGCGCCATTGCACGTACGCGGCGATCGACGCGAACGCGCAGACCTGGGCGATGAGCGTGGCGACGGCGGTGCCGTTCAATCCGAGCTTCGGAAAATGCAGCCAGCCGAACATCAGCAGCGGGTCCAGCACAGCGGTTACGAGCAGCGATCCCGCCTGAAAGTACAGGGGCGTTTTCGAATCGCCGACGCCGCGCATCACCGCCGCCTGGTAGAACACGCCGAACATGAACGGCGTGCCGAGCAGCAGCAATCGGAGATAGCTCGCCGCCATCGGCAGGATGTCGGGCGGCGTCTGCATGAGCCGCAGAATGCGTTCGGCGGCGAGGTGCCCGGTCAGCACGCATGCCACGCCGAGGATGCCCGTGAGCACGAGCGAATTCTGGACCACCAGCTTCAACCGCTCCCGGTCTTTCGCGCCGAACGCCTGCGACACGAGCACGTTCGACGCCAACGTGAGGCCGCCGGCCACGGCCATCAACAGAAAGAAGATCGGGAAGCTGACCGTGATCGCCGCCATGGCATTCGCGCCGAGACCGTTGCCGACCCACAGCGCGTTGATGATCATGTACGCCGTGTGGAACGCGCTTCCGATCAGCATGGGGATGGCGAAACGGATCAACCGCGTCACGACGCTCCCCGTAGTCAGGTCCGTGCCGTGGCTCATGTCCTTGTGTTCATTCCCCTCCGGGGAAGGACTGTCTATCTCGGAATCCAAAACACACCTGTCTGAAAATGTGGAAAGATTGCGAAGTGTCCCGTGGCGAGGGGTTTCGAAGCCCGCATGTCAGGAACCGCGCTATTCTAACAGAACCGAATAGAGCGAAGGAAGAAGCTGCGACACGGACGCACACGGACGAGATGAAGCGACAGGCATATGTGGCGCCGTTCCCTTTTCGACCTTCCTCTGATCACTGACCACTGACAACTGAGAACTGACAACTGAGAACTAAGTTGACCCTTTGCCCGATGCTGGTGTCTAATATCGCAGGGAGTGGGCATGGGCACGTCCGACACCGAACAGGGAGCGACACGGTTAGACGCTCAGGAATCCGCCGCGGGGAAGCGCTTTGTCATCGAGCGGCAGTTGGGCCGCGGCGGCATGGGCGAGGTGTTCCTGGCGGAAGACAACAACCTCCACCGCCCGGTCGTCCTCAAAATGATCCGCGCGGAACTGTCGTCCGCCGAGGAATTCCAGAGACGCCTGGACCGCGAGTGCCTGCTGCACGCGAAGGTGGGCCAGCACCCCCACATCGTGACGCTGTACGACCGCATGCAGATGCAGGGCCAGCAGGTCCTGGTCATGGAATACGTGCCGGGGGAAACGCTGCAACAGTGCCTGGACCGCTACGAGCGCGACAAGGAGTGCCTGCCGTTGCGCGACGCGCTGATTGTCGCCGCGCAAACGCTCGACGCACTGGCGTACATCCACGAAAACGGGATTGTGCATCGCGACATCAAGCCGTCGAACATCATGTTGTCGCAAGGCGGCGGCGACGGCGTGTGCGCGAAGCTCATGGATTTCGGGATCGCGCGAACGACCTCGGACGATTCGAAGGTCACGTTCTCGAGCAACGACAAGATGGGCAGCCCCGGTACGCCGGAATACATGGCCCCGGAACAGATCGATAACTCGAAGTTCGGCTCGGTGTCGCCCGCGACCGACATCTACGCCGTGGGCGTGATGCTCTACCAGATGCTCGCGGGAACGCCTCCGTTTACCGGCAGCATCACGGACATCATGGTCGGCCATTTGACCAAGCAAGCCCCGCCTCTGCCCGCGCGCCCCGGCCTCGTCGTGCCGCCCGAAGTGCTCGACATGCTGCACATCGCGCTGGCCAAAAATCCGAAAAACCGGTTTGCCTCGGCCAGAGCGTTCCGCGAAGAACTACTGCGTCTCGCCGGTGGACGCGAGCCCTCAGCAGACGGCATCGTCACCATGCCTGTGCCCCGCGGCGCAGCCGCGAACGAAGATCTCGAACCCACGCGGGAGACGCCCCCGCACGTGTGGCTCGGCGAGACCCAGCCCGTCACGCCGTGGCGCACGCCGACGACAACGCCCGCCGATAAGGCGGGGGAGCCTGTCATGGGGCCGGTCCGGGGCCAGACGCAACTCCCGGACGGCTCGTCGCTCGGCAGCACGCACCTGCGGAGTTTCCGCAGTTCGGGACGCTGGGTCGCGTTGAGCGTGGTCGTCGCGGGCCTGGTGGCTTTGAGCGGATGGCTGTTGTGGGACCGCTTCAGCGCTTCCGGCGAATCGAAACCTGTTCCAGTCGCCGTGCCACCTACACCTCCGGTGGAAGTCCCCAAGCCCGTTGTGATACCGCCGCCTCCCGCGCCGGTTGCGCAAGAACCGCCCAAGGCGCCCGAGCCGGCTGCGGCCGTCGAGGCAACGCCGGCCGTAGAAGCCACGCCTGAACCCAAAAAGCTCGAGTCCGAGTTGAGCGTTCCCGAGGTGATAGCGGTACCCGGCCAGCCGAAGACTCCGCCGGTCGTCGAGGCGACGCAGCCGGGCGAAGGCGAAGGTGAAACGGAAACGCCTCCTGCCAAGAAGGAGGACGAGAACTATTGGAACGCGCAGAACACCGCGCCGCCGAAACGTTCCGAGCCCGTACCGGCCGCGCCGGTCCAGCGCGCTCGAACGCCGATACCGGCTTCGCCGGAATCGCGGATTCCGCAACACACGATTCCGCCAACGACGCCATCGCCGCCGCCGGCTACCACGACAAGCAATGTCGGGCCCGACACGCGCCAGCAAGGATCAGCGACCGGCGCGCTGAAGTCGTACTCGTCGCATCCCATGCCGCCGCGCGCCGTGTACCACACCACGACCACGACAACCACGCCCTCGCCTCCGCCCGTATCCAGACCATCGAGGCCGGTGACGGGTCCCGTGGACTGACGCGACGGAGGAACGTGGAGATGAGTTCCAGTATAGAGTATCAACTCATCATATACATATGCATAGTTACAGAACTAAGCGGAAAACAGGGACTGACTCGCTTTTCGGCAGTTTGAAAAGCGCGTCTGTCCCTGCTTTCCGCGGCTTTACTGCCCAAAGACAAGGTGCCATCAACATGACTCACAACGCCAAAATGTCACGACGTAGCGCGTTGAGCGCGATAGGATGCGGAGCCGGCGTGGTCTTGCTCGGAGGCGCCGTCGGCGATGCGCCGAAACCCGCGCGGAAACCTCCGAACATCGTCTTCATTCTCGCCGACGACCTGGGCTACGGCGATCTGGGATGCTATGGCCAGACCGTTATCCAGACGCCGTGCCTCGACGCGATGGCGGCGGAAGGCGTCCGTTTTACGCAGGTCTACGCGGGCAGCACCGTGTGCGCGCCGTCGCGCTGCTGCCTGATGACGGGCCTGCACACGGGCCACGCGCGGGTGCGCGGCAACAAGCTCGTGCCCTTGCTAACGGAGGACATGACGGTTGCCGAACTGCTCAAGAGCGCCGGGTACAGCACCGCGTTGTTCGGCAAGTGGGGGCTGGGCGAGCCGGGCACGACGGGCGTCCCGAATGCCAAAGGGTTCGACGAGTTCTTCGGTTATCTCAACCAGGGCCACGCGCACAACTCGTTCCCGACGTACTTGTGGCGCAACGAGACCAAGGAACCCCTCGAGGGCAACACCGAGCAGCCCGATCACAAAGGCGTCTGTGGCGAGTGCAAGACTTTCTCGAACGATTTGTTCACGCGCGAAGCCCTGAGTTTTCTCGAACGCAAGAAAGACGGGCCGTTCTTTCTCTACCTCGCGTACACCTTGCCTCACGCGAATAACGAACGCGGCGGACTGACCGGCGACGGCATGGAAACGCCGAGTTACGAACCGTACGCGGACCGCGATTGGCCGAATCCGCAGAAAGGACATGCAGCGCTGATCTCGCGGTTCGACCGCGACGTCGGGCGGGTGTTGCAGAAGCTGCGCGACCTCGGCATCGACCAGGACACCATCGTGTTCTTCAGCAGCGACAACGGCACGCACAAAGAGGGCGGCGCCAACCCGGCGTTCTTCAAGAGTTCCGGCCCGCTTCGCGGCATCAAGCGCGACTTGTACGAAGGCGGGATCCGCGTGCCGACGATCGTCCGCTGGCCCGGCACGATCCCCGCCGGGACCGTGAGCGACGCCGCGTGGGCGTTCTGGGATTTCCTGCCGACCGCCGCCGACCTCGTGTCCGTGCATCCGCCCAGAGGCATCGACGGCATCACCGCGCTGCCCATGATCCTCGGCAAGAAGGTCGAAGGCCACAAGTATTTCTACTGGGAGTTCCACGAACGCGGATTCTCGCAAGCGTTGCGTTTCGGCGACTGGAAGGCCGTGCGCCTCACTGCGGCCGGTGCCGACGAACCTGGACCGATCGAACTCTACGACCTCGCCAAGGATATCGGAGAAGCGCACAACGCCGCCGCGGATCACCCGGATATCGTCGCCCGAGCGCAGGCCTACTTCCACGTCGCGCGGACCGAATCGGAGCTGTGGCCGATCAAGATTGAGTCCTGATCCAGGCCTTCAGGCCCCGCCAAGATCCCATTCGTGGTCGTGGTCGTAGTCGTAGTCGTGATCGTAATCGTCTTTCGTCAGTTCCATTCCGAATCGCCCCTCGCGGCCCACTCGTATTGGGCGGTTTGCCGTGGACGACGTGGACGTGGATGGACGGAGTGGACGATTACGATTACGACTACGATTACGATCACGACCACGATCACGATCACGAGCGGGGCGGGGCGTTGAATCGGGTGGGATCGGGGCCTATAATCGGCGCGCGTGACAGGGAGGAGTCGTTCGCCGTATGGGCATGATGCAGTTGAACTGGGTGGACTGGCTGTTCATCATCGGGTTCTGCGTGGCGTCGCTGGGGGTGGGGCTGTATTACACGCGGCGCGCGAGCCGGAACATCGACGAGTATTTCGTGGGCGGCCGGACGATGACGTGGTGGCTCGCGGGGACGTCGATGGTGGCGACGACGTTCGCGTCGGACACGCCGCTGGTGGTCTCGGGGTTCGTGCGGAGCGGGGGCATTTACGCGAACTGGTTTTGGTGGAGCGCGCTGCTGGGCGGGATGATGTGCGTGTTCTTCTACGCGCGGCTGTGGCGGCGCGCGGGCATCCTGACCGACGTCGAATTCATCGAGCTGCGCTACGACGGCAAGTCCGCGGCGGTGCTCCGCGGGTTCCTGGCGGTGTACGCGGGGATCTTGCAGAACTGCATCACGATGGGCTGGGTCATGCTGGCCATGATGAAGATCTGCAACGTCATGCTCGGCTGGGACAAGTGGATGTCGATGGCGGCGATGCTGATCCTGCTGGCGTTCTACACGATGCTGTCCGGGTATTGGGGCGTCGTCATGACCGACTTCTTCCAGTTCGGGATGGCGATGAGCGGGTGCATCGTGCTGGCGGGCATGGTCGTGCACGACATGGGCGGCTTCGGCGCGATGGTCGAGACGGTCCGCTCGAGTCCGAACGTCGACCCGAAGGTCTTCGACTTCGTGCCCAGTTTTGCGACCGCGGGCAAGCTGGCCATTGTCACGTTCGTGGTCCAGATCTCGATGCAATGGTGGGGATCGGGCCAGGGGCAGGGCTACATCGCGCAACGCCTCTTCTCGACCTCGAACGAACGCGAGTCGGCCCTGGCGGCGCTGTGGTTCAACTTCGCGCATTACGTGCTGAGGCCGTGGCCGTGGCTTATCGTTGGCCTCGCGTCGCTCGCGTATTTCCCGATCACGCCCGGCGAAGACCCTGAGCGCGCGTTCCCGCTGATGGTGGCCAAGTTCTTGCCGATGGGCCTTCGCGGGTTGATGGTCGCGTCGCTGATGGCTGCGTTTATGAGCACGATGGAGACGCAACTCAACTGGGGCGCGTCGTACCTGATCAACGACCTCTACAAACGCTTCCTCGTGCGCGACGCCTCGACCCGGCACTACGTGACCGTGTCGCGTTGCGCGGTGATCGTGCTGACGGCGCTGGGCGCGTTGACGGCATGGCAGTTCGAAAGCATCAAGGGCGCGTGGATTTACCTGGCCATGATCACGGCCGGCGCGGGACTCGTCGGCCTGCTGCGCTGGTTCTGGTGGCGCGTGAATCCCTGGTCCGAGATCAGCGCGCTCGCCGGGTCGTTCATCGTCGCAAACGGCAACTACTGGGCGAAGGGCCTGGCGAAGCTGGGCCTCGTCGGCCCGGACACGATGGCACGCATCGACTGGCTCTACTCGAAAGACGCGTATGCCGTCCTGTTCCTGATCATCGTCGTCACCTGCACCACGCTATGGCTCGCCGTGACCTTCCTGACACGTCCCGTGTCCGAAGCGCATCTCGAAGCGTTCTTCCGGCGCGTGCGTCCCGGCGGCTGGTGGGGTCCCATCGCGCGCCGTTGCCCGGAGATCCGGCGCGACCGCGCGCGCGACGCCTGGACAGGCTGGCTTGCGGGCGTAATTTGCATCTACTCGGGCCTGTTCGGCATCGGCTACCTCTGCCTGGCCCGTACGGTTCCCGGCGTCGTGTTCCTGGCCCTATCGTTCCTGAGCGGCTGGTTCATGGTTTCCCGCGCCGCCATCGCAGGCGAATCCAAGTAAGAGAGCATCGCCACGAAGCCTCATGTATCCCCAGTTTCGTGAAGATCCGTGCTCTTGCTCCTGCTCTTGCTCTTGATCGTGATCGTGATCGTGCTCGTGATCGTAGTCGTAATCGTAATCGTAATCGACCAAAGACCGAAGGGCTGTAGCTTTAACAGAACAGCCGTTTTCCCAGGGCTTGTGAACGCTGCCGACACTCGGCCGCGAGTAACTCGATCACGATCACGATCACGACTACGATTACGATCACGAGCACGATCACGAGCACGAGCAAAAACAAGAAGAGACGGAGCTACATAGAAACTGGGGATAACTGAGCCACGAAGCGCGAGGCGTTGCGCGGGGCGGGCGCGTGTGCTAAGTTAGCCGGATGGATTGGCGCGTGGTTTCAGGAAAGGGACCGACATGAAGACTCCAGGATTGCGATGGGTGGCGTGGGGCGTGCTGGCGGGATTGGCGCTGAGCGCGTGGGCTGTTGCGGAAGGCCTCGACGGGAAGAAACTGACGGTCGTGGGCGGTGACCAGGCGAGCGTGAATGTGCCGGTGGCGCTGGCGTATGACGGGCCCGCGCCGGAAGGCAAAACGGTGCAGGTCGTGGATACGAAGAGCGGCAAGGTGTTCCCGGCGACGGTCGGCGACAAGGAATTGGTGTTCGTGGTCGACGCGCTGGCGCCGAAGGAAAAGCTCGAGTGCCAGGTGAAGGTCTCGAAGGAAGCCGCGGCGCCGAAGGTCGTCCTGAAGAAGAACGGCGACGCGCCGGAGGTCGAGGTCGCCATCAACGGCGTGCCGTTCACGACGTATCATTATTCGAACGACAACCGGAAGCCGTTCCTGTGGCCGGTGCTCGGCGAAGGCGGCGTGCATGTGACACGCGACTGGCCGATGGACGAGAACGCGCCGGAACTGGCGGCGGGCAAGAAGGACCACATCCACCACAAATCGATCTGGACGGCGTACGGCGATATCAACGGCGTCGACTGCTGGGGCGAGGAAGGCGACAAGGCTGGGTATCAGCACAGCGACGACGTGACCTTCGGCTCGGGCGACGCGTACGGCTGGATCAAGGCGAAGGACACGTGGCAGGACCCGAACCATAAGCCCATCCTCGCTGAGGATCGCGAGTACCAGTTCTACGAAGGCCCCGCGGGCGCGCGGCTGATCGACGTGACGGTGGCGTTTACGGCGTCCTACGGCACGGCGAAATTCAATGACACGAAAGAAGGCGGTATCGTCGCGTTCCGCATCCGCCCCGAAATCGAAGCCACCAAGAAAGGCGTCATCACGAACGCGTCCGGCGCGACGGGCGAGGCGGGATGCTGGGGCAAGCCGTCGCCGTGGTGCGATTACGCGGGACCGATCGAAGGCGCGGGCGTGCGCGGGATCGCCGTGTTCGACAACGCCTCGAACCTGCGTTTCCCAACGTGCTGGCACGTGCGCGGGTATGGCCTGAACGGCGCAAGCGTGTTCGGCCTCGCGGCGTTTACGAACAAGAAAGAGAACGGCGACTACACGCTGGACGAAGGCAAATCGCTGACGTTCCATTACCGGATCCTGATCCATTCGGGCGACGTGCAGGAGGCGAAGATCGCCGACCGTTACGCGGACTACGCCACGCCGCCAAAGGCGGAATGGGTGAAGTAATTCCGAGAGACTAAGACATCGAAGGCCGCGCTCCGATACCGGGGCGCGGCTTTGCGTTTGGGACGTGATTTCCGGGACAGGCCCAACGCGGAGAACGCGGAGGACGCTAAGATCGCGGAGAGGGGCTGATGTTCGTGGATTGGCTCACGGCGTTCGGGACATGTTATTTCGACAGGATGACAGGATGAACCGGATACATCGATTGCGGACGCGGCAGGGATGCGTGCGTCACTATGTACTATATCACAATTGAAGCAGCGCAACCAGCATCCCAGAACTAAGCGAAAAACAGGGACTGACTCGCTTTTCGGCAGTTTGAAAAGCGTGTCTGTCCCTGCTTTTCGCGGGAAACTGCCGCCGGACCTGATCCATCGAGTTCCTCGCGCCCGATGCGCGACGAGGCGCTCGCGCCGCCTACGCGTTCGCATCCGCAAGTTCCGCGTAGGACCGCATGCCGCACGCAATTACGGCTTGGCCAAAAAGGCCTTAAGCCGCCCACCGTGAAATCGCTTACAATCAGGTGTGGTGAGCACGTCAAGCGCGGTCAATTCCCTCAGCAGACGCAAGTCGGTCACGCCCGTGCAGCCAACCAGGTATAGCGTTGTCAACTGGTTGAGGCGCTGGATGGGGGCGAGGTCGGCCACGCCCGTGCAGCCATTCAGGGATAGTATTGTCAACTCTTTGAGGTGTTGGAGGGGCGCGAGGTCGGTCACGCCCGCGCAGCCACTCAGGTCTAGCCATGTCAACTGGTTGAGGTGCTGTAGAGGCACGAGGTCGGTTACGCCCGTGCAGTCAACCAGATGTACCCCTGTCAACTGATTGAGATGTTTGAGCGGTGTGAGGTCGGTCACGCCCGTGCAGCCTTCCAGGTATAGCGCTGTCAACTGATTGAGATGTTTGAGCGGTGTGAGGTCGGTCACTCCCCTGCAACCAGCCAGGGATAGCTCTTTCAACCGATTGAGGCGCTGAAGGGGCGCGAGGTCGGTCACACCCGTGCAGCCTTCCAGGTCTAGCGTTGTTAACTGGTTGAGGCGCTGGAGCGGGGTGAGATCCGTGACGTATGGGCGGGCAAAGTCTGGAACGGTTCCACCGCGTTCAATTTGGGCCAGGATCTCAGAACACTCCAGGGGATCTTCCCTTTTCTCGCATACCCGTTTGCGGATGGACTCCCAGTCGGGTTCCGAGGTCGGCGCGGGCGCTTCGGTCTGGACCGTCGCTGTGAGGCTGAAACTTCCCTCGATGCTCTCTTTGCTGCGGAGCCATTTCAAGCCCCGCGCTTCTTGCAGGGCCTGGCAGACGTGGATGTTCTGGGCGAGCCAGTTCAATGCATCGGCAGCTTCCAGATAGCCAACCTGACTCTGGATTTTGGAGAGGCGTCTCAGCCGCAACGCGAACGCAATTGGATCAACAGCCGGATTGCCGTCCTCGATCACGACGGCGAGGCCCGGACCGAACTCCATTTCAGGATGGAGCGGGGTCTTCCATCCCATTGTGGCGAGGGCCTCCGCGTCGTCCCCCTCCCTGCCTACAACTTCCTCGCGCTGCGGGATCAATGCGGCAATCAACCGACCGAAATCGATCTTGCCGCTCAGGAATGCCTTGCGGCAGTCGTTTAACGCGGAGGCGAAGGCGAGGTCTGCGACACCCACCGGGCTTTTCTGCTCGATCGAGATGCGGTTGAGGACGAGGATCTGGTTGACGAAACGGACGGCGCTTCGTGGGTTGTGGTTGGAGATGGCCGCGATGAGGCCGGACAAGTTTGTGAAGGCGGCAATCTCTTCGCCGGTCAAGACGTCTTTGGCGTCGACGAGTTGCTTGACGTACGTCTCGAATTGCTCGTCTCCCTTCGGTGGAAGGTGAACGGGGACCTGGACGAACTTGTCGAGGTAGTTGCGGAAGTAGGCTTCGTCGAGTCCGAGTTTCTTCGAGAACTTGCGTTCGACGAACTTCTGAATCACCTTCGGTGCGATTCCGAGGACGAACGAGAAGTTCGGGATGCTGAGCACGAGTTTGATGTTTTCGAGCAAGCGGACGGCGGCATCGGGCAGACAGCGGTCAAGGTCGTCGATGAACACGACGATCTTCGGCGCGTCCACGGCCTTTCCCTCCTTCTCGGAAAACCCGCGCAGGCGCTCGAAGGCGTCGAAGTAGAGGCTCTTCTCGAGAGTCACGTCGTTGATCAGGGCCTGATAGCGATCGATCATATCCTTGCCGGAGAAGTTGACCTCCGCGCCGCCGAGCAATGGGATCTCGCTCTTGCCCTTGAAGCTGAACCCGTACGCGACGGCGCGCAGGGCTTGATGGAGCTTGTTGGCGCCTTCGGCGATTTTGCCCGTCAGCTTCGCCGCCACGCCCTCGCGTTCGCCAACGGCTTCCGCGATATCCCGCGCGGCGGTGGCGATCAGCGGGACGATAAGGTGTTCTTCGCGTTCGTATTGCCATGCATTGAACCACACGCCGATAGCTGTCTTCTGGCCATCGACTACGTCCTTCATGAGGCGCATCAGGCTGGTCTTGCCTTCGCCCCAGTCGCCATAGACGCCGACGGTCAGGGTGTCGGTGGTCTGGACGGCGGCCATCGCGAGGACCGTGGCGAAGGCCTGGCGGTCGAGGCCGTCCCGGTTGGCCTCGCCGCGCGAGACGTGATGATCGCCGACAGGGACGTCGCCCAAGAGTCCGTAGCGCCGAACGTTGGCCATGGATCGCCTCCTTATGGGTTATCCCACCTCGGGAGTTTCTCAGAAAACACATTGTACCGTCTGTCGTCGGCGCTGTCCAGAGGGGCGACGGTTGGGGAATTCAACGCAAAGGCGCGGAGGCGCGAAGACGCGGAGATCGACAACCGAAATTGTACATCCTCGCTAGCGAGCGGAGTACCGTGGCGATTCTCAATGAGAACTACTCCGCGATCCTCCGCGATCTCGGCGACTCCGCGTTGGCTACAGCTTTTCCTGTCGAGATAGGATCGGGATTGGGCGATCCAAAGCACTGTTAACGAACCCAACTCTTTCTCTTGAAGGGGCGGCGTGGGTATGCTACAACCTGCGCGTCGTATTGGGAATGGGAGTTCGTATGAAGATTGCCTTGGGTATCAACACCGGATTTGCCACGAATCGTTTTCCGGAACCTGAAGATTGGGTTTCGATCGTTGCGGATGAACTGGGGCTGGACACGATCCAGTTCACGGCCGATTTGCTGAATCCGTTTCTGCCGGCGGATATCGTTGCGCGCGAGACGGCGAAGATTCGGGCGTTGTGCGACGCGAAGGGCGTCCGTGTCCAGACGGCGTTCACGTCGGCGTTTACCCGCGTCAATCATCTGCTGCATCCGGACCCGGATATCCAGCGGGTGTGGGTCGAGTGGTTCAAGAAGTTCATGGGCCTCGCGCGCGCATTGGGCGCGGAGGGCGTGGGCGCGCATTTCGGCATTCTATCCGTCCGCGACAATGCGGATGCGGCGCGGCGGGCCGCGCGGATCGAACAGGGCATCCGGTCGTGGCGTGAGTTATCCGAGTACGGCGCGGAACTGGGTCTCAGCTACCTCCTCTTCGAGCCGATGTCGATCCCGCGGGAACTTGCCGAGACGATCGCCGCGACGCAGGATTTGCTCGACCGGTGCTCGGATGGTTTTGCGATCCCGATGAAGCTCTGTCTCGATGTCGACCACGGCGATCTCCAATCGACCGACCCGCGCGACACCGATCCGCATGCGTGGATCCGCGCATTCGGCATACACAGCCCGTGCATCCATATCAAGCAGAGCCTCCGCGACAAGGGCGGGCATTATCCTTTCACGGCCCAGTACAACGCGCAGGGGAAGATCGTGCCGGAGGAAATCTTGGGCACGATGCGCGAGGCCGGCATCGAGACGTGCACGCTCCTGCTCGAGATCTCGCATCGCGAGCGCTGGCCGCAGGATTACACGGTCGTCAGCGACCTGAAAGAGTCGGTCGAGTTCTGGCGTCCGGCGGTCGCGGCGGCCAACGGGCACTGATCCCGCGTCTCTGTAGGCTGTTACCTTTCGATCTTTGCTCGATTACGATCAGGAGTTGTCACGGCGCGTTGCTTTACTTGGGGGAATGAAGATGTCGCGCGACTGTGCGGCGCCGATACACAGAGGAGCGCTGGACCTCCTGTCATTCTGAGAGCGTGTGAAGAAATTGTGAAACGCGGGTGCTTTGTCTCTTGATTACGTATTGCCTGTCATCCTGAGCGCAGCGAAGGATCTCATAAGCATCAGAGGCCTATGCACATAGCGAGATCCTTCGCTGCGCTCAGGATGACAGGAAGGACGGAGCCGACAAAGGAAAGCGCAAGACTTTGATATTTCTTCACAGGCTCTCAGAATGACAGGAGGTCGGGTTTCGGTTTTCGAGGGAGCACGAGATCTAGGAAGGCGTCGTTTTCCGTGGAATCGGGACGCACTCAGCGGCCCCTATCTCGTCTTCTTGAGCCTACCTGCGCTATATGAGAAAATAGTCGCGCAGTGTGAAAGGAGATAGGGATGAACCTTGCGCGAATAGTGGTTCCATGTCTTGCCGCGGCGTTGGTTGCGGCGAACGGTTCGGCGGCCCCCAAGCAAGCGACGATCTATCGCGACACGTGGGGCGTGCCGCATATCTATGCCGACACGTTTGTGGACGCGGCGTATGCGCTGGGCTATGCGCAGGCCGAGGACCGGCTCGAAGACATCTACAAGAATGTGCGCACGGCTATCGGCTCGATGGCCGAAGCGTTCGGCGGCGACGAGAACGCCGAGATCGATTACGTGATGCAGCTCGTGCGCAACGCGGAGATCTGCGAGGAATACTGGAAGACCGCCCCGCCGGAGATCCGCGAGCCCGCCGACAGTTTCATGCGCGGCGTTCAGGCGTATGTCGAAGAACATCCGGACAAGAAACCGGCCTTCGCCGTCGAACTGCACGGCTGGCAGTGCGCCGCGATCGGCCGCACGATGATCCTCAAGTGGCCGCTGGGCACCCTCCAAGACGATCTCGGAAACAAGAAGGAAGCGCCCGCGTTCGGATCGAACGCGTATGCCGTCGCGCCGTCGCGATGCGCGGAAGGCTGTTCGATCCTGATGACCGACCCGCATCTGACGTGGGAAGGCATGGCGGTGTTTTACGAGGCGCGGATTCACGCCGGCGACATGGATCTGTGCGGCTACTGCGTCGTCGGGTCGCCGCTGCCGGCGCTGGGCCATAACGCGCACGTCGCGTGGGCATGCACGACCGGCGGCCCGGACACGTCCGACGTCTACATGGTCAAGCTCAACCCGCACAACGTCTTCCAATACGAGTACAACGGGAAATGGCTGACCTTCGAGGCGAAGGCCATCACAGTCAAGATCAAAGACCAGTTCCCCGAAGTGAAGCCGGCGTTGTACACGATCTACGGTCCGCTGCTCGAAGCGCCCGACGAGAAGAAAGGCATCGCGTATACCGGCGCGACGCCGTATCTCAACGAGACGCGCCTGTTCGAGCAGATGTACACGATGTGCCGCGCGAAGAATTGCGACGAGTTCTACCAGGCGCTCGGCATGAACGAGTTGATGGAACAGAACATCCTCTTCGCGGACACCGAAGGCAATATCGAATACGTGCGCAACGGCCGCACGCCGATCCGCCCCGATGGCTACAACTGGTCGGCCCCGGTTCCGGGCGGCACGGACGCGACGCGGTGGCTCGGCATTCATGACATCAAAGACCTCGTGCAGATCAAGAACCCGCCGCAGGGCTATTTCCAGAATTGCAACGTCAGCCCCGCGGTGATGATGCGCGATTCGCCGATGACGGCGGACAAGTACAAGCCGTATATCTACAACGTGAGCTGGGATCAGAACAGCCCGCGCGGACGGCGGCTGGTCGAGCTGCTCGACGCGGACGATTCGATCACCAAAGAAGACGCCATGGCGTACATGCTGAACGTATACGACATCATGACGAAGCCGTGGCAGGCGGCGTTGAAAGCGGCGGTCGACGCCGTGGGCGCCGAGAAGATGAACGATCCGAAGTTCGCGAAGGCGGTCAACGGCATTCTGGAGTGGAACGGCGAGTTCGTGAAGGACAGCACGGTGGCGCCGGTTGTCCGGTTCTGGCGGCCGAAGTGCGAGAGCGCGATCGACATCGTGGCCATCGCCGACAGCCAGCCGTTGAGTGCCGACGACCAAACGAAAATGCTGGACCTGCTGAAGGAGACCTTGGCCGAACTTGAAACGAAGTATGGGACGGCCGAGGTCAAATGGGGCGACATCAATCTGATCGGGCGCAGCGGGAAGTATTTCCCGTGTGACGGCGCGGATTTCGGCGGCGGCAAGGACAAGAAAGATCAGACCGAAACCGTCATGGACGTGTCGGCGCACGAGGTCGAAAAAGGCTCGGGCAAGTACATCGCGTTCAACGGGTCGAGCACCTTGATGCTGTCGTTCATGCATAAAGAAGGCGTCGAATCGTACAGCATGGTCGCGTGGGGCCAGAGCGGCGATCCGAATTCGCCGCATCATGTCGACCAGTCCGAGAAGCTCTATTCGCCGCGCAAACTCAAGCCCACGTGGTTCAAGAAAGAAGACTTGATGCAACACCTCGAATCGGAGAAGGCCTTGACCGTGCCATGAGCGAACAGCCGCGGAAGATGGGCGGGATCGAGATACTGGCCGCGGTAATCCGCGAGTACTACGACCTCGGCCAGGTCGAGATGCCCGAGCAACTTGAAGACGCCCATCAGCGCCGCCATCGGAAACTCGTGGTGCGGACCTCCGCGGGCAAGTTTCTCATCAAGACCTACAAGCGCGACGCGGTGATCCTCGATGCGCTTCGTTTCCAGCACCGGCTGTCGGATCACCTCCTGGAAAACAGCGTGCCGGTCGCGCGCATTCAACGCGCCAAGGACGGCAAGGGCATCGTCGAACTCGACACGTGGGCGCTCGAATTGCAGGAGTTCGTCGACGGCGAACCCATGCTCATCGCGACGGATACGCTCATGGCGGCGGCGGATGCCTTGGGCCGGTTCCACCGCGTGTGCCGCGACCTGCCTCGGCCGCCCCGCGACGCGATGATGTGGCGTTTCAGCGAAGTGCCGCGCGCGTCGTTCGCGAAGCTCTACGAGATGGCGAAGGCCGAAGGCGACGAGGCCAAGGCCACGGAGTACTGCAACAACATCGCGCTGTTCCTGCACGACGCGTCGAAGCGGCTGCACTGGGAGGCGCGCAGCGCTTTCGAGACGGGCCTCATCCACGGCGATTACCATGGCGGGAACCTGCTCTTCAACGGTAGCAAACTCGTGGCGATCGTGGACCTCGAATTCGCGGGCGACGGGTGCTTTCTCGAAGACCTTTCCTATGCGATGTCGAACCTCTGCATCCGCACGACCAACGACATCGACCGGCTGACGACGCGCGCGAACATTTTGCTCGACCACTACCAAATCCACCGGCATCTGACCTTCGAGGAGGAAGTCGCGCTGTATTACGCGGTGGGCATCAAGCACGTGACGACGGTCTCGTATCAAATCACGCAGCTCGGCGGGAAGATCGCCGGCTACAGCGCGATACAATGGATGGGGCGCCTGAGTGAACAGTGCGCGTGGCTGACCGACCGCGCGCGGCGCCGGGGCAAGTGAGGCACGATGACTTCCGGACTCAAGCGCCTTCTCGCCGCCACGTTGTTCTGCGCCGCGCTCGCGGGCATGCAGGCCTGTTCGAAACCTGCGCCAGCTACGGACGAATCCAAGCAAACGGTCTGGCTTGACCTCGCGCGGCCTGACACGCTGCGCCTGGAACGCGTCGAGACCGAGATTGTCGACTTCGCCTCGCCGGCCTCGTACGCGTTTCTTGGCGCGGGGTGGCGCGACGAGGATCAGGACAAGCAACTCATCGTCCATAACGACGGCACCGTGTGGGCCGGTTCGGTCGACGCGGATCTCCGCCTGACGGTGCTCGAACCGCGCACGCTGAAGTTCAGTCTCGAACTCCAGCAGCTTGCCATTCAGCCGGGCGCTTCGTTGAGCGCACCGCCGCAGCAGATCGCCGTCGCGTGGAACCACACCCCGCTGGGCACGTGCGCGTTCAAAAACGAAGACGGATGGACGCTGCGCACGTTCACGTTCGACGTGCCCCCGGAGGCGCAAATCTCCGGCGTCAACGTCGTGACGCTGTCGAGCCGGTACGCCCTGTCGCCCGCGCAGTTGTATGGCGGCGACAACGACAAACGCAAACAAGCCTTCGGCATCAAGTCGCTGCGCTTGGGAACGCGCGCCGATGCGGGCAATCCGGCGCCGCCCGGGCATTTCGCCGATGGCGCCATCGCGCAATCGCCGCGCTCGCGCATTGTCTTGCCCGTGCGTCTTCCCGAACAAGACACGTGCGCGCTGGCGCTCGACGGCGTGGGCAACGCGGGCAGCATCGCTTGCCGCTTGGCGATCCGCGTCGACAGTCCCGATGGCGTGCGGGAGGTCCAGGACCTCAAGCTGAACGGGCCGCGCGACGAGCCGCTGTATTACGATCTCGCGAAGTATCGCGGACAGGTTATCGAGGCCGTGCTCGATGCGGGCCGTGGGGATTCGGCCGCGCGCGTCGTGTGGAAAGCGCCCCGCATTCTGGCGCACACGCCGCACCCCGCCGAACCGCCGCCCGCGCCGACCGCGCCAGTATCAGCGGCGTACGACAACGCCGTCATCGTCGTGCTTGACGCGCTACGTGCCGATCATGTCGGCGCGTACGGGTATCCGCGCGACACCACGCCGAACATCGACGGGCTTGCCGCCGAGGGCAGCGTGATGCTGCGCGCGTACGCGACCGTGCCGTACACGTACTGTTCGACGTGGGGCCTGTTCACGGGGCAATACCCGTATCAACACGGGGCCATGGGGCCGGAACTCGTGCCGTCGTCGCAGGACCTCGGCGCGTTCCTGCGCAAGAACGGCATTGTGGCCGGACTCGTGTCGGCGAATCCGCTCGCGTTTCATCAGCGCGACCTGGACGAGGCGATGGAGGCCGTCGAACCGTTGGACGTGAAGCCCGAAGGGGACCCGGGACTCGCGACGAACAAGGCGCTCGATTTCTTACGCCGGAATGCCGCGAAACGGTTCTTTCTGTACGTGCATTACCGCCAGCCGCACGCGCCCTATCGCGCGCCGGAAGGGTTCTACAAAAAGTTTTCGAGCGATCCCGCAAACATTCTCGCGCCGCTGCTCAAAGACTGGCCGCGCGTGACCGACACCAAGGACATGCTCCCGACGCGCGAGCAACGCGCCGAGATCATCGCGCGCTACGACGAGAACATCGCCGCGGTGGACGACGAAATCCGCAAGCTCGCGGCGTGTTTGAAAGAACTCGGGCTTGACCGAAAGACGCTCGTAGTGATTACCTCGGATCACGGAGAGGGCTTCGGCGAACACGAGCATTGCTACACGCACGGCGTAACGGTCTACGAGCCGGTCGTCCACATTCCGATGATCTTCCGCGGAACCGGCATCCGCGACCGGCTGCCTGCGCGCACGGCGTCGCTCGCGAGCACCGTCGATCTCTTCCCGACCGTCGCGACGCTGATGGGCTTGGCGCCGCCCAAGGATACCGTGTCCGGCATGAGCCTCACGGACAAGACCGCGTCGCGCGACGAGGACCGCATTATGGCGTTCGCGCAGGCCGCGTGGACGAACAAGGGCGTGCTCAATCTCGTGACGGATCACACGTGCGAGGCGTACTGGTGGCCTCGCTACAAACTGATTCGCGACAACAACGACGCGCGCGTCGAGGTGTACGATCTTCAAGCCGACCCGCTCGAACAGGGCAACCTCGCGATTGCGTTTCCCGTGTTGAAGGACTACTTGCTTGCGCAGGCCGCGGCGTGGAAAGCCGACCGCGCGGCGCGGCCTGTCTTCGAGCCGAGCAAACGCGCGGAAGAGCAATCGCCGAAGACCGCCGACCAACTCAAGGCCCTGGGGTACTTCTGACATCCCACCGTGATCGTGATCGTAGTCGTGATCGTAATCGAATCTCCGATCCTTCTCCTTTGAAATCCTCTTTCTCTTCAGGGTACTGAGCCGGCTCTGGCGGGGATCAAGGGAATAACCGCGAACACGATTACGATTACGATCACGACTACGATCACGATCACGACCACGGGGGCGTGCTGGAATAGCGGTTGCGCCGCTGGGGTTGGATCGGTACACTGGCTCGCGTCGTTGGTTCGCTCGCCTAGAAACTCAGGAGACGTCTCATGAAATCCCACCTTATCCGCATGCTGGTGTTGTCGGTCGCGCTCGGTTGGGGCGTGGTCCATGCGCAGGAGGCCGTCGCGCCTGTCAAACCCATCACGCCGGACATGCTCGTGCCGCCGGTAATCGCCGACGCCCAACCAAAACTGCTCGACAAGGAAGGCGCCGGGAAGCTGTACCAAGTGGGGCCGTGCCTCGTGTGCGTCATGGAAGGCACGCCGTCCGAAATGGGCTTCCAGCACGGCCGGCTGCTCGCGTCGCGCATCCATCACGGGATCAAGGAAGGCTACATGCAGAAGGCCTTCCTGAGCAGGGGCTACACGCCGGAGTATATCAACGCTCAATCCGAGCGTATGGAGAAGCACTTTCCCGCCGAATACATCGAGGAAATGCGCGGCGTCGTCAAGGGGTTGAAAGCCGCTAAGGTCGACGACATTACCTATGAGGATATCCGCACGGAAGTTACCCAGGCGGAACTGGCGCATCATCCGCCGAATCAGCCGCCGGACGCGAAACCCGCCGCCGATGCCGCCGACCGCGCGAAGGCGGGCCAGCAATGTTCGAACTTCGCGGCGTGGGGCCAATGGACGCCCGACGGGCGCCTCTTGCACGGGCGTAATCTCGACTGGAACATCGGGGGAAGCGCGCAGGAGGAAGCCGCGATCCTGGTTTGGCGTCCGAAGGGAAAGTCGCCGTTTATGATGGTTGGCTGGGCGGGCGCGATCGGCAGCGTCAGCGGTATGAACTCGCGAGGGATCACCATCGGCGAAATGACCTCCGTATCGAGCGAAGAGACCTTCGACGGCGTGCCGCTGCTCATCCTCATGCGGCGCGTGCTCGAAGAGGCGGGCACGCTGGATCAGGCCGTGGACATCATCAAGAAAGGCCCGCGCACGACGGGTTGGAACTTCATCATCGGCGACGGGAAGATTCCGGATGCGCGCGCGCTCGAAGTCGACGCGACCGACTGCACGGTTTTCGCGCCGATGGATCCGAAGGAGGGCGAAGCGACCGGGCATTGGGCCATGGCGGACGCCGTGCGTCGCACGAACCACCCGATCGGCATGAAGCAATTGCACAAGCTCGCGCTCGTATACGGCCCGAAGTACGGCATCGATCCCGAGAAACTCGATGCGGCCATTCCGCTGCTCAAGCTGCAGAATACGTGGCAGCGCTACGACTGGCTGGGCAAAATGATCCAGGCCCTGCCCAAGCAACTCGATGTCCCGCAGGCCCTGCAACTGCTCGCCAACGGCCCTGTCCGCAACGACTCGACCCTGCACTCGTGGGTTTTCGATCCAAAGCGCAAGACGGCCTACGTCGCGAACGCGGCCGTCGATCCGCCGGCAACCGCGACCAGCCAGCCCTATGTCCGCGTCGATTTCGCGCCGTGGTTCAAGTAGGTGGTATCATAGCGGCGTGGGATATATCGTCAACGGCATAGAGTAACGCGATGGGACTGAGTTCGGACGAGATGCGCGAGATCTTCCGGCGCACGCGGATTGTGCGGCGGCCGACCTACGGGATCGTGAGTGGCTACCACGAACTCCCCTATGTCTGCCTTGGCGCGTCGTGCGAGTCCGGGTATCAGACGACCGAGGTCCGCGGCAAGGTCCAGGTGTCGCCGCGGTTCGTGATACGTCCGCCGCAGTACGAACCGACCTACGACGAGATCTTCGGCGAGGAGAACACCGACCAGGCGCTGGTCGGCAGGATGTTCGGGTTTCTCGGATTCCGATCGAAGCCCGTCCAGTGCAAGTCCGAGCATCTCGAAGTCAAACATCTCAGCGAATCCGTCGAAGCCGCCCTTGCCGCGGCGCTCGACAAGCTCGAACGCTACGAAGACATCACGACGGGAGTCATCGTCACGCCGGACAGCCGCTACTACCAGGTGTCCATCGAACGGTTCATCTCGACGATCCTCGAGGACGAATTCGGCGTCGACCGATCTCAGGAGGACTGGTCATGAAAAGCGCGTACGAACTGGCGATGGAACGCCTCGAGAAGGCCAGCGGGCCGACGAAGAAGCTCTCGGACGAGCAGAAGGCGCGCATCGCCGAGATCGAGAAGGTGTGCAGCGCCAAGAGCGCCGAACTCAAGCTCTCGTACGACGAGCGGCTCGGCAAGGCGTCGACGCGCGAGGAATTCGACCAGATCCAGGCCGAACTTGCCGACAAACTCGCTTCGCTCGAAGCGCGCCGCGACAAAGAGAAAGAAGCCGTCTGGAACGCGGACTAGGGAAGCGAGGTGTCCTGATGGCACTTAATTCTTGGCGCTACGTGCCGCGAAAAGCGGGGACAGACACGCTTTTCAAACTGCCGAAAAGCGTGTCAGTCGCCGTTTTTCGCTCGAATCGCGTGCTTGAATAAGCGGATCTCATGATGACCTGTTACGTTTGGCCCGGGGATGAACGCGCGCGATGCTGAAACCGATCCGGCGAACGCGCTGGCTGCGGCCATGGTGGGGACTCATCGCCGTGGCGATCCTCCTTGTCGCGGGATTGGCCGTCGACACCGTCATGAAAGTCTCGCCGCTCGAAGGCTATTGCCCAGACGACGCTACCTGTATCGCCGCATCGAGCGATTTCCTGGCGTTCTATGCCGGGGTCGCGCAATCGGCCGCGTTCCGCAAGACTAGCGAGGAGTTTGCCGAACGGTTTGCCGATGCCGAACTCGCGGCGCGCAACGCGACGGGTATACGGCCCACCGCGTTTCGGTGCTGGCTGTGGCTTGGCAACCGTCTGCTTGCCGCAAAGGCGCCGGAAGGCGTGGGCGTCTGTATCCGCCCGGGGCTGCTGTTGCGGTCGGTCGACACGTTTCGCCGCGTGATATTGCGCGCCGCCCCGGAGGACGGCGTCTACGCATACGGGAAGCTACACTACGCGTGGCGCGAAGGCTTTCTGATAGTGTCCGAATCGAAGGGCTACGTCGTTTCGTCGTTATCGGCGCCGGTCCCGGAACTCGAACCTTCGGATGGGCGTGACGATTTGCGAATCCTGTTCACGGGAGAACACCGCGCGTCCATTCACCTGCATGGGCGTGAGGGCCTTCCCGTGTCGGGATGGTGCGAAGCGAATGTTTCGCACCGTGACTCGCCGCTCACCGTAACCGATGTCTGGCCTGATTCTCCGGTGCTCTCGATCGCCGCGTCGCGCTGCGCGGATGTGGCCGCGCTGGCCGGTTTCGCCTGGGGCGCTGTCCCGAAACCTTCGGCGTCGGAAGGTCTAGGTTTTTGCCTGCAAGCCCTGGCGAGCATGGCTGGGCGCATGGCCACCGCTTGGAGGGTGAACGTCCTGTCCAAAGATTGGGACAAGGCGTCCTCGGAATGCGCCTGCGCTCTGCTCGATGTGAACATGCAGGGCGCATTGCCCGCGCCAAGCCTGGCCCTGGTGTTGCGAGGACGCGACACGGCGGCCGGGCCTCATCCGCTGCAACCGCTCGTGCCCGCCGATACCGCCGTCGCGTACGAATGGAACGGCCATTCCGGGACGCTCGTACCGTGGGCCGGCGAACCGTTTACCCTGTGTCTTTCGCGCTCGGGACAGGACTGGCTCGCGACGTCCCAGGAGCCGGCCATGGCGCGCCTGGCCGGGGCATTGCATCCGGGAACCGAGATCCGGGCGGACCTCGCCTTGCGTGTGCAATGGAAACGTCTGGCGGGCATAATCGAAACGTTGGCGAGGAAAGCGGGCAGCTCGGAACTCGTTCCGCGCATGGACGAACACGACGTCGAGAAACGCGTGCTGCCGTTCCTGCATGTGATGGAGCAACTCGGCGCGCTTGAATTGGACGCCACAATGGATCAGGGCAAGATGACTTTCCGGGGATCTCTGGCGAACGCCGGGGCCCGGTAACGCAATTCGCGGACGGTTCGATGATACTCGCGGTGGGCATATGGTGGGTGGCCGCGGCGGCCGGCGTGCCCGGTACGTTTGCCGAGGCGTGGGGCCCCGAGACGATCTGCGCCATCGCGGGCAACGGCGGCCTTACCGTGGGCGTCGACCGGTCGGGGCGCATCGCCCTGTGCCGCTGGCCAAGCCCCGGATACTACAACCAAGTCCGCTATCTGGCGTCGCATGACGCGCCCGCGCCGCTCGGCGACGGCCTCATGTGGGGGCTTCGCATCGACGACCGGACTTTGTGGCTGTGCGGCGAGCCGTGGGAAACGCGCGTGCGTTACGAGCGCGAAGACACGGGCGGCATCGAAATCGCGAGGACGCTGTCCGAACCGAAGCTCGCGGTGACCGAGCGGATCCATGTGCACCCCGGGCGCGACCTCTTGATCCTGCGGCTTACCGTGAGCGGATGCAGTTCGGCGCCGGCGCTCTACTGGTATGCGAACTTCTCGCCGTGCACGCGGCTGATCCCCGAGGCGCCGATCGCCGATTGGGCGCTCGATGCATGCAACGACTTCGCCGTGTTCACCGCCGACGGCGGCGGCACGTTCCGCCATTTTCGCCCAAACCATCCCAATGCCGGCGCGTGGCGCAAGGCGGATGAACTCGCCGCGTCGCACGCGTCTCTGGAAGCTTGGACCGCATTCGGCGACGGGGTATGGATTGCCTATGCCAGCCCCAACAAGGTGGCAGGTTTTCGGTGCGAGGCCGATTCGGGCGCATTGGCAGCGTCACTGAACGGCCCCGTTACGTCATCGGGGCCCGCGGCCGCCACGGGGCCGTGCCACTCGGTTATTGCGCTCACGCCTGTTCTGGAAGGCCAGGACTACGTGGCCACCGTGTTTGCCGCATTCGGGAAGAACGACGCCGAGGCGGCGTCGACGCTCGCGTACGCTACCCAACAAGGTTACGACGCGCTGGTTGACGACACGCGCAATTACTGGCTGGAATGGCTGCGGCCGGCGGTTATCCCCAACACGGATGATGCGCCGCTCCTTGCCGCCTGCAAACGCGACCTGATGACGCTGGCGATGTGCACCGACCGCGCGAGCTACGCCGTGGTGAGGTCTCCTTCCGCACAGCCGCCCCGGGCGATGGACAGCGCCGAGGACGGCGCGTGGGCCACGATGGCCTATAGCCTGGCGGGCTATCGCGAGATGGCGCGAACGCACTCGCTGTTCTACGGGAAGACGATTCGCGCGCAGGACGAGCCATGCAAACCGCGCGGATCGCTTCCCGCCGCGACGTACGCCAACGGAGTCGACGCCCTTCCGAGTTGGGCGATCCGCCCGGAAGCCGCGGCGTGGATGCTCGGCTCGTTCTGGCAAACGGGTTCGACGCTGGACACGCCCGAACGCCACGCGTACCTCGAAGAGGTGTGGGAGTACGTGAAGGACTCGGGAGATTTTCTGACGCGCTGGACGGACGCGCGCACGCGGCAGCCGCTGTACTCGTTTAGCTACGAAGCGGGGCGCGATACCCAATCCACGGAGTTGGTGCTCGCGACGTGCATGGGCATCGATGCCGCTATCCGCATCGCGGCCGCTCTAGGACGCCCCGTGCCACCCGAATGGACGCATCGGAAACGCCAATTGGACAGCCTCGTGTTGTTCTGCGGCGGCGCTCCGAACACGCAATGGCGTGTCGAGGACATCCTGCCGTACTGGCGCGAGGAGTTCGACGAGGGCAAGCCCCCGGAGATGCCTTTCCCGACGTGGGACGCGGTCATGCAACGCAAACTTACCCAGCTTCCTTCCGCTGGCGCGCGCCCACTCGAAACGCTTTGCGACGCGGCGGTTCTTTGGGAAAAGAAACCAGCGCGCCTCGTTTCGTTACGACCCCTGTTGGACGCCACCACACCCAAAGGACTCGAAGCGTCTTTGCCCGAATGCCCTGCCTCGTTTGTTGATGCGTGGGCCGCCGCGCGGCACTTCATCGCGGCTTCGCTTATCTATGCGCCAAGCCGCTGATACGAAGGTGCGATCAAGCAGGATGTCGTGATCGCACTCGTGATCGTGGCCGGAACCGGAAGGGTCGTAGACGACTACGACCACGATTACGACTACGATCACGATCACGACTACGATTACGATCACGATTGCGATCACGATCACGACTACGATTACGATCACGAGTGCGAGTGCGAGGGTTACTCGTCTTCCTTGGCGGCGTCGATGGTTCTCAGAATCTCGATGGCCTCATCGGCCTGATCGGCGGGGACGTTGACGCGGATGCCTTGGGCGCAGAGGATGCCGCCTTCGTTGCCGAACGCGGCCGATTCATCGGCGACCCAGGCGTCGATGCCTTCGGCTTCGAGGCAGCCCCGCACGAGATGGGCGAGCGTAATGTCGAGATAGGTTCCCACGGTCACGAAGGCGTCGGCCCGGGGCGTTTGGGTCTCGGACGGTGCCGGGGCGTTCTCCGTAGCGCCAATCTCTTCGCGGAACCAGCGGAGCATTTCGTTGGCGCGGGCGGCCTGGGCTTCGGGGACCTGCAACACGAGCGCGCCGCCTTCGGGAATCAGATCGGCGTCGATACCCATGGATTCGAGACGGCTGCACACGATGTTGGCGACCATCTCATCGAGTCCGCTGTAGGTGGCCACGGTAACGAAGGATTCCATGCGCCGGCTCCTCGTGTATTGAATCACGCTATTGGCAACTTAAAGTCGTGCTACCTTGAGAATAGAAACCCGACCTCCTGTCATTCTGAGCAACGCGAAGAATCTTACCCACGATAAGAGCCTCGCCTGCCAGGAGATTCTTCGCGTTGCTCAGAATGACAGGAGGTCCAGCGTTCCTCTATGTATCGGAGTCACACACGACGCGCTGCATTCTCATCCTCCCGAGTGAAGCCGCGCTTCATGACGACTCGTAATCGTAATCGAAGGTTACGAAAGAAATGCGATCCGGCGTTCACCAATCAACGTTTACAACTTTCGCGGAGGCGTTACTGTTGGCGGAGACGCACACTATTGGTCCGATTACGATTACGACCACGATCACGATCACGATCACGATCACGAAAACGCAGTAAGAGCTTGAAATTGTGAATCACTACGCTAGAGGAAGAAGATAATCGAAATCAAGATGAACGTGGGGATCAGAATCAGCCCGCTGTAGGCCATGTAGCCGAAGAAGGCCGGCATCTTGACGCCGTGGGACTCGGCAATGCTCTTGACGAGGAAGTTGGGGCCGTTGCCGATATAGGTGTTGGCGCCCATGAACACGGCGCCGCATGAAATGGCCAGCAGGTCCGCGAAGGGAATGTGGCCGGTAGCGGTCGCGACGTTGCTCACGACCTGGACCCCGGGGATATGGAGGCTCCCGGCGAGTTCAAAGTAGACGACGTAGGTCGGGGCGTTGTCGAGGAAACTCGAGAGGATGCCGGTGCACCAGAAGTACTGGAGCGGCGAGGTCAGGCCGAGGGTCTCGCCCTTGATCTTAAGAATCTCGATTGGGGCTTGCATGGTGATGAAGATGCCGATGAACAGGCACGCGACTTCCCCGATGGCGATGAAGTTGAAGTAGTTCTCGTGATGGATGCGGCGCGGCGTGAGCACCCAGGACAAGCCCGCGAGGAAAAGTTGCACGAGTTCGCGGAGGTGGGCGTCCGGGACGATCCAGCTCGTGCCCGGAAGGCGCTGGCCCGGCACGAGCAAGGCCACGGCCAGCACGACGCCCGCGAGCAACAGGAAGTTGCGGCGTCCCTGGATGCGCAGGGGCTGGCGGGTGGTCTCGTCCAGGCGTAGCGCGGCCGGTTCTTCTTTGCGGTGCGCTATCGTGTCGACGACGTAGTAGATGGCCAGCAGAAGCACCGTCGCGAT
Organism: uncultured Nitrospiraceae bacterium; assembly: GCA_964402555.1. GTDB lineage: Bacteria > Hydrogenedentota > Hydrogenedentia > Hydrogenedentales > SLHB01 > CAYOCT01. Next base: position 10,063 of record CAYOCT010000003.1, on the reverse strand, counting down.
GCCCCATTGCGGGAGCAAGTGGAGCGTCCACAGAAACGGCACGCCCCGCAGATAGCCGAGGAACAGCGGCGGATCGCCGACGGGCAGCAGCGCGCCGCCGATGTTGCTCACCAGGAAGATGAAGAAGATGACGGTGTGTTTGACGTGGCGGCGTTCGCGATTGATTTGCAGGAGGGGGCGAATCAGAAGCATCGAAGCGCCCGTCGTGCCGACGAAACTCGCGATCAAGCTCCCGATCAGCAGGAACGCCGTGTTGGTGATCGGGTGCGCGGGGATATCGCCGGTGAGGCGAATCCCGCCGCTGATCGTGTAGAGGCTGAACAGGAGCACGATGAACGGGATGTAGTCGCCGAGTATCGAATGATGCAGGACGTTGAGGATCGCGTGGATTCCCGATTCGGACCCCGCGAAGCCGTAGCCGCGCAGGCCGTAGTACGCGCACGTCACGGTGGCGAGCGACAGCGAGACAGTCAGCTTGCTGCGGTTGTGTTCCCACCAGTGCGCCAGGGCCGGCACCAGCGGGAAGATTGCGATGGACAACAGCAAGGCCGCGAAAGGTGTGACCCAGAGGAGGCCTGGCGCGACGCCCGGGGCGCTTTCGCCGTGTTCCGCGAACGCGGGGGTGGCGACGGCAACGAGTATCGTAGCGAGGACCGCATAACGAAGCGCGCCGCCGCGCCGAAGAAGCCCGCGATAGGGCTTGGAATTGGGAGGTAGTGGCATTTCCTGATAGCCTGCTTTCTATTTAATGAAGTCGGGCACCGAGATATTCAACGTCTGCGGCTGCCCGTTGCGGATGATTCCAATCTGAAATGACCGGGTGTTCTTGTACTTGTTGTAGAGATTGAACGCCGTGCCTTCGCTGTCGATAACGTCGCCATTGACCGAGTGCAGAATGTCGCCCTCTTGCAGTCCTGCCAACGCCGCGATCGGCGCGTACGGCCCGAGGTTGGCCGCTTGGATGCCGTCCATCTTCCCGCTGCCATCCTTGTGCGCCGAAAGACCAAGCTGCTTCACGACGGGGTCTTCCATGAATTTCGCCACCTCGTGCGGCACGGTATTCGGGAATTGCTCGCGCGGGATGCCTTCAAGATTGCCCTTGGCCGACACGGTCTTAACGGCGGGCTTCTCCTCTTCTTTGGGGGCCGGCTTTTCGGCCACGGCCACAGCTTCCTTCGCGTGCTTTTCGGCGTCGCCTCGGAAATCCCACGGCGACAGCGGCGCGGTGTCCGCCCACAAGCCTTTCTTTGCGGCGATGGCCTTTGCCACGACGCCGCGGAGTTTCGGGTCGGCCGTGGGGTGCATATCGCAATACCACCCAAGCCCGGCGTCGAGGATCTCGTGGTTGAGCACGCGCCCGTCGGCAAGCGTCACTGACACGACCATGCGGCCGAGGCCGTCCATGCCTTGCGATTCGAGCGTGACTTCCTTGCCCATCACGAGGCCGGAGGTGAACGCCTTCGCTTCGGGTCCGAAATGCTGGGCCAGTTCCGGGCTGTCGACGCCGGAGAGGCGCACCGTTGCCGGTTTGCCGCCCTGGTCAATCACGAAGACGTCGCCCTTGACGACTTCCGTGACTTTGGCCTGGAACGGTTCCGCGGCCCAGCCCAGTGCCGTCCACGCGACCGCCGCAACGAATCCGCAAATGAACCGGGTAGCCATAGCATGCGCCTTTCCCATGTTGAGGCCCAATACAGGGCATTGTACCGGGGCGAAAAAGCGAGTACAACTAAGGCCATCGGAAACCACAGTGCCCCCAGGTTCGTGAAGAGCCATACTTTACGAGGTTTAGCGCCCGTGCTCGTGCTCGTAGTCGTGCTGCCTCGAAAATAGAAACCCGACCTCCTGTCATTCTGAGCAGCGCGAAGAATCTCACCCACGATAAGAGCCTCGCCTGCCAGGAGATTCTTCGCGCCGCTCAGAGCTTGTGAAGGAATTGCGAAACGCGGGCGCTTTGCCTCTTGACTGCGTATTGCCTGTCATCCTGAGCGCAGCGAAGGATCTCATAAACATCAGAGGCCTATGCACATAGCGAGATCCTTCGCTGCGCTCAGGATGACAGAAAGGACGGAGCCGACAAACGAAAGCGCTCGACCTTGACATTTCTTCACAAGCTCTCAGAATGACAAGAGGTCAAGCGTTCCTCTATGCATCGGAGTCACACACGACGCGCTTCATTTTCATCCTCCCGAGTGAAGCCGCGCTTCATGGCGACGCGTAATCGTAATCGACGGAAGATCGAAAGGCGGTAGCCTTAACAGAACAGCCTTCTCCCCGTAGTTATGACCACTGCCAACACTCGGCCGCGAGTAATTCGATTACTATCACGATTACGATTACGATCACGATTACGAGCACGAGCAAGAGCAAGAGCAAGAGCAAGAGCAAGAAAAGACGGAGCCACATAGAAACGGGGGGAGCACTGAGATCGGAAAGTGCGCGGCGAGACGCGAACGTAGGAGGCCGTGTGAGAACATTTATTGCTATCGAGATTCCGGAGGAGGTGCGCGCGCGCGTGCGCTCGTTGACGGCGCGCTTGCAGGCGTCCGGGGCGCGCGGGTGCACGTGGGTCAAGCCGGAACACATGCACCTGACGCTACGGTTCTTGGGCGAGATCGCGGACGCGGCCGTCGAGGGACTCTGTTCCAGCCTCGAAGCGTCGTATTCGGGCGTGGCGCCATTCGCTCTTGCAGTCCGCGGCACGGGGGCGTTTCCCAATTGGCGGAAGCCCGCCGTGCTTTGGGCGGGGATCGAACCGTTGGACGGGCCGCTTGCCGAGGCGCAGGGAGTCGCGGAAAGCGCCGCGCGGGCCATCGGACTGCCTCCGGACACGAAGGCCTTTCACCCGCACCTTACGCTTGCGCGGGTCAAAGACGCGCGCGGTGCGGCGCCGGCAATCGCATGCCTGGAATGCGAATCCGAGTTCTTCGCAGGTGACTTCACCGTGGACGCTGTGTCAATATACTCGAGTCAGTTGACGCCGCACGGACCCATATACCGGCGCGTCGGGGAGTTTCGGTTTTGATACACGTTTCCGTAGCCGATCTCGTGGCGAGGACGATCAACAGCGCAGCGACGCTGTACATGTTGTTGATCCTGTTGCGCTGGGTTGCGCCGTGGCTCCGGATCGATACGTTCGATCGGCGTATCCGCTGGGCATGGCGTCTCACCGATCCCTTGATCGACGCGATGCGGCGGATGCTGCCGCCCATGGGTCCCTTCGACTTCGGTCCCGTGGCGGCGCTCTTTGTGGTGTGGATCGTCCGCGCGATCGCCGTGCAGGCATTCTGATCGCCGTTCCGGTATGGGTGAGGCACACATGAGTTCATCCGCTCGTGATCGTTTCCCGGAGGCGTTCGCGCTGGAACGCCGGCGGATGGTGGACGAGCAGATCGCGGCCCGGGGGGTGAAGGACCCGCGTGTGCTCGAGGCGATGCGCCGGGTCCCACGGCACGCTTTTCTCCCTCCGGAATCGGCGGCCGCCGCCTACGAGGACCATCCCGTGCCGATTGGGCAGGGACAGACGATCTCGCAACCGTATATGGTGGCGGCGATGACGGAACTGCTCGCGCTCGAACCTGCCGACCGAGTGCTCGAGATCGGCGCGGGTTCGGGGTATCAAGCGGCCATTCTGGCGGAACTGGCGGCGGAGGTCATCACGATCGAGCGCCATCCGCAGCTCGCCCAGCGCGCCCAGGACTGCTTCGCGCGTCTTGGCTATCGGAACATCACGGTCGTGGTTTGCGATGGGACGCTCGGGTATTCGCAGGGCGCGCCCTACGATGCGATCCTGGTGACGGCCGGAGGGCCGCGCGTTCCGGCAGCGCTGAAGACGCAACTGGCATTGCAGGGGCGGCTCGTGTGTCCCGTCGGCCCGCGCGACGTACAGCATCTTGTGACCGTGCATCGGACGCAGGATGGATTTCACGAGACTACGGGAATGAGTTGCGTGTTCGTGCCGTTGGTCGGCTTCGACGGATGGGCGTAAGCCGCGCGCTACTTTCCGGAGCGATAGGGCGCGACACCCGAGTCGATCGTCTGGGTAACGAGCTTCCGAATGTCCACCGAGGGCAAACCGACAGACACGCACTCCGCTACCGCCTCGACGAGATGGTTCTTGACGGTATCCAGCACGGAATCCCGGCAGGCCTTGAAGGCCGCCTCAGTGACAATCACGCCGACGCCGCGGCGGGGGTGGACGATCTTCCTGATTTCAAGGTCGCGATAGGCCTTCGTTACGGTGTTGGGATTGATGTTTAGCATGGACGACATTTCCCGGACCGAAGGCAGGGTATCGCCAGCTTTGATGCGTCCGGAGGCAATAGCGAATTCGACTTGGTTTTCAATCTGAACATACACCGCGATGGCACTGTCGACATTGATCGAGTACGCCGCTTGGTGGGACATTGTATCAACCCTCTACTCGGTTGTTTAGCACCTATAGTCTACACACTACGTGTATGGATTCCAAGGTGCGCTGATAGTATCATATAAGTAGACAAGATGTCAAGTCCTCATCCGGGTTGTTTTGCCTAGGGGGAAAGGATGCAGGAATAGCCGTGCCGGCCACGGGCGAAGACTCGGCCTCGACAGCGAATAACGATCGCGGCGCGCTACCGTTGTGGTTCGATGATGACCTTGAGCGAATCGGCGGCCCCGGCGACGAGGCCGAAGCCCACGCCGGTCTCGGCAAGGCCGAAGCGATGCGTGACCATGTCGCGCACCGGCAGGCGTCCCGAGCGCAGCAGTTGGATGGCGACTTCGGCGTCGTAAGGGCTGTTGGCGTACGACGGCATGATGGTAATGCCGTTGCGCCAGAAGTCGTTTAGCGGGATCGGGAGTTCGACGCCGGGGTCGGTGGTGGCGAAACAAAGCACCGTGCCGCCTCGATCCACCGACTTGAGGGCCAGCTGGAACGCGGTGAGGGCGCCGGTGCACACCACGACGTGGTCGGCGGGGCGTCCCGCGTTGGCGGCGCGCACGCCCGCAGGCACGTCGTCGCGCGCGTCGATCACGGTCTCGGCGCCGAAGCGGGCTGCTTGCTCTAGGCGGAACGGGCTGATATCCGTGGCGATGATGCGTCCCGCGCCCAGGGCACGGGCGAGCATGATATGGAGGATGCCGGAGATACCGCTGCCCATGACCACGACGGTCTGGCCGGGGCGGAAATGGGCCATGCGCTGGCCTCGGACCACGCAGGCCAGCGGCTCGATGAATGCGCCTTCCTCATAAGAGACTTCGTCCGGAAGCGAGAACGTGCCTCGGTCGACGTTGATGACGGGGAGGCGGACGAATTCGGCAAAGCCGCCCGGATCGAAATTCGTGGTATGGAGCGTCTCGCAGACGGTGTGGTTGCCGTGCAGGCAATACCAGCACGTGTTGCACGGGACGTGATGGGAGACGCACACGCGGTCGCCAGGCTTGAATCGCGTGACGCCTTCGCCGACCTCGACGATATCGCCCGTGATCTCATGGCCCAGGACTTTCGGGGCCTTCTTGATGCGGTACCATTCGAGCACGTCGCTGCCGCAGATCCCGCTGGCAAGCACTTTGACGAGGGCTTCTCCCGGGCCGATTTTCGGAACGGGCATTTGTTCGAGCCGGACGTCGCGGTTGTTGTAATACATCGCCACGCGCATTCGAGGATCCTCCGTGTCACGAAGCTTCGGGCCGTACTACGAGGTAGCCCTTCTGGATCAGCCAGTGATGGAATTCGTAGGTGCTATGGATGCAGTCGGAGATGCAGATGTCGCGGATGGCTGCATACGCGGGCGAATCCGGGGCTTGAGCGTCAAGCAGACCTTGGATTGGGCATTGAATATCCTTGCAGTACTCGCGCCGTTGATAGTCGACATATCCTGGAATCGCCATGGCTGGTTCTCCTGTCCTTGCCTATACCGTATGCCACGGTACCACAGCGGCTCGGCGCATTTCGAGATCGACGTTTCCGCCGGGCGGGCCGTTCCGTTACAATCGCAAGTGCTTCAACGGTGGAGGATGAGCATGACACGTTGGTTTGTCGCAGCCTTGACGTTGTCGATGGGATGGTGTGTTTCCGCGCTGGCCTCGGACTCGTTGCACCGGTATTGGCCGAGATTTCCGCGGCCGGAGACGGTGCTGACCGTGACTTCGGTTCCTTCGCGCGAGATCGCGATCGTGCTCGATACGCTGTCGGGACTGGCCGCGCGCGAGGCGCTTGACCATGGGGGCAAGGAGATGATCTGGGCGCCCCTGGCGCATCCCTCGTACGAGCGCTGGTACGCCATGATGCTTGAGCAGACCGGCGCGCGCGCGGAAGGCCCCTCCGAGATTTGGGATCTCGTCCGGCGATTCAAGGAGCGCGGCATCGTGAAAGGATACATCCTGTATCATTACGACGACTCGAAACGCGGGTTCTTCGAGGAAGGCCCGATGGATGCCACGTCGAACGTGGCCACGTCGCTCTGCGCGATGCGCGGCGCCATCGCGGTCTCGGACACGCTCGAGGGCGAGGCGCGAGCGCTGGGATTAGCCTGCCTCCAGGACGTGCGGGGGATGAGCGAAGAGGAGTGCTACGCGAAGTACGGTCGCGAGTTCAGCCGCACGATCCTTGCGCTTCAGGACCCGAAAGCCAACGAAATCCGTTCCGAGGCCGTGGCGCTGGGGTCGTTTGTGCTGTCGAAGCCTGGTCCGCTGTACGAGCGCGTTCTTGGACGCCTGAAACCCGACACGCCGGTGCTCGGTTGGGGCATTGGTGATGAAATGGCGATCACGCGTCCGGCAAGCGAGTTCGGCCATTTCATCACGGCGACGAACTGGTGCCACAACCTACCGTTGCTGTCGACCGAGCAGCCGGGCGCGACATTCCCCGTGGAGAGACTGCGTGCGCCTCAGACGAAGACGATGTGGGACTTGTCGTGGGAGGAAGGGGTGCACTACGCCACGTTCGTAATGAGCGACGGCGACAACGTCCAATGGCTCATGGGCGACTTCGTCGAAGACGCTTCTCGGTGCTATTGGTCTGACCCCCGGCGCGGGACGCGTCCTATTGGGTGGACGTGCTGCTATGTGGACCTCGCGCAACTTTGCCCCTATACCCTCGATTATCTTTTCCGTACCGCGACGCCCCAGGACGACTTCGTTCTATACGGGGGTGGGTACTACTATCCGGACCTTTTTGGCAGCCGCGGTGGAGGGGCGTCCCTCATGCGAACTCACGCGCGGCGCATTGGGCAGTACATGCGGCTGGGCGGGATACGCTCGCTCGCGTTCAATGCCGCGCAGTGGGACTCCGACGCCGCGATGCGAGCCTATACTGCGTGCGCGGAGGAAATCCCCGGCCTGCTTGGCGTATTCACTGTGCAATACGCGCCTTACACGGCCGGGGGCGGAGCGGTCCGGTGGGTGAAGGGGCGAAGCGGCGAGGAACTCCCGGTGGTTTCAGCGCGCTATTCCATCTGGTCGGGCGTCCGGGGCGAACGCGATAACAGTCCCTGCGGCATAGCGCGCAACCTCAACGGCCTCCCTCGGCTTGACAGCAGTCCGTCGGATGATGCGTTCAGTTGGGTCGTCGTTCATGCGTGGTCCTGGTTCCGCCCCGGCCAGGATGATGAAGAAATGGACCAGCGGGCCGGCGGACAACCCGGTAGCGCGCGCGGCTACACTTCGGTGTGTTCCTGCGTCGATGCGCTTGGCCCGGAAGTTCGAGTGGTGACACCAACCGAGTTCCTTCTGCGGATGCGACTCATGCTTCGGCCCGAGCAAACGTTGGAGGGGCTCATGGCGGAGGTCGACAAGGATCTCCAACTGGCAGGTGGACGACTTTCAGGAGAGAAGAGGGCTGCTGTCAGATGTCACCGCACCGCCGCTTTCCGGCACTTGAAAACATTGAATTTCTCACTTAGTCTGGACGAAATCAAGAAGTCCCACCGCCTGTTGTCTCCCTAATCCTATAGAGAGTTTTCTGTCTGTTAACAGGCTTTCGTAGCGAAAAGACTTACACCGCGAAGCACTGGAACCTGTATTTTATATTTTTATTAGTATTGCGCTCCGTAACTCGTGCGTCCTTGCGATTTTGATATTGACAATCAAGGCACCCTGTCGTATAATGAGAAAAGAGGCAGTGGCCATTGGGGTTTTTTATGAGGACCCGTGTGCATTTCATATCGATGGGGACACAGTTGGCAAGTGCGATCCGTCCTTCTCAGCCATTAGTTCTCGAACTCTATAGTTCCATTCGAGTGAAGCAATGTTTTCATTCTTGTGTGATCCGCTTTTCAGAAAATCCAGAGGTAATGTGCCCGCATTGTCAGTAGCGTCTGAACTGAAAGGGAGAAATACGGTCATGTCTATTCCGTCCACCAGAGTGTACACGCTCCCGCGTTTATCCGGCGGAGCAGGGCTGCGCGTTATCGCGGCCATGGCATTGAGCCTGGCCATGTGCGCAGGGGTCGCGCATGCCCAACTTGACAACCTATACAAGAGTCCCATTGGCAGCATCGGGACTCTCGTGCTCCACAGCGGCGACGTGGTGGCGATCAACACCACCGGCGCGCCTACGCTCGTGGTGAACGGAGGCGTCGTCTATACCGGGACGGCCATCAATCCGGGCGGAGGGGAGGTAGCAGCCTTCTACTTCGACACCGTCAACGTTCCGTCCGGCGTAACCGTGACGGTATCTGGTTCGCGTCCTATGACCATCGTGTCGGACAATGATATGGTCTGGGGGGCTTCGGTGACCGTGCCCTCGGGCAATCTGGGCGGCGGCACGCCGGGAACGGCCGGATCAGGTAGTACAGGCGGATCGGGCGGCCAAGGCGGCCAAGGCGGCCCGGGCGGTTCCGGCGGTGGCGGCGGTGGCGGCGGCTACTTTTCGGGCGCTAGCAGGCCCACGAGTGGCGGCGACGGCGGCAGCGGCGGCGAAGGCATAGACGGAATCAACGGAAGCTCCGGCAACGCGAGCGTGTCCAACGGCGGCAATGGCGGCGCGGGCGGCAACGGCTTTAACGGTATCACAGGCGGCGCAGGCGGCGGCGGCGGTACCAAAGGAACGGCGCTATCCGGCGGCGGCCGCGGATCGGGCGGCCCCCGAGCCAGCGGCGGCGCAGGCGGCGACATGTCCCCGTCGACGGTTAGTTACGATGTTGACGCATCCATCACTACCATTACGATCAGTTTCAGAATCGGCTTGGGTGGCGCGACGGGTACGAATAACCCCGGCAATGTGGGCAGCACAGGCAATGACGGCGGCGATGGACAGCCAGGCGTCCAGGGCACGACAGCCGAATACGCCGTAACCACCTGGGCCGACTCCCTGTATTTGGTTGCGGGCGGCGGCGGTGGCGGTGGTGGCGGCGGCGGTGGCGCTGCTGGTGGCGGCGGCGGTGGTGGCGGCGGCGGTGGTTCAGGCGGCGGCGGTGGTGGCGGCGGCGCCGGTACTTACATTACTGCCGGCGGCTACGACTGGATTATCGACACCTTCCTTGATGGACGTGACTGCACGGGTTCTGGCGGCGGCGGCGGCGGCTCCGGCGGCGGCGCCTCGGGTGGCAGCGCAGGCTCCGCTGGAGGGAATGGCGGATCAGGCCATATGGGGGACAGCAATCGAGTACCGGGTGGTGGCGGCCAAGGCGCAGGGGCCTTCGGCGGCGCGGGTGGCGATCTGTCAGGCGCTTCCCCCGGTGGAATTGGCGGCGCGGGCGGCGGCGGTGGCGGCGGCCTTGGCGGCACGGGCGGCGTGGGTGGCAACGGCGGCAGCGGCGGCGCGGGCGGCGGCGGCGGTGGCGCGTTCATCCTGTCGGCCCGAGGTGTGCTGGAGATTGTGGGATCCCCCACGTGGACCGTTTCTTCCGCCGGAGGATCAGGCGGCGGCAACGGAACGAGTGGCACGGCTGGCGGGGCCGCTACACTGGGCGCTGCGGGTGGTGGTGGCGGCGTCGGCCCAGCGATTACCATCCAAAATAGCACTATTCGCGATGCCTTGGGCAGCAACGCCGGTATCATGGGCAAAGGCGGCGATGGCGCCGCAGGCGGCGGCGGCGGCACTGGCGGCGCGGGCGGCCATGGCGGCGCGGGCGGCGCCGGC